>NZ_CP151975.1:0-887500 GCF_038593225.1 Bacillus sp. FSL W8-0629
ATGGAAAATATTTTGGATCTGTGGAATAAAGCACTTCAAAAAATAGAGACAAAATTGAGCAAACCTAGTTTTGAAACATGGATGAAGTCCACTAAAGCCCATTCTCTTCAAGGAGATACGCTGACTATTACTGCACCTAATGAATTTGCGAGGGACTGGCTCGAGTCAAGATACCTTCACTTAATTGCAGATACCATCTATGAACTGACAGGCGAAGAGCTCAGCATCAAATTTATCATTCCTCAAAATCAGGACGAAGAGGAAGCCATGCCAAAATCTCCAATCAAAAAAATGTCGAAAGAAGAACCCGTTGAAATTCCACAAAATATGCTGAATCCAAAATATACATTTGATACTTTTGTTATTGGTTCAGGCAACCGTTTTGCTCATGCAGCTTCACTTGCAGTCGCAGAAGCACCAGCAAAAGCATATAACCCGCTTTTTATTTATGGGGGCGTTGGTTTAGGAAAGACTCACTTAATGCATGCGATCGGTCATTACGTCATCGACCATAATCCATCAGCCAAAGTGGTCTATCTATCATCTGAAAAATTTACAAATGAATTTATCAACTCAATCCGGGACAACAAAGCAGTCGATTTCCGTAATCGCTATCGGAATGTAGATGTGCTTTTGATAGATGATATTCAATTTTTAGCAGGAAAAGAACAAACACAAGAAGAGTTTTTCCATACATTCAATACACTTCACGAAGAAAGTAAGCAAATCGTCATTTCTAGTGACCGGCCGCCAAAGGAAATTCCGACACTTGAAGACAGATTACGCTCTCGATTCGAATGGGGCTTAATTACAGACATTACCCCGCCAGATCTAGAAACGCGTATTGCGATCTTACGTAAAAAAGCAAAAGCAGAAGGTTTAGACATTCCGAATGAAGTCATGCTTTATATTGCCAATCAAATAGACAGCAATATCCGGGAACTGGAAGGTGCTTTGATTCGTGTTGTTGCTTACTCTTCTTTAATCAATAAAGACATCAATGCTGATCTAGCAGCTGAAGCCCTAAAGGACATCATTCCTTCATCAAAACCTAAGGTGATTACAATTAAAGATATTCAAAGAATTGTAGGGCAGCAATTTAATATTCGATTAGAAGATTTCAAAGCGAAGAAACGTACGAAATCAGTTGCTTATCCAAGACAAATTGCGATGTATCTCTCTAGAGAAATGACCGATTCCTCTCTACCTAAAATCGGAGAAGAATTTGGTGGACGAGATCATACGACCGTCATTCATGCTCATGAGAAAATTTCAAAATTAATCGTTGAAGATGAACAGCTTCAGCAGCATGTCAAAGAGATCAAAGAACAACTAAAATAATCAAGCTGATAAGATAAGTACGGGAAAATGTGAATAACTAGAGCATAGTCATACACAGTCTGTCCACATGTGGATAGGCTGTCTTTCCTTTCTTTCTACTGACTTATCCACATATTCACAAGCCCTACTAGTACTTCTACGATTTTTATTAAATAAATATATATACATGTCATTAAGAAAAATTAGGAGGACCACTATGAAATTCACGATTCAAAAAGATCGTCTTGTTGAAAGTGTCCAAGATGTATTAAAGGCCGTATCCTCTAGAACAACGATTCCTATTTTGACAGGGATTAAAATTGTTGCATCTGATGAAGGGGTTTCTCTCACAGGGAGCGATTCTGATATCTCAATCGAATCTTTTATTCCTCAAAGAGATGGAGATTTAGAAGTCATTACAATTGATCGACCAGGAAGTATTGTGCTGCAAGCCCGCTTCTTTAGCGAAATCGTTAAGAAACTGCCTATGTCTACAGTCGAAATTGAGGTAGAACAAAATCATCTGACCATCATCCGCTCTGGTTCAGCAGAATTTAATTTAAACGGCTTAGATGCTGAAGAATATCCGCATCTGCCACAAATTGAAGAGCATCATGCTTTTCAAATTCCAACAGATTTGCTTAAAAACCTTATCCGTCAAACGGTTTTCGCAGTGTCCACCTCAGAAACACGACCTATCTTGACAGGTGTAAACTGGAAGGTTGAAAAAGGTGAATTAATATGCACAGCAACGGATAGCCATCGTCTTGCTTTAAGAAAAGCGAAGTTGGATATTAACGAGGAAAGCTCGTACAATGTTGTCATTCCAGGAAAGAGTTTAACAGAGCTAAGTAAAATTCTTGATGATGGACAAGATCTTGTGAGCATCGTCATTACGGAGACACAGGTTCTCTTTAAAGCACAGAACGTGCTATTCTTCTCAAGATTGCTGGATGGTAATTACCCAGATACAGCTCGCCTCATTCCGCAAGAAAGTAAAACGGATGTAGTGGTGAATACGAAAGAATTCCTTCAAGCGATTGATCGCGCGTCACTTTTAGCAAGAGAAGGGCGTAACAACGTTGTGAAGCTTTCTGCTGATCCTGCGCAAAGCCTTGAAATCTCTTCTAATTCGCCTGAAATCGGTAAAGTAGTTGAAACGGTGCAAGCAGATGACATTAAAGGGGAGGATCTCAAAATCTCTTTCAGCCCGAAATATATGCTTGATGCTTTAAAAGTATTAGAGGGAACAGAGATTCATGTCAGTTTCACTGGCGCAATGAGACCATTCCTATTACGCACGCCAAATGATGATTCCATTTTGCAATTGATTCTTCCAGTTAGAACGTATTAATTTGGTCTAAAATGGCTGCTGTGTGAGCGCACAGCAGCTTTTTTCCTCGTTTCCTCAGCTTTCTTTCATCTCAGTTCGCTTTCCCCCTTTCCTTCTTGTCTTGTTTTTTAGTACAATTAGATATTAGTGATATTGAAAGAGGTCGATACAATGCCTAATCTGATAACGATTGAAACAGAAATGATTACATTAGGGCAGTTTTTGAAATTAGCCGAAGTCATTCAATCTGGTGGAATGGCGAAGTGGTTTTTAAGTGAACATGAGGTGTTCATCAATCAAGAGCCAGATAATAGACGGGGACGCAAATTATACCCAGGTGATGTTGTCGAGATAGAAGGTCACGGCACATTTCAAGTTGTGAATTAGAAACGGGTGACAATACATGTACATTCAAAGTCTGGCGTTAACTTCATACCGAAACTATGAACACACCGAGCTTCAATTCGACAATAAGGTGAATGTGATGATTGGTGAGAACGCCCAAGGTAAAACGAACCTGATGGAAGCGATCTATGTATTGTCGATGGCAAAGTCTCATCGTACGTCAAATGATAAAGAACTTATCCGATGGGACGAAGACTATGCTAAAATAGAAGGTAGAGTCATCAAAAAAAATGGTCCACTCCCCATGCAGCTCGTGATCTCAAAAAAAGGAAAAAAGGGCAAGGTCAATCACATTGAACAACAGAAACTCAGTCATTATGTTGGTGCCTTGAACACCATCATGTTTGCACCAGAGGACTTAAGTCTTGTAAAGGGCAGCCCGCAAATCCGCCGAAGATTCCTCGACATGGAGATTGGACAAGTGTCTGCTGTCTACTTGCATGATTTATCGCTCTATCAAAAAATCCTCACTCAGCGAAATCATTACTTGAAACAATTGCAAACAAGAAAGCAAACGGATCAAGCGATGCTGGAGATTTTAACAGAGCAGTTGATTGATGCGGCAGCGAAGGTTGTCAAAAGACGACTGACTTTTACGAAACAGCTCGAAAAATGGGCGCAGCCGCTGCATTTTGGGATTTCAAGAGAGCTGGAAACGCTCACGCTCCAATACCAGACGGCCATAGAGGTATCAGAAGCGTCAGACTTGTCGAAAATAAAAAATAGCTATGAAGAATCGTTTCAGAAACTAAGAGACAGAGAAATAGACCGAGGGGTGACGCTATGGGGGCCTCACAGAGATGATCTTCTTTTCTTTGTGAATGGTCGGGATGTTCAGACATATGGCTCTCAAGGGCAGCAAAGAACAACAGCTCTTTCACTAAAGCTGGCAGAAATTGATCTGATTCATGAAGAAATCGGTGAATATCCAATTCTTCTGCTCGATGATGTTTTATCTGAACTTGATGATTACAGACAGTCTCATTTGCTCCATACCATTCAGGGACGTGTACAGACCTTCGTCACCACAACAAGTGTTGAAGGCATCGATCACGCCACCTTGAAAGAAGCGGAAATTTTCAGAGTAGCCAGTGGAAAAGTAATTGACTGATAAATGAGGTGTGGGTCTTGTATATTCATTTAGGTGATGATTGTGTTGTTTCTACACGAGAGATTGTCGCAATTGTTGATTACAAAATGAGGTCATCTTCTGTTGTAGAGGAATTTCTTCAAAAACAAGAAGAACAAATCATTTCGTTGTCACAAGGGACACCCAAATCCATCGTCGTCACAACTAAATCCGTGTATTACTCTCCTCTTTCCTCAAGCACGCTCAAAAAACGTGCTTCATTTGTGATTGAAATTGAAGTCTAAAAGCTCAATTCATATAAATATATCGTTTAAGAAAAGTGTAGGTGAATGTACGTGGCAATGGAACAGCAACATAATAGTTATGATGAAAATCAGATACAGGTGCTCGAAGGACTAGAAGCGGTTAGAAAACGTCCAGGAATGTACATTGGGTCAACCAGTGCAAAAGGACTTCACCATCTTGTATGGGAAATTGTCGACAACAGTATTGATGAGGCTTTAGCTGGTTATTGTACAGACATTACAGTGCAAATTGAAAAAGATAATAGCATCACAGTGAAAGATAACGGCCGCGGAATTCCTGTTGGGATTCATGAGAAAATGGGACGTCCTGCTGTAGAAGTGATTATGACTGTTCTTCACGCTGGTGGTAAATTTGACGGCAGCGGTTATAAAGTATCTGGCGGTCTGCATGGTGTAGGGGCATCTGTTGTTAATGCGTTATCTACGACCTTAGACGTGACCGTATACCGTGATGGGAAAATTCATTATCAACAATTCAAACGCGGTGTTCCAGTTGGAGATTTAGAGATCATTGGTGAAACAGATGTAACAGGGACAACCACTCATTTTGTGCCAGATCCAGAAATTTTCACTGAAACCATTGAATTTGATTACGACACACTTGCTAACCGTGTACGTGAGTTAGCTTTCTTAACAAAAGGCGTCAACATCATCATTGAAGACTTACGTGAAGGCAAAGAGCGAAGAAACGAATACTGCTATGAAGGCGGTATTAAGAGCTATGTAGAACATTTGAATCGCTCGAAGGAAGTCGTTCATGAAGAACCTGTTTACATCGAGGGTGAAAAAGACGGAATCACCGTTGAAGTTGCACTGCAATACAACGATTCCTATACAAGCAATATTTATTCTTTCGCCAACAACATCAACACATATGAAGGCGGAACACACGAAGCTGGCTTTAAAACAGGTCTGACGCGTGTGATCAATGATTATGCTCGTAAAAATGGCGTATTCAAAGATGGTGACTCGAATTTGAGCGGTGAAGATGTACGAGAAGGCTTAACAGCCATTATCTCTATCAAACATCCAGACCCTCAATTCGAAGGACAAACGAAGACAAAGCTCGGTAACTCAGAAGCAAGAACCATTACCGACTCCCTCTTCTCCGAAGCACTTGAGAAATTCCTCCTAGAGAACCCTGATGCTGCAAAGAAAATTGTGGAGAAAGGTGTGATGGCAGCTCGTGCAAGAATGGCTGCCAAAAAGGCACGTGAGCTGACAAGACGTAAAAGTGCACTGGAAGTCTCTAGCTTGCCTGGGAAACTGGCAGACTGTTCTTCTAAAGATCCTTCCATCTCTGAGCTTTATATCGTAGAGGGAGATTCTGCGGGCGGATCTGCTAAGCAAGGTCGTGATCGACATTTCCAAGCGATCTTACCGTTAAGAGGGAAGATCCTAAACGTTGAAAAGGCACGACTAGATAAAATTTTATCTAACAACGAGGTTCGTTCAATGATTACAGCGCTAGGGACTGGAATCGGAGAAGACTTCACTTTAGAGAAAGCACGTTATCACAAAATTGTGATCATGACTGATGCTGATGTTGATGGAGCGCATATTCGGACGCTACTCCTAACATTCTTCTATCGCTACATGCGTGAAATCATTGAAAACGGTTATGTGTATATTGCACAGCCACCTTTATATAAAGTGCAGCAAGGAAAGCGTGTTGAATACGTGTATAACGATAAACAGCTAGATGAACTGTTAAAAACACTGCCTCAAACACCGAAACCTGGACTTCAGCGTTATAAAGGTCTTGGAGAGATGAATGCTACTCAGCTTTGGGAAACAACAATGGATCCTGATGCGAGAACACTTCTTCAAGTGACACTTGAGGATGCAATCGATGCTGATGAGACTTTTGAAATGCTAATGGGAGATAAAGTAGAGCCGAGACGTAACTTTATCGAAGAAAATGCACAATACGTAAAAAATCTTGATATTTAGATAGGTATCCCCCCTTGAGAGCAACCTTATTTCTTGTTTGGAATAAGGTTGTTTTTCAAGAAACAGGGGCGTGAAACGAATGTCCTGGTTTTCTGCGTTTCGTTGATTTTCTAGTAAATAAATGTGTATAAAGGCAAGATTATTGATATAATGGAGAATAGTCTTGTGAAGATAAATACATATTTTACTCCCACATAATTTATTTCATGTGATACGTAAAGGGAGGTTCTTATAGTGAGTGAACAACATACACCAAATGTACGCGAAGTGAATATTAGCCATGAAATGCGTACGTCCTTTTTAGATTATGCAATGAGTGTTATTGTTTCGCGTGCATTACCAGATGTGCGAGACGGATTGAAGCCCGTGCATCGAAGAATTTTGTATGCGATGAATGACCTAGGTATGACAAGTGATAAACCATTTAAGAAATCTGCACGTATCGTTGGGGAAGTTATCGGTAAGTACCACCCTCACGGTGATAGCGCTGTATATGAAGCGATGGTTCGGATGGCGCAAGATTTCAACTATCGTAATATGCTGGTTGAAGGGCACGGGAACTTTGGGTCTGTCGATGGAGACGGTGCAGCAGCCATGCGTTATACCGAGGCACGTCTTTCTAAAATTTCGATGGAGATCCTGCGTGATATCACAAAGGACACCATTGATTATCAAGATAACTACGATGGCAGTGAAAGAGAGCCAGTCGTTATGCCTGCTAGGTTCCCGAACTTATTAGTGAACGGGGCAACTGGAATCGCTGTAGGGATGGCAACGAATATCCCGCCTCACCAACTAGGTGAAGTGATTGATGGGGTATTGGCAATTAGTCAAAATCCTGATATGACGACACAGGAACTAATGGACATCATTCCAGGTCCAGACTTCCCAACTGCGGGACAAATCATTGGCCGAAGCGGTATTCGTAAAGCGTATGAAACAGGACGCGGCTCTATTACATTACGTGCAAAGTCAAATATCGAAGAAACATCTAGTGGTAAGCAGCGCATTATCATCAACGAGATTCCTTACCAGGTTAATAAAGCTCGTTTGATCGAAAAAATCGCTGATCTTGTCCGTGATAAAAAGATTGATGGCATTACAGATCTTCGTGATGAATCTGACCGTAATGGAATGAGAATTGTCATTGAACTACGAAGAGACGCAAACGTCCATGTTCTATTAAACAATCTTTATAAACAAACGACACTTCAAACGTCCTTCGGTATTAACTTGCTTGCACTTGTTGATGGACAGCCGAAAGTGTTGTCTCTCAAACAATGTCTTGAATATTACCTTGAGCATCAGAAAGTGATCATTCGTCGAAGAACGGCGTATGAATTGCGTAAAGCGGAAGCAAGAGCTCATATTTTAGAAGGCTTAAGAATTGCGCTTGATCACTTAGATGAGGTCATTGCCTTAATTAGAGGCTCTCAAACTGCTGAAATTGCAAGAAATGGTTTGATGGAAAACTATAGCTTGTCTGAAAAACAAGCACAGGCCATTCTCGATATGCGACTCCAGCGTTTGACTGGTTTAGAAAGAGAGAAAATAGAAGATGAATACAAAGGGCTTGTTGAATTGATTGCTGAATTGAAAGCCATTCTAGCAGACAATGAGAAAGTTCTAGAAATCATTAGAGAAGAATTAACAGAAATCAAAGAACGCTTCAATGATACGCGCCGCACAGAAATTGTGACAGCGGGTATAGAAACAATCGAAGACGAAGATTTGATTCCTGTTGAAAATATTGTGATCACACTGACTCATAATGGTTATATTAAGCGCCTGCCTGCATCAACATACCGCAGTCAAAAAAGAGGCGGTAAAGGTGTACAAGGAATGGGAACCAACGAAGATGATTTCGTTGAACAGCTGATCTCAACATCTACGCACGATACGATTCTCTTCTTCTCTAATAAAGGGAAGGTCTATCGAGCGAAGGGCTATGAGATCCCTGAATTCGGACGAACAGCGAAAGGGATTCCGATTATTAACCTTCTTGAAGTAGAAAAGGGAGAGTGGATAAACGCCATTATTCCAGTCAGCGAATTTGATGAAGATTCGTATCTCTTCTTTACAACAAGACACGGTGTATCGAAACGAACGTCATTGTCTCAATTTGCAAACATCCGTAACAACGGTTTGATTGCACTCAGCCTGCGTGATGAAGATGAATTGATGGCTGTTCGTTTAACCAATGGTGAAAAACAAATCATCATCGGAACGAAAAAAGGAATGCTCATTCGTTTCGACGAGACAGATGTTCGTGAAATGGGACGTACAGCAGCTGGAGTTAAAGGGATCACACTTTCTGAGGATGACATCGTCGTTGGAATGGAAATCCTTGAGCCAGATGCAAATGTATTGATCGTAACTGAAAAAGGTTATGGTAAATTAACGCCTGAAAAAGAATATCGTGTCCAAAGCCGTGGTGGTAAAGGTCTGAAAACGTGCAAGATCACTGACAACAACGGTCCGCTTGTTGCAGTGAAGGCGACTAACGCTGAAGCTGAAGAAGACTTGATGATTATTACAGGTAGTGGTGTCATCATCCGTATGGCTGTTTCAGATATCTCCACAACAGGCCGAGTCACTCAAGGTGTCCGTCTGATCCGTCTAGGTGATGATGAACATGTCGCTACAGTGGCATTAGTAGAACAATCACCAGAAGACGATGAAGAGAATAGTGAAGAAAACGTAGAAAATGTAGAGTCAGATCAAGAGCAATCTGAGTAAAGATAAAGCCGGTTTTTCACCGGCTTTATTTTTTTTTGAAAAAACATGATTTTTTTTGAAGTTTATAATGCTTTTTTCATAGATATGTGTTAATCTTTCAAAGGAGCAAAAAGAGGCTCTATTTTTTATCTCTTTCATAACAAAAACTTCTTAAAAAAATAAAATGTTTTTCAAGAAAAATGTTGACTATTGATAGAGATATATGATATATTTAAGTGGTCGCTTTGAGAGAGTGACAAACAAGTTCTTTGAAAACTAAACAAGACAAAACGTACCTGTTAATTCGAGTTTTTATAAAAAAATCCTATGATACATCATAGGTAGTCAGTCAAACGCTGACGAAAAACAAAACTTCGGTTTTGTACTTTTTCGGAGAGTTTGATCCTGGCTCAGGACGAACGCTGGCGGCGTGCCTAATACATGCAAGTCGAGCGGACAGAAGGGAGCTTGCTCCCGGATGTTAGCGGCGGACGGGTGAGTAACACGTGGGTAACCTGCCTGTAAGACTGGGATAACTCCGGGAAACCGGAGCTAATACCGGATAGTTCCTTGAACCGCATGGTTCAAGGATGAAAGACGGTTTCGGCTGTCACTTACAGATGGACCCGCGGCGCATTAGCTAGTTGGTGAGGTAACGGCTCACCAAGGCGACGATGCGTAGCCGACCTGAGAGGGTGATCGGCCACACTGGGACTGAGACACGGCCCAGACTCCTACGGGAGGCAGCAGTAGGGAATCTTCCGCAATGGACGAAAGTCTGACGGAGCAACGCCGCGTGAGTGATGAAGGTTTTCGGATCGTAAAGCTCTGTTGTTAGGGAAGAACAAGTGCAAGAGTAACTGCTTGCACCTTGACGGTACCTAACCAGAAAGCCACGGCTAACTACGTGCCAGCAGCCGCGGTAATACGTAGGTGGCAAGCGTTGTCCGGAATTATTGGGCGTAAAGGGCTCGCAGGCGGTTTCTTAAGTCTGATGTGAAAGCCCCCGGCTCAACCGGGGAGGGTCATTGGAAACTGGGAAACTTGAGTGCAGAAGAGGAGAGTGGAATTCCACGTGTAGCGGTGAAATGCGTAGAGATGTGGAGGAACACCAGTGGCGAAGGCGACTCTCTGGTCTGTAACTGACGCTGAGGAGCGAAAGCGTGGGGAGCGAACAGGATTAGATACCCTGGTAGTCCACGCCGTAAACGATGAGTGCTAAGTGTTAGGGGGTTTCCGCCCCTTAGTGCTGCAGCTAACGCATTAAGCACTCCGCCTGGGGAGTACGGTCGCAAGACTGAAACTCAAAGGAATTGACGGGGGCCCGCACAAGCGGTGGAGCATGTGGTTTAATTCGAAGCAACGCGAAGAACCTTACCAGGTCTTGACATCCTCTGACAACCCTAGAGATAGGGCTTTCCCTTCGGGGACAGAGTGACAGGTGGTGCATGGTTGTCGTCAGCTCGTGTCGTGAGATGTTGGGTTAAGTCCCGCAACGAGCGCAACCCTTGATCTTAGTTGCCAGCATTCAGTTGGGCACTCTAAGGTGACTGCCGGTGACAAACCGGAGGAAGGTGGGGATGACGTCAAATCATCATGCCCCTTATGACCTGGGCTACACACGTGCTACAATGGACAGAACAAAGGGCTGCGAGACCGCAAGGTTTAGCCAATCCCACAAATCTGTTCTCAGTTCGGATCGCAGTCTGCAACTCGACTGCGTGAAGCTGGAATCGCTAGTAATCGCGGATCAGCATGCCGCGGTGAATACGTTCCCGGGCCTTGTACACACCGCCCGTCACACCACGAGAGTTTGCAACACCCGAAGTCGGTGAGGTAACCTTTATGGAGCCAGCCGCCGAAGGTGGGGCAGATGATTGGGGTGAAGTCGTAACAAGGTAGCCGTATCGGAAGGTGCGGCTGGATCACCTCCTTTCTAAGGATATATGGAGCAGCGTACGTTTTTCGTCTTGTTTAGTTTTGAAGGAACTTGCAAAAGATCCTACAACATCATATCTTCGATATGAAAGATGGGCCTGTAGCTCAGCTGGTTAGAGCGCACGCCTGATAAGCGTGAGGTCGGTGGTTCGAGTCCACTCAGGCCCACCATCTTCTATTAAATCGGGGCCTTAGCTCAGCTGGGAGAGCGCCTGCCTTGCACGCAGGAGGTCAGCGGTTCGATCCCGCTAGGCTCCACCAACGTGTTCTTTGAAAACTAGATAACAATAAGTAATACATTCACATTGAATGCAATGCAAAGTTCATCACACATAGTGATTCTTTCTAAAGTAAGAAATGGTTAAGTTAGAAAGGGCGCACGGTGGATGCCTTGGCACTAGGAGCCGATGAAGGACGGGACGAACACCGATATGCTTCGGGGAGCTGTAAGCAAGCTTTGATCCGGAGATTTCCGAATGGGGAAACCCACTGCTCGTAATGGAGTAGTATCCATACTTGAATACATAGAGTATGAGAAGGCATACCCGGGGAACTGAAACATCTAAGTACCCGGAGGAAGAGAAAGCAAATGCGATTCCCTGAGTAGCGGCGAGCGAAACGGGAACAGCCCAAACCAAGAGGCTTGCCTCTTGGGGTTGTAGGACACTCTATACGGAGTTACAAAGGAACGATATAAGCGAAGAGGTCTGGAAAGGCCCGCCAAAGAAGGTAACAGCCCTGTAACTGAAATGTTGTTCTCTCCAGAGTGGATCCTGAGTACGGCGGAACACGTGAAATTCCGTCGGAATCCGGGAGGACCATCTCCCAAGGCTAAATACTCCCTAGTGACCGATAGTGAACCAGTACCGTGAGGGAAAGGTGAAAAGCACCCCGGAAGGGGAGTGAAATAGATCCTGAAACCGTGTGCCTACAAGTAGTCAGAGCCCGTTAACGGGTGATGGCGTGCCTTTTGTAGAATGAACCGGCGAGTTACGATCCCGTGCAAGGTTAAGCAGAAGATGCGGAGCCGCAGCGAAAGCGAGTCTGAATAGGGCGCATGAGTACGTGGTCGTAGACCCGAAACCAGGTGATCTACCCATGTCCAGGGTGAAGTTCAGGTAACACTGAATGGAGGCCCGAACCCACGCACGTTGAAAAGTGCGGGGATGAGGTGTGGGTAGGGGTGAAATGCCAATCGAACCTGGAGATAGCTGGTTCTCTCCGAAATAGCTTTAGGGCTAGCCTCAAGGTAAGAGTCTCGGAGGTAGAGCACTGATTGGACTAGGGGCCCCTACCGGGTTACCGAATTCAGTCAAACTCCGAATGCCGATGACTTATCCTTGGGAGTCAGACTGCGAGTGATAAGATCCGTAGTCGAAAGGGAAACAGCCCAGACCGCCAGCTAAGGTCCCAAAGTATACGTTAAGTGGAAAAGGATGTGGAGTTGCTTAGACAACCAGGATGTTGGCTTAGAAGCAGCCACCATTTAAAGAGTGCGTAATAGCTCACTGGTCGAGTGACTCTGCGCCGAAAATGTACCGGGGCTAAACGTATCACCGAAGCTGCGGACTGTTCTTACGAACAGTGGTAGGAGAGCGTTCTAAGTGCAGTGAAGTCAGACCGGAAGGACTGGTGGAGCGCTTAGAAGTGAGAATGCCGGTATGAGTAGCGAAAGACGGGTGAGAATCCCGTCCACCGAATGCCTAAGGTTTCCTGAGGAAGGCTCGTCCGCTCAGGGTTAGTCGGGACCTAAGCCGAGGCCGAAAGGCGTAGGCGATGGACAACAGGTTGATATTCCTGTACCACCTCCTCACCATTTGAGCAATGGGGGGACGCAGGAGGATAGGGTAAGCGCGGTATTGGATATCCGCGTCCAAGCAGTTAGGCTGGGAAATAGGCAAATCCGTTTCCCGTGAAGGCTGAGCTGTGATGGCGAGCGAAATTTAGTAGCGAAGTTCCTGATTCCACACTGCCAAGAAAAGCCTCTAGCGAGGTGAGAGGTGCCCGTACCGCAAACCGACACAGGTAGGCGAGGAGAGAATCCTAAGGTGATCGAGAGAACTCTCGTTAAGGAACTCGGCAAAATGACCCCGTAACTTCGGGAGAAGGGGTGCTTCTTAGGGTGTTAAAGCCCCGAGAAGCCGCAGTGAATAGGCCCAGGCGACTGTTTAGCAAAAACACAGGTCTCTGCGAAGCCGTAAGGCGAAGTATAGGGGCTGACGCCTGCCCGGTGCTGGAAGGTTAAGAGGAGCGCTTAGCGTAAGCGAAGGTGCGAATTGAAGCCCCAGTAAACGGCGGCCGTAACTATAACGGTCCTAAGGTAGCGAAATTCCTTGTCGGGTAAGTTCCGACCCGCACGAAAGGCGCAACGATCTGGGCACTGTCTCAACGAGAGACTCGGTGAAATTATAGTACCTGTGAAGATGCAGGTTACCCGCGACAGGACGGAAAGACCCCGTGGAGCTTTACTGCAGCCTGATATTGAATGTTGGTACAGCTTGTACAGGATAGGTAGGAGCCTTGGAAACCGGAGCGCTAGCTTCGGTGGAGGCATCGGTGGGATACTACCCTGGCTGTATTGACCTTCTAACCCGCTGCCCTTATCGGGCAGGGAGACAGTGTCAGGTGGGCAGTTTGACTGGGGCGGTCGCCTCCTAAAATGTAACGGAGGCGCCCAAAGGTTCCCTCAGAATGGTTGGAAATCATTCGCAGAGTGTAAAGGCACAAGGGAGCTTGACTGCGAGACCTACAAGTCGAGCAGGGACGAAAGTCGGGCTTAGTGATCCGGTGGTTCCGCATGGAAGGGCCATCGCTCAACGGATAAAAGCTACCCCGGGGATAACAGGCTTATCTCCCCCAAGAGTCCACATCGACGGGGAGGTTTGGCACCTCGATGTCGGCTCATCGCATCCTGGGGCTGTAGTCGGTCCCAAGGGTTGGGCTGTTCGCCCATTAAAGCGGTACGCGAGCTGGGTTCAGAACGTCGTGAGACAGTTCGGTCCCTATCCGTCGCGGGCGCAGGAAATTTGAGAGGAGCTGTCCTTAGTACGAGAGGACCGGGATGGACGCACCGCTGGTGTACCAGTTGTTCTGCCAAGGGCATCGCTGGGTAGCTATGTGCGGACGGGATAAGTGCTGAAAGCATCTAAGCATGAAGCCCCCCTCAAGATGAGATTTCCCATTCCGCAAGGAAGTAAGATCCCTGAAAGATGATCAGGTTGATAGGTCTGAGGTGGAAGCGTGGTGACACGTGGAGCTGACAGATACTAATAGATCGAGGACTTAACCTATATTCTAATGTGAAAAATGAACATTGTTATCTAGTTTTGAGAGAACATTCTCTCCATCAGGTTTGGTGGCGATAGCGAAGAGGTCACACCCGTTCCCATACCGAACACGGAAGTTAAGCTCTTCAGCGCCGATGGTAGTTGGGGGTTTCCCCCTGTGAGAGTAGGACGCCGCCAAGCTTTTCAAAGGATCAGTTCCAATCGGAACTGGTCTTTTTTGTGTTTTCTTCTAGCAGCATCATGATATAAGCCGGAAACTTGTCCTCGGCAATCTCCATATAACGTTCAATCATGACATAATCATCACTAATGTATTGAGATAAAAGCTCGTACCACCATTCTGTTTCGTAGCGGGCAATCATACTGAGATTATACATTAACAAGTAATGGCTGATGATCTCAGGAATCCCTAAAAAGGCATCTCGCGTTGATGGAATGAACCATTGATTCATTTCTAAATCATAATGAAGATGAGTAGCAAGAGCAGGGTTTTCTTCTGAAAATACATCAAATGTTAGTTTTTTAGCCTCTCGTTGCTTAAGCTTCCAAGTTGTATGGAACTCAAAATATTCAATAAAACGTTCGGCAGACATATTATAGAGCAAGGGAATATGATCTTGAATCAATATGCCATTTGCTTGCTCTACTTTCACTAAAGTCGCGGGCTGTTTTTGAAACTCAAGAATATGACCCATTTCAGGTATTTTTGAAAGGAGATTGATCATCGTAAATCGTTCATCTTCAAGACCATTTAAATGAAATAAGTGCTTTAATACATGCATACATAATCCGTTTCGCTGAATCTTGACTTCATCCTCACTAAAACGATAATGTTGCTTCTTTCTTTTTCTTGAGGTGACACCATGAGCTAAGACAGAGGTTTGAGAAGGATAGTCGGGATCCACTGTCAGCAAACATGCCTTTAACAGCTGTGCCATTCCATAAAACAATAAAATCGGTTTTAGTTCAAGTGGAGCTGATGCGGCTTGGTCATAAAATGTATGACCGTGCTTTAAAAAGTAAATAAATCGTTCACAGTTTTTATAGGCCTGCTGGTTTGCCTCCTGAATGTTCCGTTTCTCGTACTGTTGAAATAGAAACTTTTGGGAAGTTTCAAGTGAGTAAAAACGTTTTAAATCCTTCCATCCTGAACTTTTCATCTTCTTCCTCAACTCTCTTTATATTTTCTAAAAATTGCAACTGTTTGTTGCTTCCTTGACATGCTGTTTCCTAGTTGATAATCTACATATAATATTTTGCCGAAAAGAGGGGGATTTACTAATGTGGGAAAGTAAATTTTCAAAAGAAGGTTTGACGTTTGACGATGTGTTGCTTGTTCCAGCAAAGTCTGAGGTGCTTCCGCGTGATGTCAATTTATCAGTCGAGTTAACAAGCACTTTAAAGCTGAACATTCCAATTATTAGTGCAGGAATGGATACTGTGACGGAATCACAAATGGCGATTGCAATGGCACGTCAAGGTGGTCTTGGAATCATCCATAAGAACATGTCTATTGAGCAGCAAGCTGAACAAGTGGACAAAGTAAAACGTTCAGAGCGTGGTGTTATTACAAATCCATTTTTCTTAACACCGGATCATCAAGTATTCGATGCAGAACATTTAATGGGTAAATATCGTATTTCTGGTGTACCGATTGTTAATAACGAACAAGATCAAAAGCTTGTTGGGATTATTACGAACCGTGACCTTCGTTTTATTTCGGATTATTCAATGAAGATTAGCGACGTGATGACAAAAGAGGAACTTGTGACAGCTTCTGTTGGAACAACATTAGAAGAAGCTGAAAAAATCCTTCAGCAATATAAAATTGAAAAATTACCTCTTTTAGATGACGAAGGAACATTAAAAGGTCTCATCACCATCAAAGATATTGAAAAAGTGATTGAATTCCCTAACTCCTCTAAAGATGCACATGGCCGTTTAATTGTTGGTGCCGCTGTAGGTGTCACTGGCGATACAATGACTCGTGTGAAAAAATTAGTAGAAGCCAATGTTGATGTGATCGTCATTGATACAGCACACGGTCATTCTCAAGGTGTTCTAGACACTGTATCGAAAATCCGTGAAACGTATCCTTCTCTTAACATCATTGCTGGTAACGTTGCAACAGCTGAAGCAACAAAAGCATTGTTTGAAGCTGGAGCAGATATTGTAAAAGTGGGTATTGGACCAGGATCGATTTGTACAACACGTGTTGTTGCAGGGGTCGGTGTACCACAAATCACAGCGATTTATGACTGTGCAACAGAAGCAAGAAAGCATGGTAAATCTATTATTGCAGATGGTGGAATTAAATATTCAGGTGATATCGTGAAAGCATTAGCTTCTGGTGGACATGCTGTTATGCTGGGAAGCCTTCTTGCTGGTACATCTGAAAGCCCAGGAGAAACAGAAATTTTCCAAGGCAGACGTTTCAAAGTATATCGTGGTATGGGTTCTGTTGCTGCAATGGAAAAAGGAAGTAAAGATCGTTACTTCCAAGAAGATAATAAAAAATTCGTTCCAGAAGGTATCGAAGGACGTACACCGTATAAAGGACCAGTTGTTGACACTGTTTACCAACTTGTTGGCGGTATTCGCTCTGGTATGGGCTACTGTGGAACACAGGACTTACGTACTCTTAGAGAAGAAGCACAATTCATTCGCATGACAGGTGCAGGTCTTCGTGAGAGCCATCCACATGATGTACAAATTACAAAAGAATCACCAAACTACACAATTTCTTGATAAATTGTGACAATCAAATTACATTTGACAGGGTCTATGACTCTGTCTATTTTTTTTGTCTTTATTGTGATAAAATTTATACTGTTGTGTCGAAATAAGCCCTTGTGGATTAAATATATATGAAAAACGTCGAAAAAAGATGAATACGGAGGTATGACGATTGAACAGCAAGATGTTGAAACAGCTTATGGTCTCTATCCTTGCATTGGCATTGATTGTTACTGCATTTACCCCAATGTCCAAAGCAAAAGCGGCTGAAGATCCATTCAATGTGAATGCGAAAGCAGCCATCCTTATTGAAGCTTCTACAGGTAAAATTCTTTATAGTAAAAACGCAGAACAAAGACTGCCTATTGCAAGTATGGCAAAGATGATGACAGAGTATCTATTACTAGAGGCAATTGCTGAAGGCAAAGTGAAATGGGATCAAACATATACGCCAGATGATTACGTGTACGAAATTTCTCAGGACCGCAGTTTATCCAATGTTCCATTGAGAAAAGATGGTTCGTATACTGTCAAAGAACTTTATCAAGCAACGGCTATTTATTCAGCAAATGCAGCAGCAATTGGTCTAGCAGAGGTAATCGCTGGATCAGAATCAAAGTTTGTTGAAAAAATGAATGCAAAAGCAAAAGAACTTGGCTTAACCAATTACAAATTCGTGAATGCAACTGGATTAGAAAATAAAGACTTACATGGCAAACAGCCAAAAGGTACGGGACCTGATGAAGAAAGCGAAGTTTCCGCAAAGGATATGGCTTTGCTTGCACAGCATCTCATCAAAGATCATCCAGAAATTCTTGAAACAGCAAGCATCGCGAAAACAAAGTTCAGAGAAGGCACAGATGACGAAATGGACATGCCAAACTGGAACTTTATGCTTAAAGGACTTGTGAAAGAATATGAAGGCGTAGACGGTCTGAAAACGGGCTCTACTGATTCAGCTGGTTCTAGCTTCACAGGTACAGCAAAACGTGGTGACATGCGTGTGATCGCAGTTGTCCTTAATGCTAAAGGAAATCTTCATACAGCTCGTTTTGATGTGGCGAAAAAATTGTTCGATTATGCCTTTAAAAACTTCACGATGAAAGAAATGTACAAAAAAGGCCAACAAATCAAGGGACATGAAAACATCGAAGTCGATAAAGGGAAAGATAAAGAAGTACCCGTCGTGACGAAAGAAGCTTTCTCTGTACCGGTTAAAAATGGTGACGAGAAGAGCTATAAAGCGAAAGTAAATATTGATAAAAAGAACCTAGAAGCTCCTATTAAAAAAGGAACAAAGGTTGGCATGCTGACGACTTCTTATTCTGGTGATGAGAAGGACTACGGCTATTTGAGTAAAGACCAATCAGGTGTTGAGCTTGTGACGAAAACAGGTGATGAAAAAGCAAACTGGTTCATCCTTGCAATGCGTGGTGTAGGTGGATTCTTCGCTGGCATTTGGGGAGGAATCGTCGACACAGTAAAAGGTTGGTTCTAATAAAAAAACTGCTCTCTATATGTGAGAGCAGTTTTTTTATCGTTAAAAGAAAAGAGATTGTTTGTGGTTTTGAGGTGTAGACAAGGCCTGCTGAAAAATACCACATAACTTTTCCATACCTTCCGTCAGTGCCTTTTCATTCACATAAGAAAAGCTAAGGCGTATATAATTCTGCTTCGGCTCCCCAGGATAGCAGACAGAGCCAGGCAGGAAGGTGATTTGCTGCTTCCGTGCCTCATGTAATAGGGCACGTGTATCGACCCAGGAAGGAAAGCTAAGCCACAAATTGAGCCCGCCCTGTGGGATTTGCCACGTGACGTCCTTTGGCGCATGCTTTGTCAACACATCCATCATCAAATCGCGTCTCACCTTCAAGGCAGTTCTTAATTTTTTCGTATGATCGATCATTTTCTTGGAAGTGAGAAACGGTAAGATCGCCTTTTGGGTGAGAAGCGGACTCCCTAAATCATTATTGGCTTTTGCAGCTAATAAACGGTTAAATATAGAGCCTGACGCTGTAATAATTCCAATTCTGCATCCTGGAGCCAGTGTCTTGCTTAATCCTCGTAAATAAATGACGTGTCCATCGTGATCTAGGCTTTTAATGGGTGCCGGCGGTTTCTTTTCAAAATAAAGCTCACGATAAGGATCATCTTCTACAATGAGACAATCAATGCTTAGTGCCAGTAAAAGCAGCTGTTTTCTTCGTTTCATCGACATACTAGCACCTGTAGGACTGTGAAAAGTAGGAATGGTATAGATTAGCTTTGGTTTATATTTATCACAAATGCTTTGAAGCTGTTTCATGTTCATTCCTTCATGATCGACAGGAACCGTAATAATTCGTGCCCCTCTCCCCATAAAGACATCAATTGCGCCTGGATAGGTGGGCGCCTCCATGACAACTACATCATCCGGCCCGATAAATGTACGTGCCACTAAATCAAGCCCTTGCTGAGAACCGCTAGTGACAAGGATATTTTCAGGAGTAGAAGGGACATCTAATTTTTCTAGAAATGATTGAATGACCTGACGAAGCTGAAGGTCACCTTGTATTTCTCCGTATTTTGACATGATTTGAGGATGCCGGGCTAGGACATGCTGCATTTCTTTTTCTAAATACCGGTTAGGTAAAAGACCAGGATCAATCATAGAGGAAGAAAGATTAATGGCTTCTTCGACATAGTGATACTGAGCGAATTGAGACCTTGGTAAATAATCAGGGATCGATAACTGCCAATCGAAAGAAGTAGATGATTGAACCGGGATGTCAGTTTGCTCATGCTGCTCATTCACAAACGTACCTTTCCCTTGTACAGTCGTTAAAAATCCGTCGTCCTTAAGCCGTGTATATGCTTTTGCCGCTGTGACAAGACTTACATTTAGCTGTTTCGCTAGATCACGTACAGTCGGCAGCTTATCGCCTTGCTGAAGCAGACCTGATTGAATGTGATCAACGATGGAAAAGTAAATCTGATTCGAAAGAGATGTATCTGAATGTCGATGGATATCAATATGCATGAAAATCCTCCAATGGGTGTGGAATTGTTATAGATGGTTTCGAATTGTTATAGATGCATTATAACATGTTAATAACACTTAAAAGAGGGAATGATGCCTTTTTAACTATGAAACCTTGATATATAAGGGTTTCTTCTTTTTTATGAGCTAATTGAATTGTTATACTATTCTCTTTATTGTTATACTCTATCGCTTGTATGATAAAGGTGTTGAATCAATCGAATAGACAAATGGGAGGAAACAATTGTGAGCAATAAGGGAACTGAACGAGTAAAACGTGGAATGGCAGAAATGCAAAAAGGTGGCGTCATTATGGATGTCGTCAATGCTGAGCAGGCAAAAATCGCAGAAGAAGCAGGCGCAGTGGCAGTGATGGCACTAGAACGGGTACCAGCTGATATCCGTGCAGCAGGCGGTGTTGCCCGTATGGCAGACCCAAGAATCGTGGAAGAAGTACAAAATGCAGTAACGATTCCAGTCATGGCAAAAGCACGTATCGGCCACATCGTGGAAGCTCGTGTTCTTGAAGCACTTGGTGTTGATTATATTGATGAGAGTGAAGTGCTGACGCCCGCAGATGAGGAATTCCATTTAAATAAAAATGAATACACGGTTCCTTTCGTATGTGGCTGCCGTGATTTAGGTGAGGCGACTCGTCGTATTGCAGAAGGTGCATCTATGTTGCGTACAAAAGGTGAGCCTGGTACAGGAAATATTGTAGAAGCTGTTCGTCATATGAGAAAGGTCAATGCTCAAATTCGTAAAGTTGTCGCAATGAGTGAAGATGAATTGATGACAGAAGCCAAGAATCTAGGCGCACCTTATGAATTATTGCTTCAAATTAAAAAAGAAGGCAAATTACCGGTTGTAAACTTTGCTGCTGGAGGTGTTGCAACACCAGCAGATGCAGCACTAATGATGCAGCTTGGAGCAGATGGTGTATTTGTCGGCTCTGGTATCTTCAAATCAGACAATCCAGCTAAGTTTGCAAAAGCAATTGTAGAAGCAACGACTCATTTCACAGATTACCGTCTAATTGCAGAGCTTTCTAAAGAGCTTGGAACAGCGATGAAAGGAATTGAAATTTCAAATCTATTGCCAGAAGAGCGTATGCAAGAGCGTGGCTGGTAATTAAGGGAGCGCAAACGAACATGCTAACAATTGGTGTACTAGGGCTTCAAGGAGCGGTGAGAGAGCATATTCAATCGATTGAAGCTTGTGGCGCAGAGGGAAAGATCATCAAGCGGGTAGATGAGTTAGAAATTGTTGACGGTCTCATTATCCCTGGTGGTGAAAGTACGACGATGAGAAGACTCATGGATACGTACCAATTCATTGAACCGATTAAAGCGTTCGCTGCTCAAGGTAAACCGATATTTGGGACTTGTGCCGGTTTGATTATGCTGGCAAAGCATATAGAAGATCGAGAAGATGCTCATCTTGGCCTGTTAAATGTATCTGTTGCACGTAATTCGTTTGGCAGACAAGTAGACAGCTTTGAAGCAGATGTAGAAGTGAAAGGACTGGATGCGCCGTTTACAGGAGTGTTCATCCGTGCGCCTCATATCATCAGCGCAGATGAGAGCGTAGAGGTCATGGCTGAGTATGACGGCAGGATTGTGATGGCGAAAGAAAACAATATCTTAGGTTGTTCTTTTCATCCAGAGCTGACGGACGACCATCGGTTAACACAGCTGTTTGTTGAGATGGTGGAGTCCTATAAAACGAAGCTTGCTGTATAAAACGGTTGAAAAGAGATAAAACTTATAGTACATTAAAATCACAATCAAAGATCGAAAAAGCGTTGACGGGAAATAGTAAGAAGCCCCTCTTTCTCAGAGAGCCGATGGTTGGTGAGAATCGGTGAAAGATGCATTCTGAATCCATCCTTGAGCGAAATGCTGAAACACGAAGTAAGCATTTACGGTGATGCCGTTACAGAGGAAAGAGGAAAGCATGCTTTTGGCGTGTTTTCAATCAGGGTGGCAACGCGAGAGCTCTCGTCCCTTTCATGGGATGAGGGCTCTTTTTATTTTTCGATAAAAAAGGAGTGTTACACATGCTGGATATTAAACAACTGCGCACGGATTTTGATCAAATCAAAGAAAAATTAGCCCATCGAGGCGAAGATTTAGCGGATTTTGATAAGTTTGGTGAACTGGATCAAAAAAGAAGAGAATTAATCGGCAAAACAGAAGTATTAAAGAGCCGAAGAAATGAAGTATCACAGCAAGTGGCTGTTCTAAAAAGAGAAAAGAAAGACGCCGATCACATTATTCAAGAAATGCGTGAGGTAGGCGATGAGATTAAGAAGTTAGATGATGAATTAAGAACAGTAGAGGAAAGCCTGCAAACCATCCTATTCTCAATTCCAAACATCCCTCATGACTCTGTACCAGTCGGTGAAACAGAAGATGACAACATTGAAGTTAGGAAATGGGGCGAACAGCCAGCCTTCTCATTTGAACCAAAGCCGCATTGGGATGTAGCGGATGAACTGAAAATTTTGGATTTTGAACGTGCAGGAAAAGTGACAGGAAGCCGTTTCGTTTTTTATAAAGGGCTAGGCGCACGGTTAGAGCGTGCACTTTATAACTTTATGCTGGATTTACACGTAGATGAATTTGGTTTTACTGAAGTACTACCACCTTATATGGTCAACAGAGCAAGTATGACAGGAACTGGACAGCTTCCAAAGTTTGAAGAGGATGCTTTTAAGATTCGAGAAGAAGATTATTTCCTCATTCCAACGGCTGAAGTGCCAATTACGAACATGCACCGTGACGAAATTCTTGAAGGAGAGCAGCTGCCAATCAATTATGCAGCATTTAGTGCTTGCTTTAGATCAGAAGCTGGTTCTGCTGGCAGAGATACGCGCGGACTCATCCGTCAGCACCAATTTAACAAAGTAGAGCTTGTGAAATTTGTCAGACCAGAAGATTCTTATGAAGAATTAGAAAAACTAACAAACCAAGCAGAAAAAGTTCTTCAATTATTGAACCTGCCATACCGTGTCATGAGCATGTGTACAGGAGATTTAGGCTTTACGGCTGCGAAGAAATACGATATCGAAGTATGGATTCCAAGCCAAAATACGTATCGTGAAATTTCTTCTTGCAGTAACTTTGAAGCGTTCCAAGCGAGACGAGCAAACATTCGTTTCCGCCCTGAGCCTAAAGCAAAGCCAGAACACGTCCACACATTAAATGGATCTGGTTTAGCAGTAGGAAGAACTGTTGCAGCCATTTTAGAAAACTATCAACAAGAGGATGGAACAGTGATCATTCCTGAGGTGTTACGTCCTTATATGGGAAATAAAGAAGTGATAAAATAAGATGCCGTCATGGCATCTTATTCTTTTTACCTAAACTTCTACAGCTTTTCTAAAATAAGCCGATAAAAGAACTAAAAGCATCTAGGAAAGAAGGAATAACCTTGAATAGGCTTGACTATTATGTTGAAATGGCTCAATTACTCAGAAAAGTTCTAGATGAAAGTGTTCTTTTCGGCATCACTGATACAGAAAAGGTACTTTGCTATTATCCATCGACCACAGTAGATTTTGGCATTAAAGTAGGGGACGCTTTAAACCCAGAGGACCAAAACGTGGCGACGACATTAAGAGGACAAGAATATGATGGGCATTTGCCAGAGTCTTTATATGGTTATGAAATTGCTGTAAAAGGTTATCCGATTTTTGATGAAGATAGAAAAGTGATTGGCTCTTTTTTAGTGGCTTTTTCACATCATCGTGAGAAGAAATTAAGCGGCTATATGGAACATATCAATAAAGTAGCGAAAGAATTACAAGGTGGAATCGAGCAAATTGCTGCTCATTCTCAAGAACTGGCTGCGACAAGCTTAGAAATTAGTGAGCAGGCCGGAAGAGCAGAAGAGAAATCCGCAAACATTGAAGAAGTCGTCAAAACCATTGGCGGTATTGCGAGACAAACAAACCTGTTAGGACTCAATGCTGCAATTGAAGCGGCAAGAGCAGGTGAAAATGGAAAAGGCTTTGCTGTTGTTGCAGACGAGGTACGTAAGTTATCAGATGGATCAAAGGAAGCAGCTGAAACCATTAATGCATTTTTAAAAGAAATCCAAGACAGCATTGGCACTTTATCTGAAAATATCTCACAAATCAGCAGTTCAACAAACGAACAAGCTAAACAAGTGACAGACTTTACAAAGATAATTGAGTCATTAAATGATTTTAAAGAAGAGATGAATCTTTTTATAGAAGAAATTAGACAGGATACGTAATAGATGAAGAGCAGCCGATTATCGGCTGCTTTTTATAGGCTAAACATCATACCAAAATCAAATGTTGAAATTTTTTTCGAAAAGATGTTGACTTAAAATAAGATGATATGATATATTAATTCTTGTCGATACGGAGGAATACCCAAGTCCGGCTGAAGGGATCGGTCTTGAAAACCGACAGGGGTGTCAAAGCCCGCGGGGGTTCGAATCCCTCTTCCTCCGCCATATTGATTTTACCTTAGTTGAATTGAAACGCATAAAAATTGGAAATTGTCAAACCGCTGCATTCGAGAAATGCAGCGGTTTTTTTTATTTTGTGTTAGAGCGATTTTTTTGAATAACAGAAGCAATTTCATGAAGAATTGGATCAAGTGAGCTTTCATCATGAAGTAAGTCATAATCTTCAATATTAATTTTAATCACAGGGCACAGATCAAATTGTTCGATCCATTCTGTATATCGAGTGTACATTTCTTCCCAATATGCTCGATCGGTTTGAGTTTCCATCTCTCTCCCGCGCTCTTCAATACGATGTAATATATGATCTAAATCCCCATGTAAGTAGATAAGGACATCTGGGTGAGGGAAGTAAGGTGTCATCACCATCGCCTCAAATAGACTCGTATACGTTTCATAGTCTACCTCTGACATGGTACCTTTGTCTGCGTGCATTTTAGCAAAAATACCAGTGTCCTCATAAATGGACCGATCTTGTACATAACCTCCACCAGACTCGAAGATTCGTTTCTGCTCCTTAAAACGTTCAGCTAGAAAATAGACCTGTAAATGAAAGCTCCATCTTTGGAAATCTGAATAAAAAGGCTCTAAGTATGGATTATCATCTACTTTTTCGAGAGAAGTTTGAAACCCTAGCTTGTCCGCTATTGTTTTCGTCATGGTCGATTTTCCGACACCAACTGTCCCTGCAATTGTAATGACAGCATCCTTTGGTATTTCAATATTTTTCATAGTACTTGCTCCTTTATGTTCTGTACAATTTGCTGGTAATCTTGCTGTGAGGAAACGAAGTCTGTATGATCGCCTTCAATTGTAATGATAGGAAGACCTGGGTCAGTTTGTTTTAAATGCTCGATGGCCAACTCATAATCTTCAATCAGGGTTTTTAAATAAGCTGGATCAATGTCTTCTTCAAAAGATCGGCCTCTCATCTTTATTCTATCAAGTAAGGTGGGAAGGCTGGCTTTTATATAGATCATGGCATTTGGTTTAGGAAGATCATCTGTCAGCAAGTGATAGATCTTTCTGTATTTATCCATGTGCTTTTTAGATAAGGTTCTTTCTGCAAAGATCATATTTTTATAGACATGATAATCAGTGACAATCGGCTGCTGTTTTTTGACATAGTTCTCTTCAATAGATTCTAACTGTTTAAACCGATTGCATAGAAAGAACATCTCAAGCTGAAAGCTCCATTGTTCCATATCTGCATAAAATTTATCTAAGAATGGATTTTCTTCTACAATTTCTTTTACTAAAGGAAATTGAAATTCCTTTGAAAGCATTGTAGCCAAGGTTGTTTTTCCGGCTCCAATTGGGCCTTCCACTGCAATAAAAGGGGCAGGATACATAGGCGTTCTCCTCTATCTATAAAGTTGTCAAACCAATGTATATTGTACCATACCCCTTCTGAGAGATAGAGCGTATGAATTACGATGTCGTTCTTTTTTCAATATTAAATTGATCTGATAACAACAACCAGTTTTGTGGGAAGGATAGACCTAATTTCCAGTAAGCAATTCCATTTAGGTTTAACTCTTTAATGAGATTAAATTTGGCTTGAATGGATCTTGCATCTTCAAACCAAACCTCGTGTTCTTTGTTGTTAGCATCTGTATAACGGAAATAAGGTGCTTGTGCTGTTTCGTCATATAAAATGGATACATTATTCTCTCTAGCAATGGCGATCGCTTGTTGAGGGCTGACGGCTTTGGCGATAGGGCCTCCTTGAACATAAGGGAGTGTCCAATCATATCCATATAAATTCTGCCCCATCACAATTTTATTGGCAGGTATGACAGTCAGTGCATATTCAATGACTTGGCGGACAGGGCCGATCGGAGAGACGGCTTGAGCAGGCCCGCCGCTGTAGCCCCACTCATAAGTCATTAGCACAACATGATCAACAATCTTTCCAATTGCTTCATAGTCATGTGCCTCATACCATTTTCCTTTCTGTTCACTGCTTGTTTTAGGAGCGAGTGCCACAGAAATAGTCCAACCCTGTTGATGAAAACGAGTTGTTGCTTCTCTTAAAAATTGAAGGTAGGCTTCTTTATCAACTGGGCGTAAATATTCAAAGTCAAAATGGATTTCTTTTAATTGATACTTTTGAGCAACGCGGACGATTTCATTTAATAATGTCGTTTTGACAGATTGGTTTGTTAAAAGGATTCGCCCGAGTTCATCACTAAATTTATCATTCTCTAGATTTGTGACTACCATGGATAAAACCGTTCTGCTTTGAGCGGTAATCTGAGGCAATTGATCTAATGGTGGCTCGCGAAGTGTTCCGTCTCTTTGCGCTTGAAAACTAAAAGCGCCGAGATGTGTTAAGTATGGAGATGCCTCTCTGGCTGCTTGCTTTAAATTTTCGCTGACTTGGTTTCCGCGTGGTTCTATATAAGCATTAGAATTAATATTTCTTTTCGGTCTTTGTGGAATATAAAGCAAGAAGCGAATAGGCAATATAGCTTCAGGACGAATCCGATTCACACGTGCCAATTCTTCTACCGAAATTTGAAATCTTCTTCCAATTTGATAAAGTGTATCATTTTGTTTGACCTCATAAAATTGACCTCTAATAGGGATGACAATTGTTTGTCCAACGACTAGTTGATTTGGTGTTTCGATGTCGTTGGTCCGAATGATTTCATTTACCGTTGTTTTAAAACGCATGGCAATCTCATTTAACGTGTCTCCTCTTTTGACAACATAAATTTGAATGGTCAACGCCCCCTTTGTTATTGCTAACAATTTATGAGGGTGATGGATAAATCATGTTTGATTTTCATCCGTGATCTCTTTAGTGGTTGTGATTTTGGCGAGAAGAACGTTCTCCATCATCGTTAAAGCGTACTCGTTGTCCCTATCATCATTTGAAGCAATACAATCTTTAGGTACAGTGAGGTTGTACTCTCGCATGTAAGCGTCATTTGCAGTGAACAGGACACAGATGTTTCCGGCAATTCCAGTTAAAATAAGTTCTTGCACACCTAATTCATTTAGGAGTGTCTCTAGTGCCGTTCCGTAAAAGGCAGAGTGCTTAGGTTTAATTAAGAAGTAATCATCTTTAGATGGTGCCATTTGCTCTAAAATAGGGGCACTTCTTTCGTTTTTACATGTTTCCATAACAGCTTTGATATCAGCCTTCCAGAGTCCATAGTGGTCGTTGATATAGATAATTGGCCAATTTTTCTTGAAAGCGTGTTGTTTAAGGGCTAAAATTTTATTGGTCATTTGCTCTGTTTTTTCAGCGAGCACATGTCCCATTTCGAAATCAAAATTATTGATCATGTCAATAATAAGCAGTGCTTTTTGTTGTTTTGGCAAATCAAGACCCCCTTTAAAAGATTGTGATAATATGTTAACCTCAATATCCTTTAAAAAAACATGAAAAGAGAGCCGTGCTATGACGAAAGATGAACAGTTTATGCAAGAAGCTATTTCTGAAGCTTTGAAAGCAAAACAAATAGGAGAAGTTCCAATCGGTGCCGTCATCGTTGTTGATGATCAAATTGTAAGCCGTGCTCACAATTTAAGGGAAAGTGAACAGCGATCAATTGCTCATGCGGAATTACTTGCTATTGATGAAGCGTGTAAAATGACTGGTAGCTGGCGTTTAGAAGATGCTGTACTTTATGTTACACTCGAACCGTGCCCAATGTGTGCAGGCGCTATTGTACTTTCAAGAGTGAAAAAGGTCGTTTTTGGTGCCTATGATCCTAAAGGTGGATGTGCTGGTACTTTAATGAATTTATTGGACGATGAGCGGTTCAATCATCAGTCTGAAGTCATTGGTGGTGTGCTTGAAAATGAGTGTGGTGAGCTGTTAAGTCAGTTCTTTCGAGACCTCCGTCAGCGGAAGAAGCAGGCGAAAAGTAAATGAATGGATGTCGTTTGCAATTTTATCACTTAGAAGGTATACTTATGTCTGCGTCACCAACAATTTAATATTCATTTTGCCGTGCTAAGCGGGGAGGTAGCGGTGCCCTGTACTCGCAATCCGCTCTAGCGAGGCCGAATCCCTTCTCAAGGTTCGTTTACTTCAAGGTCTGCCTTAAATAAGTGGTGTTGACGTCTGGGTCCTGCGCAATGGGAATTCATGAACCATGTCAGGTCCGGAAGGAAGCAGCATTAAGTGAAACCTCTCATGTGCCGCAGGGTTGCCTGGGCCGAGCTAACTGTTTAAGTAACGCTTGGGGTAGCGAATCGACAGAAGGTGCACGGTAAATCAATATTAAATGTAACTCATCTAGTTTATCTAGGTGAGTTTTTTGTTGCTATTGAAAGAATATATCAGTTGTTTTGTTTATACAAATAGTAAAAAAGCCATTTTCGGGTGAGGTATTTTTGAAGCAATTTATAAAGGGAACGAATGTTCTTGTTGATCTGACAGGCATTTTCAGAAAGCAAGAAAACACGTTTTTTAATCAAGAAAAGTAAAAAGTCTTTAAAGGAAATGCTCTTTTTCGTTTATTAGAAAATAAAGGTGTACTTTTGAATTGATCGTTGCATCATGTATAATGAACATGATGATAAATGGAGGAGGGCGTATTTGTGAGTTATCAAGCTTTATACCGAGTGTTCAGACCTCAAGTTTTTGAGGATGTTGTTGGACAAGAACACATCACAAAAACGTTGCAAAATGCCCTTTTGCAGAAAAAGTTTTCTCATGCTTACTTATTTTCAGGTCCTAGAGGAACAGGTAAAACAAGTGCTGCCAAGATTTTTGCGAAAGCAGTGAACTGTGAAAAGTCACCTGTTAGTGAGCCGTGTAATGAGTGTGATGCCTGTAGAGGGATTACGACCGGTTCGATTTCAGACGTGATTGAAATAGATGCTGCCTCAAATAACGGGGTAGATGAAATTCGGGATATACGTGATAAAGTGAAATTTGCTCCTTCAGCGGTTACATATAAGGTTTATATTATAGATGAGGTACATATGCTCTCTATCGGGGCATTTAATGCACTTCTTAAAACGCTAGAGGAACCACCTGCTCATTGTATCTTTATTTTGGCTACCACAGAGCCTCATAAGATTCCTCTTACCATCATATCAAGATGTCAGAGATTTGATTTTAAACGGATCACGACAAAAGATATTGTTGGACGAATGGAGAAAATTGTAGATGCAGAAAGCCTAAATATACAAGAGGGTTCACTCGAGATTATTGCTAGTGCGGCAGATGGAGGCATGCGTGACGCACTCAGTCTCCTTGACCAAGCGATCTCATTTAGTGGTGAACAGCTCACAATTGATGATGCACTGCTCATTACAGGTGCTGTATCTCAGCATTTCATTAGTCAGCTTGCTGAAGCCATTTTTGAGCAAAATATTGCGATAGCGCTGGATACGTTAAATGAATTGCTTCAACAGGGGAAAGATGCCGCGAAATTAATAGAGGATATGATCTTCTACTTTAGAGATATGCTTCTTTACAAAACAGCACCGGATCTTGAAGGTGTCCTTGAAAAAGTCAAAGTCGACGATAAGTTTGTGGCTCTTTCAGAACGTGTGGCACCTCAGTTTCTTTATGAAACGATTGAAGTGCTGAATAAAAGCCATCAGGAAATGAAATGGACAAACCATCCTAGAATTTTCTTTGAAGTAGCTGTGGTTAAGCTCTGTCAGTCAACGGCTGGTGCTGTATCATCTCCGGCTGATTCCGACCTAACAGCGTTAACGAATAAAATAGACAGGCTGGAACAGGAGCTATCTAGGCTAAAAGCTGAGGGTGTTCCAATGACTCAGTCTCAGAGTCCTCAAGCAAAAACGGAAGCACCTCGACCTCAAACGAGTAATAAAAATGGTTATCGTGCACCTGTCGGTCGAATTCATGAGATTTTAAAAGAAGCGAAGCGGCCGGAGCTAGAAAAAATAAAAGGCAAATGGGGAGAGCTCCTTGCCCAATTAAAACAGCAAAATAAGGTATCTCACGCTGCGCTATTAACAGATAGTGAACCAGTTGCGGCGGCAACTCATGCCTTTGTTTTAAAATTCAAATTTGAAATACATTGTAAGATGGTGGCCGAAGATAAAAGTGGTGTTCGAACCAATCTTGAGCAACTGCTAGAATCTATGCTAGGAAAAAGAGTGGAATTAGTTGGCGTTCCTGACGCTCAATGGGGTAAAATAAGAGAAGAATTTTTAAGAGATCATCAGCCTGAAGAACAAGCAGATGGTCAGGCAGCTTCTGCTGAAGAAGATCCATTAATTGCAGAAGCAAAGAAGTTAGTAGGAACCGATTTAATTGAAATTAAAGATTAACAATTTGAAAGAGAGTGGTGTTCATATGCGCGGTGGAATGGGAAATATGCAAAAAATGATGAAACAAATGCAAAAAATGCAGAAGGATATGGCTAAGGCTCAAGAAGAGCTTGCAGAAAAAGTCCTTGAAGGTACGGCAGGTGGCGGCATGGTCACTGTAAAAGTAAATGGACAAAAAGAAGTCGTTGATGTGGCGATTAATGAAGAAGTTGTTGATCCTGAAGACATCGATATGCTTCAAGACCTTGTACTTGCAGCAACAAATGATGCATTGAAAAAAGTTGATGAACTAACGAATGAAACAATGGGTCAATTCACAAAAGGAATGAACATGCCAGGTTTATTCTAGGAGGAATAACTGAAGATGCAATATCCTGAACCAATATCAAAGCTGATTGATAGCTTTATGAAATTGCCAGGAATCGGACCTAAAACTGCGGTCCGTCTGGCTTTTTTTGTTCTTAGTATGCAAGAAGATGTCGTGCTGGATTTTGCGAAGGCACTTGTTAATGCAAAGCGTAATTTAACTTATTGTTCTGTTTGCGGACATATCACCGACCAGGATCCTTGCTATATTTGTGAAGATACAAGAAGAGATCAATCTGTGATCTGTGTCGTGCAGGATCCAAAAGATGTGATCGCAATGGAAAAAATGAAAGAATACAACGGCTTATATCATGTGCTTCATGGTGCTATTTCACCAATGGACGGAATTGGACCAGAGGATATTAAAATTCCTGACCTATTAAAAAGATTGCAAGACGATCAAGTCACAGAGGTCATTCTTGCAACCAACCCAAACATTGAGGGAGAAGCGACAGCCATGTATATCTCTAGATTGTTGAAACCATCAGGAATTAAACTCTCTCGCATAGCTCACGGACTCCCAGTAGGTGGAGATTTAGAGTATGCGGATGAAGTCACACTTTCTAAGGCTCTAGAAGGCAGACGTGAGATGTAGGAAGGAGAAGTACGGTACATGGGTTTTCTTCGCAGAAAATCAATTCGAAAAGAATTCGATGAGATATTAATTCAACAGCTTTTTAAGCAAAAGGAAGAATGGAACAGACAAAAAAAGCTTGTCGCAAATAGCGTTGAGCCTTCACCGGACATTCTATTCGAATTAAAGCTTGCTCAAGCGAAGTACTTTTTCTATCTGAGAGAAGCGAAAAAGAGAAATTTACGTTTAAACAACTGGAGATAGCAGGTCTATTTTCCATAATCCTCTCATATGCTTGTACTATTCATATGAAGAGGAGATGAGAGGATTATGGAACCTGTTATTGTGATTGGTTCAATTTTGTTAGCTGTTTTATTGTTGTTTATGTCGGGTGTTCAAGCAAATCCATTCAAATGGTTAGGGCTTATCGGAATAAAATTTGTCGCAGGCGCTCTTTTTTTATTTTGTCTCAATTTATTCGGCGAGAGTTTAGGGCTTCATGTTTCCATTAACCCTGTAACGAGCGGAATTAGTGGTTTGTTGGGCATTCCAGGTGTAGCAGCTTTAGTCGTAATTGAAAAGTTTATTATTTAATGCAAAATATTGTTGACTTTGATTATATATGGTGGTAAATTAATATACGTCGCTGATGACGAAGAAACGAAAAAACATAATAACAAAAAAGTTGTTGACACTAACAACTTGGATATGATAAGATGTTCTAGTCGCTTCCGAAGCGGTAAACAAGTTCTTTGAAAACTAAACAAGACAAAACGTACCTGTTAATTCGAGTTTTTATAAAAAAATCCTATGATACATCATAGGTAGTCAGTCAAACGCTGACGAAAAACAAAACTTCGGTTTTGTACTTTTTCGGAGAGTTTGATCCTGGCTCAGGACGAACGCTGGCGGCGTGCCTAATACATGCAAGTCGAGCGGACAGAAGGGAGCTTGCTCCCGGATGTTAGCGGCGGACGGGTGAGTAACACGTGGGTAACCTGCCTGTAAGACTGGGATAACTCCGGGAAACCGGAGCTAATACCGGATAGTTCCTTGAACCGCATGGTTCAAGGATGAAAGACGGTTTCGGCTGTCACTTACAGATGGACCCGCGGCGCATTAGCTAGTTGGTGAGGTAACGGCTCACCAAGGCGACGATGCGTAGCCGACCTGAGAGGGTGATCGGCCACACTGGGACTGAGACACGGCCCAGACTCCTACGGGAGGCAGCAGTAGGGAATCTTCCGCAATGGACGAAAGTCTGACGGAGCAACGCCGCGTGAGTGATGAAGGTTTTCGGATCGTAAAGCTCTGTTGTTAGGGAAGAACAAGTGCAAGAGTAACTGCTTGCACCTTGACGGTACCTAACCAGAAAGCCACGGCTAACTACGTGCCAGCAGCCGCGGTAATACGTAGGTGGCAAGCGTTGTCCGGAATTATTGGGCGTAAAGGGCTCGCAGGCGGTTTCTTAAGTCTGATGTGAAAGCCCCCGGCTCAACCGGGGAGGGTCATTGGAAACTGGGAAACTTGAGTGCAGAAGAGGAGAGTGGAATTCCACGTGTAGCGGTGAAATGCGTAGAGATGTGGAGGAACACCAGTGGCGAAGGCGACTCTCTGGTCTGTAACTGACGCTGAGGAGCGAAAGCGTGGGGAGCGAACAGGATTAGATACCCTGGTAGTCCACGCCGTAAACGATGAGTGCTAAGTGTTAGGGGGTTTCCGCCCCTTAGTGCTGCAGCTAACGCATTAAGCACTCCGCCTGGGGAGTACGGTCGCAAGACTGAAACTCAAAGGAATTGACGGGGGCCCGCACAAGCGGTGGAGCATGTGGTTTAATTCGAAGCAACGCGAAGAACCTTACCAGGTCTTGACATCCTCTGACAACCCTAGAGATAGGGCTTTCCCTTCGGGGACAGAGTGACAGGTGGTGCATGGTTGTCGTCAGCTCGTGTCGTGAGATGTTGGGTTAAGTCCCGCAACGAGCGCAACCCTTGATCTTAGTTGCCAGCATTCAGTTGGGCACTCTAAGGTGACTGCCGGTGACAAACCGGAGGAAGGTGGGGATGACGTCAAATCATCATGCCCCTTATGACCTGGGCTACACACGTGCTACAATGGACAGAACAAAGGGCTGCGAGACCGCAAGGTTTAGCCAATCCCACAAATCTGTTCTCAGTTCGGATCGCAGTCTGCAACTCGACTGCGTGAAGCTGGAATCGCTAGTAATCGCGGATCAGCATGCCGCGGTGAATACGTTCCCGGGCCTTGTACACACCGCCCGTCACACCACGAGAGTTTGCAACACCCGAAGTCGGTGAGGTAACCTTTATGGAGCCAGCCGCCGAAGGTGGGGCAGATGATTGGGGTGAAGTCGTAACAAGGTAGCCGTATCGGAAGGTGCGGCTGGATCACCTCCTTTCTAAGGATATATGGAGCAGCGTACGTTTTTCGTCTTGTTTAGTTTTGAAGGAACTTGCAAAAGATCCTACAACATCATATCTTCGATATGAAAGATGGGCCTGTAGCTCAGCTGGTTAGAGCGCACGCCTGATAAGCGTGAGGTCGGTGGTTCGAGTCCACTCAGGCCCACCATCTTCTATTAAATCGGGGCCTTAGCTCAGCTGGGAGAGCGCCTGCCTTGCACGCAGGAGGTCAGCGGTTCGATCCCGCTAGGCTCCACCAACGTGTTCTTTGAAAACTAGATAACAATAAGTAATACATTCACATTGAATGCAATGCAAAGTTCATCACACATAGTGATTCTTTCTAAAGTAAGAAATGGTTAAGTTAGAAAGGGCGCACGGTGGATGCCTTGGCACTAGGAGCCGATGAAGGACGGGACGAACACCGATATGCTTCGGGGAGCTGTAAGCAAGCTTTGATCCGGAGATTTCCGAATGGGGAAACCCACTGCTCGTAATGGAGTAGTATCCATACTTGAATACATAGAGTATGAGAAGGCATACCCGGGGAACTGAAACATCTAAGTACCCGGAGGAAGAGAAAGCAAATGCGATTCCCTGAGTAGCGGCGAGCGAAACGGGAACAGCCCAAACCAAGAGGCTTGCCTCTTGGGGTTGTAGGACACTCTATACGGAGTTACAAAGGAACGATATAAGCGAAGAGGTCTGGAAAGGCCCGCCAAAGAAGGTAACAGCCCTGTAACTGAAATGTTGTTCTCTCCAGAGTGGATCCTGAGTACGGCGGAACACGTGAAATTCCGTCGGAATCCGGGAGGACCATCTCCCAAGGCTAAATACTCCCTAGTGACCGATAGTGAACCAGTACCGTGAGGGAAAGGTGAAAAGCACCCCGGAAGGGGAGTGAAATAGATCCTGAAACCGTGTGCCTACAAGTAGTCAGAGCCCGTTAACGGGTGATGGCGTGCCTTTTGTAGAATGAACCGGCGAGTTACGATCCCGTGCAAGGTTAAGCAGAAGATGCGGAGCCGCAGCGAAAGCGAGTCTGAATAGGGCGCATGAGTACGTGGTCGTAGACCCGAAACCAGGTGATCTACCCATGTCCAGGGTGAAGTTCAGGTAACACTGAATGGAGGCCCGAACCCACGCACGTTGAAAAGTGCGGGGATGAGGTGTGGGTAGGGGTGAAATGCCAATCGAACCTGGAGATAGCTGGTTCTCTCCGAAATAGCTTTAGGGCTAGCCTCAAGGTAAGAGTCTCGGAGGTAGAGCACTGATTGGACTAGGGGCCCCTACCGGGTTACCGAATTCAGTCAAACTCCGAATGCCGATGACTTATCCTTGGGAGTCAGACTGCGAGTGATAAGATCCGTAGTCGAAAGGGAAACAGCCCAGACCGCCAGCTAAGGTCCCAAAGTATACGTTAAGTGGAAAAGGATGTGGAGTTGCTTAGACAACCAGGATGTTGGCTTAGAAGCAGCCACCATTTAAAGAGTGCGTAATAGCTCACTGGTCGAGTGACTCTGCGCCGAAAATGTACCGGGGCTAAACGTATCACCGAAGCTGCGGACTGTTCTTACGAACAGTGGTAGGAGAGCGTTCTAAGTGCAGTGAAGTCAGACCGGAAGGACTGGTGGAGCGCTTAGAAGTGAGAATGCCGGTATGAGTAGCGAAAGACGGGTGAGAATCCCGTCCACCGAATGCCTAAGGTTTCCTGAGGAAGGCTCGTCCGCTCAGGGTTAGTCGGGACCTAAGCCGAGGCCGAAAGGCGTAGGCGATGGACAACAGGTTGATATTCCTGTACCACCTCCTCACCATTTGAGCAATGGGGGGACGCAGGAGGATAGGGTAAGCGCGGTATTGGATATCCGCGTCCAAGCAGTTAGGCTGGGAAATAGGCAAATCCGTTTCCCGTGAAGGCTGAGCTGTGATGGCGAGCGAAATTTAGTAGCGAAGTTCCTGATTCCACACTGCCAAGAAAAGCCTCTAGCGAGGTGAGAGGTGCCCGTACCGCAAACCGACACAGGTAGGCGAGGAGAGAATCCTAAGGTGATCGAGAGAACTCTCGTTAAGGAACTCGGCAAAATGACCCCGTAACTTCGGGAGAAGGGGTGCTTCTTAGGGTGTTAAAGCCCCGAGAAGCCGCAGTGAATAGGCCCAGGCGACTGTTTAGCAAAAACACAGGTCTCTGCGAAGCCGTAAGGCGAAGTATAGGGGCTGACGCCTGCCCGGTGCTGGAAGGTTAAGAGGAGCGCTTAGCGTAAGCGAAGGTGCGAATTGAAGCCCCAGTAAACGGCGGCCGTAACTATAACGGTCCTAAGGTAGCGAAATTCCTTGTCGGGTAAGTTCCGACCCGCACGAAAGGCGCAACGATCTGGGCACTGTCTCAACGAGAGACTCGGTGAAATTATAGTACCTGTGAAGATGCAGGTTACCCGCGACAGGACGGAAAGACCCCGTGGAGCTTTACTGCAGCCTGATATTGAATGTTGGTACAGCTTGTACAGGATAGGTAGGAGCCTTGGAAACCGGAGCGCTAGCTTCGGTGGAGGCATCGGTGGGATACTACCCTGGCTGTATTGACCTTCTAACCCGCTGCCCTTATCGGGCAGGGAGACAGTGTCAGGTGGGCAGTTTGACTGGGGCGGTCGCCTCCTAAAATGTAACGGAGGCGCCCAAAGGTTCCCTCAGAATGGTTGGAAATCATTCGCAGAGTGTAAAGGCACAAGGGAGCTTGACTGCGAGACCTACAAGTCGAGCAGGGACGAAAGTCGGGCTTAGTGATCCGGTGGTTCCGCATGGAAGGGCCATCGCTCAACGGATAAAAGCTACCCCGGGGATAACAGGCTTATCTCCCCCAAGAGTCCACATCGACGGGGAGGTTTGGCACCTCGATGTCGGCTCATCGCATCCTGGGGCTGTAGTCGGTCCCAAGGGTTGGGCTGTTCGCCCATTAAAGCGGTACGCGAGCTGGGTTCAGAACGTCGTGAGACAGTTCGGTCCCTATCCGTCGCGGGCGCAGGAAATTTGAGAGGAGCTGTCCTTAGTACGAGAGGACCGGGATGGACGCACCGCTGGTGTACCAGTTGTTCTGCCAAGGGCATCGCTGGGTAGCTATGTGCGGACGGGATAAGTGCTGAAAGCATCTAAGCATGAAGCCCCCCTCAAGATGAGATTTCCCATTCCGCAAGGAAGTAAGATCCCTGAAAGATGATCAGGTTGATAGGTCTGAGGTGGAAGCGTGGTGACACGTGGAGCTGACAGATACTAATAGATCGAGGACTTAACCTATATTCTAATGTGAAAAATGAACATTGTTATCTAGTTTTGAGAGAACATTCTCTCCATCAGGTTTGGTGGCGATAGCGAAGAGGTCACACCCGTTCCCATACCGAACACGGAAGTTAAGCTCTTCAGCGCCGATGGTAGTTGGGGGTTTCCCCCTGTGAGAGTAGGACGCCGCCAAGCTTTTCAAAGGATCAGTTCCAGTCGGAACTGGTCTTTTTTGTATTTTAAAAAAGGAACAAACACTCGATCTGGCATGGATACATATACTAAACTATCATCTAAAACATTCTTAATTTTGTATACAATTGAAAGCGCTAGGGCATACTGAAGCTATAAGTGGAGGTGTCACAATGAGCAAAAAAGAGCGAGAAGCAATTTGTTTGATTTGTGAAGAGAAAAAAACAAAGGGAATTTATTTATATCATCAGTTTTTATGCCGAGATTGTGAACGGAAGTTAATTTCTACATCAACCTCGGATCCTAGTTATGCTGATTATGTAAGAAAGCTTAAAAATCTTCATACGCCGCCTTTGTATTCATAGACCATTAGATGGTCTTTTTTTATGGGCAATCGGGGATTGGGCCTGTTTTTTGGAACTTAGTTTGGACATCAACCGTAATAAATAATAAGATAAACAGAGAGCCTGATTATTCATAGGAGTCGATGAACATGAAATCAATTTTTTACACATTTGTATGGGCCGTTCTCTCTACTCTTTTTTCGCTGGTGATTTTAACTGTCAGTATTGGTGTTTTCCATCATCATGTTGGATTGTCGATACTGTATGCGATGATTGGGTGGGGTGTGATGTTTGCAGGAAGCCGATGGGCTGCCTTCCAGTTGTTTTTGAAGAAACACGGACTGTCTCGCAGTGATTATGTATATATTAAACAGCACTTAAAAGAAGCTGGGCAAAAGCTGGTTCGTTTGAAGAAAGCTTTATTTGCTGTGAAGAACGTACAGACGATCAAGCATAATTATGAAATTCTTCGGCTTGCACGACGCATCTATACGATAACAAAAAAGGAACCGAACCGGTTTTATGATGCACAGCGGTTTTATTTTGAGAGTTTAGATTCTGTTGTTGAATTAACTGAGAAATATGCACTGCTGTATAATCAGCCGAATCGTAGCCATGAGCTTGAAATGACATTAAGCCAAACTCGAGTCACGCTGACTGAACTGCAAAAGCAATTAACGAATGATTTACAGCAAGTTTTAGGAAGAGATATAGAAGCACTTCATATTGAACTTGAAGTGGCCGATAAAATGATTAAAAAATAGACATGAAAGGAGTCAAACTCGATGAAACCAGAAGATCCAGTCATACCACCAGCCCCATCTACTACAGATCTTCCGTTTCGGGTGTTTGATACCTTATCTGATGAGGAAAAGCAGGAGGCGCTACAGCGAGCTGAGAAGATCCCTGACCATCCACAAAAACTGCTTTTCTATGGCACACGTGTGCAGGAACGATTGTTAGAACAATCAAAACAAATGATGCAATATGTGGAGAAAAAAGATATTGACCAAATCGGAGACGTTCTAGAAGCTTTTTTACAGCAACTGCATTTAGTGGAGCCAGAGGATTTATTGCCAAAGAAGCGAGGCTTTTTTTTAAGGTTATTTCAGCGAGAAAAGCGTTCTACTCAGGAGATCATATCTCGTTTTAAACAAGCAGAAGCACAGATAGAGAGATTGTCAGCAAGGCTTCGTTACGCAAGAGGCGTGTTAATTTCGGACCATAAGTTATTGGAGCGTTTATTTGAAGAAAATCAATCATACTTTCAAGAGATGACGTTACAGGTTGCAGCAGTTGAAGCAAAATTGACGCTGTTAGAGCAACATGCCCTAACAGAATCACAGTCACATGATCGGACATTAGAGGAACAATTGATGAGTCGGGAAGTCGATGAAGAAGAATATATGGAGAGATTAAAAGAACGGAAGTATGATTTGTTGTTGAGCCGTCAAATCGCACTGCAATGTAATGCCCAAATTCGAATGATTCAGCATACAAACCATACATTAGCCAATCATATTCAATCAACTGTTTCCGCATCAATTCCTTTATGGATCAACCAAATGTCGATTGCGTTCAATCATATTCAGCAGCGAGCCAATTCAGCGCTTGAGCAGCGTATCCAGCAAACATATGAACAGGTATCGAAGCAGCAAGGACAGCTGATTGAAGATGCATCCTTAACGCCTATAGATACGTTGAAAAAGGTTCAGCACCAATTGGCCGAAACATTGCAGGAAACGTTGCAGGTAAAAGAACATGGGAGCCAAGAACGAGCTCAATTAAAAAGTAGCATGCATGAGGCAGAGCAGAAGCTGGTGAATCATAAACCAATAAAGGAATGAGAATCCATCTTTCAGTTCACTTGTTTGAACGTTATAATAGATATAAGATATCGTTTAAGTGAAAAGGGTCGATTTGTTTGAAAACACCTTTATATACAGCATTATCACAACATGCGGAAAAGAAGCCCTATTCTTTTCACGTTCCGGGACATCACAATGGAGATGTCTTTTTTGATGAGGCACGGTCCTATTATGCATCCATTCTTCAGCTGGATGTGACAGAACTTGAAGGTCTAGATGATCTTCACCATCCGACTGGGGTGATTCAAGAGGCAGAGGATTTATTGGCAAAGCTATATGGAGCTAAACAAAGTTTTTTCCTTGTGAATGGCACAACCGTTGGCAATTTGGCGATGGTGATGTCTGCGTGTCAGGCTGGGGAGGGCATTTTCGTTCAGCGAAATTGTCATAAGTCTGTGTTCCATGCGATTGAGCTTGCGGGAGCGACGCCTATTATGTTAGAAACTGAGAGTGATCCGCACTTGCACGTCCCAACTCATGTGACGGAGGAAACAGTCAAACAAGCTATGGTGACACATCCTAACTGCCGGGCAATCGTTTTGACATATCCGAACTACTACGGACATGCAGCTGATTTATCAGGGCTCATTCAAATGTGTCATGAAGCTGGCATCATTGTATTAGTTGATGAGGCACATGGTGCTCATTTTGTATTAGGCGGTGCCTTTCCTCCATCTGCCCTTTCCTATGGAGCAGACGTGGTGGTACAATCAGCACATAAAACCCTTCCGGCAATGACGATGGGGTCTTATCTCCATCTTCAAGGAGACCGAATTGATGTGAAGCGGATAAAGACGTTATTAACGATGCTTCAAAGCAGTTCACCTTCCTATCCAATTATGGCTTCGTTAGATGTGGCGAGAGCTTATGTGGAGGAGTTGAAGGGAAAAGGGTTAATGGACGAAATCATGAGGGACTTGGCAAAGCTGAAAGCACAGTTCAATATGATCTCCAATCTCGAAGTGGTTGAGTCTGACTCTTTACCTATGGATCCATTAAAATGTGTCATTCGTTCAACAAAAGGGCTGACAGGCTATGAACTCAAAAAGGTGCTTGAGTCGGTGGAGGTTCACCCAGAACTTGCGGATGAACATCAAGTCTTACTCGTTTTTGGTCTAAGGCAGACAAAGGACATTCCTTTTACAGCTATAGAGCAGGCTCTTCAGCAAAGTGATTCATTGCTTGTAAAAAAAGAGCCTCAAACGGGATCGCTCTTCTTAGAGGACGATCAGCAAAAGCGAGATGTAGAAGCTGTTCCATTCGAAAAAGCAGTTGGCCGGATTAGTGCAGAATCGGTCATTCCCTATCCGCCTGGCATTCCTTTGATGATTAAAGGAGAACCGATTGAATCAGATCAAATTGCGACGTTAAGCCGTTTGCTTGGGCATCAAGTTCATGTGCAAGCAAGTCAGGTGATTCAACAGAGAAAATTATATGTTTATATAGAAGAGGAGACACTATGAGCGGTATGTTTATTACGTTTGAAGGACCGGAGGGTGCTGGAAAAACGACAGTGATTCGAAAAGTGTACGAAGAAATGGAACGTCAAGGATATGCAGTGATGGCGACACGTGAGCCTGGAGGCATCGACATTGCAGAGCAAATTCGTGAAGTCATTTTAAATGAAAAAAATACAAAAATGGACGCAAAAACAGAGGCATTGCTTTATGCAGCAGCTAGAAGGCAGCATTTGGCTGAAAAAGTAGAACCGGCATTGAAGCGGGGGGAAACTGTTTTATGTGATCGTTTTGTCGACAGCTCCCTTGCTTATCAGGGCTATGCGAGAGGGCTTGGGATTGAAGAAGTCAAATCCATTAATGATTTTGCCATTGATGGCACGATGCCGCAAATGACCATTTACTTTTCCATTACACCAGAGGAAGGTCTAAAGCGAATTGATGCCAATCAAGGAAGAGAAAAAAATCGATTAGACATGGAAACACTGAATTTTCATCAAATGGTTAGAGAAGGATATGAGCTGCTGATTGCGCAATCACCAGAACGATTCCGTGTAGTAGATGCGTCTCAGTCTGTTCAGGATGTCTTTAATGAAGTGTTTCAGCTGATTCAGGACACATTAAAGAAAAATCAAATATGACCTCATTCCCAATCGTTGTTATAATATAGAGGAAGACATCGGCATGTCACCTGTGCCTAAAATGAAGGAGGCCAATCAAATGAAATTAATTGTTGCCGTTGTACAGGATCAAGATAGCAGCAAGTTATTGAAAATATTGACCGAACATCAATTCGGCGTGACAAAATTAGCTTCGACTGGTGGATTTCTAAAGTCTGGGAATACGACTTTTATCATTGGTTGTGATGATGTCCGAGTGGATAAAGCGTTACAGCTAATCAAGGAAAATTGCCGTAAACGTGATCAAATGATCGCGCCTGTATCACCAATGGGTGGAAATGCAGATTCATATGTACCATACCCTGTTGAGGTTGAAGTTGGTGGAGCTACCGTCTTTATTCTGCCAGTTGAACAATTTCATCAATTTTAAGGATGGGTTGCTGTGAAAATTAATCAAGATATGCGGCTGCTTTTAGAAAAGCGTGAACTTCAAGCGATGAAAGGAAGCCAAACTTCAGCATCGTTTAAATCATCGATGGAGACACAAAGCGGTAAAATGCGTTTAGAGCAGCTGACAGTCATGCTGAGCGATATCGAAGTCTTCGGCAAGAAACTGACAAAGTCACGAAACCTTAAAGATTTGGCTAGGTTTAAAGGACTTGTGAAACGCTTTGTAAAAGAAACAGTCGATAATGGATTAAATATAGAGACATCAAGGAGCTTTGACATTTATGGCAACACGCGAACACTCGCTTTAGTCAAAGCATTAGATGAAAAGCTGATTGAGTTAACAGAGGATATGATGAATCAAGAGAAACCCTCGATTGATTTGCTTGAACGTATTGGAGAAATAAAAGGTTTATTGATTAACCTTTACACATAGAGAGTGATAACATGGCAATTAGCTGGGATGACATGAATGATCTACAGCCGCGCGTCATGCGGCTGATTTTTAATAGTATTGATAAAGACCGACTGGCTCATGCTTACTTATTTGAAGGAAAAAAAGGGACAGGAAAGCTAGATGCTGCGATGCTTTTAGCGAAGAGCTTTTTTTGTTTGGAAGCAGGAGTGAAACCATGCGAGTCCTGTCAAAACTGCAAAAGAATTCAGTCTGGCAACCATCCAGATTTACATCTAGTGCAGCCTGACGGTCAATCAATTAAGAAGGCGCAAGTGCAGGCTTTGCAGGAGGAATTTACAAAAGCAGGCGTAGAATCGCATCGGAAAATGTATATCATTCTCCATGCGGACAAAATGACGGTCAATGCTGCGAACAGTTTATTAAAGTTCCTAGAGGAGCCCAACCGGGAAACGATGGCAATTTTAATCACTGAACAATCGCATAAAATGCTGGATACGATTATTTCAAGATGTCAGATGCTTAGCTTTCAGCCGCTGCAGCCGCAATCTTTGGAGCAGCAGCTTTTACAAGAAGGCGTGTCTCAGGATCTCGCAAGGCTTTTGTCGAATTTAACCAATAATTTAGCAGAAGCACTCGAATTAAGTCGAAATGATCAGTTTGCAGAGTCTAGAGCGAAAGTGATAAAATTGTATGAAGTCTTACACCAGCGAAAAGAACATGCATTTTTTTATATACAAGATCAATGGATGCCTTTTTTTAAAGAGAAAGACCTTCAAGAAACTGGTCTTGATATGCTTTTATTTATATATCGTGATGTATTGTCGATTCAAATAGGAAATGAAGATAAAGTCATTTATCAAGACTTATTCCAGACAATGAAGCAGCACGCGCTGCATTCCACACAGCAAATGGTGACGAATCAGATCCTTGCTGTATTAGAAGCGAAAAAGAGACTTCAATCCAACGTGAATGCCCAAGGGCTAATGGAGCAATTGGTGTTGATGTTGCAGGAGGGATAAGCTTGTACAACGTAATTGGTGTTCGCTTTAAAAAAGCGGGCAAAATCTATTATTTCGATCCTAATGGATTTCATATAGAAAATGATAGTTGTGTCATTGTAGAAACGGTTAGAGGTGTTGAGTACGGGCAAGTGGTCATCGCCAATAAAAAAGTAGATGAACACGATGTGGTTCTCCCTTTGCGTAAGGTGATTCGCGTCGCAGACGAACGAGACCGGCTCATCGTTGAGGAGAACAAAGAAGCAGCGATGGCAGCCTTTGACACATGTCTTCAGAAAGTAAGTGAACACGGCCTGGAAATGAAACTGGTCGATGTCGAATTTACATTCGACCGCAACAAGGTCATCTTCTATTTTACAGCGGATGGCAGAGTAGATTTCCGTGAGCTGGTTAAGGATCTTGCATCTATCTTCAAGACGAGAATTGAACTTCGTCAAATCGGTGTAAGAGACGAGGCAAAAATGCTAGGCGGCATTGGTCCGTGTGGCCGTATGCTTTGCTGTTCAACTTTCTTAGGAGATTTTGAACCTGTGTCCATTAAAATGGCAAAAGATCAAAACCTCTCGTTAAACCCTACCAAAATTTCAGGGCTTTGCGGTCGTTTGATGTGCTGCTTGAAATATGAGAATGATGAGTACGAAACAGCAAAAGAACAATTACCGGACATCGGTGAAACGATTCAGACGTCTAATGGCTCTGCAAAGGTAGTAGGGCTTAATATTTTAGAACGAATTTTGCAAGTTGAATTAACCGGGCAAGAAAAAGTGATAGAATATACTTGGGAAGAATTAATACAAGAAGGCGTTGTATCTGCACAAACAACTGAGTAACGAGGTGTGCCACCTTGGATAAAAAGGAACTATTTGATACGGTGATTAATTTAGAAGAACAAATCGGTTCTCTTTATCGCCAGCTAGGTGATTTGAAAAATCATATTGGTGAAGTGATTGAAGAAAATCACCAGCTGCAGATGGAGAATCAGCACTTGCGTGAACGTCTGGATCAATCCGATCGAGATAAATCGTCTGAGGCAGAGCATGATTCTGCCCAGAAGCCAAGTCATTCTGATATAGGAGAAGGTCATGATAACCTAGCTCGTTTATATCAGGAGGGCTTCCATATTTGTAATGTACATTATGGGAGCATTCGGAAAGAGGGAGACTGTTTGTTCTGTCTGTCATTTTTAAATAAAAAATGAGAAAAGGCTTCCGCTGAATCGGGAGCCTTTTTCACAGGAAAAGAAAGGATACATCATGGTTTCGTTAAGAGAAGATGAACGTTTAGACTACTTGCTTGCAGAAGATATGAAAATTATTCAAAGTAAAACGGTGTTCGCCTTTTCATTGGATGCAGTGTTATTAGCAAAATTTGCGTATGTGCCGATTCAAAAAGGGGAGATTATTGATCTTTGTACGGGAAATGGCATCGTTCCATTGCTGCTTTCGACGAGATCTAAAGCCTCTATTACAGGGGTTGAAATTCAAGAACGTCTGTTTGATATGGCAAAGAGAAGTGTGGCGCATAATCAACTGGAGCAGCAGATTGAGTTGATCCATGGTGATTTAAATGATATGCCTAAACGGTACGGAAACCACAAAGTAGACGTGATTACTTGTAATCCGCCATATTTCAAGACTCCTTCTAAGGATGAAATCAATGAAAATGAGTATTTGGCGATCGCACGTCATGAGATACATTGTACATTAGAAGATGTCATTCGTGTTTCTTCCACTTTGTTAAAGCAAGGAGGCAAACTGGCAATGGTTCACCGCCCTGGACGGCTGCTTGAGATTGTTGAAATGATGAAGAAATATCGAATTGAGCCAAAACGAATTCAATTTGTATATCCGAAACAGGGAAAAGAAGCGAATACCATTTTAGTGGAAGGGATGAAAGATGGAAAACCGGATTTGAAAATCCTCCCGCCGCTTTTTGTTTATGGAGAAGACCAAGAGTATACAAAAGAAATCAGGACGATACTGTATGGAGAAGCATAGTCATTATTTCTATGTATTGAAATGTGCAGATGGCAGTTTGTACGCTGGGTATACAAATGACTTACAAAAAAGGCTGACTACCCATAATAGTGGGAAGGGTGCAAAGTATACGAGAGCTAGACGGCCGGTGGAACTCTATTACCACGAATGCTTTTTAACCAAAAGAGAAGCCATGCAACAGGAATATCGTTTCAAAACGTGGACACGTCGAAAAAAGGACATGTATATAGAAGAAAAGCGAATCAAAAAGGAGGCGGCACATGAAAAAGACACAGAAAAGCTTTGATGGTCAATCAGAAATGGGGATTCTTTATCTCGTACCAACCCCGATTGGAAACTTAGAAGATATGACGTTTCGCGCGATACAAACGTTAAAAGATGTAGACTATATTGCCGCAGAAGATACGAGACAAACGAAAAAGCTTTGTCATGTCTATGAAATTGATACCCCATTAACGAGTTATCATGAACATAACAAAAATAGCAGTGGTCATAAGTTAATCGAATGGTTAAAAGAAGGAAAGAACATTGCACTCGTGAGCGATGCCGGTTTACCGACGATCTCTGATCCAGGAGCCGAAGTGGTTCGCGACTTTACGAACATCGGAGGCTATGTCATTCCGTTACCTGGTGCAAATGCAGCACTTACGGCGCTCATTGCGTCAGGAATCGCACCTCAGCCATTTTTCTTTTACGGTTTTCTTGATCGTCAAAAAAAGGAAAAGAAAAAACAGCTGGAAGCATTGAAGAAACGCCAAGAAACAATTGTTTTCTATGAAGCGCCCCATCGGTTAAAAGAAACGCTGACTGTGATGAAAGAAGTGTGGGGGAACCGGAATATTGCCATTACGAGAGAACTGACAAAGAAATTTGAAGAGTTTATTCGTGGAGATTTAGAATACGCGCTGACCTGGGTGACAGAACAACAAATCCGTGGTGAGTTCTGTCTCGTTGTACAAGGAAATGATCAGGATGAAGAAGAACTGAATGAAGAAGCTTGGTGGAATTCTTTATCTGAAAAAGAGCATGTGATCCATTACATAGAGGAAGGGTTAACGTCAAAAGAGGCTATTAAACGTACTGCGGTCGAACGTGGTGTGCCAAAGCGGACGATCTATGATGCGTATCATATTGAACAATAAAGAAAGGTTCTTGCAAACGGTGCAAGAACCTTTTTATATAAAACTTATTTTTGTGATTGAAGTTGGTTTTGGATTTCGTTAATGATTTGCTCTGCACCTTCACGGCTAAGAACTAATTTACCATTAGCAAGTTTAAGGTTATCGTCTGATACTTCACCTGTTACTTGGCAAGTCATGTTTGGTTTATATTTTTTTAGGATAATTTTTTCATCATCAACATAAATTTCCAAAGCGTCTTTTTCTGCGATTCCTAACGTACGGCGAAGCTCGATTGGAATCACCACGCGTCCTAATTCGTCAACTTTACGTACAATACCTGTAGATTTCATCTTCATTCTCCTCCCAAAAAGTTCTTATTCTTAATATAATATTATCTTCGTCATTATTCGACAAATTCCTTACATTCCTAGCATAACAAGGTTTCCATAAATCGTCAATCATTTTGTTTACTATTGTTTGTAAAATATGACTCTTAAAGTCAAAGGACCTTGAAACTACCGGTGTATAAGGATTTTTCAGAATTTATCTATAAAAATATGAAAAATGACGATAACAGATTAACAAGACTTTTGCCCTAATTTAGCCAATTGTAAATCTGGAAATAGATTTCATACGACAATATTCGACAAAATGTCGAGCGGTTTGTCGTTTTTTTCGAAAAACTCATCTTTTTCGTTCATTTCAATCTGTTCTATGTATATATGCTTGATCTTAAAGGCTAAGATGGTATCATAGAGAAAGCACAAGTGCAAAACATAATGAAATGATCTGACACATTTTAATGAAGTATGATGACCGCTCTCGTCCATTGGGCGGGAGTTTTTGACATTTACACACAAGCAGGAGGTTCCGACATGCCGGAAAAGAAAAAAACGTTTTATCTGACTACACCAATTTACTATCCGAGCGGAAAATTACATATTGGACATGCTTATACGACAGTGGCAGGGGATGCCATGGCTCGATATAAACGTCTGCAAGGCTATGATGTGATGTATTTAACGGGTACAGATGAGCACGGACAAAAAATTCAGCAAAAAGCTGAAGAACAAAATATTACACCGATTGAGTATTTAGATCCGGTCGTTGCTGACATTAAATCATTATGGAAGAAACTCGACATTTCAAACGATGATTTCATTCGTACAACGGAAAAAAGACATACGAAAATCATTGAGCAAGTCTTCCAAAAGTTGCTTGATCAAGGAGATATTTATTTAGATCAATATGAGGGCTGGTACAGTATTCCTGATGAAACATTCTATACGGAAACACAGCTTGTTGATGTTGAGCGAAATGAGAAAGGGGAAGTCATTGGAGGAAAAAGCCCGGACAGTGGACACCCTGTTGAATTGATTAAAGAGGAATCATATTTCTTCCGTATGAGTAAGTATGCAGATCGCTTACTAGACTATTACGAAAAGAACCCGTCGTTCATTCAGCCTGAATCAAGAAAGAATGAAATGATTAATAACTTCATTAAACCGGGGTTAGAGGATTTAGCTGTATCAAGAACAACCTTTGATTGGGGCATTAAAGTACCTAATAATCCGAAGCATGTCATCTATGTATGGATTGATGCGTTATTCAACTACTTAACAGCGATTGGCTACGGAACCGATCAAGATGAAAAATATAAAAAATATTGGCCTGCCAACGTACACCTAGTTGGGAAAGAAATTGTACGATTCCATACAATTTACTGGCCAATTATGCTGATGGCACTTGATCTGCCGTTGCCAAAACAAATTTTTGCACATGGCTGGCTGCTCATGAAAGATGGCAAAATGTCTAAATCAAAAGGGAACGTAGTAGATCCTGTTACGTTAATTGATCGCTATGGTCTTGATGCTCTTCGTTATTACCTGCTACGCGAAGTCCCATTTGGTGCAGACGGTGTGTTTACACCAGAAGGGTTCGTGGAACGTGTAAACTATGACCTTGCCAATGATTTAGGGAACTTACTTAACCGTACAGTGGCGATGGTGCAAAAATACTTCGACGGTACATTAAGCAGCTATAAGGGACCAGTCAATGAGTTTGATGAGGAACTAAAAGCTGTAGCTGAACAAACGGTGAAAGCTTATGAAGAAGCGATGGAGAACCTCGAATTCTCGGTGGCTCTTTCAAATGTTTGGACATTAATCAGCAGAACGAATAAATATATTGATCAAACAGCTCCTTGGGTATTAGCGAAGGATGAAACAAAACGAAAAGAACTGCATTCTGTGATGTACCATTTAGCAGAATCACTTCGAATCACAGCTGTATTGTTAACACCATTCTTAACAAAAACACCTGAGAAAATCTTCTTCCAGCTTGGAATTGAAGAAGAGAAACTCAAAAGCTGGGAAAGCATTCTTTCTTTCGGTGCGATTCAAAAAGCGACGGTACAAAAAGGTGAGCCGTTGTTCCCTCGTTTAGAGGTTGAAGAAGAAGTGGCATACATTAAAGAGAAGATGCAAGGAAGTGCGCCTAAGGTAGAAGAAGAGTCAGTTGAAATAGAAGAAACTGAATTACCTGAACTGGGTGCCGAAATTGCCTTCGATGATTTTTCGAAAGTTGACCTTCGTGTAGCACAAGTATTGGAAGCAGCACCAGTGAAAAAAGCTGACCGTCTCTTAAAGCTTCAGCTTGATTTTGGATTTGAAAAGAGACAAATTGTCTCAGGGATTGCCAAGCATTATCAACCAGAAGAATTGGTAGGGAAGAAGCTCGTCTGCGTAGCGAATCTCACACCAGTTAAACTAAGAGGAGAAATTTCCCAGGGAATGATTTTAACAGGAGAAACTGGTGGTAAATTGCAGGTTCTTGAAGTAGATCAATCTCTAGCAAATGGAACGAAAATTTTATAATTTAACAAAGGTGTTCCACGTGTAACATTTCGTCGAACACCTTTTGTTTTTCAGAAGAATTGTCGAAAGGAGCAATCAACCATGTTATTTGACACACATGCCCATTTAAATGCTGAACAATATAATGAAGACTTAGAGCAGGTGATTGAAAGAGCCAAAAGTGAAAAGGTAGAGAAGATTGTGGTGGTCGGGTTTGATCGCCCAACCATTACGAGAGCGATGGAGCTAATTGAAGCATATGATTTTATGTATGCAGCCATCGGCTGGCATCCTGTTGATGCCATTGATATGACAGATGAAGATTTGGCTTGGATCAAAGAATTATCTCAGCATGAAAAGGTTGTTGCCATTGGAGAAATGGGTCTAGATTACTATTGGGACAAGTCGCCAAAAGATGTGCAAAAAGAAGTCTTTAGACGTCAAATTGCTCTTGCAAAAGAAGTGAATCTGCCAATTATCATTCATAACCGTGACGCTACGGAAGATGTAGTGACGATCTTAAAAGAAGAAGGAGCGGCAGAAGTCGGAGGAATTATGCACTGCTTTACTGGCAGCCTCGAAATTGCAAAAGCATGTATGGAAATGAACTTTTATATCTCATTCGGTGGACCTGTGACATTTAAAAATGCGAAAAAACCGAAAGAAGTTGTAAAGGATATTCCAAGTGATCGTCTTCTAATTGAGACAGACTGCCCGTATTTAACTCCAGCGCCATTTAGAGGGAAACGAAATGAGCCGAGCTATGTGAAATATATCGCAGAACAAATTGCTGAATTGCGAGAAATAAGCTTTGAAGAGCTTGCTGCATTGACAACAGAAAATGCGAAAAAAGTTTTCCGTATAAACTGACAGTATATGATGTCAATCCTTGTTTAAGCTTGTCCAATTGTGAAACATAACGAAAAAGTTCTACACGTTTGCGCCTCCTCATAGGATAAGTTGTCGATAAGTCTTTCTTCCCTTCCTTCCAAAAATCTCCCATAATAGGTTTACAATCGAGCATTTTTGTACAGTGGGTGGAAGGGTTGACAGGTTTTGAGATACTCTATATAATCTCTCCGAGGAGAAGGAGGCGTTTTTCATCGTACAAAAAATGAAAAATCTGTTTTCTGTCAAGCTAGGAAAAGGCAAGGTTTTATTTCTAGTCGCTTGCTTGCTTTTAGCTGGAACTGGGACGGCTTACGGTGCGCATGAGCTCACTAAGCAGTCTATTACCATTTCAATCAATGGCAAAGAGAAGACAATTCGTACACATGAAGAGACAGTAGCACAGCTGCTTTCAGACCTTGGAATAAGGACCAGGGCGGAGGATCATATCTCTCCAAGTCTAAATACAAAGATTCAAGACAACATGAACATTGTGTATGATGCGGCTATACCGGTTCATCTCACCCTAGATGGGAAAGAGAAAACGATATGGACAACAGATCAGACGGTTGGAGCATTATTGAAGAATGAGAAGATAGATATTGGGAAGCACGATCAAGTAACTCCAGGAAAGAATGACAAGATTAAAAAGAATATGGATCTTGTGGTTCAGCAGGCCTTCCAGGTCAGCTTAAACGATGGAGGAAAGGATAAGAAAGTGTGGACCACTTCGACTACGGTCGCTGACTTTTTAAAGCAACAAGAGCTGAAGCTCAAGAAGCACGATAAGATCAAACCTGCGTTACATAGTCACCTTTCTAAAAAAAGCGCAGATGTGAAGATCACTCGGGTGGAAAAAGTCACCGATGTAGTGGAAGAGAAAATTGCTTTTGATACCAAACATAAAAAGGATCGATCTCTTGAAAAAGGAAAAGAGAAGGTGCTTGAAAAAGGTGAAGAAGGTAAATTGAAGAAGCACTATGCCATTGTGAAAGAAAACGGCAAAGTGGTGTCTAAAGAATTAATTAAAGAGGTTACTGCAAAAGACAGTAAGGATCGTTTAGTGGCCGTTGGTACACAAGTGTCCAAGAAAGAACCTAAAGCGTCCCCTACGGTTTCAAGAAGTAATGAATCGTCAGGAAAAGAGTTCTATGTGACGTCCACAGCCTATACAGCGGGCTGTGCTGGATGTACGGGTAGAACGTCTACAGGCTTTAATTTAAAAGCAAATCCGGGTGCAAAGGTCATAGCAGTAGATCCGAGTGTCATTCCGCTGGGCTCTAAAGTGTATGTGGAAGGCTATGGGTATGCCGTTGCATCAGACACTGGATCTGCTATAAAAGGGAATAAAATTGATGTGTTCGTCCCAAGTAAGTCGGCAGCTTATCAATGGGGAAATAAACGAGTGAAAATTAGAGTGCTCAAATAAACACATCAAATCATTTATATGAACAGAGGGCTTTGCGCACCCTCTGTTTTTTTGGTTATAATAGAAGCACTGTTTTCTAATTAATTAGACGCAAAAACAGCATGGAAGGTTTCATTTTTTGACAAAAAAATGTAGATTGTTTTTGCAAGCGGAGGAATACATGAAAATCAAAGAAATCATTGTGGTGGAGGGTCGTGACGACACTGCTAGAGTAAAGATGGCAGTTGATGCAGATACGATTGAAACGAATGGATCTGCCATTGGCGATACAGTCATTCAACAAGTGCGTCTTGCTCAGGAGACGAGGGGGGTTATCATTTTAACTGATCCTGATTTCCCTGGGGAAAAGATCCGTAAAACCATCGCAGAGGCTGTCCCTGGCTGTAAGCACGCCTTTTTACCAAAACACCTTGCGAAAGCGAAGCGGGACAAAGGAATTGGTGTCGAGCATGCTTCCTTGGATAGTATTCGAGAATGCCTTGCTCATGTCCATGAGGAAATGGAAGAATCAGAAAGCGAGATTACGTTAGACGATTTATTTGACGCAGGCCTTATCGGAGGCGAAGCATCAAAACGCCGCCGCGAACGATTAGGTGTGCTTTTAAATATAGGATATACAAATGCGAAGCAGCTGCAAAAGCGTCTTCACATGTTCCAAATAACGAAAGAGGATTTTATTGCGGCCTTAAAGACCGTCATGCAGGAGGAAGCCGATGAATAAAGATATTGCGACGCCCATCAGAACGAAGGAAATACTGAAGAAGTACGGTTTCTCTTTTAAAAAGAGCTTAGGGCAAAACTTTTTAATTGATACGAATATTTTAGATCGCATTGTCGATCATGCAGAGATTACGGATGAGACCGGTGTGATTGAAATTGGCCCTGGTATCGGTGCGTTGACTGAACAGCTCGCCAAACGGGCAAAGAAAGTCACGGCTTTTGAAATCGACCAGCGCCTATTGCCGATTTTAAACGATACGCTTTCTCCATATGATAATGTCACCATTATTCATCAAGACGTATTGAAGGCAGATGTAAGAAAGGTGATTGAAGAACAATTTGCTGACTGTAAAGAAGTAATGGTCGTAGCAAACCTTCCTTATTATGTGACGACACCAATTATTATGAAATTGCTTGAAGAAAACCTTCCATTGAAAGGAATCGTTGTCATGCTGCAAAAAGAAGTAGCAGATCGCATGGCCGCTGCTCCTTCATCAAAAGAATACAACTCTTTGTCGATTGCAGTGCAATTTTATACAGAAGCGAAGACGGTCATGGTTGTGCCGAAAACGGTTTTCGTCCCACAACCAAATGTGGATTCAGCGGTGATCAAACTAACTGTTCGTGAAACACCTGCGGTCTCAGTAGACAATGATACGTTTTTCTTTCAACTGATTCGTGCGAGTTTTGGCCAGCGCCGGAAGACATTGATGAATAACTTGATGAACAATCTGCCAGATGGTAAGAAACATAAAGCCATCATTGAAGAAGCCCTTGTAACAGCTGAGGTTGATGGGAAACGCCGCGGTGAATCATTGTCAATCGATGAATTTGCCCGTTTGTCCAATGTTTTACACAAAGCCCTCTCATAAGGGCTTTTCAGCGCGTGTAGACAAACCCTCGCATTCGGTGTCAGTCCTGCGCGCTGGTGCTCACGAATGTCAAATTCGCTCCGTGCCAGTGCTCGTTCTTCCTAGGGATGCAAAGGTTTTCTATCACGCTGAAAAGAAGACAAAGCCCTTTCATAAGGGCTTTTTTCTTTTGGTTTTCACCACTTCACCTGTTCAGGCATAGGCTAGAAAGAACAACACACCTGAAAGAAGAACAAGTGTAGCGTAAGACGATACCAACAGGATAAGAGCCTGATTGTGGAGTGAAAAGCATGCAATTTCAAATAGGAGATATGGTGACGAGGGCATCCTATCAGATGGATATTATGTTTCGTATCATTCGAATTGATGAGACAGACCAGCACGAAGCCACCGCCATTTTGCATGGGAATGAAGTGAGGCTGATCGCCGATGCGAAGATGTCAGATTTGGTCTTGATTCAAAAAGAGGAGCAGCTGACAAGAGAGAAGGACGATGAACGGAAAATTAACGAATCGCTCGACTTACTCAGGCAAGATTATCAGCTGCTTCGTGAAAAACAAGAGTATTATACGTCTGGACAATATCAGCATCAGGAGCAGTATTTTCATATGCCCGGAAAGGTTCTGCATTTAGATGGAGATGCTTCATACTTAAAGAAATGCTTAGATGTATATGAAAGAATCGGTGTACCTGTGTATGGTGTGCATTGCCACGAGAAGAAAATGCCAAGCATGATTGATTCATTAATTGATCAATACCGGCCTGATATTTTGGTCATCACAGGACATGATGCGTATTCTAAACAAAAGGGCGGTGTACACGATATCGGTGCATATCGTCATTCTCGTCATTTCGTTGAAACGGTTCAAAAGGCAAGAAGGAAGGTTCCGCATTTAGATCAGCTCGTGATCTTTGCAGGTGCCTGCCAATCTCATTTTGAATCATTAATTCAAGCAGGTGCTAATTTTGCAAGCTCACCCTCACGTGTCAACATTCATGCACTTGACCCCGTCTATATTGTTGCCAAGATCAGCTTCACTCCATTTGTAGATCGAATCAACGTGTGGGATGTGCTCCGAAATACGCTGACGAGAGAAAAAGGTCTCGGAGGGATTGAAACAAGGGGTGTTTTAAGGGTAGGTATGCCATATAAAAGAGACCATGAATCGACATAACCCGACTGATTTCAGTCTGGTTTTTTTTATGCTCAAAAAGAAATTTCATATGAATACATAATTCACCGGAATTTGAGAAAAATAGGGAGGAGAAAAGGTAGAAGTTTGTCAAAATTATTTTGTTGACAATGGCTCGTGTTGGTTGATATAATTTAATTTTTATTTGACAAAAATGGGCCGTTGTTGTATAATTATCTCAGTGAGGTGGATGCAATGGCGAAGACTTTGTCCGACATCAAAAGATCGCTTGATGGTAACTTAGGTAAACGTTTGACGTTAAAGGCTAACGGAGGCCGCCGAAAAACAATTGAGCGTTCGGGCATTTTAGCTGAAACGTACCCTTCTGTTTTTGTGATTCAATTAGATCAAGATGAGAATTCGTTTGAAAGAGTTTCTTACAGTTATGCAGATATACTGACTGAGACGGTCGAATTAACGTTCGATGATACCGCTAGCTCAGTCGCCTATTAATGGGCAGTGAACTTTTTGTTTACTGCTTTTTGTTTTGCCTTTTTTCTGTATGGGAGGCTGTCCATTATTTGAAAGGGGTAAAAGGCAGGAATCGATGCAAAATAAGAAAGCCACAAATGAGTGGCGATGATTCGAATTCTCGACCAAAGGGGCTGTTTCGTTTGGGTAGACGCCGAGGTATTATGTCAGATGAGTTCAAATACGAGCTGGCGAAGGATCTTGGATTTTATGATACCGTCAAAAATGGAGGCTGGGGAGAGATTCGTGCGCGTGACGCAGGAAATATGGTCAAGCGTGCCATTGAATTAGCTCAACAGCACATGGCTCAAGAAGAGAATCAACGATAAAGAAATGATCAGGGATACCTCGGGTGTCTCTGGTCTTTTTTGCTTGAAAAAGTGAGTGTGCTGGGGGCAAAAGCCAATATTCATCAGATCCATCAAATGTGATACAATATTGATACTTATGTTTAGATGGAGAAGTAGGTGAAATGTTTGCGTATTTTAGAAAAAGCACCGGCAAAAATTAATCTCTCACTTGATGTTCATGGAAAAAGACCGGATGGATATCACGAAGTGGAGATGGTGATGACAACAATAGATCTTGCAGATCGACTAGAGCTGACGGAGCTGGACAAAGACGAAATCCGTGTATCATCTCATAATCGTTTTGTGCCAGATGATCAACGGAATTTGGCTTATCAGGCAGCTAAATTATTAAAAACAAGATTCGGTATTCAAAAAGGCGTATCGATTGTCATCACAAAAGCAATTCCCGTCGCAGCAGGTTTAGCTGGAGGTAGCAGTGATGCCGCAGCAGCGCTTCGCGGCTTAAACCGTTTGTGGAAGTTAAATCTCACGTTAGATGAACTAGCTGAGCTTGGAGCGGAGATCGGCTCAGATGTCTCTTTTTGTGTACACGGAGGGACAGCGCTAGCGACAGGACGTGGAGAGAAACTAAAGCATATTGCGACACCGCCGCATTGCTGGGTGATTTTAGCGAAGCCGGTGATTGGGGTATCTACAGCTGAGGTCTACAGACAATATGACGCAAGCAAAGTAGAACACCCAAATGTACAGCGTATGATTGAAGCAATTGAAGCGAAAGATTATAAAGAGATGTGCGGCTCACTCGGTAACGTGTTGGAATCTGTGACATTAAAGATGTATCCGGAAGTCGATATGATTAAGAGACAGATGAAGCGTTTCGGAGCAGATGCTGTATTAATGAGCGGCAGCGGGCCAACTGTATTTGGCTTGATTCAATATGAATCGAAGGTACAAAGAATATATAACGGACTGAGAGGATTTTGTGATCAGGTTTACGCTGTCCGCATGATCGGCGAACAAAATACCCTTGATTAAATCCGTATATTAAGTTATATTATTCATAAATTATTCGGGTTCTGGGGGTAAGTTCATGAAGTTTCGTCGAAGCGGCAGATTGGTGGACTTAACAAATTATTTGTTAACCCACCCGCACGTACTAGTACCTTTAACTTTTTTTGCAGAGCGATATCAATCTGCGAAGTCCTCTATTAGTGAAGACTTAACGATTATCAAACAGACCTTCGAACAGCAGGGAATAGGGACTTTACTTACTGTACCTGGCGCTGCTGGCGGAGTGAAATATATTCCAAAGATTCATCTAAAAGAAGCAGACGAAGTCGTCAACGATATCGGAGAGGCATTATCAACTCCTGAACGTGTGCTTCCTGGCGGTTATTTATATTTAACTGATGTTTTAGGCAATCCATCGATTCTTGCGAAAATCGGTAAGCTTTTTGCGACCATTTTTTCGGATCGACCGATTGATGTTGTCATGACTGTTGCGACGAAAGGTATTCCGATTGCCTATTCTGTTGCAGGTTATTTAAATGTGCCTGTTGTGATCGTTAGAAAAGATAATAAGGTAACTGAAGGATCAACTGTGAGTATTAATTATGCATCAGGTTCTTCTAACCGAATTCAAACCATGTCACTTGCAAAGCGGAGCTTAGATAAAGGATCCAATGTGTTGATTATTGATGACTTTATGAAAGCAGGCGGAACCATTAATGGCATGATGAATCTTCTAGAGGAATTTAATGCAAATGTTGCAGGGATCGGTGTTTTATTAGAAGATGAAGGCGTAGATGAACGTCTTGTCGATGAATATGTATCACTTTTAAAGCTTTCAACCATTGATATGAAGCAGAAAATCATTGAGATTAATGAAGGCAATTTCCACGAGTTTTTTCATTCGAAAGCTTAAGCTTTGATCAAACATGTATTTGAATGGGAGAGATTGATATGACAAAAGTTGTTCAAACCAAAAACGCGCCAGCAGCCATTGGACCTTACTCTCAAGGGATTATCGTCAATAACATGTTTTACAGCTCAGGGCAGATTCCGTTAACGCCAGCTGGAGATTTTGTGAATGGAGATATTAAAGAACAAACACATCAAGTGTTTCATAATCTTAAAGCTGTCCTTGAAGCAGCGGGTGCTTCCTTTGAAACAGTCGTGAAAGCAACGGTTTTCATTAAAGATATGGAACAATTCGCTGAAGTGAATGAAGTGTACGGTGAATACTTCCATACACATAAGCCAGCTCGTTCATGTGTAGAAGTAGCCAGACTTCCAAAAGATGCACTTGTAGAAATTGAAGTTGTGGCATTAGTGAAATAAACAGGCCATCTCTTTGGAGACCGTTTGGTTTCATTATATGTATGAAAAGGCATCGTCATGATGTCTTTTTTCACGCAACCGATGTAAGCGTCGTCATTAAAATGACAAAAAATGTATAAATATCCCGATATTTCAAAAAAAGTTTAAAAAAAGAGCAGGAGAATCACCACAATCGTTGAATACCTAATTAATGCTTTTATATTGGGAAAAGGTGGTGAACTACTGTGGAAGTTACTGACGTAAGATTACGCCGCGTGAATACCGATGGTCGCATGAGGGCGATTGCATCCATCACGCTGGACCACGAATTTGTTGTTCATGATATTCGTGTGATTGATGGAAACAATGGCTTGTTTGTTGCAATGCCTAGCAAACGTACGCCTGATGGAGAGTTTCGCGACATTGCACATCCAATTAATTCAAGCACTCGGGGTAAAATCCAAGATGCTGTTTTAAATGAGTATCATCGCTTAGGCGAAGAGGAAGAGACAATTGAATATGAAGAAGCTGGAGCTTCTTAAAGATATGTGAACCTAAAAAGACAGCTTTAAGAGAAAATGAATGTTTTCTTTTAAATGCTGTCTTTTTTGCGTTTTTTCTCTTGTTCCTTATGTCTCCCGTTCATTAGAAAATTAATGCACTTCCTCTTGTATCCTTGAAATCAGTCCTTATTTAGGATATATTTTTCTATGGATAATAGGGATATTGGAGGCCAATCAATGGATAAGCGGTTCGCAGTGATTTTAGCAGCGGGAAAAGGAACAAGAATGAAGTCAAAGTTATACAAAGTACTTCATCCAGTTTGCGGAAAGCCAATGGTCGAGCATGTGGCAGATCAAGCGTTAAAGCTATCTTTAGCCAAGCTTGTGACGATTGTCGGTCATGGAGCAGAGGACGTCAAGAAGCAGCTTGGGGACAGAAGTGAATATGCACTTCAAGAAGAACAGCTGGGAACAGCACATGCCGTCAAACAAGCCAAATCGTTCCTCGCGCAGGAAAAGGGAACAACCATTGTCATTTGTGGAGATACACCATTATTGACAGCGGAAACAATGGAAGCCATGTTAAGCGAGCATCAAAAACAACAAGCGAAAGTGACGATTTTGACAGCACACGCGGATGATCCAACAGGTTATGGACGTATTATTCGTGATGAAACAGGTGCTGTAGTAAAAATCGTCGAGCATAAAGATGCAAATGATGCTGAACGTCAAGTGAATGAAATTAATACTGGAACCTATTGCTTTTCAAATGAAGATCTCTTCCGTGTGATTGAGCAAGTGTCAAATGAAAATGCACAAGGTGAATACTATTTGCCGGATGTCATTGAAATTCTAAAGAATGAAGGACAAACGGTTGCAGCGTATCAAACACCGCATTTTGAAGAAACACTTGGAGTCAATGATCGTATCGCTCTATCACAAGCAGAGCAATTCATGAAGCGACGTATTAATCATCAGCATATGAAGAATGGTGTAACCTTGATTGATCCTGAGAAAACGTATATCTCGCCAGATGCAGTCATCGGTGAAGATACAATGATTTATCCTGGGACGGTCATCAAAGGGAATGTAAAGATTGGTGCAGATGCCACAATCGGTCCGAACACTGAAATTGTTGATAGCGTAATTGGAGATCGGACAGTCATTAAGCAGTCTGTTGTCTGCGATAGTGAAGTTGGGGTAGATGTGACAATTGGACCGTTTGCTCATATTCGCCCGTTGTCGAAAATTGGCGATGAAGTGAAGATCGGGAATTTTGTCGAAATCAAGAAAACAGTTTTCGGTGACCGAAGCAAAGCGTCTCATCTCAGCTATATTGGAGATGCAGAGGTCGGAACGGATGTAAACCTTGGTTGTGGATCCATTACAGTTAATTATGATGGGAAGAACAAATTCTTAACGAAGATTGAAGATGGCGCATTTATTGGCTGCAATTCAAATCTCGTTGCACCAGTCACTGTCGGAAAAGGGGCATATGTTGCAGCCGGTTCAACGGTTACAGAAGATGTACCGCAGGATGCATTGTCTATTGCTAGAGCAAGACAAGTCAATAAAGAAGATTATGTGAAAAATATTCATAAAAAATAATCCAAATACCCGGAGGTTTACCATGTCTAATCGTTATGCTGATGCGAATTTAAAGATATTCTCTTTGAATTCAAACCCTGAACTTGCCAAAGAAATTGCCGATCGTATCGGAGTTGATGTAGGAAAGAGCTCTGTTAAACGTTTTAGTGACGGTGAAGTCCAAATCAATATTGAAGAAAGTATCCGTGGCTGTGATTGTTATGTTATTCAATCTACTAGTGCGCCAGTAAATGAGCACATTATGGAGCTACTCATTATGGTAGATGCACTAAAACGCGCTTCTGCGAAAACGGTCAATATTGTCATCCCTTATTACGGATATGCACGTCAAGATCGTAAGGCGAAACCTCGTGAGCCAATCACGGCGAAGCTTTTTGCGAACTTACTTGAAACAGCAGGTGCTACACGTGTCATTGCACTTGACCTTCATGCGCCGCAAATCCAAGGTTTCTTTGATATTCCAATCGATAACTTAATGGCTGTGCCAATCTTAACAAACTATTTTGAACAGAAAAACTTGAATGATATCGTTGTTGTGTCTCCTGACCACGGTGGTGTTACGCGTGCGCGCAAAATGGCGGACCGCCTGAAAGCACCAATCGCAATTATCGACAAACGTCGTCCGAAGCCGAACGTGGCTGAAGTGATGAACATCATTGGGAACATTGAAGGCAAAACGGCGATTCTCATCGATGATATCATTGATACAGCTGGTACGATTACACTTGCTGCAAATGCACTTGTGGAAAATGGAGCGGCTGAAGTCTATGCTTGTTGTACTCACCCAGTATTGTCTGGACCAGCAGTAGAACGTATTACAAACTCTAAAATTAAAGAATTAGTTGTGACAAACAGTATTCACTTAACAGATGACAAGAAAGTTGGAAAATTCATTCCGCTTTCAGTTGGGCCTTTGCTTGCAGAAGCCATCATCCGTGTACATGAAGAAGAATCTGTGAGCTACCTTTTCAGCTAATTTTCTAATTGAAAAAGGCCCTAGGCATCAGCTTGGGGTCTTTTTGCTGTGATAAATGAAAGGCAAACATGTTTAAAATGATTCAGTTATGGGTATTTATGAAAGTAGTGACAAAAAAGAAATAGGATGGTGCTGAATATGGCAACTTTAAAAGCAAATAAAAGAACTGATTTCAAACGTTCCACACTGCAAAAAATCCGTCATTCAGGACACGTTCCTGGTGTCATATACGGAAAAAATACAGACAACCTGGCTGTTTCATTAGACAGTATTGATTTATTAAAGACATTACGTGATGAAGGAAAAAACACAATCATCACATTAGACGTTGGCGGTGAAACAAAATCTGTGATGGTAACAGAACTGCAAACAGATCCGTTGAAAAATGAGCTTGTCCACGCTGATTTCCAAGTGGTCGACTTACAGCGAGAAATTGACGCAGATGTACCTGTACAACTCATTGGCGAATCCAAAGGTGTAAAGGATGGCGGTGTGCTTCAGCAGCCACTATTTGAGCTATCCATTACAGCGAAACCAAAGGATATCCCGCAAAATATTGAAGCTGATATTACAAACTTAGAAGTAAATGACGTACTAACAGTTGGTGATCTGACTGTTCAATCTACGTATCAAATTAATAATGATCCAGAAGAAGTTGTTGCTTCGATCTTACCGCCTCAGCAATCAGAGGTTCCTGAGCCAGATAGTGAAGAGGAAACGCAAGAGCCTGAGGCCATTAAAGAAAAAGATGACAGCGAAGAATAACTGGTCAATTAGAGACGTAACCCTCCCGCGGTTACGTCTTTTGTGCTAGAATGAAAAGAATTCATACGTTTTGCATGAGGCAATCACATTGGCTCATTTTTTAGGCGTGTGCATGTGCGACAAAGGAGGTTATTGGTTTCATGATTGCGTTCGTTGGATTGGGTAATCCAGGAAAAGAATATGAAAAAACAAGACATAACGTCGGGTTTATGACAATAGATGAACTATCAAAAAAATGGGACATCCCATTAAATCAATCAAAATTCCATGGACAATATGGAACTGGGTTTGTTTCGGGGCAAAAGGTTCTACTTGTGAAGCCTCTTACATATATGAACTTATCAGGGGAATGTGTGCGTCCGCTGATGGATTACTATGATATTCCCCTTGAACATTTGAAGGTCATCTATGATGATCTTGATTTGCCAACGGGCCGGATTCGTTTGCGTACTAAAGGAAGTGCAGGCGGACATAACGGAATCAAATCGTTGATTCAGCATTTAGGTTCACCAGAGTTTGACCGATTCCGTATCGGCATCGGCCGTCCACAAAACGGCATGAAGGTCGTCGATTACGTACTAGGACGCTTCTCAGAGGAAGAACAGCCTGATATCTCATTTGCTATTCAAGCATCTGTTGAAGCTTGTGAAGCCGCTTTAACAAAGCCATTTTTAGAAGTGATGAATGATTTTAACAAGAAGGTATAAGAATGATAAGCAAGGCACATACTGATCATAAAATCTCAGCATGGGAGGATCACGTATGGCTTTGCACTATTACTGCCGGCACTGTGGTGTAAAGGTTGGCAGTCTAGATGAATCCGCTGTCCAAAGTGAAGCACTTGGATTTCATCACTTAACAAATGAGGAAAGAAACGATATGATTTCTTATAGGGAAAATGGTGATTTACATGTACAAACCATTTGTGAGGATTGCCAAGAGGCGCTCGAAAGAAATCCTGATTACCATCAGTATCATACCTTTATTCAATAAAAAGCTTTGGTGTAGATAATAGACCAAAGCGTTTTTCTGTTTTAAACAAGCAGGGAGGAGGAGCCAAATGAAAAATATACAATCATTTATCAAACAAAGTGATGATTTTCAGTCCATTTTTAATGGGCTAAAGGAAGGTTTAAAAGAACAACTGCTCGCCGGACTATCAGGCTCCGTCAGATCTTTATTTACAGCCGCCATATCAGACGAATTAAAGCGGCCGATGTTTATTGTGACACACAACTTATATCAAGCACAGAAGGTCACAGATGATCTAGCAAGTGTGATGCCAGATCGCTCGGTCCTTCTTTATCCTGTCAATGAACTCATTGCATCTGAAATTGCTGTGGCAAGCCCGGAGCTTAGAGCGCAGCGTCTTGATGTATTGAATCGTCTCGCGAATGGAGAAAATCCGATTGTCGTGACCCCAGCAGCTGCAGTGCGTAGAATGCTTCCTCCTGTTGAGCTCTGGAAGGAGAGTCAGATCCATTTAAAGGTTGGTGAAGAAATTGATTTGGAGGCGTTTTCAAAACAACTCGTGCAAATCGGTTATGACCGGACGTCCATGGTCGCTGCGCCCGGAGACTTTAGTGTGCGCGGAGGAATTATTGACATTTATGCGTTAACGGAAGACCACCCGATCCGTATTGAGCTGTTTGATACAGAAGTGGATTCTATTCGGTCCTTCCACTCTGACACGCAGCGTTCATTGGAAACACTTCAAGAAATCAAGATTGGCCCGGCGAAAGAGATGATTGTAAGAGGGCCTGAACGAGTGAGAGCGATTGAACAGCTTGACGAAGGTCTTGCCAGCAGCTTAAAGAAATTCAACTCGGATAAACAAAAAGAACTGCTCCATCAGAATATTTCTGCTGATCGTGAGAAGCTGCTAGAAGGTATTGTGACACAAGAAATGACGAAGTATCTGTCCTATTTCTATGAAAAGCCTGCTAGTTTGCTAGATTATACATCGCAGGATACGGTAATCATTCTAGATGAAATCAGCAGAATTCAGGAGATGGAAGAACAGCTTGAACAGGAAGAAGCAGATTGGACAATTAGTCTGCTGGAAGAAGGGAATATCCTGCATGATCTAGCCCTTTCCTTCCCATTTCAAGAGCTGTTCAATCAGCAATCGAGATCGATTCTGTACTATTCCTTATTTTTGAGACATGTTCAGCAGACCAATCCGCAAAATATCGTCAATGTATCTAGTAAGCAAATGCAGAATTTCCATGGGCAGATGAATGTGCTTGCAAGTGAAATTGAACGCTACAAAAAGCAGAATTATACGGTTGTCTTTTTAGGTGCGGATGAAGAGCGGACAGAGAAGCTGTCATCTGTCTTGCATGATTATGACATTGAAGCAGCTCTTGCTAAACCTGATGCTGAGCTTGTCAGCGGGCAAGTATATATTTTACAAGGTGAGCTGCAAACAGGTTTTGAACTGCCTTTATCCAAAATTGCTGTCATTACAGAGGGTGAACTTTTCAAGAAACGTGTGAAGAAGCAGGCACGTAAGCAAAAGCTGACGAACGCAGAGCGAATCAAAAGCTATTCAGAGCTGCAAGTGGGCGATTACGTGGTGCACATTAACCACGGGATCGGTAAGTATTTAGGAATTGAAACGCTTGAAATTGGCGGCATTCATAAAGATTATTTAAATATTCATTATCAAGGAAGCGACAAGCTTTATGTCCCTGTTGAACAAATTGATCAGGTGCAGAAGTATGTTGGGTCAGAAGGAAAAGAACCAAAGCTATACAAACTAGGCGGTAGCGACTGGAAGCGCGTGAAGAAAAAAGTAGAATCATCTGTGCAGGACATTGCAGATGATCTAATTAAGCTGTACGCAGAACGTGAAGCAAGCAAAGGGTATGCCTTCTCGCCTGACCATGAGATGCAGCGCCAGTTTGAATCTGCATTCCCTTACCAAGAAACAGACGATCAAATTCGCTCGATTCATGAAATCAAGCAAGACATGGAGCGGGAGCGCCCGATGGATCGTCTGCTTTGTGGAGATGTGGGCTATGGAAAAACAGAGGTGGCGATTCGAGCGGCCTTCAAAGCCATTGCTGACGGGAAGCAGGTGGCACTGCTTGTACCAACAACGATCTTAGCGCAGCAGCATTTTGACACGATTATGGACAGATTCCAAGACTATCCTGTTAAAATCGCTCAGCTTAGCCGCTTCCGTACACGAAAAGAAACAACAGAAACCTTAAAAGGGCTGAAAAACGGAACGATTGATATGGTCATTGGGACGCATCGTCTTCTTTCAAAAGACATTGTGTACAAGGATTTAGGACTGTTAATTATCGATGAAGAGCAGCGCTTCGGTGTGACGCATAAAGAGAAAATTAAACAAATGAAAGCCAATATTGATGTGCTGACGTTAACGGCAACGCCAATTCCTCGTACGCTTCATATGTCGATGCTTGGCGTACGTGACTTATCTGTTATTGAAACGCCACCTGAGAACCGTTTCCCAGTTCAAACCTATGTTGTCGAGTACAATGGTGCGTTAGTTAGAGAAGCTATTGAGCGAGAACTGGCAAGAGGCGGTCAAGTGTACTTCCTTTATAACCGAGTGGAGGATATTGAACGAAAAGCAGATGAAATCTCGATGCTTGTTCCAGACGCAAAAGTAAGCTACGCACACGGGAAAATGAGTGAGAACGAGCTGGAATCCGTGATGATTAATTTCCTAGAAGGTGAATCGGATGTACTCGTCAGTACAACCATTATCGAAACGGGCGTAGACATACCAAATGTGAACACGCTCATTGTTCACGATGCTGATAAAATGGGGCTTTCGCAACTGTACCAGTTAAGAGGACGAGTTGGGCGCTCGAATCGTGTGGCCTATGCTTATTTCACTTATCGAAAAGATAAAGTGCTTTCTGAAGTAGCAGAGAAAAGACTTCAAGCTATTAAAGAATTCACTGAGCTCGGATCAGGCTTTAAGATTGCGATGCGTGACTTAACGATTCGAGGAGCAGGAAATTTACTTGGTGCTCAGCAACATGGATTTATTGATTCTGTTGGATTCGACCTTTACTCTCAAATGCTGAAAGAAGCCATTGAAGAAAGAAGAGGCGATACGACTGCTCAAGAAAAATTTGAGCCGGAAATTGATCTCCAAATTGATGCCTACATTCCAGATAGCTATATTTCTGATGGCAAACAAAAGATCGAGATGTATAAACAGTTTAGAGCGATTGGATCTATAGAAGAGCGGAAAGAGCTTCAAGATGAAATGATTGACCGATTCGGAGAATATCCGCAAGAAGTGGCTGATTTGTTCACGATTGCGACGATGAAGGTGTACGCTGTGCAGGAACGTGTCGAGTTGATCAAGATGGAGAAAGGCATTGTCAGACTCACTCTCGATGAAAAAGCAAGCAGCGACATCGATGGTCAAAAATTATTTGAGCTTGGCAGTCAATATGGACGTGATATCGGTCTTGGCATGGAAGGCAGCAAGCTGATTATTTCTGTCCAAACAAAAGGCAAGAAAACGGAGGAGTGGCTTGAAGTCGTTCTTCGTATGCTTCGAGGTCTTCAAGATGTGAAAAAAGAAACCATTCCATCTTCATAAAATTTTGTTGGTCTCTCGTGTATATTACGTTTGATGTGACGGATACTAATCTCAGGGTCAAGTGGTGAATGTTGCATAAAGTGGACGCTTTTGTTCCATTCACCCAACACATCATCAAACGAAAGAGAGGCAGCAGTGAATGAAAGCAACTGGAATTGTACGCCGCATCGATGATCTAGGTAGAGTGGTTATACCGAAGGAGATTCGCAGAACATTGCGTATCCGGGAAGGAGATCCACTTGAGATTTTTGTCGACCGCGATGGAGAAGTCATTTTGAAGAAGTATTCACCGATTAGTGAGCTAGGAGACTTTGCGAAGGAATATGCTGATGCTTTATTCGACAGTTTGGGTCATTCTATCCTCATCTGTGATCGTGATACGTATATTGCTGTATCCGGCAGTTCAAAAAAAGAGTACTTAAACAAATCCATTAGTGATTTACTTGAACGAACAATGGATCAGCGTAATTCTGTATTAGAGGACAGCAAGAAAGAAATTCAGCTTGTGGATGGTATTGATGATGATGTATCAGCCTATACCATTGCACCTATTGTTGCAAACGGAGATCCAATTGGCGCCGTCGTTTTATTTTCTAAAGAGCGTTCAATGGGAGAAGTGGAGCATAAAGCGGCAGAAACGGCAGCTGGCTTCTTAGCCCGTCAAATGGAACATTAGGTCTAATAATTCTATATCATCTTGATAAAAAGAAAGAATGCCGATGAAATCATCTGATTTTGTCGGCGTTTTTTATATGGGATGAAACAAAATAATGAATGTATCGTCTACTCCTTAGAAAGAAACGGCTCGCCAGTCACTTATGATATAATGAGTGCGTTTAAATGCAGGTATATTTTTTGATTGAACATAAAGGAGTCATCCATGAAAAATGCTGTGAATCAGCCGCATTGGCTTTTCCAAGGTGCGGTGATTTTAACCATCGCAGGCTTGTTATCAAAGGTACTGAGTGCCGTATATCGTGTCCCTTTTCAAAATATCGTAGGAGACACAGGTTTTTATATTTATCAGCAGGTCTATCCCTTTCTTGGCATTGCGATCATGCTCGGCACCACTGGTTTTCCTGTGATGGTGTCCAAGCTCCTGAGCGAGCATGGTGAGGAGAATCGCCGAATTATTACAAAGGTATCCTTGGTGTATATCACTTTGCTGAGCTTAATCTTATTTCTTTGTTTATATATAGGAGCAGGCACAATTGCGAATCTCATGGCGGACAGTCAATTAATGCTTCTCATCCAGATGAGTTCGTTTGTGTTTCTATTTCTGCCACTTACCGTGATGCTGAGGGGTGTTTTTCAGAGTGATGGGCTGATGCTCCCCACTGCGGTCTCTCAATTGGCTGAGCAGCTCATCAGAGTAGGCGTCCTGCTTGTTTTATCTTTCTATCTTGTGAGACATGGCTATTCGCTTTATGAAACAGGAGCGGGTGCGGTGTTCTCTTCTATAGCTGGAAGTGCTGCTTCACTCCTTTTGCTTCTTTTCCTTTGGCTGACCTATCGGAAGCGGTTGTCAGCGAGCAAGACATTAAAACAGGCTACACTGCGGAAAAAAGATGTGCTGAAGAGTTTGGTGCTGTATACATTGACGATTTGTGTGAGTGGATTGCTGATCCTATGGATGCAAATGATCGATGCTTTTCACTTGTATGCGCTGCTGCGCAGCTCGGGACTGAGTGAAGCAGCTGCAAAGGCGGCAAAAGGCGTATATGACCGAGGTCAGCCGTTCCTGCAGCTCGGGACGGTGTTTGCAATTAGTATCGGGACGTCTCTTGTTCCGTTTTTGTCGTCGGCCTTAAGAAAAGGGCAGCATGAAGCAATTCGTGAAAAAGTACGTACATCGTTTAAGGCAACATCGGTGCTGGGGATTGGTTCAGCTGTCGGGCTTATATGTATTTTATCGTCTGTGAACATTATGCTTTTTCGTAATGACTTAGGGACAGATGCGCTGCAAATATTTTGCATATCCATTGCCTTTACATCAATGGCGATTACGCAAACCGCTTTACTTCAGGGTCTGGGACATACCGTTTACCCGGCTGTTGTGGTCCTGATCAGTGTACTGGTGAAATGGGGGCTGACGCTGGCTCTTGTCCCGTTATTCGGCATTTATGGAGCCGCATGGTCGACTGTTTGTGGGTTTCTCGCCGCCGCTGCGCTCAATGCGGTGTATTTGAAGCATAAAGGGTGGATTTCAATAAGAGAGCTATTCCCAGTGAAAATTCTTTTATCAGCAGCATTCATGGCCGTTGTTTTAATTGGATATCAGGCATTGTTTTCTTGGGTCATTCCCTTTGAGAAACGTCCGTTTTCTGTTTTAGAGAGCCTGACTTCAGTTTTTATTGGTGGTTTCGCCTTTTTATATAGTATTCTTAAGCTAGACGTATTTACGGAAGAGGAATGGAGACTCATTCCATTAGGAGAAAAGATTTTATATTTTAAACAGATGAGAGGGAATCGAAATGGCAGGTAAGATTACAGTCGTTGGTCTTGGGGCAGGCGACATGGATCAGCTAACGCTCGGTGTATATAAGCAGCTGAAGCAGGCGAAAGAAATATACATGAGAACGCAGGATCATCCACTCACCGCAGAATTGATGCAGGAAGTCCCGTCTCTGACCTTTTTTGATGAGATATATGAAAAGCATGATCAGTTTGATGCAGTGTATGAGAAAATCACAGACATTCTCTTCCGAGAGGCTGAGGAGAAAGATATTGTTTATGCAGTACCAGGTCACCCGTTTGTAGCGGAAAAGACAGTGCAGCTTCTTGTTTCACAACAGAAGGAGCGCGGGGTTGAGGTGTACGTGGCTGGTGGACAAAGCTTTTTGGATGCGACGTTTAATTCCTTACAGATTGACCCAATTGAAGGGCTGCAATTCGTTGACGCAGGGGATATGAGAGCGGATGATCTGAAGTTGACCCAGCATGTGCTGATCTGTCAAGTATATGATCAGATGACAGCCTCGAATGTGAAGCTGACCCTCATGGAAAAGCTACCTGACGATTATGAAGTCTTTATCGTAACGGCAGCTGGAAGCAGTCAGGAACAGATTACAGGTGTTCCTTTATTTGAACTTGATCGAGATGTGTCGATAAATAACTTAACGAGTGTTTATGTGCCTCCAATCCAAGATGAAAAGCTACTCTATCAACAATTTGACACTTTCCGTGAAGTCATTCGTACATTAAGAGGTCCTGGCGGCTGTCCTTGGGATCAAAAACAAACGAATGAGTCGCTCAAACCATATTTAATTGAAGAATGTTATGAGTTGCTGGAAGCCATAGATGAAGACGATCCAGATCATATGGTTGAAGAACTCGGAGATGTACTGCTTCAAGTTTTACTCCATGCCCAAATTGGTGAAGATGATGGTTATTTCTCAATGGATGACGTCATCCAGCATGTCACAGAAAAAATGATTCGACGACATCCGCATGTGTTTGGTGATACGGATGTGTCTGAAGCATCAGATGTCGTCGCCAACTGGGAAAAAATCAAGCAGCAGGAAAAACCGGAGCGTGCAGCATCTATTTTGCAATCCATTCCAACGACACTTCCAGCTTTAACAAAAGCTTATAAGCTCCAAAAGAAAGCAGCGAAAGTGGGCTTCGATTGGACAGAAGTAGAGGATATTTGGAACAAATACGAAGAGGAAAAGCAGGAATTCCTTGTGGAAGTGGCAGAGAAAACGGATGAAGGTGCAACAAAGCAGATGAAGGATGAATTTGGGGATCTTTTATTTGTTCTCGTCAACATCGGCAGATTTTATCACCTAGAGCCTGAAACCGCCCTCTCTTCTGCAAACACAAAATTTATGCGGCGCTTTCAGCATATTGAACAAAAAGCAAAGGACATAGGGCGTTCACTAGAGGACTTGACCCTAGAAGAAATGGACGATCTGTGGAACGATGCCAAACGCATAGAAAGAGGTGAACATACATGAGACTAGATAAATTCTTAAAAGTGTCTCGTTTAATCAAAAGAAGAACATTGGCAAAAGAAGTAGCCGATCAAGGGAGAATTTCCATTAATGGCACGCAGGCGAAAGCCAGCTCTGACGTGAAAGAAGGGGACGAGCTTCAAATTCGCTTCGGCCAAAAGCTTGTGACTGTTCAAGTCAACGAGTTAAAAGACACAACGAAAAAAGAAGAAGCTGCTGGCATGTATACCGTGCTAAAAGAAGAGAAAACAGCAGAATAGGGCTTGTTCTAAATGTCCCGCCTGTCACATACAATGCAGTAACAATGCAAGTATGAGATATGGGGGATGTATAAATGAATCAATATTATAATCAACCTCAAGGCACGAAGTTGTCATCAGAAGCCGAGCATCATGTCACAATGCGCAACAGAAAGCATTTAGATATTACCGGGGTCAAACAAGTCGAGAGCTTTGATAATGAAGAATTTCTGCTTGAGACTGTCATGGGAGTCCTCGCCATTCGCGGAGAAAATCTGCAAATGAAAAACTTAGATGTAGAAAAGGGCGTTGTGTCCATTAAAGGGCGTGTCTTTGACTTAATCTATGTAGATGAGCAGCACGGGGAGAAAGCTAAAGGATTTTTTAGCAAGCTGTTTAAATGACACTGACGGTCCAGTTTTATACGATGCTTTCGATGGCGGCGATGGGCATCTGGCTGGGCGCATCGCTGGATACGTACAAGCTGTTTGTGAACCGGGAAAAAACAGCAAAATGGCTGCTGGCCATTCACGACCTCCTTTTTTGGGTGGTGCAGGGTCTCTTATTTTTTTATGTCCTGCTGCTGACCAATGAGGGAGAATTCAGGCTTTATATTTTTCTAGCTGTTGCTTTAGGTTTCTCGATGTACCAGGCATTGATGAAACAGCTTTATATGAACATCCTCAAGTTTGTGATGAGGTGTATTTATCAGACTGTTCTCGTCCTGAAAAGGCTGATCATGTCGATGGTTTTCCAGCCCATTCGCTGGATCGTTGGTTTGATCATAAGTGCTCTTCTGTTCTTGTTCCACTCGCTGTTACGCCTTGTTCGTTTTGCGTTTCGACTCGTGTGGAAGGTGCTGTATATTGTTTGTTATCCGCTTATTTGGTTACTCAATGTAACCATTATTCATCGAATTCCCGAAAAATGGCGAACATCAATGAGGTTGTTTTTCTCAAAAGGAGCAGGAATTTTACAAGGGATCAAGAAAGTATCTCGTACCATGAAAACGAAATGGAAACAATTCTGGACAAAGTAAGAGAGGAGGCCTTCATCCTTGAACGAGAGAAAAAGAAATATCGCACAAATTCAAAATGATTATCAAAAACAAATGGAACAGCAAGCGCAGCGCCTAAAACGCAAACGCCGGGGACTCCTTAGAAGGCTTACCGTGTTTGGAGTCATTGTGCTCATGTTTGCTGTTTTGGTAACAAGTGCCTTCTGGTCGCAATCGTCTGCATTGAAAGAAAAAGAAGAGAAGAAGGTTGCGCTTGAAAAAGAATTGAAGCAATTACAAACAAAGCAGGAAGATATTTCTGATGAAATCAAAAAGCTGAAAAGCAAAGAATACGTACTCGAACTGGCACGACGGGACTATTATATGTCTAAAAAAGGCGAAAAAATCTTTGATGTGGGCAATAAGAGCGATTAGCCTTGTTGACACTTAAAATTCAGTTTATGTATAATTGAACAAATGAGATTTTTTTATAAGTCTAAGGAGGAGCACTTTTTTTATGTCGATTGAAGTTGGCAGCAAGTTACAAGGGAAAGTTACGGGCATTACAAATTTTGGAGCTTTTGTGGAGTTGCCAGGCGGTTCAACTGGTCTCGTTCATATCAGTGAGGTAGCCGATAACTATGTAAAAGATATTAATGAGCATTTAAAAGTCGGTGAACAAGTTGAAGTGAAAGTGATTAACGTTGAAAAAGACGGTAAAATCGGCTTGTCCATTAAAAAAGCAAAAGATCGTCCTCAACAACAACAATCAAGACCGAGCAGAAATGATTTCCGTCCGAAGGAATCGTTTGAGCAAAAAATGAACAAATTCTTAAAAGATAGTGAAGACCGCTTAACATCTTTAAAACGTAACACGGAATCAAAACGTGGGGGACGCGGAGCAAGAAGAGGTTAACTTGTTGCTGCTTTCTATATATCTTTCACAACAAAGCACCTGCTGTTTAGCGGGTGCTTTTTTTCAATACAAATTCAACGTTTTTTGTGATTTCGCCATTTAATTTAAAACTTTCTATTGACGGACAAGCGAATCCTTTGTATTATAGTTCTTGTGCTTCTTAGCGCATTTTATATTATGGCGGTGTAGCTCAGCTGGCTAGAGCGTACGGTTCATACCCGTGAGGTCGGGGGTTCGATCCCCTCCGCCGCTATCCTTTTAAAAAGAACGATAAGCAAGGCCCGTTGGTCAAGCGGTTAAGACACCGCCCTTTCACGGCGGTAACACGGGTTCGAATCCCGTACGGGTCATCTTCCAAACAGCTTTCTATAGGAAAGCTGTTTTTTTGTGCTTTCGTAAAATTCTGATGAAAGACATCGACTTTCAAGAAAGTATGCCTTTTTGGCAAATAAAGCGTCGAACGTTTTATGGAAACGACAACTTCTTTTGACAAAATTTCTTTTTCACCTTCGCTATAATGCAAGCAACGAATATCAGGTGGGGGATGAAAAGATGGAAAAACTAGAAAGAAGAACTGATTTAACGGGAGCCGGGTTTGAAAGAATCAGTGCAGGGTTAAAAAAGATGAAAAACCTGTTTCTTCATCATACGCATTCTCTTTTTTTCTATAAAGGGTTTATTTATGTTGTTCTGGGCTTTTTATTGGGACGAGCCTTTATCTTATCTGAAATTATGCCGTTTGCATTGCCTTTCTTTGGGTCCATGCTGCTCATTAAAAGGGATAAAGCAATGCTTGCTTGTCTTGCTTTACTCGCTGGAGCGATGACGATATCACCTCAAAATGCATTATTCGTGTTTGCGTCATTGATCGTATTCCTCCTCATGTCAAAGGTCGTTTCATTTATCATCAAAGACCCAGTGAAAACATTACCGGTTGTGATTGTGCTCTCAATGCTGATGACCAGGGGAACTTTTGTTTACCTCGAGCAGGGTGCGGTTCAAAGCTATGACTATGTGATGGCGGGGGTTGAAGCTGGACTTGCCTTCATTTTGACACTGATTTTTCTTCAAAGTTTGCCGATTTTTACAGTCAGGAAAATCAAACACTCTTTAAAGGTTGAAGAAATTATTTGCTTTATGATATTAATCGCTTCAGTTTTAACAGGTCTGGCTGGGATCACATTTCAAGGAATGCAGGCAGAGCATATTTTGTCACGATATGTAGTGCTGAGCTTTGCCTTTATTGGAGGAGCGAGTATTGGTTGTACAGTGGGTGTTGTAACTGGATTAATTCTTGGTCTCGCCAACATCGGCAACCTTTATCAGATGAGTCTGCTTGCCTTTTCGGGCTTATTAGGCGGATTACTAAAAGAGGGGAAAAAAGCAGGAGCCGCCATCGGCTTGATTGTGGGTTCTTTACTAATCTCCCTCTACGGTGAAGGGTCAGCAGGGCTAATGACAACGCTATATGAATCACTCATCGCAGTTGCACTGTTTTTGCTCACGCCACAGTCAGTAACGTCCAAGGTGGCAAAATATATTCCTGGTACGGTAGAGCATGTACAGGAACAGCAGCAATATGCCAGAAAAGTAAGAGACGTGACAGCAAAAAAGGTAGATCAATTCTCTAATGTATTTCATGCGCTGTCTGAGAGTTTTGCGACATTTTACGAATCCATTCCTGAGGAGAAGAAGCAGGAAGAGGATGTAGATCTTTTTTTAAGTACGATCACAGAACGTTCCTGTCAAACGTGCTATAAGAAAAATAAATGCTGGGTGCAGAACTTTGATACAACCTATGAACTCATGAAACAAGTTATGCATGAATCTGATGAAAAAACGTACGAGCATAACCGGAAGTTGAAAAAGAAATTCAGTCAGCACTGCTCAAAATCAAAGCATGTAGAAGAATTGATTGAAGAGGAGATAGCTTACTATAAAGCAAATCAGACCTTAAAGAAAAAGGTCCAAGACAGCAGGCGCCTTGTCGCCGAACAACTGATGGGTGTCTCACAAGTCATGGAGGATTTTTCCCGGGAAATAAAACGAGAAAGAGAGCAGCATTTTATTCAGGAAGAGCAGATGATAGAAGCACTTCAGAACTTTGGAATTGAAATTCAGCAAGTTGAAATTTATAGCTTAGAACAGGGAAATGTTGATATAGAGATGAGAATTCCTTATTGCCAAGGTCATGGGGAATGCGAAAAAATCATTGCTCCAATGCTCTCGGATATTTTAGAAGAACAAGTTTTAGTCAAAGCAGAGCAGTGTGCGGAGCATCCAACAGGTTATTGTCATGTTGTATTCGGTTCTGCAAAATCGTATCGAGTATCTACAGGTGTAGCACATGCAGCGAAAGGCGGAGGATTAGTATCAGGAGACAGCTACAGCATGATGGAGCTGGGTGCAGGTAAATATGCCGCAGCTATTAGTGATGGGATGGGAAATGGAGCAAGAGCCCATTTTGAAAGCAATGAAACGATCAAGCTGTTAGAAAAAATCTTGGCGTCTGGTATTGATGAAAAAGTAGCGATTAAAACGATTAATAGCATTTTATCTTTACGGACAACAGATGAAGTCTATTCCACATTAGACTTATCCATCATTGATTTACAGGATGCGAGCTGTAAGTTCCTCAAGATTGGCTCCACCCCAAGTTTTATTAAACGTGGTGATCAAGTGATGAAGGTACAGGCCAGCAACTTGCCTATTGGCATTATTGATGAATTTGAAGTAGAAGTGGTGAGTGAACAGATGAAGGCAGGAGATCTCCTTATCATGATGAGCGACGGTATCTTTGAAGGACCAAAGCATATCGAAAATCATGATTTGTGGGTCAAACGAAAAATGAAGAGCTTTAAAACAGAAGATCCGCAAGAGATTGCTGATTTATTAATGGAGGAGGTCATTCGCACAAGAGCAGGTCAAATCGATGACGATATGACGGTTGTCGTTATTAGGCTCGACCACAATACACCAAAATGGGCATCCATTCCGACAGGTACATTCTACCTTCAGAAACAAGAGATTTCTTGAAATATCGTATAATATGAATTTCTTCTGGCGATGATGGGGGATATAAGCATTCAGTTACAATCCCAGGAGGAATGAAGATGCGAAAAGGTCACGTAAACCAAATCTTACTGATTACAGATGGCTGCTCAAATCATGGGGAAGACCCACTTGCGATTGCCGCATTGGCAAAGGAGCAAGGGATCACAGTCAATGTCATTGGCATTATGGAAGAGAACAGACACGATCATGAAGCGATGAAAGAAGTAGAGGGGATTGCTCTAGCAGGCGGAGGCATTCATCAGGTTGTCTACGTTCAGCAATTGTCTCAAACCGTACAAATGGTTACAAAAAAGGCAATGACGCAAACGTTACAAGGTGTTGTGAATAAAGAATTGCAGCAAATTCTTGGCAAAGATACTGAAATTGAAGAACTTCCCCCAGATAAGCGTGGAGAAGTGATGGAGGTTGTGGACGAGCTCGGTGAGACGGTTCATCTTCAAGTGCTTGTGCTTGTGGATACGAGTGCAAGTATGAAACCGAAGTTGCCAACGGTCAAAGAAGCACTCATCGATCTCTCTATTAGTCTAAATTCGAGAATTGGTGAAAATCAGTTTGGGATGTGTGTATTTCCCGGGAAAAACTCAGATGCAGAAATTGTGTTGAACTGGACGCCACGGTTCGATTCGTTATCATCGATTTTCCCGAAGCTGACAACAGGAGGAATTACACCGACAGGACCAGCAATTCGAGAAGCACTCCAGCATTTCAAATCAGTTCGTTCACGAAAAGGGCTGCTTGAAGCGAAGGAAGAATATGATGAATTCGGCTTCTAACATCCCATTAGGTACAATGATAAAGGGAAAGTGGCATCACCAACATTACCGCATTGTAAAAGAGCTGGGAAAAGGGGCGAACGGTGTGGTTTATCTGGCCGAATCGCCAAAGGGACAAGTGGCCCTTAAAGTGAGTGATGACAGTATGCTCATTGCATCTGAAGTCAATGTATTAAAATCCTTTTCAAAGGCTCCTGTGAAAACCATGGGGCCTTCTTTTTATGATATGGATGATGCTCTTTATCCTGGAATGTCAGAGAAACGGTCGTTTTATGTCATGGAGTATGTCAGAGGTCCATTGCTGCTTGAATTTGTGAAACAAAAAGGCGATGAATGGATCGTCGTTCTCATGATTCAACTGTTGTCTAACCTTGCTCACTTACATAAGGAAGGCTGGATCTTCGGTGACTTGAAGCCTGATAATCTCATCGTTTCAGGACCCCCAGCTACGATTCGTTGTATTGATGTTGGAGGAACAACGAAGGCAGGAAGGGCGATTAAGGAATACACCGAGTTTTTTGACCGCGGCTACTGGGGCTTCGGTACAAGAAAAGCAGAACCTTCTTATGATCTATTTGCCTTAAGTATGGTCATGGTGAACTGTGCCTATAAAAAAGAATTTAAAAAAGGGGCAGAACCAGAAAAGCAGCTTTATCGAGCGATTGAAGGACATCCTTTATTAAAGCGATATGAGAGGGTGTTAAAAGCGGCTCTCCAAGGCAAATATCAATCAGCGGCAGACATGAAAAGCGCGATGTTGAAAGAAGGACAATTGCTTGCTTCAAGAAAAACACGACAAAAGAAGCCATCACAGCAAAATAGGCAAAAGTCAGCTGTTTCCCAACATCAACAGGCCGCACCTTCACGATCAAGAGCTGCTGCTGCGAAAAGAACATCAGTACGCAAAAAATCAGGCGGTCTTTTTGAAACCATTCTCATCTTATGCAGTGTGCTCGCTCTTTACTGTGCCTATGTGGTTTTATTCCTATTATAGAGCTGTAAAAAAGCAGGCTTCTTCTTTGCTTGGAGCTAATGAAAGTGATAGGATATGTATATCTTTAAATTACCTGCTCTTTGTGAGGAGGAAGTTGTGAATAGAATTGAATCTTTTTTGAAAAAACATGATGTTTTCCTTGAAAATACGACAGTCATTGTCGGGGTTTCTGGCGGACCAGATTCTATGCTCTTGCTGCATGAACTAAACAAACGTCGAAAAGGTTCCTTTCAGCTGATTGCAGCCCATGTAGATCACATGTTCAGAGGAGAAGAATCCTTTGCTGATTTGGCATTTGTTGAAGCGTACTGTAAAGAGCATGAGATCCTTTTTGAATCGGCTCGTATACAGGTCACCCAATATGCAAAAGAAAACCGCTTAAACAAACAGGCAGCTGCAAGAGAGTGTAGATATGCTTTCTTTCGTCAATTGATGGAACAGTACAACGCTCAATTTATAGCGCTTGCACATCATGGAGACGATCAAGTAGAAACAATGGTGATGAGGCTGACAAGAGGGACTGTTGGAATAGGACTCGCAGGTATGCAAGCAAAGCGCCCTTTTCAAGAAGGGTGGCTGATTCGTCCGCTGATTGGATATTCTAAGGATGATGTACTCACTGCTTGCGAAAAAGAACAAGTTCCTTATGTCATTGATCAAAGCAATCACACCGATGACTACTTGAGAAACCGGATCAGAAGACACGTTCTTCCCGTGTTAAAAGAAGAGGCACCTCATGTGCATGAAAGCTTTCAGTTTGTAAGTGACATGCTGACTGAGGATGAGCAGTACTTGCAGGCATTAACAAAGGATCAAATGCATCAAGTCATTACGAATCAAACGCCTAAGCAAATTGAGATCAAAACGAAGCCTTTGCTTGACCTGCCTTTGCCTTTACAAAGAAGAGGCATTCAACTAATATTAAACTATCTTTATGAAAACACTCAATCAGCGTTTTCAAACCAGCATATTCTAGGGACTTTGGACTGGTTATCTCATACTGATCAACCGTCTGGATCATTAGATTTGCCAAAAGGTTTACAAGCTGTCAAATCTTATGATCACTGTATGTTTACCTTTGAACGATCGCTTGTCATAGATCAGTCATATACTCATCATTTAAAAGGTGAGCTTGGCGAGGAACTTTTTCTCCCGAATGGACAGTCTATCTTGGTATCAAATCATGTTCCGAAGGATGCACGGAACGGAAACCATTTTTTCTTGCTTCAAAAAGATCATGTTCGTCTTCCTTTGATCATTCGCTCACGAAAAAACGGTGATCGAATCAAACTTAAAGGGATGAATGGATCAAAAAAGGTGAAAGATATATTTATTGATAAAAAAGTGCCTCTTGCAGAAAGAGACAGCTGGCCGATCGTCACTGACTCGGATCATCAAATCATCTGGATCCCAGGTCTGAAAAAATCCGTTTTTGAAGAAATTGATATGACAAACAGCGATCTCATTGTATTACAATATAGACAGCACGAAAATTTGTAGGGGGCAAGCAAAAGCATGAAACAAGATATTGAAAAGATTTTGATCTCAGAAGAAGAGATCCAGCTAAAAGTGAAAGAACTGGGTGCAACATTAACCAGCGATTATGATGGTAAATTTCCCCTGGCTATTGGTGTTTTGAAAGGGGCTCTTCCATTCATGGCAGACCTGATCAAACACATTGATACATATTTAGAGCTTGATTTTATGGATGTATCTAGCTACGGAAAGTCTACCGTATCTTCTGGAGAAGTGAAGATCATCAAAGATCTAGATACTTCTGTTGAAGGAAGAGATATTCTAATTATGGAAGATATCATCGACAGTGGGTTAACTTTGAGTTATCTGGTAGAGCTTTTCCGATACCGTAAAGCAAACTCCATTAAAATTGTGACATTGCTTGATAAACCAAGCGGCCGCAAAGCAGACATCAAAGCAGATTATGTTGGGTTTGAAGTACCAGATGCATTTGTTGTTGGCTATGGATTGGATTTTGCCGAACGTTACCGAAACCTCCCGTATATTGGAGTGTTAAAACCATCTGTTTACGAAGGCTAATGAGCACACGTTTACATGAGGTTATTGGTTGTGTTGGAATGATTTTCTATGATACTATTGAACATAGTTGTGCTTACTGTGGGAGGAGGTAAGGAATGAATCGGGTTTTTCGTAATACGATTTTTTATATACTTATTTTATTACTTGTGATAGGGGTTGTCAGTTGGTTAGGATCCCCTAATCAAAAGCCTGAGAACATGTCTTACAGCAAATTTTCGCAAAATTTAAGTGCGGGAAAAGTGGAGAGTATCTCCATCCAGCCTGTAAGAGGGGTTTATGAAATTCGTGGTCAATTAGATGGCGCGAAGAAAGATGAATACTTCATTACCCATGTTCCAGATGGTCAAGGTGTTGACCAGATTTACAGTGCACTGAAGAATACAGATGTAAAAGTAGAACCAGCCCCTGAAACAAATGGATGGCTGCAAGTTCTGACAACCATCATTCCGTTCATTATCATCTTTATCCTGTTCTTCTTCTTATTGAACCAAGCTCAAGGCGGTGGAAGCCGTGTCATGAACTTTGGTAAGAGTAAGGCGAAGCTTTACACAGAAGAGAAGAAACGTGTGAAATTTAAAGATGTTGCCGGTGCGGATGAAGAAAAACAAGAGCTCGTAGAAGTGGTTGAATTCTTAAAAGATCCACGTAAATTTGCGGAGCTTGGCGCAAGAATCCCTAAAGGGGTTTTACTAGTAGGACCTCCAGGTACAGGTAAAACATTGCTTGCGAGAGCATCTGCAGGAGAAGCAGGCGTTCCTTTCTTCAGCATCAGTGGTTCTGACTTCGTCGAGATGTTCGTCGGTGTCGGTGCATCACGTGTACGTGATTTGTTTGAAAATGCGAAAAAGAATGCACCTTGCTTAATCTTTATTGATGAGATTGATGCAGTGGGTCGTCAGCGTGGAGCAGGTCTTGGCGGTGGTCATGATGAGCGTGAACAAACGCTTAACCAGCTTCTTGTTGAAATGGATGGTTTTAGTGCCAACGAAGGGATTATTATCATTGCTGCAACGAACCGTGCAGATATCCTAGATCCTGCATTGCTACGTCCGGGACGTTTTGACCGTCAAATTACGGTTGACCGCCCAGATGTCATTGGTCGTGAAGAAGTACTGAAGGTTCATGCGAAAAACAAACCGCTTGATGATACAGTCAACTTGAAAGCCATTGCAAGCAGAACACCAGGGTTCTCTGGGGCAGATCTTGAGAACTTACTAAACGAAGCAGCACTTGTTGCTGCCCGTCAAAACAAAAAGAAAATTGATATGCGTGATATCGACGAAGCAACTGACCGTGTCATTGCTGGACCGGCTAAGAAAAGCCGTGTCATTTCGAAGAAAGAACGTAATATCGTGGCGTACCATGAAGCAGGTCATACCGTCATTGGGCTTATCCTAGACGAAGCGGATATGGTGCATAAAGTAACGATCGTTCCTCGTGGTCAGGCAGGCGGATATGCGGTCATGCTTCCAAGAGAAGACCGTTATTTCCAAACGAAGCCAGAGCTTCTTGATAAAATCGTCGGCTTGCTCGGCGGCCGTGTTGCAGAGGAAATTACGTTTGGTGAAGTTAGTACAGGCGCACACAACGACTTCCAGCGTGCAACAGGTATTGCAAGAAGAATGGTGACAGAATTCGGTATGTCTGATAAACTTGGTCCTCTACAATTCGGTCAAGCACAAGGAGGTCAAGTATTCCTTGGCCGTGATTTTAACAACGAGCCGAATTATAGTGAAGCGATCGCTTATGAAATTGACCAAGAAGTTCAGCGCTTCATCAAAGAAAGCTACGAACGTGCGAAACAAATTCTCACTGAGAATAAAGATAAGCTAGAAATCATCGCACAAGCTCTTCTAGAAGTGGAAACATTAGATGCTGAACAAATTAAATCTCTTTACGAAACTGGAAAGCTTCCAGAGCGTGTATACGCAGATGACGAAGAGAAAAACGATGATGTGAAAGTGAACATCAAGAAAAAAGAAGAAGACGAGGAGATCTAATCTCCTTCTATAAAAAGCTGTCGGGCTCACCGGCAGCTTTTTTTTATTTCGATTCATGAATGGATCGGTTTCGAATTGTTTACAAATGGAACTCAATTCGTGTATGGTATGATAGAAAGTCGAAAAATGCTCTTTTTGAGACACTATTCAAAGTGGTGATGAAGTTGTTACTCGTGATAGATGTAGGAAACACAAATACCGTTTTAGGTGTTTATCATAATGGCGATTTGAACTACCATTGGCGGATTGAAACAAGCCGTCATAAAACAGAAGATGAATTTGGTATGGCAATCCGATCCTTATTTGACTATGTAGGGCTGATGTTTGATCAGATAGAAGGGATTATCATTTCTTCTGTTGTCCCGCCAATGATGTTTGCTCTGGAAAGAATGTGCGAAAAGTATTTTCACATTACTCCTCAAATCGTTGGGCCTGGCATGAAGACTGGATTAAACATTATGTGTGACAATCCAAAGGAAGTCGGCGCTGATCGAATTGTGAACGCAGTGGCGGCCATTCACCTGTATGGGGCGCCTCTCATTGTGGTAGACTTTGGAACAGCCACAACCTACTGCTATATCAATGAACAAAAACAATACATGGGTGGCGCAATTGCACCGGGTATTACCATCTCAACAGAGGCTTTATATACAAGAGCGGCTAAGCTGCCAAGGATTGAAATTGTTCGTCCGGATCATATCGTAGGGAAAAACACGATTAGTGCGATGCAATCAGGTATCCTGTATGGATATGTTGGTCAAGTCGAGGGAATAGTGAAACGGATGAAGCAGCAAGCCAAACAAACACCGAAAGTCATTGCAACAGGCGGTTTGTCTACATTGATTGGAAATGAATCAGACTGTATTGATATTGTCGATCCGTTCCTCACATTAAAAGGACTCCAATTAATTTATGAACGCAATCGTGTCGGTGTATTATAGGAGGGTTTAATCAAAATGGATTATTTAGTTAAAGCGTTAGCATATGACGGGAAAGTCCGTGCGTATGCTGCGAACACAACAGATACAATCAACGAAGCGCAGAGAAGACACCATACGTGGCCAACTGCTTCAGCTGCTATCGGCAGAACCATGACAGCGACTGTCATGATGGGAGCCATGCTGAAAGGCGAGAATAAATTAACTGTCAAAATTGAAGGCGGTGGGCCAATCGGAGCCATCATTGCAGATGGAAACGCAAAAGGTCAGGTGCGCGGATATGTCTCAAACCCACAAGTTCACTTTGATTTAAATGAACATGGGAAGCTGGACGTTAGACGTGCTGTTGGAACATCTGGAACGTTAAGTGTTGTCAAAGATATCGGACTGAAAGACCACTTTACAGGGCAAACGGAAATTGTCTCAGGTGAAATTGGAGATGACTTTACTTATTACCTGGTCTCCTCTGAACAAGTGCCATCCTCTGTAGGTGTGGGTGTTCTTGTCAATCCAGACAACTCGATCCTTGCAGCAGGCGGTTTCATCATTCAATTGCTGCCTGGAACAGAAGATGCAGTCATCGAAAGACTCGAAAAGAGATTATCAACCATTGAACCGATCTCTAAACTGATTGAAAAAGGGATGACTCCTGAAGAAATTTTAGAAGAAGTGCTCGGTGAAAAACCTCAAATCTTAGAAACTGTACCTGTCGAATTTTCTTGTAACTGCTCAAAAGAACGGTTTGCCAACGGTATTATCAGCCTAGGGAAAGCCGAAATTGAGGATATGATTGAACAAGACGGACAAGCAGAAGCTCAATGCCATTTTTGTAACGAAACGTATGTATTTACAAAAGAAGAGCTAGAAGAGCTACGTGAAGAAATAACCCGCTAAGCTCTAAGCAGCGGGTTTTCTTTTTAGAATGGAAAGGAGACGAAAGATGAGACTGAAAGCAAGAGTGGTATGGACATTTATCCTCGTTCTGCTCATGATTAATGCCGTTGTCATTGCATATGTATTAACAAAGTCACAAATGTCGCAGGCTTCTTCAAATGGGAAGAGCGGTGAAGAAATTGCTTCTATTGGGAAAGAGAAAGTGACACGTCAAGAATGGTTAAAGAAAATGGAAGACCGCTACGGAAAGGCAACACTTGAACAAATGATTAATCAGAAGGTAGTCAATCAACTTGCGAAAGAAAACAAGCTGGAGGTATCTCCAAAAGAGATCAATCGTGAGCTGCTGATGCTGAAAGCGGTATCTAATAATTTCTACGAAGACGGTCATACAAGTGAAAAGGAATGGAAAGAGCAGATTCGTTATCAAATTTTATTAGAACAGCTTCTAACGAGAGATGCGGTCGTTTCTGAAAAAGAAGCCAAATCCTTTTATGAAAAAAACAAAGACTTGTATCAATATGATGACTCATACCGAATTCGCCACATTGTTGTGAAAACAAAAGACGAGGCACAAAGTGTGTTAAAAGATTTAAAGGGCGGATCTAGTTTCGAAGCTGTAGCAGCTGAACGATCCACCGATCGATATACCTCTCCTTACGGCGGAGATCTTGGATTTGTCACAGAAGAGCAAGAAAGCATTCCAGCCCTATACATACAAGAAGCCCAAAAGCTTAAGCCAGATGAATGGACGAAAGAGCCGATCGAGATCAAAAATGGTTATGCCATCATACAATTAAAAGAAAAATTAAATGGCCGCTCCTTCTCTTATGAAGAAGTCAAAGATCAGATCAAAAGGCAGATCGCCATGGAAGATCTGGGTGAAAAGGCGAATGTCAAAACCCTGTGGAAAGAAGCAAAAGTCACATGGTTTTACGATGGAGAGCAGGACTAAAAGCATTGACAAAATTTTTCGAAATTGATAATTTAATATTAATACAATAAAATTACTCGGAGATAGAGGTGTTAGTGATGGCTCGTATTGCAAATTCAGTTTTTGAACTAATAGGAAATACACCAGTCGTTAAATTAAACCGTTTAGTAGATGAAGACAGTGCGGATGTCTACTTGAAACTTGAATATATGAACCCAGGCAGCAGTGTAAAAGATCGTATTGCGTTAGCGATGATCGAAGATGCTGAAGCAAAAGGTACATTAAAAGCTGGTGACACACTCATTGAGCCAACAAGCGGAAACACAGGAATCGGTCTTGCGATGGTCGCGGCTGCAAAAGGAATCAATGCGATTTTAGTTATGCCGGATACAATGAGTCAGGAGCGCCGCAACCTTTTACGCGCTTACGGTGCAGAGCTTGTCTTAACACCGGGTGCAGAAGGAATGAAAGGTGCCATCAAAAAAGCAGAAGAATTAGCGGAAGAGCACGGATACTTCATGCCTCAGCAGTTCAGCAATGAAGCCAACGCTGAGATTCACCGCCGCACAACAGGGAAAGAGATTCTTGAACAGTTTGACGGCGAACTTGATGCATTTATTGCAGGAGTTGGTACGGGTGGTACGATTACAGGTGCTGGTGAAGTCCTGAAAGAAGCCATTCCATCTATTCAGCTTTATGCGGTAGAACCAACAGATTCTCCTGTACTATCAGGCGGGAAACCAGGTCCGCATAAAATTCAAGGCATCGGAGCAGGCTTTGTTCCATCTATCTTGAACACAGAAGTATATGACGGCATTATCCAAGTGAAAAACGAAGATGCATTTGAACTTGCAAGAAAGGCAGCGAAAGAAGAAGGAATCCTTGGTGGTATATCTTCAGGAGCAGCCATTTATGCAGCGCTTCAAACAGCGAAGAAGCTTGGTAAAGGGAAAAAAGTTCTAGCGATTATTCCAAGTAACGGTGAACGTTACCTTAGTACGCCGCTTTATCAATTTGATTAAACAATACACCCCAGCATTTGCTGGGGTTTTTTTATGAATTCTGAAGATGGAAAGCAAATACTATTTTCTAAATAAATTGGATTGCATTACAATAAGATTAATGAAAATGAAAAAGGATGATTACATGACACAACGTAGGCCGATGGGCATCAAAATTCCTTTTACGAAAGATGCATTCTTGAAACGATACGAACAATTAACGGCTCATGAATCACATCACGTCCTTCTTGAAAGTGCACGTGGCGGAGAATACAGTATTGCCGGCATTCATCCGATCGCTAAAGCGAAAGGGAAGGACGGGATGACCACCATCCATTATCAGAATGAGGTGTTGTTCAAAGAGGGAGATCCTTTTAGGGCATTTGCTGATTGGTTTCAAACCCTACAAACCGAAACGAACGATGAATATCCTGACTTCCAAGGTGGAGCGATTGGATTTTTAAGCTATGATTACGCAAGATATATCGAGCATTTTAAAATGCTGTCCATCGATGATTTGAAGACGCCTGATTTGTATTTCCTCGTATTCAATGATGTCGCTGTCTTTGATCATAATAAAGACGTCCTCTGGCTGATGACTCATACAGAAGGAGACGAACCTGTCAGTGAAGTTCATCAAAGACTCGAAGAATTAAAGCAAAGCTGGACAAGCACATCAGAAGAATCAGCACATTCACCTGTCAATGTGTCTTCTTCGGAATGTGTACCTGCTGCACCTTTTACTGAAGAAGCTTTCGGGGAAGCTGTAGAAACGATTAAACAATATATCGCCAGCGGTGACGTGTTCCAAGTGAACCTATCCATTAGACAAGATGAACAGCTTCATACCCACCCATATCATTTATACAAAACATTACGTCACGTGAATCCATCTCCATATATGTCATATCTGCACACGCCAGATTTCCAAATTGTCTGTGGATCTCCAGAGCTGCTTATTAAGAAAAAAGGCATTCAGCTCGAAACAAGACCGATCGCTGGCACAAGATCAAGAGGCAAGGATGATGCGGAAGATCAAGCGCTGGCAAAAGAACTCATTGAAGATGAAAAAGAACGCGCAGAACATGTGATGCTCGTTGATCTTGAGCGGAATGATCTTGGACGAGTGTCTACTTATGGCTCAGTCAAGGTGAACGAGTTTATGGCCATTGAGAAATATTCACACGTGATGCACATTGTATCAAATGTCCAAGGGGAGCTGCGTGATGATTGTGATGCGGTAGATGTCATGAGAGCTGTATTCCCAGGCGGCACGATTACAGGTGCGCCAAAAGTGAGAACAATGGAAATCATAGAAGAACTTGAGCCAACAAGACGTGGGCTTTATACTGGATCTATAGGCTGGTTTGGATTCAATCAAGATATGCATTTTAATATCGTTATTCGTACGGCTTATTGTACAGGGGGCAGAGCCTTCATGCAGTCAGGTGCAGGCATTGTCATCGATTCTGTACCAAAGCACGAATACAAAGAATCGATTAAAAAAGCCTATGCAGTGAAAAAAGCATTACAGTTGAGCAAAGAAGAGACTATTTTGAGTTAGAGGTGAGCAGAGTATGATATTAATGATTGATAATTACGATTCATTTACGTACAACCTGGTCCAGTATTTAGGTGAGCTTGGGGAAGAACTGATTGTAAAACGAAACGATCAAGTCACTATTCAAGAAATTGAAGAGCTCAAGCCAGACTTTCTGATGATTTCTCCAGGACCTTGCAGTCCGGATGAAGCAGGAATTAGTATGGAAGCGATCAAACATTTTGCTGGGAAGATTCCGATCTTCGGTGTCTGTTTAGGTCATCAATCCATTGCACAAGTATTTGGTGGAGATGTCATTCGTGCGGAGCGGTTAATGCATGGGAAAACATCAGAAATTGAACATGACGGCAAAGGTGTCTTCACGGGACTCCAAAATCCGCTTGTCGCAACGAGATATCATTCATTAATTGTTAAAGACGAGACGCTACCGGAGTGCTTTGTCAGAACAGCGAGCACAAAGGAAGGCGAACTCATGGCCATTCGCCATAAAGAACTTCCGATTGAAAGTGTTCAATTCCATCCAGAATCGATTATGACGTCCTTCGGTAAAGAAATGCTCAGAAATTTCATTGAAACCTATCGTAAAAAGGGGAATGAAGTAAACGCATGATCATTTACCTGGACGGTCAGTATATAGAGGAGAAAGACGCGACTCTTTCTCCTTTTGATCATGGTTTTCTATATGGCATCGGTGTATTCGAAACATTTACCTCTCTAGCAGGACAAGTCTTCTTGTTAGACTGGCATCTTGAAAGGCTCAATCAATCATTGCGTGACCTTTGCATCGAATCCACAATAGAGAAACCATTTGTACTCGACATCATTCATACATTATTCAATCAAAACCAAATAACGGACGGTCATGCGAGGATCCGCTTCAATGTTTCTGCGGGCAGAGGCAATGGATTTTCTGCAGACCCTTATGAGGAGCCTGTTGTTTTTGTGATGATCTCCCCATTCCGGCCTGAATCAATAGTAGATGAAAAACAGGGAATCATTCTTGATACAAGAAGAAACACACCGGAAGGTCCAAGACGGCTCAAGTCGCATCATTACATGAACAACCTGCTGGCGAAAAGAGAAGTAGGGAACGATCCGTCGGTAGAAGGGATCTTTTTAACAAAAGAAGACGATGTGGCAGAAGGAATTACGTCAAATCTATTTTGGCGAAAAAAAGATGTGATCTATACACCTTCACTTGATACCGGCATTTTAAACGGGGTTACCCGTCGATATTGTATCGAAACGCTGCAAGCTTCGGGGATCCCACTAATAGAAGGAAGATATCCACTCTCGCACTTGCTCTCAGCTGATGAGGCGTGGATGACCAATTCGGTTCAGGGAATTGTGCCTTTTAAAAATATCGGAGACATCGTCCTGCAAAACCACAACCGAACGATTTCGACCAAGCTGAGAACAGAATATACAAAAGAACGTCTAGAACATAAAGAGTAGGTGGACACAATGACACAACAATTGATAAAGCAGCCTAAAATCATACAAGCCAAGCACCATACCCTTAGTTATGAAGAAAAGACATTGGTCATGGGCATTTTAAATGTCACACCGGACTCTTTTTCAGATGGAGGAAAATTCAATCAAATTGATAAAGCGCTGGCTCATGCAACGCAGCTCATAGAAGATGGGGCGCATATTATTGATATTGGCGGTGAATCGACTCGGCCGGGGGCGGCACTTGTCTCAGAGCAAGAGGAGCTTTCAAGGGTCATTCCTGTCATTGAGAAGATCACAAAAGAATTGGACATACCTATTTCTATTGATACGTATAAAGCCCATGTCGCAGATGAGGCAGTGAAAGCGGGAGCCTCAATCATTAATGATGTATGGGGGGCGAAAGCTGATCCTCAAATGGCGCATGTGGCAGCGAAGCACAACGTGCCAATCATCTTAATGCACAATCGACCAGAGCGGAATTACACCCATCTGATTTCAGATATGATTGCAGATCTGAAAGAAAGTGTTCAAATTGTAAAACAAGCGGGTGTCCGTGATGACATGATTATATTAGACCCTGGTGTAGGATTTGCGAAAAATAAAACTGACAACCTCATGGTCATGAATGAACTTGAACATTTTTGCCACCTAGGGTATCCGCTGCTTCTAGCAACATCCCGCAAACGATTCATCGGTGCAGTTTTAGACCTGCCGCCTGAAGAACGTACTGAAGGAACGGGTGCGACGGTCTGTCTTGGGATTCAAAAGGGCAGCGCGATGGTCCGAGTGCACGATGTAAAAGAAATCGCAAGAATGGCAAAAATGATGGATGCCATGCTGAATAAAGGAGGCGCTTATCATCGATAAAGTATATGTAAACGGAATGGAATTTTACGGCTATCACGGTGTATTTGCAGAAGAGAATAAACTAGGCCAGCGCTTTCGTGTGGACCTAACAGCTTCACTTGATTTAAGTAAGGCAGGACAAACGGATGACCTAAATGAGACCATCAACTATGCTGAGCTCTACAACATCTGCAAAAATATTGTAGAAGGGGACCCAGTGAACCTCGTTGAAACGCTGACAGAAAGAATTGCAAACCAAGTGTTAAAGGACTTTCCGACAGTTCAAGAATGTACAGTAAAAGTAATCAAACCAGATCCGCCAATTCCAGGACACTATCAGTCTGTTGCCATTGAAATGACGAGATCACGCGCATGAACAATACAGCATATATCGCTTTAGGCTCAAACATAGGAAAAAAGGAAACCTACTTAAAAGAAGCTGTCAAAAAACTTCACGAACATCCAGGTGTTCAAGTTGAATCCATTTCATCTATATATGAGACAACACCTGTAGGTTACGAGAATCAGGATGACTTCTTGAACATGGCTGTGAAGATTTCTACCTCGCTTCGTCCTGAAGAACTTCTATCACTGACTCAGAACATTGAGCAGGAGTTAGGCAGAACAAGAGAAGTGAGGTGGGGTCCACGGACAGCTGATCTTGACATTTTACTTTATAATCGTGAAAATATTGAAACAGAACAACTTGTAGTGCCGCATCCTAGAATGTACGAACGTTTATTCGTTCTTGTTCCGATGAGTGAGATTTGCCCAGAAATCGGCGAAGCCCAGATAAACGCCGTAACAGACCAAGAAGGTGTAAGCATATGGAAAAAGACATGTGGGGTAGAAGAATTCGTGCATACCGAAAGCTAAAAGGGTATACTCAGGAAGGGTTCGCCAAAAGACTGGGCATCTCTGTCTCTGTCTTAGGGGAAATTGAGCGAGGCAATCGATTACCAACAAACCAAATGGTTGGTCAAATAGCAGATGCTTTAAATATAACGGTGGAAGAACTTTCACCAATTCTTGAAGAAGAAAGGAGGGGACATGATGTTTAAAATCGGAGATATCGAGATTAAAAACAAAGTAGTGCTCGCACCAATGGCTGGTGTGTGTAACTCTGCTTTCAGACTCACGGTGAAAGAGTTTGGAGCGGGCTTAGTCTGCGCTGAAATGGTCAGTGACAAAGCGATCTTGATTAATAATGCCAGAACGATGGGCATGCTGTACATTGATGAACGTGAAAAACCGTTGAGCCTTCAGATATTTGGGGGAGAAAAGGACACGCTCGTAGAAGCGGCCAAGTTTGTAGACCAGAATACAACGGCGGACATTATTGATATTAATATGGGATGTCCTGTACCAAAGATCACGAAATGTGACGCAGGAGCGAAATGGCTGCTGGATCCAAACAAGATTTACGAAATGGTATCCGCAGTCGTAGAAGCTGTAGATAAACCTGTTACTGTGAAAATGAGAATGGGTTGGGACGAAGACCATATTTTCGCTATCGACAATGCCCGTGCTGTTGAACGAGCAGGTGGCCAAGCGGTTGCGCTTCACGGACGGACACGTGTGCAGATGTACGAAGGAACAGCGAATTGGGATATTATAAAAGAGGTCAAACAATCTGTTTCCATTCCAGTCATCGGCAATGGAGATGTCAAAACCCCTCAAGATGCAAAACGTATGCTTGATGAAACGGGTGCAGATGCTGTCATGATCGGAAGAGCCGCACTAGGAAACCCGTGGATGATTTACCGGACGGTTCATTATTTAGAAACGGGTGAACTAAAAGAAGAGCCTAATGTGCGTGAGAAAATGTCTGTGTGCAAACTTCACTTAGACAGACTCATAGACCTGAAAGGCGAGCATGTGGCTGTCAGAGAAATGAGAAAACATGCAGCATGGTACTTAAAAGGTGTCCGAGGCAATGCAGATGTAAGAAACCAAATCAATCAAAGTGAAACGAGAGCGGAGCTTGTAAAAGTTCTAGATGACTTTACGATCGAAGCCGAGGCAAAAGAGCTTCAAAGAATAAAAGTAGGATAAGACTATCTTTCTTTTTGTAGCTCACTGCTAGTGCACGTACTGGCAGTTTTTCTGCTTTTCTCTGCAAAATACATTATTGGAGTGATATAAATGAGTAATGAAGGGCTTAATAACGAAGAATTAAATGATCAATTCCAAGTAAGACGTGACAAAATGAATAAAATGAGAGAAGAGGGTATCGATCCATTCGGTGAACGATATGACCGTTCTCATCAATCCGCACAAATTATTGCTGAATATGACGAGTTTTCAAAAGAAGACTTAGAAGAAAAAGCAGCTCAAGTAACAATTGCTGGCCGTATGATGACAAAACGCGGAAAAGGGAAAGCTGGCTTTGCACACATTCAAGACTTAGAAGGACAAATTCAAATCTATGTACGTAAAGATAGTGTAGGAGAAGAAGCTTACGAATTATTCAAAAGCTCGGACCTAGGCGATATTATCGGTGTGACGGGAACCGTATTTAAAACGAATGTAGGAGAACTTTCAATTAAAGCGACTAGCTTTGAGGTTCTTACAAAAGCACTTCGCCCGCTCCCTGATAAATATCACGGACTAAAAGATGTAGAACAACGCTATCGTCAGCGTTACCTTGACCTGATTGTCAATCCAGAAAGTAAGCAGACGTTCATCATGCGAAGCAAAATCATTCAATCAATGAGAAGATACTTAGATTCAAAAGGATACCTAGAAGTTGAAACACCAACAATGCATAGCATCCCTGGTGGTGCATCAGCTCGTCCTTTCATTACTCATCACAATGCACTTGATATGCCGCTTTATATGCGTATTGCGATCGAGCTGCATTTAAAACGTCTAATTGTCGGTGGTCTAGAGAAAGTATACGAGATTGGTCGCGTATTCCGTAATGAAGGAGTCTCAACTCGTCATAACCCGGAATTTACTATGATTGAGCTGTATGAAGCATATGCAGACTATAAAGACATCATGAACCTAACGGAAAACTTGATTGCTCATATTGCCCAAGAGGTGCTGGGAACAACAACAATTCAATATGGAGAAGATCAAATTGATCTAAAACCTGAATGGAAGAGACTCCATATGGTTGAAGCAGTCAAAGAAGCAACAGGTGTAGACTTCTGGCAGGAGATGTCTGTAGAAGAAGCAAAACAGCATGCTGCTGATCACGATGTTGAAATCACAAAAAACATGACAGTAGGTCATATTATCAATGAGTTCTTCGAGCAAAAAGTAGAAGAAACACTGGTTCAGCCTACTTTTATTTACGGGCACCCAGTTGAGATTTCTCCATTAGCTAAGAAAAATCCTGAAGACCCGCGCTTCACGGACCGCTTTGAGCTATTCATCGTGCGCCGCGAGCATGCAAATGCATTCACCGAGCTGAATGATCCAATCGACCAAAGAGAACGTTTTGAAGCTCAATTAAAAGAACGTGAAGAAGGAAATGACGAAGCGCATCTCATGGATGACGATTTTGTTGAAGCTTTAGAATATGGCATGCCGCCAACAGGTGGACTAGGAATCGGTATCGACCGATTAATCATGCTGCTAACAAATTCTCCATCAATCAGAGATGTACTGCTTTTTCCGCAAATGAGAAACCGTTAATACATCAACAAAAGCGCCATTTGATCTGTGGCGCTTTTTATTTTTCATAAAATGAAACTTTTTTCAAAAAAACTATTGCAAGAAAAGAATCCAGATGGTATATTATTATTCGTTGCCGCAAAACAGCAACGAGGTTGAAAAAAGAAAATGAAAAAAGTTCTTGACTTCAACCAAAGCGAAATGTTAAGATATTAAAGTCGCTTACGAGCGATAACGAAAATGATCTTTGAAAACTAAACAAGACAAAACGTACCTGTTAATTCGAGTTTTTATAAAAAAATCCTATGATACATCATAGGTAGTCAGTCAAACTGGCGAAAAGCAAAACTTCGGTTTTGTACTTTTTCGGAGAGTTTGATCCTGGCTCAGGACGAACGCTGGCGGCGTGCCTAATACATGCAAGTCGAGCGGACAGAAGGGAGCTTGCTCCCGGATGTTAGCGGCGGACGGGTGAGTAACACGTGGGTAACCTGCCTGTAAGACTGGGATAACTCCGGGAAACCGGAGCTAATACCGGATAGTTCCTTGAACCGCATGGTTCAAGGATGAAAGACGGTTTCGGCTGTCACTTACAGATGGACCCGCGGCGCATTAGCTAGTTGGTGAGGTAACGGCTCACCAAGGCGACGATGCGTAGCCGACCTGAGAGGGTGATCGGCCACACTGGGACTGAGACACGGCCCAGACTCCTACGGGAGGCAGCAGTAGGGAATCTTCCGCAATGGACGAAAGTCTGACGGAGCAACGCCGCGTGAGTGATGAAGGTTTTCGGATCGTAAAGCTCTGTTGTTAGGGAAGAACAAGTGCAAGAGTAACTGCTTGCACCTTGACGGTACCTAACCAGAAAGCCACGGCTAACTACGTGCCAGCAGCCGCGGTAATACGTAGGTGGCAAGCGTTGTCCGGAATTATTGGGCGTAAAGGGCTCGCAGGCGGTTTCTTAAGTCTGATGTGAAAGCCCCCGGCTCAACCGGGGAGGGTCATTGGAAACTGGGAAACTTGAGTGCAGAAGAGGAGAGTGGAATTCCACGTGTAGCGGTGAAATGCGTAGAGATGTGGAGGAACACCAGTGGCGAAGGCGACTCTCTGGTCTGTAACTGACGCTGAGGAGCGAAAGCGTGGGGAGCGAACAGGATTAGATACCCTGGTAGTCCACGCCGTAAACGATGAGTGCTAAGTGTTAGGGGGTTTCCGCCCCTTAGTGCTGCAGCTAACGCATTAAGCACTCCGCCTGGGGAGTACGGTCGCAAGACTGAAACTCAAAGGAATTGACGGGGGCCCGCACAAGCGGTGGAGCATGTGGTTTAATTCGAAGCAACGCGAAGAACCTTACCAGGTCTTGACATCCTCTGACAACCCTAGAGATAGGGCTTTCCCTTCGGGGACAGAGTGACAGGTGGTGCATGGTTGTCGTCAGCTCGTGTCGTGAGATGTTGGGTTAAGTCCCGCAACGAGCGCAACCCTTGATCTTAGTTGCCAGCATTCAGTTGGGCACTCTAAGGTGACTGCCGGTGACAAACCGGAGGAAGGTGGGGATGACGTCAAATCATCATGCCCCTTATGACCTGGGCTACACACGTGCTACAATGGACAGAACAAAGGGCTGCGAGACCGCAAGGTTTAGCCAATCCCACAAATCTGTTCTCAGTTCGGATCGCAGTCTGCAACTCGACTGCGTGAAGCTGGAATCGCTAGTAATCGCGGATCAGCATGCCGCGGTGAATACGTTCCCGGGCCTTGTACACACCGCCCGTCACACCACGAGAGTTTGCAACACCCGAAGTCGGTGAGGTAACCTTTATGGAGCCAGCCGCCGAAGGTGGGGCAGATGATTGGGGTGAAGTCGTAACAAGGTAGCCGTATCGGAAGGTGCGGCTGGATCACCTCCTTTCTAAGGATATATGGAGCAGTGTGCGTTTTCGTCTTGTTTAGTTTTGAAGGATCATTCCTTCAAAACATGTCTCTAGCGAGACAGGATTGTTCTTTGAAAACTAGATAACAATAAGTAATACATTCACATTGAATGCAATGCAAAGTTCATCACACATAGTGATTCTTTCTAAAGTAAGAAATGGTTAAGTTAGAAAGGGCGCACGGTGGATGCCTTGGCACTAGGAGCCGATGAAGGACGGGACGAACACCGATATGCTTCGGGGAGCTGTAAGCAAGCTTTGATCCGGAGATTTCCGAATGGGGAAACCCACTGCTCGTAATGGAGTAGTATCCATACTTGAATACATAGAGTATGAGAAGGCATACCCGGGGAACTGAAACATCTAAGTACCCGGAGGAAGAGAAAGCAAATGCGATTCCCTGAGTAGCGGCGAGCGAAACGGGAACAGCCCAAACCAAGAGGCTTGCCTCTTGGGGTTGTAGGACACTCTATACGGAGTTACAAAGGAACGATATAAGCGAAGAGGTCTGGAAAGGCCCGCCAAAGAAGGTAACAGCCCTGTAACTGAAATGTTGTTCTCTCCAGAGTGGATCCTGAGTACGGCGGAACACGTGAAATTCCGTCGGAATCCGGGAGGACCATCTCCCAAGGCTAAATACTCCCTAGTGACCGATAGTGAACCAGTACCGTGAGGGAAAGGTGAAAAGCACCCCGGAAGGGGAGTGAAATAGATCCTGAAACCGTGTGCCTACAAGTAGTCAGAGCCCGTTAACGGGTGATGGCGTGCCTTTTGTAGAATGAACCGGCGAGTTACGATCCCGTGCAAGGTTAAGCAGAAGATGCGGAGCCGCAGCGAAAGCGAGTCTGAATAGGGCGCATGAGTACGTGGTCGTAGACCCGAAACCAGGTGATCTACCCATGTCCAGGGTGAAGTTCAGGTAACACTGAATGGAGGCCCGAACCCACGCACGTTGAAAAGTGCGGGGATGAGGTGTGGGTAGGGGTGAAATGCCAATCGAACCTGGAGATAGCTGGTTCTCTCCGAAATAGCTTTAGGGCTAGCCTCAAGGTAAGAGTCTCGGAGGTAGAGCACTGATTGGACTAGGGGCCCCTACCGGGTTACCGAATTCAGTCAAACTCCGAATGCCGATGACTTATCCTTGGGAGTCAGACTGCGAGTGATAAGATCCGTAGTCGAAAGGGAAACAGCCCAGACCGCCAGCTAAGGTCCCAAAGTATACGTTAAGTGGAAAAGGATGTGGAGTTGCTTAGACAACCAGGATGTTGGCTTAGAAGCAGCCACCATTTAAAGAGTGCGTAATAGCTCACTGGTCGAGTGACTCTGCGCCGAAAATGTACCGGGGCTAAACGTATCACCGAAGCTGCGGACTGTTCTTACGAACAGTGGTAGGAGAGCGTTCTAAGTGCAGTGAAGTCAGACCGGAAGGACTGGTGGAGCGCTTAGAAGTGAGAATGCCGGTATGAGTAGCGAAAGACGGGTGAGAATCCCGTCCACCGAATGCCTAAGGTTTCCTGAGGAAGGCTCGTCCGCTCAGGGTTAGTCGGGACCTAAGCCGAGGCCGAAAGGCGTAGGCGATGGACAACAGGTTGATATTCCTGTACCACCTCCTCACCATTTGAGCAATGGGGGGACGCAGGAGGATAGGGTAAGCGCGGTATTGGATATCCGCGTCCAAGCAGTTAGGCTGGGAAATAGGCAAATCCGTTTCCCGTGAAGGCTGAGCTGTGATGGCGAGCGAAATTTAGTAGCGAAGTTCCTGATTCCACACTGCCAAGAAAAGCCTCTAGCGAGGTGAGAGGTGCCCGTACCGCAAACCGACACAGGTAGGCGAGGAGAGAATCCTAAGGTGATCGAGAGAACTCTCGTTAAGGAACTCGGCAAAATGACCCCGTAACTTCGGGAGAAGGGGTGCTTCTTAGGGTGTTAAAGCCCCGAGAAGCCGCAGTGAATAGGCCCAGGCGACTGTTTAGCAAAAACACAGGTCTCTGCGAAGCCGTAAGGCGAAGTATAGGGGCTGACGCCTGCCCGGTGCTGGAAGGTTAAGAGGAGCGCTTAGCGTAAGCGAAGGTGCGAATTGAAGCCCCAGTAAACGGCGGCCGTAACTATAACGGTCCTAAGGTAGCGAAATTCCTTGTCGGGTAAGTTCCGACCCGCACGAAAGGCGCAACGATCTGGGCACTGTCTCAACGAGAGACTCGGTGAAATTATAGTACCTGTGAAGATGCAGGTTACCCGCGACAGGACGGAAAGACCCCGTGGAGCTTTACTGCAGCCTGATATTGAATGTTGGTACAGCTTGTACAGGATAGGTAGGAGCCTTGGAAACCGGAGCGCTAGCTTCGGTGGAGGCATCGGTGGGATACTACCCTGGCTGTATTGACCTTCTAACCCGCTGCCCTTATCGGGCAGGGAGACAGTGTCAGGTGGGCAGTTTGACTGGGGCGGTCGCCTCCTAAAATGTAACGGAGGCGCCCAAAGGTTCCCTCAGAATGGTTGGAAATCATTCGCAGAGTGTAAAGGCACAAGGGAGCTTGACTGCGAGACCTACAAGTCGAGCAGGGACGAAAGTCGGGCTTAGTGATCCGGTGGTTCCGCATGGAAGGGCCATCGCTCAACGGATAAAAGCTACCCCGGGGATAACAGGCTTATCTCCCCCAAGAGTCCACATCGACGGGGAGGTTTGGCACCTCGATGTCGGCTCATCGCATCCTGGGGCTGTAGTCGGTCCCAAGGGTTGGGCTGTTCGCCCATTAAAGCGGTACGCGAGCTGGGTTCAGAACGTCGTGAGACAGTTCGGTCCCTATCCGTCGCGGGCGCAGGAAATTTGAGAGGAGCTGTCCTTAGTACGAGAGGACCGGGATGGACGCACCGCTGGTGTACCAGTTGTTCTGCCAAGGGCATCGCTGGGTAGCTATGTGCGGACGGGATAAGTGCTGAAAGCATCTAAGCATGAAGCCCCCCTCAAGATGAGATTTCCCATTCCGCAAGGAAGTAAGATCCCTGAAAGATGATCAGGTTGATAGGTCTGAGGTGGAAGCGTGGTGACACGTGGAGCTGACAGATACTAATAGATCGAGGACTTAACCTATATTCTAATGTGAAAAATGAACATTGTTATCTAGTTTTGAGAGAACATTCTCTCCATCAGGTTTGGTGGCGATAGCGAAGAGGTCACACCCGTTCCCATACCGAACACGGAAGTTAAGCTCTTCAGCGCCGATGGTAGTTGGGGGTTTCCCCCTGTGAGAGTAGGACGCCGCCAAGCTTTTCAAAGGATCAGTTCCAATCGGAACTGGTCTTTTTTGTGTTTTAATAAATGATATATCTATTTATATTAAAAATAGTGGTCTTTCACTACATTCTCAATAACTCATTCATTTCATCCCCTTCACTGGAATTCTAGACATTCTATAAAATTCTTATCATCCAATCTCGTCGCTCGCTCATCTTGCTAAGAGTCAACATCGAAAGAGTAAACATGTCTAAAAAGGATCTTCTCCTCTGGCAACCATATGTAGCGAACTGCGCTTGCTGCTAGATCATTGAAACCTACATAAGAGAGCAAAGGGCATCTTGGTTTGCTAATGAGAGAGGGGAGGAAGATTTGAGTTAAGCACCACAATGTTTGATGAGGCAAGGGAACACTGAGACGAATTTTTGGAAAATGACCAGGATCAATTTAATATAAAGCAAATATACAAAATGGTTTCTCGGAAAAATAAAATAATAAAAAAATTCGTTTCTATATGCACGTTATCTGAGGATTTAAGGAATAAAACAAACATTTTTCAGCTTTAAAAGAGCTGTTTTTACATTGAAAAAGCGCTATTAATGCCCTTTTTAACAAAAAACATAAAAAAAATGAAAAAAAGACTTTTAAAATGAAGAGACAAGTGGTAAACTTCTTTAGGTGCCTTAACGAAAAGATGTGAAAAAATAGCTTTAAAATAAATTCAAAAATTATTTTAAAAAAGTCTTTACAAACAATATCTTATCGTTATATAATACTATTTGTCAGATCGAGAGACATTCGAAACGACATAATATGGAGGATTAGCTCAGCTGGGAGAGCATCTGCCTTACAAGCAGAGGGTCGGCGGTTCGAGCCCGTCATCCTCCACCATATTTATTCTTACATAATGTTAGGATAGATAAAGCCGGTGTAGCTCAACTGGTAGAGCAACTGACTTGTAATCAGTAGGTTGGGGGTTCAAGTCCTCTTGCCGGCACCACTTTCATATGGTAAGATAGACAAGTCGCTTTAAAAGCGAGCCATTAGCTCAGTTGGTAGAGCATCTGACTTTTAATCAGAGGGTCGAAGGTTCGAGTCCTTCATGGCTCACCATTTTCATGCGGGTGTGGCGGAATTGGCAGACGCGCTAGACTTAGGATCTAGTGTCTTTATGACGTGGGGGTTCAAGTCCCTTCACCCGCATTGCCAAACAACATAAAGAAATCCTGTAATGCGGAAGTAGTTCAGTGGTAGAACACCACCTTGCCAAGGTGGGGGTCGCGGGTTCGAATCCCGTCTTCCGCTTATACCATCCACGCCGGGGTGGTGGAATTGGCAGACACACAGGACTTAAAATCCTGCGGTAGGTGACTACCGTGCCGGTTCAAGTCCGGCCCTCGGCATTATAAAATAAGCGCCCGTAGCTCAATTGGATAGAGCGTTTGACTACGGATCAAAAGGTTAGGGGTTCGACTCCTCTCGGGCGCGCCATTAAGATCGGGAAGTAGCTCAGCTTGGTAGAGCACTTGGTTTGGGACCAAGGGGTCGCAGGTTCGAATCCTGTCTTCCCGACCATCTTTTATGGGGCCTTAGCTCAGCTGGGAGAGCGCCTGCCTTGCACGCAGGAGGTCAGCGGTTCGATCCCGCTAGGCTCCACCAATATGATCTTTGAAAACTAAACAAGACAAAACGTACCTGTTAATTCGAGTTTTTATAAAAAATCCTATGATACATCATAGGTAGTCAGTCAAACTGGCGAAAAGCAAAACTTCGGTTTTGTACTTTTTCGGAGAGTTTGATCCTGGCTCAGGACGAACGCTGGCGGCGTGCCTAATACATGCAAGTCGAGCGGACAGAAGGGAGCTTGCTCCCGGATGTTAGCGGCGGACGGGTGAGTAACACGTGGGTAACCTGCCTGTAAGACTGGGATAACTCCGGGAAACCGGAGCTAATACCGGATAGTTCCTTGAACCGCATGGTTCAAGGATGAAAGACGGTTTCGGCTGTCACTTACAGATGGACCCGCGGCGCATTAGCTAGTTGGTGAGGTAACGGCTCACCAAGGCGACGATGCGTAGCCGACCTGAGAGGGTGATCGGCCACACTGGGACTGAGACACGGCCCAGACTCCTACGGGAGGCAGCAGTAGGGAATCTTCCGCAATGGACGAAAGTCTGACGGAGCAACGCCGCGTGAGTGATGAAGGTTTTCGGATCGTAAAGCTCTGTTGTTAGGGAAGAACAAGTGCAAGAGTAACTGCTTGCACCTTGACGGTACCTAACCAGAAAGCCACGGCTAACTACGTGCCAGCAGCCGCGGTAATACGTAGGTGGCAAGCGTTGTCCGGAATTATTGGGCGTAAAGGGCTCGCAGGCGGTTTCTTAAGTCTGATGTGAAAGCCCCCGGCTCAACCGGGGAGGGTCATTGGAAACTGGGAAACTTGAGTGCAGAAGAGGAGAGTGGAATTCCACGTGTAGCGGTGAAATGCGTAGAGATGTGGAGGAACACCAGTGGCGAAGGCGACTCTCTGGTCTGTAACTGACGCTGAGGAGCGAAAGCGTGGGGAGCGAACAGGATTAGATACCCTGGTAGTCCACGCCGTAAACGATGAGTGCTAAGTGTTAGGGGGTTTCCGCCCCTTAGTGCTGCAGCTAACGCATTAAGCACTCCGCCTGGGGAGTACGGTCGCAAGACTGAAACTCAAAGGAATTGACGGGGGCCCGCACAAGCGGTGGAGCATGTGGTTTAATTCGAAGCAACGCGAAGAACCTTACCAGGTCTTGACATCCTCTGACAACCCTAGAGATAGGGCTTTCCCTTCGGGGACAGAGTGACAGGTGGTGCATGGTTGTCGTCAGCTCGTGTCGTGAGATGTTGGGTTAAGTCCCGCAACGAGCGCAACCCTTGATCTTAGTTGCCAGCATTCAGTTGGGCACTCTAAGGTGACTGCCGGTGACAAACCGGAGGAAGGTGGGGATGACGTCAAATCATCATGCCCCTTATGACCTGGGCTACACACGTGCTACAATGGACAGAACAAAGGGCTGCGAGACCGCAAGGTTTAGCCAATCCCACAAATCTGTTCTCAGTTCGGATCGCAGTCTGCAACTCGACTGCGTGAAGCTGGAATCGCTAGTAATCGCGGATCAGCATGCCGCGGTGAATACGTTCCCGGGCCTTGTACACACCGCCCGTCACACCACGAGAGTTTGCAACACCCGAAGTCGGTGAGGTAACCTTTATGGAGCCAGCCGCCGAAGGTGGGGCAGATGATTGGGGTGAAGTCGTAACAAGGTAGCCGTATCGGAAGGTGCGGCTGGATCACCTCCTTTCTAAGGATATATGGAGCAGTGTGCGTTTTCGTCTTGTTTAGTTTTGAAGGATCATTCCTTCAAACATGTCTCTAGCGAGACAGGATTGTTCTTTGAAAACTAGATAACAATAAGTAATACATTCACATTGAATGCAATGCAAAGTTCATCACACATAGTGATTCTTTCTAAAGTAAGAAATGGTTAAGTTAGAAAGGGCGCACGGTGGATGCCTTGGCACTAGGAGCCGATGAAGGACGGGACGAACACCGATATGCTTCGGGGAGCTGTAAGCAAGCTTTGATCCGGAGATTTCCGAATGGGGAAACCCACTGCTCGTAATGGAGTAGTATCCATACTTGAATACATAGAGTATGAGAAGGCATACCCGGGGAACTGAAACATCTAAGTACCCGGAGGAAGAGAAAGCAAATGCGATTCCCTGAGTAGCGGCGAGCGAAACGGGAACAGCCCAAACCAAGAGGCTTGCCTCTTGGGGTTGTAGGACACTCTATACGGAGTTACAAAGGAACGATATAAGCGAAGAGGTCTGGAAAGGCCCGCCAAAGAAGGTAACAGCCCTGTAACTGAAATGTTGTTCTCTCCAGAGTGGATCCTGAGTACGGCGGAACACGTGAAATTCCGTCGGAATCCGGGAGGACCATCTCCCAAGGCTAAATACTCCCTAGTGACCGATAGTGAACCAGTACCGTGAGGGAAAGGTGAAAAGCACCCCGGAAGGGGAGTGAAATAGATCCTGAAACCGTGTGCCTACAAGTAGTCAGAGCCCGTTAACGGGTGATGGCGTGCCTTTTGTAGAATGAACCGGCGAGTTACGATCCCGTGCAAGGTTAAGCAGAAGATGCGGAGCCGCAGCGAAAGCGAGTCTGAATAGGGCGCATGAGTACGTGGTCGTAGACCCGAAACCAGGTGATCTACCCATGTCCAGGGTGAAGTTCAGGTAACACTGAATGGAGGCCCGAACCCACGCACGTTGAAAAGTGCGGGGATGAGGTGTGGGTAGGGGTGAAATGCCAATCGAACCTGGAGATAGCTGGTTCTCTCCGAAATAGCTTTAGGGCTAGCCTCAAGGTAAGAGTCTCGGAGGTAGAGCACTGATTGGACTAGGGGCCCCTACCGGGTTACCGAATTCAGTCAAACTCCGAATGCCGATGACTTATCCTTGGGAGTCAGACTGCGAGTGATAAGATCCGTAGTCGAAAGGGAAACAGCCCAGACCGCCAGCTAAGGTCCCAAAGTATACGTTAAGTGGAAAAGGATGTGGAGTTGCTTAGACAACCAGGATGTTGGCTTAGAAGCAGCCACCATTTAAAGAGTGCGTAATAGCTCACTGGTCGAGTGACTCTGCGCCGAAAATGTACCGGGGCTAAACGTATCACCGAAGCTGCGGACTGTTCTTACGAACAGTGGTAGGAGAGCGTTCTAAGTGCAGTGAAGTCAGACCGGAAGGACTGGTGGAGCGCTTAGAAGTGAGAATGCCGGTATGAGTAGCGAAAGACGGGTGAGAATCCCGTCCACCGAATGCCTAAGGTTTCCTGAGGAAGGCTCGTCCGCTCAGGGTTAGTCGGGACCTAAGCCGAGGCCGAAAGGCGTAGGCGATGGACAACAGGTTGATATTCCTGTACCACCTCCTCACCATTTGAGCAATGGGGGGACGCAGGAGGATAGGGTAAGCGCGGTATTGGATATCCGCGTCCAAGCAGTTAGGCTGGGAAATAGGCAAATCCGTTTCCCGTGAAGGCTGAGCTGTGATGGCGAGCGAAATTTAGTAGCGAAGTTCCTGATTCCACACTGCCAAGAAAAGCCTCTAGCGAGGTGAGAGGTGCCCGTACCGCAAACCGACACAGGTAGGCGAGGAGAGAATCCTAAGGTGATCGAGAGAACTCTCGTTAAGGAACTCGGCAAAATGACCCCGTAACTTCGGGAGAAGGGGTGCTTCTTAGGGTGTTAAAGCCCCGAGAAGCCGCAGTGAATAGGCCCAGGCGACTGTTTAGCAAAAACACAGGTCTCTGCGAAGCCGTAAGGCGAAGTATAGGGGCTGACGCCTGCCCGGTGCTGGAAGGTTAAGAGGAGCGCTTAGCGTAAGCGAAGGTGCGAATTGAAGCCCCAGTAAACGGCGGCCGTAACTATAACGGTCCTAAGGTAGCGAAATTCCTTGTCGGGTAAGTTCCGACCCGCACGAAAGGCGCAACGATCTGGGCACTGTCTCAACGAGAGACTCGGTGAAATTATAGTACCTGTGAAGATGCAGGTTACCCGCGACAGGACGGAAAGACCCCGTGGAGCTTTACTGCAGCCTGATATTGAATGTTGGTACAGCTTGTACAGGATAGGTAGGAGCCTTGGAAACCGGAGCGCTAGCTTCGGTGGAGGCATCGGTGGGATACTACCCTGGCTGTATTGACCTTCTAACCCGCTGCCCTTATCGGGCAGGGAGACAGTGTCAGGTGGGCAGTTTGACTGGGGCGGTCGCCTCCTAAAATGTAACGGAGGCGCCCAAAGGTTCCCTCAGAATGGTTGGAAATCATTCGCAGAGTGTAAAGGCACAAGGGAGCTTGACTGCGAGACCTACAAGTCGAGCAGGGACGAAAGTCGGGCTTAGTGATCCGGTGGTTCCGCATGGAAGGGCCATCGCTCAACGGATAAAAGCTACCCCGGGGATAACAGGCTTATCTCCCCCAAGAGTCCACATCGACGGGGAGGTTTGGCACCTCGATGTCGGCTCATCGCATCCTGGGGCTGTAGTCGGTCCCAAGGGTTGGGCTGTTCGCCCATTAAAGCGGTACGCGAGCTGGGTTCAGAACGTCGTGAGACAGTTCGGTCCCTATCCGTCGCGGGCGCAGGAAATTTGAGAGGAGCTGTCCTTAGTACGAGAGGACCGGGATGGACGCACCGCTGGTGTACCAGTTGTTCTGCCAAGGGCATCGCTGGGTAGCTATGTGCGGACGGGATAAGTGCTGAAAGCATCTAAGCATGAAGCCCCCCTCAAGATGAGATTTCCCATTCCGCAAGGAAGTAAGATCCCTGAAAGATGATCAGGTTGATAGGTCTGAGGTGGAAGCGTGGTGACACGTGGAGCTGACAGATACTAATAGATCGAGGACTTAACCTATATTCTAATGTGAAAAATGAACATTGTTATCTAGTTTTGAGAGAACATTCTCTCCATCAGGTTTGGTGGCGATAGCGAAGAGGTCACACCCGTTCCCATACCGAACACGGAAGTTAAGCTCTTCAGCGCCGATGGTAGTTGGGGGTTTCCCCCTGTGAGAGTAGGACGCCGCCAAGCTTTTCAAAGGATCAGTTCCAATCGGAACTGGTCTTTTTTGTGTTTTTGGGACGTTTGGCACCAGATAAATGTGGAAATAATATTGTTAGTTGAGCGATTATCTTGAAAAATCGATCGAAAAAATTTATAGTAAGATTAAAGTCAAATATAGTCAAAGTCAATGGAGGAGGAGGCGGAGTGGCACAAAATATTTCTGATATCATCGAGCAGTATTTGAAGGAAGTCTTGGATCAGAATGGTCGAGAAATATTAGAAATTAAACGCAATGAAATTGCAGATAAGTTTCAATGCGTACCTTCACAAATTAACTATGTTATCAATACACGCTTTACGAGCGAAAGAGGTTATATCGTCGAAAGTAAGCGTGGCGGCGGTGGCTATATCCGAATCATTAAAGTCAAAATGAATGATGAAGTCGATTTATTGAACAACATTATTTCCCAAATATATCATCGTTTATCACAGGCTGCATCTGATCATATCATTATGCGTCTTGTTGAGAACAACATTTTATCCGAAAGAGAAGCAAAGATGATGATTAGTGTCATGGACCGTTCTGTTTTACACATTGATTTACCTGAACGAGATGAACTGCGGGCTCGGATGATGAAAGCGATGTTGAATGCTTTGAAATTAAAGTAAAGCGGGTGAAAAGATTGATTTGTCAAGAATGCAATGAGAGACCAGCCACTTTTCACTTTACGAAAGTAATAAATGGAGAAAAACAAGAAATGCACATATGTGAACAATGTGCAAAAGAAAACAGTGATTCATATGCTATGAGTGGAAACCAAGGTTTCTCGATTCACAACTTATTATCAGGCTTATTGAATATTGATCCTAGCTTTACCACAAGTGCGAATAAAGGATCATCTATTTTTCAAGAGGCAAGAGAAGTGGATCAATGTCCTAAGTGTGGCTTAACTTTTCAGCAATTCAGGAAAACAGGCCGTTTTGGCTGTGCAGAATGTTATCGAACCTTTGATCAGTATTTAAATCCTGTTTTAAGGAAAGTCCATAGTGGAAATACAGTCCATAATGGAAAAGTCCCTAAACGGATTGCCGGCAGTCTGCATGTTCGCCGGAAACTTGAGTTAATGCAGCAAGAACTGAAGCAGCTGATTGAACAGGAAGAGTTTGAAAAAGCAGCGGAAGTTCGAGATCAAATTCGTGCATTAGAGCATGAGCAATCTCAGCAGAGGGAGGGAGATTAACGACATGTCGCTCCAGCATTTTATTCAAGACGCATTAAGTCAATGGATGAAACAGAAAGGACCAGAAAGTGACATTGTTCTAAGCAGTCGTATTCGGCTGGCACGCAATCTAGAGCATGTTCGTTTCCCAACTCAGTTTTCTCAAGAGGAGGCTGAAGCTGTTCTTCAGCAATTCGAGCAAAAGTTTGCGAGCCAGGAAGTGAAGGAAATTGGAAACTTTGTTCTGATTCGAATGAATGAAACGCAGCCTTTGGCTAAAAGGGTACTTGTTGAAAAGCATTTGATTAGCCCCAATTTAGCAGAATCAAGATTTGGCGGCTGTTTGCTTTCAGAAAATGAAGAAATCAGTGTCATGCTGAATGAGGAAGACCATATTCGTATTCAATGCTTGTTCCCAGGATTTCAGCTGGCTAATGCACTAAAAGCAGCTAACCAAATAGATGACTGGATTGAAGAGCAAGTGGATTATGCGTTTTCAGAAAAGCGAGGATACTTAACGAGCTGTCCGACCAATGTAGGTACAGGTATTAGGGCTTCAGTCATGATGCACTTACCAGCATTAGCCCTGACAAGACAAATGAATCGCATTATTCCTGCAATTAATCAATTAGGTCTTGTGGTCAGAGGAATTTATGGTGAGGGTAGCGAAGCAATAGGAAACATCTTTCAAATTTCAAATCAAATGACACTGGGTCAATCAGAAGAAGATATTGTAGATGACTTGAATAGTGTGACGGCGCAGCTCATTGAACAAGAGCGATCTGCACGTAAGGCATTATATCAGACGTCTAAAATTGAACTTGAAGACAGAGTGTACCGTTCCTTGGGGATTTTGGCTAATTGTCGCATGATTGAATCTAAGGAAACGGCTAAGTGTTTGTCAGATGTGCGACTTGGAATTGATTTAGGTATCATTAAGGGGCTTTCAAGTAATATACTGAATGAACTCATGATTTTGACACAGCCTGGCTTCCTTCAGCAATATTCAGGAGGAGCCTTGGAACCAAATGAAAGAGATATAAAACGAGCAGCAATTATCAGAGAAAGGCTGCGCTTAGAAATGCATAGGAATGGACAGGAGGATGAAACGATATGATGTTTGGAAGATTCACTGAAAGAGCTCAAAAGGTATTAGCACTTGCACAAGAAGAAGCCATTCGCCTAGGCCATAAGAACATCGGTACAGAGCATATTTTACTTGGTCTTGTACGTGAAGGTGAGGGCATCGCCGCAAAAGCATTAGAAGCACTGGGCCTTGTTTCAGATAAAATCCAAAAAGAAGTCGAGAGCTTGATTGGAAGAGGGCAAGAGGTGTCTCAAGCTATTCCTCATTACACACCTAGAGCGAAGAAGGTTACGGAGCTTTCTATGGATGAAGCGAGAAAGCTTGGTCATTCCTATGTAGGGACAGAACATATTCTTTTAGGTCTTATTCGTGAGGGAGAGGGTGTAGCTGCCCGTGTCTTAAATAACCTCGGAGTGAGCTTAAATAAAGCACGCCAGCAAGTATTGCAGCTTCTAGGCAGCAATGAAACGGGTGCATCTGCGGCAGGATCTAATAGCAATGCCAATACACCAACTTTAGATAGCTTGGCAAGAGACTTAACGGCTATTGCGAAAGAGGACAGCTTGGACCCTGTGATTGGCCGCAGCAAAGAAATTCAGCGTGTCATTGAGGTCCTAAGTAGAAGAACAAAGAATAACCCTGTCTTGATTGGGGAGCCTGGTGTTGGTAAAACAGCGATCGCAGAAGGCCTCGCACAGCAAATTATTCACAACGAAGTGCCTGAAATTCTGCGTGATAAACGAGTCATGACACTTGATATGGGAACCGTTGTAGCGGGAACGAAATATCGTGGTGAATTCGAGGATCGTTTGAAAAAAGTCATGGACGAAATCCGTCAGGCTGGAAATATCATTCTCTTCATTGATGAGCTTCATACACTGATTGGTGCAGGAGGAGCAGAGGGTGCGATTGATGCCTCTAATATTCTAAAACCATCTTTAGCACGTGGTGAGCTTCAATGTATCGGGGCAACAACGTTAGATGAGTACCGTAAATATATTGAAAAAGATGCTGCACTTGAACGTCGATTCCAGCCAATTCAAGTGGACCAGCCATCTGTTGATGAAAGTATTCAAATTTTAAGAGGGCTTAGAGACCGTTATGAAGCACATCACCGTGTGTCTATTACAGATGAAGCCATTGAGGCGGCGGTAAAGCTTTCTGATCGTTATATCTCCGATCGTTTCCTTCCAGATAAGGCGATCGACTTAATTGATGAGGCGGGTTCAAAAGTTCGCTTACGTTCTTTCACAACACCGCCTAATCTAAAGGAACTTGAGCAAAAGCTGGATGAAGTACGCAAGGAAAAGGATGCAGCTGTTCAAAGTCAAGAATTTGAAAAAGCCGCTTCTCTTCGTGATACGGAGCAACGTTTGCGTGAAAAGGTAGAAGTGACGAAGAAATCTTGGAAAGAAAAGCAGGGACAAGAGAATTCAGAGGTTTCTGTGGATGATATCGCAATGGTTGTTTCTAGCTGGACGGGAGTACCTGTTTCAAAAATTGCTCAAACAGAAACAGATAAGCTTCTAAACATGGAACAATTGCTCCACTCTCGCGTCATTGGACAGGATGAAGCAGTTGTTGCTGTTGCAAAAGCTGTAAGACGTGCCCGTGCTGGACTAAAAGATCCGAAACGTCCGATTGGCTCCTTTATTTTCTTAGGGCCAACAGGTGTTGGTAAGACTGAGCTTGCAAGAGCACTCGCTGAGTCTATCTTCGGTGATGAAGAAGCGATGATTCGTATTGATATGTCTGAGTACATGGAAAAACACTCGACTTCAAGACTTGTTGGATCACCTCCAGGCTATGTGGGCTATGATGAGGGCGGTCAGCTGACTGAAAAAGTGAGAAGAAAGCCGTATTCTGTCGTGCTTCTAGATGAGATTGAAAAGGCGCACCCTGATGTGTTTAACATCTTACTTCAAGTGTTAGAAGATGGTCGTCTCACTGATTCTAAAGGTCGTACTGTTGACTTTAGAAATACGATTTTGATTATGACTTCAAACGTTGGAGCTAGTGAGCTGAAGCGCAATAAATATGTTGGCTTTAACGTGCAGGATGAAAGTCAAAATTACAAAGATATGAAAGGCAAAGTAATGGGTGAGCTGAAACGTGCGTTTAGACCAGAGTTCATCAACCGTATTGATGAAATCATTGTCTTCCACTCACTCGAAAAGAAACATCTAAAAGAGATTGTGTCTCTCATGTCTGATCAATTAACAAAACGACTAAAAGAGCAGGACCTTTCAATTGAATTGACGGAAGCAGCAAAAGCCAAGATTGCCGACGAAGGTGTAGATCTTGAGTATGGTGCTCGTCCGTTAAGAAGAGCGATTCAAAAGCACGTCGAGGATCGACTTTCTGAGGAATTGCTGAAAGGCAATATTGAAAAGGGCCAACATATCGTATTAGATGTAGAAGATGGAGAAATTGTCGTAAAAGCAACGGCTGCTACGAACTAATATAGTAAGAAAAAAGTGTGAGGCATACCAGTAAGTTGGATGCCTCCCTTTACTTATTTTCTGACCAGTATAAGGAGTTGTATTCTTCAATCTATGGCTAAGTCAAAATCAAAATTTATATGCCAATCGTGCGGTTATGAGTCAGCCAAATGGATGGGGAAATGTCCCGGCTGCGGCACTTGGAACAGTATGACAGAAGAGGTCGTTCGTAAAGAGCCGGCAAATCGTCGAAGTGCGTTTAATCATTCTGTTCAAACCATTCAAAAACCTTCACCTATATCTGCAATTGAAACATCCGAAGAACCCCGAATTAAAACGAATTTAGAAGAATTTAACCGAGTATTAGGAAGTGGAATTGTCAAAGGTTCACTCGTTCTTATTGGCGGTGATCCTGGGATTGGGAAGTCCACACTATTATTACAAGTTTCAGCACAGCTATCAGATCAAAATCAGAATGTGTTATACATATCTGGTGAGGAATCAATCAAACAAACGAAGCTTAGGGCGGACCGTCTCGGTATTGAAAGTGCCTCTTTACATGTTTTGGCTGAAACCGATATGGAGTATATAACGTCTGCTATACAAGAGATGAAACCCGCTTTTGTTGTGGTCGATTCAATTCAAACCGTTTATCAAAGCGATATCACGTCAGCTCCTGGATCTGTTTCTCAGGTGAGGGAATGCACTGCCCAGCTGATGAAAATTGCCAAGACGAATGGTATTCCTATTTTTATCGTTGGTCACGTGACGAAGGAGGGCTCGATTGCTGGGCCGCGCCTTTTAGAGCATATGGTAGATACAGTTCTTTATTTTGAAGGGGAGCGTCATCATACGTTTCGTATTTTAAGGGCAGTGAAAAACCGTTTTGGTTCAACGAATGAATTAGGAATTTTTGAAATGAGAGAGGAAGGGCTCACAGAGGTATTAAACCCATCAGAAATCTTCTTAGAAGAGCGGTCAGCAGGTGTATCTGGATCGTGTGTTGTTGCCTCAATGGAAGGAACAAGACCTGTTCTAGTGGAGATACAAGCACTTATTTCACCGACGAGCTTTGGGAATCCACGGAGAATGGCTACTGGCCTTGATCATAACCGAGTGTCATTGCTTATGGCCGTTTTAGAAAAACGGGTAGGGCTGTTACTGCAAAACCAAGATGCCTACTTAAAGGTCGCAGGTGGTGTGAAACTTGATGAACCAGCGATAGACTTGGCTATTGCCGTTAGTATTGCATCAAGCTTTAAAGATGCAGCGCCGCATCAAGCAGATTGCTTTATAGGAGAAGTGGGTCTGACGGGAGAAGTCAGAAGAGTATCAAGAATTGAACAGCGTGTGCAGGAAGCTGCTAAACTAGGATTTAAGCGAATGTTTATTCCTCAGGCGAATATAGATGGATGGAAAAAACCGAGAGGGATTGAGTTAGTCGGTGTAGAAAATGTAGCAGAGGCACTTCGTATTTCACTAGGGGGATCATAGAAATGGAAAAAGAGAAAAAAGGAGCGAGAGAAGTCGATCTCTTAGATATTGTCCAGTTTGTGGCACCGGGGACACCCCTGCGGGCAGGGATTGAAAACGTCCTAAGAGCCAATACTGGAGGGCTCATTGTTGTTGGTTATAATGATAAAGTGAAAAGTGTGGTAGATGGAGGATTTCATATTAATTCTGCTTTCTCCCCAGCACATTTATATGAATTGGCGAAAATGGATGGGGCGATTATTTTAAGTGACTCTGGTCAAAAAATCTTGTATGCGAATACACAGCTTATGCCGGATGCAACCATTCATTCATCAGAAACAGGCATGAGACACCGAACGGCTGAACGTGTAGCAAAGCAGACAGGTTGCTTAATCATTGCCATTTCTGAACGTCGGAACGTCATTACCTTATACCAAGGGAATCGACGATATACGCTGAAAGATATTGGTTTTATTTTGACGAAGGCCAACCAAGCGATACAAACACTTGAGAAATATAAAACCATTTTAGATCATGCCATTTCTGCGTTAAGCGCCTTAGAATTTGAAGAGCTTGTGACCTTTGGTGATGTATTATCCGTGCTACATCGTTATGAAATGGTACTTAGAATCAAAAATGAAATCAATATGTATATCAAAGAGCTTGGGACAGAAGGACACTTGATCCGTCTGCAAGTCAATGAGCTGATTACAGATATGGAGCAGGAAGCGGCGTTATTTATTAAAGATTACGTGAAAGAAAAGATCAAAGATCCATATGTGCTGCTGAAACAGCTCCAAGATATGTCGAGTTTTGAGCTTTTAGATGACTCCATTTTGTACAAGTTACTTGGCTATCCAGCATCTACAAATATTGACGAATATGTATACACTAGAGGATACAGATTACTTCATAAAATCCCTAGACTGCCTATGCCAATCGTTGAAAACGTGGTCGAAGCATTTGGTGTGCTAGATCGAATTATGGAAGCAGATGTACAAGATTTGGATGAAGTAGAAGGAATTGGAGAAGTAAGGGCGAAAAAGATAAAAAAAGGATTAAAAAGACTGCAAGAAAAACATTATATCGACCGTCAGCTATAAAAAGAGAAATTTTTCTTAAATACGGTTAAAAATGGATGAATATGGGTATATTAATGATGGTTTTGTTTTCTGTTCATGATGATAGGAAACTTAAGCATATATCAATGTCAGATGAAGGTGGATTGACAGATGAAAAATAAAGGAGGTGAAGGTATGTTAAAAAGAATCGTTCAGGCGTTTTTTATCATTTTCGGTGCAGTTGTAGGGATTTTTATCATTCCAGAGTTATTTCTGCTGTTAAATTTGAAGGACATACCTTTCATAACAAATGCTTACTCTTCAGCACTAATAGGAGCCGCTGTGTTCTTTATCATTGGTAAATGGTGCACAGGCTATGTGGTTAATTGGGTGAAATGGATCGAGGATTCTCTATTGAAGGCGCCTCTTCCTGATCTTATATCTGGAAGTTTCGGTTTAGTATTTGGACTTATTCTAGCATATCTTATTGTAAACGTGATCCCGCTAAACAATATCCCATATCATATTTTTGGTACCATTATTCCGATTTTCCTGGCTTTCTTTTTAGGATACCTTGGATTTCAGGTAGGGTTTAAGAAGAAGGATGAAATGATGGGGCTGTTCTCTCGATCTGCAAAGGTCACAAAGAAAAAAGGAGCAGCTGATGATGAACCTGAAATAGAAGATAAAAAGCTGAAAATTTTAGACACAAGTGTTATCATTGATGGAAGAATCGCAGATATTTGTCAAACTGGATTCCTAGAAGGTGTGATGGTCATTCCTCAATTTGTACTCGAGGAATTACAGCATATTGCAGACTCTTCTGATGTATTAAAGAGAAATAGAGGCCGAAGAGGTCTTGATATTTTAAATCGTATCCAAAAAGAACTGGATATTAAAGTTGAAATTTACGAAGGTGACTTTGAAGATATTCAAGAGGTTGACAGCAAGCTTGTGAAACTCGCTAAGTTAACTTCAGGTGTTGTTGTGACAAATGATTTTAATTTAAATAAAGTATGCGAACTTCAAAAAGTAGCAGTGTTAAACATCAATGATCTAGCCAATGCAGTCAAACCGGTTGTGCTGCCTGGGGAAGAAATGAAGGTACAGGTCATCAAAGATGGGAAAGAGCATAACCAAGGTGTTGCTTACTTAGATGACGGTACGATGATTGTGGTCGAAGAAGGACGCAATTATATTGGAAAAGACATTGATGTGCTCGTCACGAGTGTGCTGCAAACTGCTGCTGGAAGAATGATTTTTGCGAAGCCAAAACTTCTGGAGAAGGCGCTCTAAAGGGAGAACGAACATGTATTATGAAGTAGTTATTCCGGCTGCGGGGCAGGGGAAGCGAATGAAGGCCGGCCGCAATAAACTTTTTATTGAATTGAAAAGAATGCCGGTCATCATCCACACACTGAAGGTGTTTGACGCTCATTCACAATGCAGACGCATGATCTTAGCCATCAATGAAGAAGAGCGTCGTGACTTTGAAAGGCTACTGAAGGTACACGCTTTTCAAACGCCTGTTTCACTTGTCACTGGCGGTGAAGAACGGCAGCAAAGTGTATACGAAGGATTGAAGGCTGTGCAAGATGCGGACATCGTGCTTGTTCATGATGGCGCAAGGCCTTTTATTAAGCATACACAGATTGACTTGCTCGTTAAAGCAGCGATTGAAAAAGGCTCCGCAGTCGTAGCGGTACCAGTGAAAGACACAATCAAACGCGTTCAAGAAGGCAAAGTGGAACAAACCATTGAACGTCAGAGCTTGTGGGCAGTCCAGACCCCACAAGCTTTTCGTCATTCTATTTTAAAAGAAGCGCATGAACATGCGGAGCGGACAGGCTTTCTTGGAACAGATGACGCCAGTCTTGTGGAACAATTACACGGTGAGAGTGTGTATATTGTCCAAGGAGACTATACCAATATTAAACTGACAACACCGGATGATTTATTGGTTGCTAAGGCAATTATGGATGCGGAAAGAGGGTACTAGAACATGTTTAGAATAGGACAAGGTTTTGATGTGCATCAATTAACAGAGGGAAGACCTCTTATTATTGGTGGTGTGACGATCCCTTATGAAAAGGGTCTACTTGGGCATTCAGATGCGGATGTACTGCTTCATACTGTGGCGGATGCCTGCCTAGGTGCGATTGCAGAAGGAGATATCGGCAGACATTTCCCAGACACGGATCCGGAGTTTAAAGATGCAGACTCTTTTAAATTACTTCAGCACGTGTGGGCACTTGTAAAAGAAAAAGGCTATACACTGGTGAATATCGATTGCACGATCATGGCGCAAAAACCAAAGATGGCACCATACATTCAGCCAATGTGTGAGAAAATCGCAGAAGCTCTTGAGGCAGATGTCACACAGGTGAATGTCAAAGCAACAACGACAGAGAAACTTGGATTTACAGGAAGAGGCGAAGGAATTGCCTCTCAAGCAACCGTACTTCTTCAGAAAAAGTAAAATCCGTTTTGATGAGAATGGGTTTTGATGATAAAATACGTTTATAAAAAATTGGTGTCAGACAACATGATGCAGATGAAAGGAAGTTAAACTCATGGGAAATGAAGTGCGTGTTCGTTATGCACCGAGTCCAACTGGTCATTTACATATTGGGAATGCTAGAACGGCTCTTTTCAACTATTTGTTCGCACGCAGTCAAGGCGGCAAATTTATTATTCGAATCGAGGATACGGATCAAAAGCGTAATGTAGAAGGCGGAGAAGAAAGCCAGCTTCGCCACCTGCAATGGCTCGGGATTGATTGGGACGAGAGCATTGATAAAGATGGCGGCTACGGTCCTTACAGACAATCAGAGCGTAATGATATTTACAAAAAATATTATGACGAGCTGCTAGCGAAAGACTTGGCGTATAAGTGCTATTGTACGGCTGAAGAACTAGAAGAAGAGCGTGAAGCACAAATTGCTCGCAGTGAAATGCCTCGATATTCTGGTAAATGCAGTCATTTATCAAAAGAAGAAGAGGACAAGCTGATTGCGGAAGGAAGAGAGCCAAGCATCCGCTTCCGAGTGCCTAAAGGAGAAATCATCAAATTTGACGATATGGTCAAAGGCGAGATTTCATTTGAAACAGACGGCATCGGTGACTTTGTTATTGTGAAGAAAGATGGTACGCCAACGTATAACTTCGCTGTAGCGGTGGATGATCATTTGATGAAAATGACTCACATTCTTCGCGGTGAGGATCACATCTCGAATACACCTAAACAAATTATGGTCTTCAATGCATTTGGCTGGGATGTTCCGCTGTTCGGACATATGACGCTGATCGTAAACGAGAACCGCAAGAAATTAAGCAAGCGTGATGAATCAATTATCCAGTTCATCGAACAGTATAAGAACTTGGGCTATTTACCAGAAGCTTTGTTTAACTTCATTGCACTGCTTGGGTGGTCTCCAGTTGGTGAAGAGGAACTATTTACAAAAGAGCAGTTCATCGATATTTTCGATGTCAATCGACTTTCTAAGTCACCAGCTCTCTTCGATATGCATAAACTAAAATGGGTGAATAACCAATACGTAAAAGCACTTGATCTTGATCAAGTTGTGGCACTTACACTTCCACATCTTCAAAAGGCAGGCAAGGTAAGTGAGCAGCTGACAGAAGAAGAAAACACGTGGGTGCGCAAACTCATTTCTCTATACCACGAGCAATTGAGCTACGGAGCAGAAATTGTTGAGTTAACAGAGTTGTTCTTTAAGGAACAAATTGAGTATAATCAAGAGGCAAAGGAAGTTCTTGCAGAAGAGCAAGTACCAGAAGTGATGGCTTCGTTTGCAGGTCAGCTTGAACGTCTTGAGTCTTTCACACCTGATGAAATCAAAGCTGCCATTAAAGCGGTACAAAAAGAAACAGGGCATAAAGGTAAGAAACTATTCATGCCAATTCGTGTGGCTGTCACTGGACAAACGCATGGCCCAGAGCTTCCGCAAAGTATTGAACTACTAGGTAAAGAGACGGTATTAAACCGCATTAAACAAATATAAGGAAAATCGTTGCGAGGGAGAAGTACAATGTTATCGTCCATCACAGAAAGAGTCTTCACCGGCTGAAAGAGACTTATGGGCAGACGTTGGAAATGCACCCTCAAGACCCTTGAGGAACACGTATGTTAGTATGCAAGGGCGGTACCCTCCGTTATGGGATGAAGTTGAGAAGGCTGCGAAACGAGGGCTTTCTAAACAGAGTGGAACCGCGTTTTCAAAACGTCTCTGTCATATGGCAGAGGCGTTTTTTATTTGTCCAAAAAAGAGAGCAAGTCCTAAGAGAGATTGATGGGGAAGAACGGGGGGAGCATGTGTTTTTCAAAATGCTGAAAGAAGATATTGATACTGTGTTTGATCAAGATCCTGCTGCTAGAAGCTATCTTGAAGTAGTGCTAACCTATTCAGGGCTTCATGCAATTTGGGCTCATCGTGTTGCGCATGCATTTTACAAGCGTAAGCTGTATTTTCTTGCGCGGATCATTTCTCAGGTCAGCCGGTTTTTCACAGGGGTTGAGATTCACCCAGCAGCAACCATCGGCCGGCGGTTCTTTATTGATCACGGCATGGGCGTCGTGATTGGGGAAACATGTGAAATTGGCGATAACGTCACTGTTTTCCAAGGCGTGACATTAGGGGGAACAGGGAAAGAAAAGGGAAAGCGGCATCCAACTATTTTGGACGATGCCCTGATTGCGACTGGTGCTAAGGTGCTCGGTTCCATTACCGTAGGAAAAGGGTCCAAGATTGGTGCGGGGTCTGTTGTGTTAAAAGACGTACCAGACCATTCCACTGTTGTAGGTATACCTGGGCGAGTGGTCGTTCAAAATGGAAAGAAAATCAATCGTGATCTCAATCATCAAGATTTGCCAGATCCAGTTTCTGATCGTTTCAAAGAATTGGAGCGAGAAATGGAAAAGCTAAAACGTGAGCTGGCTTCATTGAGCAGAAAGGAAGAACAATCATGACAATCAATATTTATAATACATTGACACGTAAAAAAGAAGAGTTTGTCCCACTTGAACCAGGAAAGGTGAAAATGTATGTATGCGGACCAACCGTGTATAACTACATTCATATCGGGAATGCAAGACCTGCCATTGTATATGACACGGTACGTAAGTATTTAGAATATAGCGGCTATGATGTGAATTTCGTATCCAACTTTACTGATGTGGATGATAAACTCATCAAAGCAGCAAATGAATTAGGCGAAGATGTCCCAACGATTGCTGATCGATTTATCCAAGCATACTTTGAGGACGTCAGTGCATTAGGCTGCAAAAAAGCAGACCTTCACCCGCGAGTGACAGAAAATATGGATGATATCATTGCGTTTATCGCCACATTGATTGAAAAAGGCTACGCCTATGAAGCAGATGGTGACGTGTATTACAGCACACGCTCATTTGAAGGCTACGGAAAACTGTCTCACCAATCGATTGATGAATTAAAGACAGGTGCTCGTATTCGTGTAGGTGAGAAGAAACGAGATGCGCTGGACTTTGCTTTATGGAAGGCTGCAAAGGACCAAGAAATCTCATGGGATAGCCCGTGGGGCGAAGGACGCCCAGGCTGGCATATCGAATGCTCAGCCATGGTTAAAAAATATTTAGGTGATACGATCGATATTCATGCTGGCGGACAGGATTTAACGTTCCCTCATCACGAGAATGAGATCGCTCAATCTGAGGCTTTGACAGGAAAACCTTTTGCGAAGTATTGGATGCATAACGGGTATATTAATATTGAGAATGAAAAAATGTCAAAATCACTTGGGAACTTTGTGCTCGTACATGACATTATTAAAGAACAAGATCCAGATGTGCTTCGTTTCTTTATGCTGTCGGTTCACTATCGTCATCCAATCAATTACTCCATTGACTTATTGGAAAGCACAAAGAGTGCATTTAACAGACTCAAAACATCTTATTCAAATCTACATCATCGTCTTGAGAGCAGTACCAATATAACAGAGGATAACACTGAATGGTTGACAAAGATTGAAGAGCAGCGTGCGACATTTATTTCTGAAATGAATGATGACTTCAATACGGCAAATGCCATCTCTGTTTTATTTGAACTAGCGAAACAAGCGAATTACTATATGGAAAATGATCATACTTCTGAGGAAGTGATCAAGGCATTTATTGGCTTGTTCCAAGAAATCACATCCGTCCTCGGCTTCTCACTAGAAGAAAAGCACACGCTTGACGAAGAAGTAGAAGCATTAATTGAGAAGCGGAATGAAGCTAGAAGGAATCGTGACTTCGCATTGTCTGATCAAATTCGTGACCAGTTAAAGAGCATGAATATTGTATTGGAGGACACTCCTCAAGGTACGCGCTGGAAAAGAGGAGAATAGGTCATGTTGAATTTTGAAAAGCTGAAAGACGGAAAACAGTTGAACGGACTTGCTCTTGCTTATATGGGTGATGCCATTTTTGAAGTATACGTGAGGCATCACCTCCTCCAAACGGGGGCGACCAAACCAAATGAGCTTCATAAACGTGCAAGTAAGATCGTTTCAGCTAAATCTCAGGCCGCTATTTTATTTGAGCTTCAGCAGAAGGGCTTTTTCACAGAAGCGGAAGAAGCGGTGCTGAAAAGAGGAAGAAATGCAAAATCAGGCACAGTGCCTAAAAACACAGACGTTCAAACGTATCGTTATAGTACAGCGTTTGAAGCGCTCATGGGTTATTTATTTATTGAGAAGCAGGACGAACGCTTAGAAGAGTTGATTAGTCAGGCGATTGAAATCGGAACGTCAGGGAGGAAGACAAATGAGTCAGCAACATGATTATGTGATTGGGAAAAATGCAGTGATTGAAACACTGAAGTCAGATCGGGAGTTATACAAGCTCTGGATGGCGGAAAACACTGTAAAAGGACAAGCCCAGCAGGTCATTGAACTCGCGAAAAAGCAAAATATCACCATTCAGTATGTTCCGAGGAAAAAGCTTGATCAGATGGTAACAGGTCAGCACCAGGGAATCGTTGCACAAGTAGCAGCATATGAATATGCAGAATTGGACGATCTGTATCAAATTGCTGAAAAGCGGAATGAACAACCATTTTTCATCATCTTAGATGAAATTGAAGATCCGCACAATTTAGGGTCGATCATGCGTACGGCCGATGCTGTTGGTGCACATGGAATCGTCATTCCAAAACGACGAGCGGTAGGCTTGACGACAACTGTTGCGAAAGCATCTACTGGAGCCATTGAACATATCCCGGTCGCAAAAGTAACCAATCTTTCCAGAGCTCTTGATGAAATGAAAGAAAGAGGAATCTGGGTCGCAGGAACAGATGCATCTGCGAAGCAGGACTACAGACAATTTGATGGCACGATGCCTCTCGCTCTTGTCATTGGCAGTGAAGGAAAAGGAATTGGCCGATTGATTAAGGAAAAATGTGATTTCTTGATTAAATTGCCAATGGCCGGGAAGGTCACTTCATTAAATGCATCAGTTGCCGCTAGTCTATTGATGTATGAAGTGTATCGAAAACGTTATCCGTTAGGAGAATAGAGATGGACATCCTCTTAGTCGATGGATACAACATGATAGGTGCGTGGCCTCGTTTGCAGCACTTAAAAGAAAACAGCTTTGAAGAAGCCAGAGACGTGCTGATTCAACATTTAGCAGAATATCAAGCATATACAGGGTATCGAGTCATTGTCGTATTCGATGCCCATATGGTCAAAGGAATCGAAAAGAAGCGGACAAACCACCGAGTAGAGGTCATCTTTACAAGAGAAAATGAAACGGCTGATGAGCGGATTGAAAAACTGGCACAAGACTTAAATAACATTCGGACGCAAATTCATGTGGCGACCTCTGATTACACAGAACAATGGGCGATTTTTGGACAGGGTGCACTTCGTAAGTCAGCACGAGAGCTCTTAAGAGAGATAGAAGTGATTGAACGAAAGATTGAAACACGTGTCAAAAAGATTACTTCTGATAAACCAGCATCCAAAATTGAATTGTCAGAAGATGTATTGAAAACGTTTGAAAAATGGCGGCGGGGAAACTTGGAATAGCTTGACGATATTTCAACCATTATTGTATAATATTTCTATCTAGGTGCGGTCGGGGGGATCGAAGTGAATCTAAACAACAGCAAGGGTAAGTCCATCAGAGAGCAATTTTGCCAGTTGGAAGATGAACAAGTCATTGAAAGGGTTCATGTCGGAGATAGTGATGCGCTAGATTATTTAATAACGAAATACCGCAATTTTGTACGTGCGAAAGCAAGATCTTATTTCTTGATTGGAGCGGATCGAGAGGACATTGTCCAAGAGGGGATGATCGGACTTTATAAGTCTATCCGCGATTTCAGAGAGGACAAGCTTACTTCATTTAAGGCTTTTGCAGAATTATGTATTACCCGCCAAATTATCACCGCAATTAAAACAGCTACTCGCCAAAAACATATCCCGTTAAATTCCTATGTATCATTAGACAAGCCGATATACGATGAAGAATCGGACAGAACATTATTGGACGTCATTTCCGGTGCTAAAGCGCTTAACCCAGAAGATTTAATCATTAGCAAAGAAGAATTTGATGATATTGAAATGAAAATGGGTGAATTACTAAGCGAGCTGGAAAGAAAGGTACTTGTGCTTTATCTTGATGGCAGGTCCTATCAGGAGATTTCTGAAGATTTAAACCGTCATGTGAAATCAATTGATAACGCACTCCAAAGAGTAAAGAGAAAATTAGAGAAATATTTAGAGCTGCGCGAGATCAGTCTCTAATCAAACCTATATTGACAGCTTTTTCGACACTGTGATAAGGTACTAAGGAAATGATGTCGAGAAAATAGGTGTAAATATGAGGAAAAAGATTACTCTAGCCTGTAAAGACTGCGGAAGCCGCAATTATACGACAATGAAAAGTGTTGCTTCAGCAGCTGAAAGATTAGAAGTTAAGAAATATTGCAAGACTTGTAATTCACATAAAACACATTTAGAAACGAAGTAGGATTTGCGTTCTTTAATCTGTGGAGGTCTTTTACATGCGTATTATCAGTTTCTTAAAAAGTGTCGGGAAAGAAATGAAAAAGGTCAGCTGGCCAAAGAAAAACGAAATGGTCCGCTACACGATCACTGTTATTTTAACAGTCGTATTTTTTGCCATCTTTTTCTCTTTTCTTGATATAGGAATCTCACAATTAATCGAATTAATTCATTAATACTTGAATAATGGTCTGCTGAACGTGCTATAATAGATCATAATATGACTTGCCAAAAAACCCGTTTTACGGGTTTTTTCAATTGCTTGAAAATATTTACCGGTACTCGAGATTCGTCAAATAGACATTACGAAATGTGGGGAGGGAAGGACTAAATAGTCCTGAACGAAAATGGAAAAGAATTGGTATGTTGTGCATACGTACTCTGGCTATGAGAACAAAGTGAAAGCGAACTTGGAAAAGCGTGTTGAATCAATGGGCATGCAGGATAAAATTTTCCGCGTTGTTGTACCAGAAGAAGAAGAAACGGACATTAAAAATGGTAAGAAAAAAGTAGTGAAAAAGAAAGTATTCCCTGGATATGTGCTAGTAGAAATCGTCATGACTGACGATTCTTGGTATGTCGTTCGTAATACACCAGGTGTGACAGGATTCGTTGGATCAGCTGGATCAGGCTCTAAGCCGACAGCGTTATTACCTGGCGAAGCGGAAACCATTCTGAAGAGAATGGGACTTGAAGAGCGCAAGACAGAAATCGACTTTGAACTAAAAGAAACAGTCAAGGTCATCGATGGACCATTTGCTAACTTCACAGGCTCTATCGAAGAGATTGATTATGATAAAAGCAAAGTCAAAGTATTCGTTAATATGTTTGGTAGAGAAACTCCTGTGGAACTTGAGTTCACACAGATCGATAAATTGTAATTTAAAAGAGCTTGAAATGAGTGTATAGAAGTGGTAATATAGCAAAGGTACGTCTTGAGTTCGCTCAAGATCGCTAGCTAGTTATTTCGTCATTCATATAAAGAATGAAGTTGTTGAGTGGGAGGGGGATTCCCCTATTACCACATCACGGACTTTAAGGAGGTGTGTCTCGTGGCTAAAAAAGTAGTAAAAGTTGTTAAATTGCAAATTCCTGCTGGAAAAGCTAACCCAGCTCCACCAGTTGGACCTGCACTAGGTCAAGCCGGTGTTAATATCATGGGATTCTGTAAGGAGTTTAACGCTCGTACAGCTGACCAAGCTGGTCTTATCATTCCTGTTGAAATTTCGGTTTTTGAAGACCGTTCATTTACATTTATTACTAAAACTCCACCTGCTGCAGTATTACTTAAAAAAGCAGCTGGTATTGAGTCTGGTTCTGGTGAACCTAACCGTAATAAAGTGGCAACTGTTAAGCGTGATAAAGTACGCGAAATCGCGGAAACAAAAATGCCTGACTTAAACGCTGCTAGCGTTGAATCAGCTATGCGCATGGTTGAAGGTACTGCACGCAGTATGGGTATTGTCATCGAAGATTAATTTTTTGTCTTGTTGGGTTGCGAGTTTGGTTTTGACAAGTTCGCAACCCTTATTCGTGGGAGGTTATTCCGCTAAAACCACATAAGGAGGATTTTTATAATGGCTAAAAAAGGTAAAAAGTATGTAGAAGCTGCTAAGCTGATCGATCGTACAAAAGCGTATGATGTTGCTGAAGCTGTTTCTCTTACAAAAAAAGCAAATACAGCGAAATTTGATGCGACTGTAGAAGTTGCTTTTCGTTTGGGCGTAGACCCTCGTAAAAACGATCAACAAATCCGCGGTGCAGTTGTACTTCCTAACGGAACTGGTAAAACTCAACGCGTTCTTGTGTTCGCTAAAGGCGAAAAAGCAAAAGAAGCAGAAGCTGCTGGAGCAGACTACGTTGGAGATTCTGATTACATCACTAAAATCCAACAAGGCTGGTTCGAATTCGATGTAATCGTTGCGACACCTGACATGATGGGTGAAGTTGGTAAGATCGGTCGTGTACTTGGACCAAAAGGCCTTATGCCAAACCCTAAAACAGGAACTGTAACTTTCGAAGTAGAAAAAGCAATCAATGAAATCAAAGCTGGTAAAGTAGAATACCGCGTTGATAAAGCTGGTAACATCCACGCGCCAATCGGAAAGGTTTCTTTCGAGGACGAAAAGCTTGTTGAGAACTTTGCAACAATCTATGACACAATCCTTAAAGCAAAACCTGCAGCGGCTAAAGGTGTATACGTGAAAAACGTTTCTGTTACATCTACTATGGGCCCTGGCGTGAAAGTGGATCCATCTTCTTTCTCTGCAAAATAATTCTTGACTTATCACAATCGTTTTGATAATATCAAAATGTTGTAAAATAGAATAATCATTTATACCGTAGACAGCAGGGGCCTTATGGCTTAATTAACCCGCCGAGGTGTATATGTCACAGTCTTACGTTAACGTATGCTTGTATATACAGCCTCCATGTCTTAATGGAGGCTTTTTATATGGAGAACCGTTCGTTAGGAACGTGATGGCCTGATCGGTATAAGTGTTACACAAAGAATTGTACAGGAGGTGTAACCATGAGCAATGCAATCGATACTAAAAAAGTTGTCGTTGATGAAATTACTTCTAAATTTAAAGACAGTATGTCTACTGTAATCGTAGATTACCGCGGTCTTTCAGTTTCTGAAGTGACTGAACTTCGTAAACAGCTTCGTGATGCTGGCGTAGAATTCAAAGTTTACAAAAATACTTTGACTCGCCGTGCAGTTGAACAAGTTGAACTAACGGGTTTAAACGATTTCTTAACAGGTCCAAACGCTATCGCATTCAGTAACGAAGATGTTATCGCACCTGCGAAAATCATCAACGAATTTGCGAAAAGCCACGAAGCTTTAGAAATCAAAGCTGGTGTTATCGAAGGAAACGTAGCGACTGTAGAAGAAGTGAAGGCTCTTGCGGAACTTCCGTCTCGCGAAGGCTTACTTTCTATGTTGCTTAGCGTTCTTCAAGCTCCAGTTCGTAACCTTGCTCTTGCTACTAAAGCAGTTGCAGATCAAAAAGAAGAACAAGGCGCTTAATGCGTACTTGACGTAAAAAAACTTAAAATGGAGGAATTACAAATGGCTTTAAATATCGAAGAAATCATTGCTTCAGTTAAAGAAGCAACTGTACTTGAGTTAAACGACTTAGTAAAAGCAATCGAAGAAGAATTTGGCGTAACTGCTGCTGCTCCTGTAGCTGTAGCTGCTGGTGGCGGTGCTGCTGCTGAAGAAAAAACTGATTTTGATCTAGTACTTGCTGGTGCTGGAGACCAAAAAATCAAAGTTATCAAAGTGGTTCGTGAAATCACTGGTCTTGGCTTGAAAGAAGCTAAAGAACTTGTTGACAACACTCCAAAACCACTTAAAGAAGGTATTGCTAAAGAAGAAGCTGAAGAACTTAAAGCTAAGCTTGAAGAAGTTGGCGCTTCTGTAGAAGTTAAGTAATCTTCGCCTAATCTTTTGGGAAAGCTCGCTTTTACTGGCGGGCTTTTTCTTTTCTTATCTCCTGAAACGATTGAATCCAGAGGAGGTCCATTCACCATGAGTGACCACTATTATACGGAAAAGCCATCAGTGAAAAGCAATAAACAGACGTGGGACTTCACCTTGAGAAACCGTAGCTTTACTTTTACAAGTGACAGTGGAGTGTTTTCTAAGAAAGAAGTCGACTATGGTTCGAGGCTTTTAATTGAAGCTTTTGAAGAACCTGACTTGGATGGCGACGTCTTAGATGTCGGTTGCGGTTATGGACCGATCGGCTTATCGTTAGCAAACGAAATGACAGGCCGCACCATTCATATGATTGATGTGAACGAAAGAGCAGTCGAACTTTCAAAGGAAAACGCTAAGCATAATCGCATTGATAATGTCCGCATCTATCAAAGTGATTTGTTCTCGAATGTTCATTCATCAGCTGCTTTTGCCTCTATACTGACCAATCCCCCAATACGGGCAGGGAAGAAAGTAGTACATGCGATCTTTGAAAAAAGTGTTGATCATTTATTGCCGGAAGGTGAGTTGTGGGTGGTTATTCAGAAAAAACAAGGTGGACCATCTGCGATTGAGAAATTAGAGCAGCTTTTTGGAGAAGTGACGGTCGTTATGAAAAAAAAGGGCTACTATATTATCAAAGCTAAAAAAGTTTGACGCAGTTTCCTAGCTGTGTTAACATTATAAAATGCCAATGTGTATATTTTGCTTGATAGGCTTAAAAAACAACTATTTTGTATAAATTATGCATACTTGGGAAAACTAATAAAATCGGTATTTGTTTTTGGATGTGGTTTTCTTATTTTAGAAACCCTTTTTTCTTTTGTCTTGTAAAAGTATTTCTTTACTGACATTTGAAAGACAGAAATACTTTTTACACATATAATACGCATGATTTGAGGGGTGAATCAGTTGACAGGTCAACTAGTTCAGTATGGACGACACCGCCAGCGCAGAAGCTACGCACGCATAAGCGAAGTGTTAGAATTACCAAATCTCATTGAAATTCAAACCTCTTCTTATCAGTGGTTTCTTGATGAGGGTCTTAGAGAGATGTTTCAAGATATATCCCCAATTGAGGATTTTACTGGTAACCTTTCTCTTGAATTCATTGATTACAGCCTAGGGGATCCTAAGTATCCTGTAGCAGAATCAAAAGAACGTGATGTAACTTACTCTGCTCCACTAAGAGTAAAAGTTCGTTTAATTAACAAAGAAACTGGAGAAGTAAAAGACCAAGATGTGTTTATGGGTGATTTCCCAATCATGACAGACACAGGTACTTTTATCATTAATGGTGCGGAACGTGTAATCGTTTCTCAGTTAGTACGTTCTCCAAGTGTATATTTCAGTGGTAAAGTAGACAAAAACGGTAAAAAAGGTTTTACTGCGACTGTCATTCCAAACCGTGGCGCATGGTTAGAATACGAAACTGATGCGAAGGATGTAGTCTATGTACGCATCGATCGCACACGTAAGTTGCCGGTTACGGTTCTTTTGCGTGCTCTCGGCTTCAGCTCTGATCAAGAGATTCTTGACCTCATTGGCGAGAATGAATACTTACGCAACACGTTGGAAAAGGACAATACAGAGAATGCCGATAAAGCACTTCTCGAAATCTACGAGCGTCTTCGTCCCGGAGAGCCGCCAACTGTTGAAAATGCGAAAAGCTTGCTAGACTCTCGCTTCTTTGATCCGAAGAGATATGACTTAGCAAATGTTGGACGCTACAAGATTAATAAGAAGCTTCATATTAAAAATAGACTATTCAATCAAAAATTGGCTGAAACGCTAGTTGATCCTGAAACAGGTGAAATCCTAGCAGAAAAAGGTCAAATTTTAGATAGAAGAGTGCTTGATAAAGTTCTTCCATACTTAGAAAACGGCATCGGATTTAGAAAGCTTTATCCAAATGGTGGCGTAGTAGAGGATGAAGTAGAACTTCAATCTATCAAGATTTATGCACCAACTGATCAAGAAGGCGAGCAAGTGATTAACGTGATTGGTAATGCATATGTAGAGGAAGCTGTGAAGAACATCACGCCTTCTGACATCATTGCTTCAATCAGTTACTTCTTTAACCTGCTTCATGGAGTAGGTGACACAGATGATATCGATCACCTTGGTAACCGTCGTCTGCGTTCTGTAGGTGAACTTCTGCAAAACCAATTCCGTATTGGTTTAAGCAGAATGGAGCGTGTGGTTCGTGAAAGAATGTCGATTCAAGACACGAACACGATCACACCTCAGCAGCTGATCAACATCCGTCCTGTGATCGCTTCTATCAAAGAGTTCTTTGGTAGCTCTCAGCTTTCTCAGTTCATGGATCAAACAAACCCGCTTGCTGAATTGACACACAAACGTCGTCTATCAGCGCTTGGACCGGGTGGTTTGACACGTGAGCGTGCGGGAATGGAAGTTCGTGACGTTCACTATTCTCACTATGGTCGTATGTGTCCGATTGAAACACCAGAGGGTCCAAACATTGGTTTGATCAACTCTCTATCTTCATTTGCGAAAGTGAACCGCTTCGGATTTATCGAAACACCTTACCGTCGGGTTGATCCTGAAACAGGTAAAGTGACGCCGAGAATTGATTACTTAACCGCTGATGAAGAGGATAACTACGTTGTAGCACAAGCGAACGCTCAGCTAGCTGATGATGGTTCGTTTATCGATGATAACATTATCGCTCGTTTCAGAGGGGAAAACACCGTTGTTCCTCGAAACCGCGTTGACTACATGGACGTTTCGCCGAAGCAGGTTGTTTCTGCAGCGACAGCATGTATCCCATTCTTAGAAAACGATGACTCTAACCGTGCTCTAATGGGAGCGAACATGCAACGTCAGGCTGTGCCTTTGATGCAGCCGGAATCACCGATTGTTGGTACAGGTATGGAGTATGTATCAGGTAAAGACTCTGGTGCTGCTGTGATCTGTCGTTACCCAGGTGTTGTAGAACGTGTTGAAGCGAAGAATATTTGGGTTCGCCGTTATGAAGACGTTGACGGACAACAAGTCAAAGGAAACCTAGACAAATACAGCTTGCTGAAATTTGTCCGCTCTAACCAAGGGACTTGCTACAACCAGCGCCCAATTGTAAGTGTTGGAGATGAAGTCGTCAAAGGAGAAATCCTTGCAGACGGTCCTTCTATGGAAAAAGGTGAATTGGCTCTAGGACGTAACGTCATGGTCGGCTTCATGACTTGGGACGGTTACAACTATGAGGATGCGATCATTATGAGTGAGCGCCTTGTAAAAGATGACGTCTACACTTCTATTCATATTGAAGAATATGAATCAGAAGCTCGTGATACAAAGCTTGGACCAGAAGAAATTACGCGTGATATTCCAAACGTTGGGGAAGATGCTTTACGCAACCTTGACGAGCGTGGAATCATCCGTATTGGTGCAGAAGTAAAAGACGGAGATCTTCTTGTCGGGAAAGTAACGCCTAAAGGTGTAACAGAACTAACAGCTGAAGAACGTCTATTACATGCAATCTTCGGTGAAAAGGCTCGTGAAGTACGTGATACGTCTCTACGTGTACCACACGGCGGCGGCGGAATCATCCACGATGTCAAAGTCTTTAACCGTGAAGATGGAGATGAATTACCACCAGGTGTTAACCAGTTAGTCCGTGTATACATCGTTCAGAAGCGTAAAATTTCTGAAGGTGACAAAATGGCCGGACGACATGGTAACAAAGGTGTTATCTCTAAGATTCTTCCAGAAGAAGATATGCCGTATCTTCCAGATGGAACACCGATTGATATCATGTTAAACCCTCTAGGGGTACCATCTCGTATGAATATCGGTCAGGTACTTGAGCTTCATATGGGTATGGCTGCACGTTACCTAGGCATCCACATTGCGTCACCAGTATTTGATGGTGCTCGTGAGGAAGATGTTTGGGAAACGCTTGAAGAAGCAGGTATGTCCCGTGATGCGAAAACAGTCCTTTATGACGGTCGAACTGGTGAACCATTCGATAACCGTGTATCAGTCGGAATCATGTACATGATCAAACTGGCTCACATGGTTGACGATAAACTTCACGCTCGTTCAACTGGACCATACTCACTTGTTACGCAGCAGCCACTGGGCGGTAAAGCACAGTTTGGTGGACAGCGTTTCGGAGAGATGGAAGTATGGGCACTTGAAGCTTACGGTGCAGCATATACACTTCAAGAAATCTTAACTGTAAAATCGGATGACGTTGTGGGTCGTGTGAAAACATACGAAGCGATCGTCAAAGGGGATAACGTACCTGAACCAGGTGTCCCTGAATCATTCAAAGTATTAATTAAAGAACTTCAAAGTTTAGGTATGGATGTGAAAATCCTATCTGGCGATGAAGAAGAGATAGAAATGAGAGATTTAGAAGACGATGAGGAAACGAAGAAAGCAGACGGATTAGCGTTATCTAATGACGAAGATGCTGCAGACCTCGCACCTGTCGATCTTGAACGTGACGCAGTCACAAAAGAATAGCAGAAACGATTAGAGCAAGTGACTAGGGTATAACCCGAAGATTAAAAGGGAGGTAGGCCCCTTGCTAGATGTGAACAATTTTGAGTATATGAACATCGGTCTCGCATCACCTGATAAAATCCGTTCTTGGTCTTTTGGTGAAGTGAAAAAGCCTGAAACGATTAACTATCGTACACTGAAACCGGAAAAAGATGGTCTCTTTTGTGAACGTATCTTCGGACCGCAAAAAGACTGGGAATGTCATTGTGGAAAGTATAAACGCGTTCGTTATAAGGGTGTTGTATGTGACCGTTGTGGTGTAGAAGTAACACGGGCAAAAGTCCGTCGTGAGAGAATGGGGCATATCGAACTGGCTGCCCCAGTTTCCCACATTTGGTATTTCAAAGGTATCCCAAGCCGTATGGGTCTTGTTCTAGATATGTCACCACGTGCGTTAGAAGAAGTGATTTACTTCGCTTCTTACGTCGTGACTGATCCGGGCAACACACCGCTTGAGAAGAAACAACTTCTTTCTGAGAAAGAATTCCGTGCTTATTTAGATAAATACGGTAACACCTTCCAAGCAGCTATGGGTGCAGAAGCAATTAACAAACTTCTTCAAGATATCGATCTTGTGAAAGAAGTAGATACACTCAAAGAAGAGCTAAAAACAGCTCAAGGACAGCGTCGTACACGTGCGATCAAACGCCTTGAAGTGTTGGAAGCTTTCCGTAACTCAGGAAACAAACCGTCTTGGATGATCCTTGATGTACTTCCGGTTATTCCACCAGAATTACGTCCGATGGTTCAGCTTGATGGCGGACGTTTTGCTACTTCTGACTTGAACGACCTTTATCGTCGTGTCATCAACCGTAACAATCGTCTGAAACGTTTATTAGATCTTGGCGCGCCAAGCATCATCGTTCAGAACGAGAAGCGTATGCTTCAAGAAGCTGTCGATGCCTTGATTGATAATGGACGTAGAGGCCGACCAGTAACAGGACCAGGAAATAGACCATTGAAATCTCTTTCTCACATGCTGAAAGGGAAACAAGGGCGTTTCCGTCAAAACTTGCTTGGTAAACGTGTTGACTATTCTGGACGTTCCGTTATTGTCGTTGGACCACATTTGAAAATGTATCAGTGTGGACTTCCGAAAGAAATGGCTCTTGAACTATTCAAACCATTCGTGATGAAGGAGCTTGTTGAAAAAGGATTAGCTCACAACATTAAGAGCGCGAAACGTAAGATTGAGCGCGTGCAGCCGGAAGTTTGGGATGTTTTAGAATCAGTGATTCGTGAGCATCCAGTCTTACTAAACCGTGCACCAACTCTTCACAGACTTGGTATTCAAGCGTTTGAACCTACACTTGTGGAAGGACGCGCAATTCGTCTGCATCCACTTGTATGTACTGCCTACAACGCTGACTTTGATGGTGACCAAATGGCGGTTCACGTACCATTATCTGCTGAAGCTCAAGCTGAAGCTCGTATCTTAATGCTTGCTGCTCAAAACATTTTGAACCCGAAAGATGGAAAACCTGTTGTTACGCCATCTCAGGATATGGTGCTAGGTAACTACTACCTTACACTTGAGCGTAAAGGTGCTATCGGAGAAGGTATGGTCTTCAAAGATACGAACGAAGCCCTTCTAGCTTATCAAAATGGGTATGTGCATCTTCATACACGTGTAGCTGTTGCAGCTAACTCGTTGAAGAATGTGACATTCACTGATGAACAGCGTTCTAAATTGTTGATTACAACAGTTGGAAAACTAATCTTTAACGAAATCTTACCGGAATCATTCCCTTACATGAATGAGCCGACAAAGAGCAATATTGAAGAAAAAACGCCTGACCGCTTCTTCCTTGAAAAAGGTGAAGATGTCAAAGCTGCGATCGAGAAACAAGAAATCAATGCGCCGTTCAAAAAAGGTATTTTAGGTAAAATCATTGCGGAAATCTTTAAGAGATTCCATATCACTGAAACATCTAAAATGCTTGACCGCATGAAAAATCTTGGTTTCAAATACTCTACTAAAGCGGGTATTACGGTTGGGGTGTCTGATATCGTCGTATTAGATGATAAACAGAAGATCCTCGAAGAAGCGCAAGCAAAAGTAGATAACGTCATGAAGCAATTCAGACGTGGTTTGATTACTGAAGAAGAGCGTTACGAGAGAGTCATTTCGATCTGGAGTTCTTCTAAAGATGTCATCCAAGGTAAACTGATGAAGTCCCTTGATGAAGTCAACCCTATCTACATGATGAGTGACTCTGGAGCGCGTGGTAACGCATCTAACTTCACTCAGCTGGCTGGTATGCGTGGTCTGATGGCCAACCCGGCTGGACGTATCATTGAACTTCCGATTAAATCTAGTTTCCGTGAAGGTTTAACCGTATTGGAATACTTTATTTCCACTCACGGAGCGCGTAAAGGTCTTGCCGATACAGCTCTTAAAACAGCTGACTCTGGTTACCTCACGCGTCGTCTCGTTGACGTTGCGCAGGATGTTATCATCCGTGAAACAGATTGCGGTACAGACCGTGGAATCTTGGCGAAGTCCATTAAAGAAGGAAATGAAATTATTGAGAAACTTGAAGAACGTCTGATCGGACGTTTTGCAAGAAAACCAATTGTTCATCCTGAAACGGGCGAAGTCATTGTTGGCGAAAACGAACTAATTGATGAAGATAAAGCACTTGAAGTAGTTGAAGCAGGAATCGAGGAAGTATGGATCCGTTCTGCATTTACATGTAACACGCCTCATGGTGTATGTAAACGATGCTACGGCCGTAACCTTGCAACTGGTACTGACGTTGAAGTCGGTGAAGCAGTTGGAATCATCGCTGCACAATCGATCGGTGAGCCAGGAACACAGCTTACAATGCGTACGTTCCACACCGGTGGGGTAGCAGGAGACGATATCACTCAAGGTTTACCTCGTATCCAAGAGTTATTTGAAGCGCGTAATCCGAAAGGGCAGGCAACCATTTCTGAAATTGATGGTGTCGTTGCTGAAATTAACGATGTTCGTGACAAGCAACAGGAAATTGTGGTTCAAGGCGAAGTTGAAACTCGCTCTTACACAGCTCCTTACAATGCACGTCTGAAAGTTGTTGAAGGTGACAAAGTCACTCGTGGTCAAGTACTGACAGAAGGTTCAATCGATCCGAAAGAACTTCTTAAAGTGACTGACATGACAGCTGTTCAAGAATATCTGCTTCATGAAGTACAAAAAGTATACCGTATGCAAGGGGTAGAAATCGGAGATAAGCACGTAGAAGTAATGGTTCGCCAAATGCTTCGTAAAGTGCGTGTCGCTGATGCAGGGGATACAGATGTATTACCAGGCACACTTCTTGATGTACACCAATTCACAGAAGCGAACAAAAAAGTACTATTCGAAGGCAAACGTCCTGCAACAGGCCGTCCAGTTCTTCTTGGTATTACAAAAGCATCGCTTGAAACAGACTCATTCTTGTCTGCAGCATCCTTCCAAGAAACGACTCGTGTCCTAACAGATGCGGCGATCAAAGGAAAACGTGATGAACTGCTTGGCTTGAAAGAGAATGTCATCATCGGTAAACTTGTTCCTGCTGGAACTGGAATGCCAAACTACCGTAAAGTTAAGCCGGTTTCTCAAGTGCAGCCGTCTGACGATATGGTTCCTGTAGAGTAATCTTTCTCTTAAGATTTCTATAAAAATCATCAAAAAATGGTGAAGGATGTCAAGATTATCTGTCAAACGATATTGACATCCTTCTGCCATGATGATAATATAACCAAGGTGCTCAAAATAAAACCTGTTACTTTGGAGGATATTCGATGTCTTATGATAAAGTATCACAGGCTCAATCCATTATTATTGGTACGAAGCAAACAGTAAAAGCTCTGAAACGAGATTCAGTGAAGGAAATCGTCGTAGCGAAAGATGCTGATCCTGCTTTAACCGCTAGTGTAATGAAACTAGCGCAAGAGAAGGGTGTAGACATTTTAGTGGTAGATTCCATGAAAAAGCTCGGCAAGGCCTGCGGAATTGAAGTTGGGGCAGCAGCTGTTGCCATTATGTTATAGCGTACTTGTTTTGTTTTTGCATGCTTAAAATGCAAAAGCATTGTTTTTTGCCTTTTGATGAACCACCTGGGTATGTGGGTTATAAAAAAAGTAATGAAGGGAGGAATAACAACATGCCTACAATTAATCAGCTAATACGCAAAGGACGCGTGAGTAAAGTTGAAAACTCAAAGTCTCCTGCACTTAACAAAGGATACAACAGTTTCAAAAAAGAGCACACTAACGTAACATCTCCACAGAAGCGCGGGGTTTGTACTCGTGTCGGTACAATGACACCGAAAAAACCAAACTCAGCACTACGTAAATATGCTCGTGTACGTTTGTCTAACCTGATTGAGGTAACAGCTTACATTCCTGGTATCGGACATAACCTACAAGAGCACAGTGTAGTACTTATCCGTGGCGGACGTGTAAAAGACTTACCGGGTGTACGTTACCACATCGTTCGTGGTGCGCTTGATACTGCCGGAGTTGACGGTCGTATGCAAGGACGTTCTAAATACGGAACAAAACGCCCTAAACAAAGCAAATAATATAAACAAACATAAGGGTTTTTAGAAGTTGAGTTCAGTTCAGTGGAGTCAGGCAGCTGACAATGAAATTGAGATGAAAGACAGATAGAAATCCTTTTAAAAGAGAAGGGAGGCTATTCAGATGCCACGTAAAGGTCCTGTAGCAAAAAGAGACGTTTTGCCAGATCCAATTTACAATTCTAAACTTGTATCTCGTTTGATCAACAAAATGATGATCGACGGTAAAAGAGGAAAGTCACAAACTATTCTCTACAAGTCATTTGATATCATCAAAGAACGTACTGGTAATGAAGCGATGGAGGTTTTCGAACAAGCCTTGAAAAACATCATGCCAGTTCTTGAAGTTAAAGCACGTCGTGTAGGTGGAGCTAACTACCAAGTTCCTGTAGAAGTTCGCCCAGATCGTCGTACGACTTTAGGTCTTCGCTGGTTAGTAAACTACGCTCGTCTTCGTGGAGAAAAAACGATGGAAGAGCGTCTTGCTAACGAAATCCTTGACGCAGCTAACAACACTGGTGCTGCTGTTAAGAAACGTGAAGATACACACAAAATGGCAGAAGCGAACAAAGCATTCGCTCACTACCGCTGGTAGGATTTATACCAAACTAAAAAAACTATTCCCTAATAAGGAAGGAGAAATTACCCAATGGCAAGAGAGTTCTCCTTAGACAAAACTCGTAATATTGGTATCATGGCTCACATCGATGCCGGTAAAACGACAACGACTGAGCGTATCTTGTACTACACTGGTCGTATCCATAAAATTGGTGAAACTCACGAAGGAGCTTCACAAATGGACTGGATGGAGCAGGAGCAAGAACGTGGTATTACAATCACTTCTGCTGCTACTACAGCACAATGGAAAGGTTACCGTGTAAACATCATTGATACACCAGGACACGTAGACTTCACTGTTGAAGTTGAACGTTCTTTGCGTGTACTTGATGGTGCGGTTGCTGTTCTTGATGCACAATCAGGTGTAGAGCCTCAAACTGAAACAGTTTGGCGCCAAGCAACAACTTACGGAGTACCTCGTATCGTATTCGTTAACAAAATGGATAAAACCGGTGCGGACTTCCTTTACTCTGTAAGCACATTAAGAGATCGTCTTCAAGCGAACGCTCATGCAATTCAATTGCCGATCGGCGCTGAAGATCAATTCGAAGGAATCATCGACCTTGTAGAAAACGTAGCATACTTCTACGAAGATGACCTTGGAACTCGCTCTGATGCACAAGAAATCCCTGCTGAGTATAAAGACAAAGCTGAAGAGCTTCGCAGCAGCTTGATTGAAGCTGTCGCTGAGCTTGATGAAGAGCTTATGGAAAAATACCTTGAGGGTGAAGAAATCACAATTCCTGAATTGAAAGCTGCAATCCGTAAAGGAACTTTGAATGTTGAATTCTACCCAGTTCTTGTTGGATCTGCTTTCAAAAACAAAGGTGTTCAGCTTGTACTTGACGCTGTGCTTGACTACCTTCCTGCACCAACTGATGTTGCTGCAATCAAAGGTACATTGCCAGATACAAATGAAGAGGTTGTACGTGAGTCTACTGATGACGCACCATTCGCAGCTCTTGCATTTAAAGTTATGACTGACCCTTATGTTGGGAAACTAACTTTCTTCCGCGTATACTCTGGAACACTTGATTCTGGTTCTTACGTGAAGAACTCTTCTAAGAACAAGCGTGAGCGTGTTGGACGTATCCTTCAAATGCACGCAAACAGCCGTGAAGAAATCTCTACTGTATATGCAGGGGATATCGCAGCAGCTGTTGGTCTTAAAGATACATCTACTGGTGATACTCTTTGTGACGAGAAAAATCTTGTTATCCTTGAGTCTATGGAATTCCCAGAGCCAGTTATCGATGTAGCTATCGAGCCTAAATCTAAGGCTGACCAAGATAAAATGGGTATCGCTTTAGCTAAACTAGCTGAAGAGGATCCAACATTCCGTACACAAACAAACACTGAAACTGGTCAAACGATCATCTCTGGTATGGGTGAGCTTCACCTTGATATCATTGTTGACCGTATGAAGCGTGAGTTCAAGGTTGAAGCTAACGTAGGAGCTCCTCAAGTTGCGTACCGTGAAACATTCCGTTCTAGTGCAAAAGTTGAAGGTAAATTCGTACGTCAGTCTGGTGGACGCGGTCAGTTCGGACACGTTTGGATCGAATTCGAACCAAACGAAGAAGGCGCAGGCTTCGAATTCACAAATGCAATCGTCGGTGGGGTTGTTCCACGTGAATACATTCCAGCAATTCAAGCAGGTCTTGAAGATTCACTAGAAAATGGTGTATTAGCTGGATTCCCATTAATCGACATCAAAGCAAAATTATTCGATGGATCTTACCACGATGTTGACTCTAACGAAATGGCGTTTAAAATTGCTGCATCTATGGCATTGAAAAATGCTGTCAGCAAATGTAACCCAGTTCTACTTGAGCCAATGATGAAAGTAGAAGTCGTTATCCCAGAAGAATACATGGGAGACATCATGGGTGATATCACATCTCGTCGTGGACGTGTAGAAGGTATGGAAGCTCGCGGTAACGCTCAAGTTGTTCGCGCTATGGTTCCACTTTCTGAAATGTTCGGATATGCAACTGCACTCCGTTCTAACACACAAGGACGCGGTACTTTCACTATGCACATGGATCACTACGAAGAAGTGCCTAAGAGCATCAGTGAAGAAATCATCAAAAAAAATAAAGGTGAATAATTGATTTTGCCTTTAAACTAAAGTATAACTACTATTGAAGATCAGAAAGTGGGAGGTAACTCTTCACTTTCTATCACTCATACCAAATACAATGAACCTTTAAGGAGGATTTTTAGAATGGCTAAAGAAAAATTCGACCGTTCCAAATCGCATGCTAACATTGGTACAATTGGACACGTTGACCATGGTAAAACAACTCTAACTGCTGCTATCTCAACAGTTCTTCATAAGAAATCTGGTAAAGGTACAGCTATGGCTTATGACCAAATCGATGGTGCTCCAGAAGAGCGCGAGCGTGGAATCACAATCTCAACTGCACACGTTGAGTATGAAACTGAAACTCGTCACTATGCACACGTAGACTGCCCAGGACACGCTGACTATGTTAAAAACATGATCACTGGTGCTGCTCAAATGGACGGCGCGATCTTAGTAGTATCTGCTGCTGATGGTCCAATGCCACAAACACGTGAGCACATCCTACTTTCTCGTAACGTAGGTGTTCCTTACATCGTAGTATTCCTTAACAAATGTGACATGGTTGACGATGAAGAGTTACTTGAACTTGTTGAAATGGAAGTTCGTGACCTTCTTTCTGACTATGACTTCCCTGGTGACGATGTACCAGTTATCAAAGGTTCTGCTCTTAAAGCTCTTGAAGGTGATGCTGATTACGAAGCAAAAATCTTCGAACTTATGGATGCGGTTGATGAGTACATCCCAACTCCAGAGCGTGACACTGAGAAGCCATTCATGATGCCAGTTGAGGACGTATTCTCAATCACTGGTCGTGGAACAGTTGCTACTGGTCGTGTTGAGCGTGGACAAGTTAAAGTCGGTGACGAAGTTGAAATCATCGGTCTTCAAGAAGAAAACGGTAAAACAACTGTTACAGGTGTTGAAATGTTCCGTAAACTTCTTGACTATGCTGAAGCTGGTGACAACATCGGTGCACTACTTCGTGGTGTATCTCGTGAAGATATCCAACGTGGTCAAGTACTTGCTAAACCAGGTACAATCACTCCACATAGCCGTTTCAAAGCTGAAGTTTATGTACTTTCTAAAGAAGAGGGTGGACGTCACACTCCATTCTTCACTAACTACCGTCCGCAGTTCTACTTCCGTACAACTGACGTAACTGGTATCGTACATCTTCCAGAAGGTACTGAAATGGTAATGCCTGGCGATAACACTGAGATGGAAGTTGAACTTATCTCTACTATCGCTATCGAAGAAGGAACTCGTTTCTCTATCCGTGAGGGTGGACGTACTGTAGGTTCTGGCGTCGTTTCTACTATCATTAAGTAATAACAGTTAAAAGAGACTCCTTGCAAAAGGGTCTCTTTTTTTGCTTTTCCAGTGCATAACGGCTACTATAAGCTATAGAATCTAAATGGAACCGAGAGGATCACTGGAATGGCGAAGACAATGTTGAAAAAGTGGCCGATTGGCGGGCTTGATCAATGGATTATGATAAAAGAAGATCAAGCAGAAAAAACAAAACCTGTTTTATTATTTTTACACGGTGGCCCAGGCTCAGCTCAAATGAGTTATATCGATTCCTTTCATAAGGAACTTGATCAAGACTTCACTGTTGTTCATTGGGACCAGCGCGGTGCAGGACTGTCTTATCAAAAAAACATTCCTGAGTCTTCTATGACCATTGGGCAATTCGTAGAGGATACGATTGAGCTTACAGAAAAACTGCTTTCTTATAATGATCAAACGAAAATATACATTGCGGGTTATTCATGGGGATCATTAATTGCGATACAAGCTGTACATAAACGACCAGATTTGTATCATGCCTATTATGGAATTAGTCAGGTGGTTGATGTATTAAAAGAGGATATTGTATCGTACGAACTTCTTCTAAAAAAATATCAAGGCAAGCATTTCTTCACTAGATGTCTAAGATTGCTGACACCACCCCCTTGGAAATGCACCTCTGCTCATGCTTTGTTCTCTCTATACAAAGAGTTCGCAAAAGTAGGGCTCACGCATAGGTGGAAGCCACTTTTTCAAATGCTGTATGCATTTCTTGTTAGTAAGCATTATCAGCTAAAAGATAAGTGGAAATTCCTTATGGGACAGAAGTATAGCCAGGATTTGCTGTGGGACGAGCTGATGAACGAAAACATTCAATACCGAGTTTCTTCTATATTAATACCCTGCTACTTTATCATCGGGGAACATGACATGATTACACCAGCTGCTGTATCAAAACCATATGTTGATCAACTTACAGCACCAATAAAAGAGTGGTTTACTTTTAAAGAATCTGCGCATTCTCCGCATATTGAAGAGCCAGAAGAATTTATTCGTATCGTCAGGAAGACAGCTACACATCATCTTCAGGGAAAGCTTGATTTATAGGCTGAACCCCTGTATAATATGAAAAGTGTGCAAATCATAAATTTATCCGATTTATTATTGCAACACGCAGGCCAATTTGGTACAATAGTGCATGTTGGTCTTTGACTGCGATGAAGTGAGAGGTTGCTGACACACCCGGCCGCTTTGCCATGGCAAGGTGATCAGGTTTTTCTCACGGAGAACTGTCTAACGTAAGTAGGCGAAAAGGAGGGAAAATAATGGCAAAACAAAAAATTCGTATTCGTTTAAAAGCATATGATCATAGAATTCTTGATCAATCTGCTGAGAAGATTGTTGAAACGGCTAAGCGTTCTGGTGCTAGTGTATCTGGTCCAATTCCGCTTCCAACTGAAAAATCAGTTTACACAATCCTTCGTGCGGTGCATAAGTACAAAGATTCTCGTGAGCAATTTGAGATGCGTACTCACAAACGTCTAATCGACATCGTGAATCCAACTCCACAAACAGTTGATGCACTTATGCGTTTAGATTTACCATCCGGTGTAGATATCGAAATCAAACTTTAATTCAAATAGAAAACACATATTATAGGAGGTGTGACGAATGACCAAAGGAATCTTAGGTAGAAAAATTGGTATGACGCAAGTATTCGCAGAAAATGGTGATCTTATCCCTGTAACTGTTGTTGAGGCTGCTGCTAACGTTGTTCTTCAGAAGAAGACTACTGACACGGATGGCTATGAAGCAATCCAAATCGGTTTTGACGACAAACGTGAGAAGCTTTCTAACAAACCAGAGAAAGGCCACGTTGCTAAAGCGGAAACTGCTCCTAAGCGCTTCGTAAAAGAATTACGCGGTGTGGAGTTAGATGCGTATGAAGTTGGTCAGGAAGTCAAAGTTGATATTTTCGCAAATGGAGATATCGTAGATGTAACAGGAACATCAAAAGGTAAAGGATTCCAAGGGGCTATCAAACGCCACGGACAATCACGCGGACCAATGACTCACGGTTCACGTTACCACCGTCGTCCTGGTTCAATGGGACCTGTTGATCCAAACCGAGTATTCAAAGGTAAACTTCTTCCAGGACGTATGGGCGGAGAGCAAATCACTGTCCAAAATCTTGAGATCGTTAAAGTTGATGCAGAACGCAATCTTCTATTGATCAAAGGAAACGTACCAGGAGCTAAAAAATCTCTAGTAACTGTAAAGAGTGCAGTTAAAACTAAATAACTCTCTTAGGAAAGGAGGAAACAAGTCATGCCAAAAGTAGCATTATTTAACCAAAACGGTTCTACTAACGGTGAAATCGAATTAAACGCTTCTGTGTTTGGAATTGAGCCAAACGAAAGCGTAGTATTCGATGCTATTCTTATGCAAAGAGCTTCCTTACGTCAAGGAACTCACAAAGTAAAAACTCGTTCTGAAGTACGTGGCGGAGGTCGTAAACCTTGGAGACAGAAGGGTACAGGTCGTGCTCGTCAAGGTTCTATCCGTTCACCACAATGGCGCGGAGGCGGTATCGTATTCGGTCCAACACCACGCAGCTATTCTTATAAATTACCTAAAAAAGTTCGCCGCTTGGCTATCAAGTCAGTATTGTCTTCTAAAGTAATCGACAACAACATCATCGTTCTTGAGGATCTTACTCTTGATGCAGTGAAAACGAAAGAATTCGCAGGCATCCTTAAAGGGTTATCTGTTGAGAAGAAAGCGTTGATCGTCACTGCGGATGCAAACGAAACAGTTGCTTTATCTGCTCGTAACATCCCTGGAGTAACAGTTGTTGAAGCTAACGGTATCAACGTTCTTGACGTTGTCAACCACGACAAACTTCTGATCACTAAAGCAGCGGTTGAAAAAGTAGAGGAGGGACTTGCATAATGAAAGATCCTCGTGATGTTCTAAAGCGCCCTATCATTACTGAACGTTCTGCTGATCTAATGACAGAGAAGAAGTACACGTTCGAAGTTGATGTCAGAGCTAACAAGACAGAAGTGAAAGACGCTGTTGAAGAAATCTTTGGAGTGAAAGTTGAGAAAGTCAACGTTCAAAACTACAAAGGTAAATCAAAACGCGTTGGACGCTACACTGGTATGACTAGCCGTCGCAGAAAAGCGATCGTGAAATTAACTGCTGACAGCAAAGAAATCGAAATTTTTGAAGCGTAAATCTTAAAAAGAAGGAGGGAAATTCAAAATGGCGATTAAAAAGTATAAACCAACCAGTAATGGTCGTCGTGGCATGACTACTTCAGATTTTGCTGAAATCACGACTGACAAACCAGAAAAATCGTTGCTTGCACCGCTTCACAGAAAAGGCGGACGTAACAACCAAGGTAGATTGACTGTTCGTCATCAAGGTGGCGGTCACAAACGTCAATACCGTATCATCGACTTTAAGCGTGATAAAGACGGTATACCTGGACGCGTTGCTACAATCGAGTATGATCCAAACCGTTCAGCGAACATCGCTCTTGTAAACTATGCAGATGGTGAGAAACGTTACATTCTTGCTCCGAAAGGAATCCAAGTTGGTACTGAAGTTACTTCTGGACCAGAATCTGACATCAAACCAGGTAACGCTCTTCCACTTATCAACATCCCAGTTGGTACAGTTGTGCATAACATTGAATTAAAACCAGGTAAAGGTGGACAATTAGTTCGTTCTGCTGGTACTTCTGCTCAAGTTCTAGGTAAAGAAGGTAAATACGTTCTTGTACGTTTGAACTCTGGTGAAGTACGCATGATCCTTTCTGCTTGCCGTGCGACTATCGGTCAAGTTGGAAACGAACAACACGAACTAATCAACATCGGTAAAGCTGGACGTTCTCGCTGGAAAGGCGTACGCCCAACAGTTCGTGGTTCTGTAATGAACCCTAACGATCACCCACACGGCGGTGGTGAAGGACGCGCTCCAATCGGACGTAAATCACCAATGTCTCCATGGGGTAAACCGACTCTTGGATTCAAGACTCGTAAGAAAACCAACAAGTCTGATAAATTCATTGTACGTCGTCGTAAAAACAAGTAACGGGGTTGTCTACGGTTCATTTAGGACCGTAGTTCAATCACGAAGGGAGGTTCCACAATGGCTCGCAGCTTAAAAAAAGGACCATTTGTTGATGATCATTTGATGGCTAAAGTCGAGAAATTGAATGAAACTGACAAAAAGCAAGTCGTAAAAACTTGGTCTCGTCGTTCTACAATTTTCCCACAATTCATCGGTCACACAATCGCTGTCTATGACGGACGCAAACATGTACCTGTTTTCATTTCTGAAGATATGGTAGGTCACAAATTGGGCGAATTCGCACCAAGCCGTACTTACAAAGGTCATGCTAGTGACGATAAAAAAACAAGACGCTAATGAGAGGAGGCTTTTAAATGCAAGCTAAAGCTGTCGCAAGAACAGTCCGTATTGCTCCTCGTAAAGCACGTCTAGTAATGGACCTGATCCGAGGTAAGCAAGTAGGAGAAGCAGTTTCTATCTTAAACCTTACGCCTAAGGCTGCTTCACCAATTATTGAAAAAGTATTAAAATCTGCTATCGCAAATGCTGAGCACAACTACGAGTTGGACGCTAACAGCCTAGTGATTACTCAAGCATTCGTTGACGAAGGTCCAACACTTAAGAGATTCCGTCCACGTGCTATGGGTCGTGCGAGCGCAATTAACAAACGTACTAGCCACATTACAATCGTTGTATCAGAAAAGAAGGAGGGATAATCCGTGGGTCAAAAGGTAAATCCAGTAGGTCTTCGTATTGGCGTCATTCGTGATTGGGAATCTAAATGGTTCGCAGGAAAAGATTACGCTGACTTCTTACATGAAGACTTGAAAATCCGTGAATTCATCAGCAAGCGTTTGTCTGACGCGTCTGTTTCTAAAGTAGAAATCGAACGTGCTGCAAACCGCGTAAATATCACAATCCACACGGCTAAACCAGGTATGGTAATTGGTAAAGGCGGATCTGAAGTTGAAGCACTTCGTAAAGCTCTTAACAGCCTAACTGGCAAACGTGTACACATCAACATTCTTGAAATCAAGAGAGCAGATCTTGATGCTCAGCTAGTTGCTGAAAACATCGCTCGTCAACTTGAAAATCGTATTTCATTCCGTCGTGCACAAAAACAAACAATCCAACGCACAATGCGTGCTGGAGCACAAGGAATCAAAACAATGGTTTCTGGTCGTCTTGGCGGTGCAGATATTGCTCGTTCTGAATATTACAGTGAAGGTACTGTTCCATTGCACACACTTCGTGCTGACATCGACTATGCTACTGCTGAAGCTGATACTACTTATGGTAAGCTTGGCGTAAAAGTATGGATCTATCGTGGAGAAGTCCTTCCAACTAAGAAGAATACTGCGGAAGGAGGAAAATAATATGTTATTGCCAAAACGCGTGAAGTATCGCAGAGAACATCGTGGAAAAATGCGTGGTCGTGCAAAAGGCGGCACTGAAGTACATTTCGGTGAGTTCGGTATCCAAGCTCTTGAAGCTTCTTGGATCACTAACCGTCAAATCGAAGCTGCTCGTATTGCTATGACTCGTTACATGAAACGTGGCGGTAAAGTTTGGATCAAAATTTTCCCTTCTAAGCCATACACAGCTAAACCTCTAGAGGTCCGCATGGGTTCCGGTAAAGGTGCTCCAGAAGGCTGGGTAGCTGTAGTAAAACCGGGCAAAGTTTTATTTGAAATTTCTGGTGTGTCTGAAGAAGTTGCTCGTGAAGCTCTTCGTCTTGCATCTCACAAATTGCCAATTAAAACGAAGTTCGTAAAACGTGAAGAAATTGGTGGTGAATCAAATGAAAGCTAATGAAATTCGTGACCTTACCACTGCTGAAATTGAACAAAAAGTAAAGTCTCTTAAAGAAGAACTTTTCAATCTTCGTTTCCAATTAGCGACTGGGCAGCTTGAAAACACTGCTCGCATTCGTGAAGTGCGTAAATCAATCGCACGCATGAAAACTGTGATTCGTCAAAGAGAAATCGCTGCTAATAAATAATAATTAGAGGGGAGGCCCCGCAAACATGAGCGAACGTAACCAACGTAAAGTGTATCAAGGTCGTGTTGTTTCTGACAAAATGGATAAAACCATCACTGTTGTAGTTGAAACATACAAAAAGCATTCACTTTATGGCAAACGTGTAAGATACTCTAAAAAGTTCAAAGCACATGATGAAAACAACCAAGCAAAAATCGGAGACATCGTAAAGGTCATGGAAACTCGTCCATTATCTGCGACTAAACGCTTTCGTCTAGTTGAAGTTGTCGAAGAAGCTGTTATTATCTAATAAAGTTCGGATTTCTTTTTCCGAAGGGAGGTAACATTAATGATTCAACAGGAGACTCGTTTAAAAGTAGCTGACAACTCTGGCGCACGCGAAGTACTAACGATTAAAGTTCTTGGTGGCTCTGGACGTAAAACGGCTAACATCGGTGATGTCATTGTTTGTACGGTTAAACAAGCAACACCAGGAGGCGTTGTCAAAAAAGGTGAAGTTGTGAAAGCAGTTATCGTTCGTACTAAGAGCGGAGCTCGCAGAAACGATGGATCTTACATCAGTTTTGATGAAAATGCATGTGTCATCATCCGTGACGACAAGAGCCCACGTGGAACTCGTATCTTCGGACCAGTAGCACGTGAACTTCGTGAAAACAACTATATGAAAATTGTTTCTTTAGCACCAGAAGTACTTTAATGAATACAATCCGCGACTCAAGGAGGTGCGATTAAATGCATGTTAAAAAGGGCGATAAAGTAGTGGTTATCTCTGGTAAAGATAAAGGTAAACAAGGTGTCATCCTTGCTGCTTTCCCTAAAAAGGACCGTGTTTTAGTAGAAGGTATTAACCTTGTGAAAAAACACTCTAAACCAACCCAAGCTAACCCTCAAGGCGGAATTTCTGAACAAGAAGCGCCGATCCACGTATCAAACGTAATGCCGCTTGATCCTAAAACGGGTGAAGTGACACGTATTGGATATAAAGTTGAGGACGGAAAGAAAGTCCGTGTAGCGAAAAAATCTGGGCAAGTTCTAGATAAATAGTAAATAAGGAAGGGAGGTCTTTCTCATGAACCGCCTTAAAGAAAAGTATGTAAAAGAAATTACACCTGCATTAGTTTCTAAGTTTGAATACAAATCAGTAATGCAAGTGCCAAAAATCGAAAAAATCGTGATCAACATGGGTGTTGGTGACGCCGTTCAAAACGCTAAAGCAATCGATACTGCTGTTGAAGAATTAACGTTTATCGCTGGTCAAAAACCTGTCGTTACTCGTGCGAAGAAGTCTATTGCTGGATTCCGTCTACGTGAAGGAATGCCAATCGGTGCGAAAGTAACACTTCGCGGAGAGCGCATGTACGATTTCCTTGATAAACTTATTTCTGTATCTTTACCACGTGTACGTGACTTCCGCGGGATTTCTAAGAAATCTTTCGACGGTCGTGGAAACTACACGCTTGGTATTAAAGAACAGTTAATCTTCCCAGAAATTGATTACGATAAAGTAACAAAAGTCCGCGGTATGGATATCGTTATCGTTACGACTGCCAACACGGATGAAGAAGCACGTGAGTTATTAACTCAAGTAGGTATGCCGTTCCAGAAATAATCAATGAAAGGGAGGCGAAATCGTGGCTAAAAAGTCTATGATTGCGAAACAACAACGCAAACAAAAGTTTAAAGTTCAAGAGTATACGCGCTGCGAACGTTGTGGACGTCCACATTCAGTAATTCGCAAGTTTAAACTTTGCCGTATTTGTTTCCGCGAACTTGCATATAAAGGACAAATTCCTGGCGTTAAAAAAGCCAGCTGGTAATCCCCATAAATGGGAAGGAGGTTATTAAATAATGGTTATGACAGATCCGATTGCAGATTTGCTGACTCGTATTCGCAATGCGAACATGGTACGTCATGAGAAGCTAGAAGTACCGGCTTCAAAAATCAAAAGAGAAATTGCTGAAATTTTAAAGCGTGAAGGTTTTATCCGTGACGTTGAGTACGTCGAAGACAGCAAACAAGGAATTATCCGTTTGTTCCTTAAATACGGCCAAAACAACGAACGTGTTATCACTGGTCTTAAAAGAATCAGTAAACCTGGTTTACGCGTATATGCGAAATCAAATGAAGTACCACGTGTACTTAACGGACTTGGAATCGCAATTATTTCTACATCACAAGGTGTTTTATCGGACAAAGAAGCCCGTGCTAAACAAGCTGGTGGAGAAGTACTTGCTTACGTATGGTAAAAAAAGTTTAAGATGAATGGAGGTGCTTGGTATGTCTCGTATAGGTAAAAAGCTAATCGAGATCCCTTCAGGAGTAACTGTGACAAACAACGATAACACAGTGACAGTAAAGGGACCAAAAGGTGAACTAACTCGTGCATTTCACCCTGATATGGAAATTAAAATTGAGGACAACGTCTTAACTGTAAGCCGTCCGTCTGAAAATAAAGAACACCGTGCATTACATGGTACAACACGTAGCTTAATTGCAAACATGGTTGAAGGTGTATCTAAAGGTTTCGAAAGAGGTTTAGAACTAATCGGTGTCGGTTACCGTGCAGCTAAATCTGGAAACAAACTTGTTCTTAACGTTGGATACTCTCACCCAGTTGAAATCGTTCCTGAGGCTGGAGTTGAAGTAGAAGTTCCATCTCAAACGAAAGTAATCGTTAAAGGTATCGATAAAGAGCGTGTAGGAGCTCTAGCTTCTAACATCCGCGCTGTCCGTGCTCCAGAGCCTTACAAAGGTAAAGGAATTCGTTACGAAGGTGAATTCGTTCGCCGTAAAGAAGGAAAAACTGGTAAGTAAGATCGCTTAATGTGAAGAAAGGAGTGACTCGGATGATTACGAAAACTAGCAAAAACGCTACTCGTCTTAAAAGACACGCTCGTGTTCGTGCGAAACTTTCAGGTACTGCTGAAAGACCTCGCCTTAACGTTTTCCGTTCTAACAAGAACATCTACGCTCAAGTAATTGATGATGTTAACGGTGTAACACTTGTAAGTGCTTCTACTCTTGATAAAGAGTTAAAGATCGAGAATAGTTCTGACGCTGCAGCTGCTACTAAAGTTGGCGAACTTGTTGCAAAACGTGCTGTTGAAAAAGGCATCTCTAACGTGGTATTTGACCGCGGAGGATACTTATATCATGGACGTGTAAAAGCTCTAGCTGAAGCTGCTCGTGAGGCTGGACTTAAATTTTAATAAAAGAAGGAGGGACACATCCGAATGAGTCGTATTGACCCAAGCAAATTAGAGTTAGAAGAACGCTTAGTTACGGTTAACCGGGTAGCGAAAGTTGTTAAAGGTGGACGTCGTTTCCGTTTTGCAGCTTTAGTTGTTGTCGGTGACAAAAACGGTCATGTAGGATTCGGTACTGGTAAAGCACAAGAAGTACCAGAAGCGATCCGCAAAGCTGTTGAAGACGCGAAAAAGAATTTAATTGAAGTACCAATGGTTGGAACTACAATTCCACATGAAATCATCGGTCGATTCGGTGCAGGAAACGTTCTATTGAAGCCTGCTTCAGAAGGTACAGGAGTTATCGCTGGAGGCCCAGTGCGTGCGGTACTTGAGCTTGCTGGTCTAGCTGATATCCTTTCTAAATCTCTAGGTTCTAATACACCGATCAACATGATCCGCGCAACACTTCAAGGTTTAAGTGAACTTAAACGTGCTGAAGATGTAGCGAAGCTTCGTGGAAAATCTGTAGAAGACCTGTTAGGATAAGGAGGGAACAATAATGGCAAATAAATTAGAAATTACCCTCAAACGCAGTGTAATCGGTCGCCCGGAAGATCAGCGTGTCACTGTTCGTACTCTTGGTCTAAAGAAAACAAACCAAACAGTCGTACATGAAGACAATGCAGCGATCCGCGGCATGATTAACAAGGTGTCTCATTTAGTTTCTGTTAAAGAACAATAAAACATTTTTAATCGATAAGGAGGTGCCCAAATGAAACTTCATGAATTGAAGCCTTCAGAAGGTTCACGTAAAGTACGCAACCGTGTTGGTCGTGGTATTGGATCAGGTAACGGTAAAACTTCTGGTAAAGGTCATAAAGGTCAAAACGCTCGTTCTGGCGGCGGTGTACGCCCTGGATTCGAAGGTGGTCAAATGCCTTTATTCCAACGCCTTCCAAAACGTGGTTTTACAAACATCAACCGTAAAGATTACGCGGTAATCAACTTAGACAGATTAAACAGTTTTGACGAAGGAACGGAAGTCACTCCTGAACTTCTTCTAGAGACTGGTGCAATAAGCAAGTTAAAAGCAGGAGTAAAAATTCTTGGCAACGGTAAATTAGAAAAAAAATTAACTGTAAAAGCCAATAAATTCTCTGCTTCTGCTAAAGAAGCGATTGAAGCTGCTGGCGGTACAGCCGAGGTGATCTAACTTGTTTAAGACAATCTCCAATTTTATGCGCGTGAAAGATATACGGAATAAGATTATATTTACACTTTTAATGTTAGTCGTCTTTCGTATAGGTGCTTTCATCCCTGTGCCTAATGTGAACGCCGAAGTTCTCCAGGCACAGGATCAAATGAGTGTTTTCGGAATCCTCAACACGTTTGGGGGCGGGGCACTTTTCCAATTCTCCATTCTTGCAATGGGGATTATGCCGTATATCACTGCTTCGATCATCATCCAGCTCTTGCAGATGGATGTTGTACCGAAGTTTACTGAGTGGTCAAAGCAAGGAGAGGTTGGCCGCCGAAAATTAGCACAATTCACAAGGTATTTTACAATTGTTCTAGGATTTATCCAGGCTTTAGGAATGTCATATGGATTTAACAATATGGCAGGAGGCATGCTGATTGAAAACCCAGGTGTTTCAACGTATCTTTTAATTGCGGTCGTACTCACTGCGGGAACAGCATTCTTAATGTGGCTGGGAGAGCAGATTACTGCTCACGGTGTTGGTAACGGTATTTCGATTATTATCTTTGCCGGTATCATCGCAGGTATCCCTCAAACATTAAAGCAAGTGTACGCTCAGCAATTTGTAGGTGGAGATGGACAGCTGTTCATGCAAATCCTGAAAATTGCCCTTATTGTGATTGCTATTCTTGTCATTGTTATCGGTGTTATTTACATTCAAATGGCAGTGAGAAAGATTGCGATTCAGTATTCAAAAGGAACTGGCCGTGCACAAATGTCTGCTAGTCAAGCAACGCACCTTCCATTGAAAGTGAATCCAGCAGGGGTGATTCCAGTCATCTTTGCCGTTTCGTTCATTATTACTCCGCAGACGATCGCATCGTTCTTCGGAACAAATAATGTGACAACCTGGATAACTAACAACTTTGACTATACTAAGCCAATCGGTATGACGATTTATGTAGCACTGATTGTTGCTTTCACATATTTTTATGCCTTTGTCCAAGTAAACCCTGAACAAATGGCTGAAAATCTGCAAAAGCAGGGTGGCTATATCCCGGGAGTTCGTCCAGGGAAAATGACTCAAGATAGAATTACGAGCATTTTGTACCGACTCACGTTTGTGGGCGCCATTTTCTTAGCCGTGATTTCAATACTTCCTATCTTTTTCATTCAATTCGCTGGATTACCTTCCGCTGCACAAATTGGCGGCACAAGTCTTCTCATTGTTGTAGGTGTTGCACTTGAAACAATGAAACAGCTTGAAAGCCAATTAGTGAAACGAAACTACCGTGGATTTATGAAATAAAACAGAGGGCTGGGCTCCTGCCCAACCTCTCTAAGTAAGGAAGGGGAAATCCGAAATGAACTTAGTCTTAATGGGGCTTCCGGGTGCTGGTAAAGGCACTCAGGCAGAACGAATTGTTGATGATTATGGGATCCCTCATATCTCAACAGGAGATATGTTCCGTGCTGCTATGAAAGAGGAGACACAACTTGGACTCGAAGCAAAATCCTTTATCGATAAAGGAGAGCTTGTTCCTGATGAGGTCACAATCGGTATTGTTAGAGAAAGACTTGGCAAGAATGATTGTGAACAAGGTTTTCTTCTGGACGGATTTCCGCGAACAGTCGCTCAGGCTGAAGCTTTAGAAGACATTCTAAAGGACCTTGGCAGAACGATTGATTATGTCATTAATATTAAAGTCGATAAAGATGCTTTGATGGAGCGTCTGACTGGCCGAAGAATTTGCAAAGATTGCGGAGCAACATATCATTTAGTATTCAATCCACCTGCGAAAGAAAATGTTTGTGACAAGTGTGGAGGCGAGCTTTATCAACGTGCAGATGATAATGCAGAAACCGTTTCGACAAGACTTGAAGTGAACTTAAAGCAGACTGAACCTTTACTGAACTTCTATTCAGAAAAAGGATATCTTGCAAACATTGATGGTGCGAAGCACATTAACGATGTTTACGCTGATATCAAGGACCTGCTTGGGGGATTAAATAAATGATTATCTGTAAAACTCCTCGCGAGCTTGAGATTATGAGAGAAGCTGGACGCATTGTCGCACTGACTCATGAAGAGCTGAAGAAACATATAAAACCAGGTATTTCGACAAAAGAATTGGATCAAATTGCCGAACGTTTTATTACAAAGCAGGGTGCAATCCCATCTTTTAAAGGGTATAATGGTTTTCGCGGGAGCATTTGCGTTTCGGTGAATGAAGAACTCGTTCACGGTATTCCTGGTAAACGGGTTTTACGTGATGGAGACATCATTAGTATCGATATCGGCGCAAAGTTAAATGGCTATCATGGTGACTCTGCTTGGACTTATCCAGTTGGGGTAATCAGTGATGAGGACCGCAAACTACTGGAAGTCACAGAGGAATCTCTATATAAGGGCTTACAGGAAGCAAAGCCAGGTGAACGTCTGTCAAACATTTCCCATGCCATACAAACGTATGTTGAAGATGAGAATTTCTCAGTTGTTAGAGAATATGTTGGACATGGGGTCGGACAGGATCTTCATGAGGACCCTCAAATTCCTCATTATGGTCCGCCGAACAAAGGCCCACGGCTCAAACCTGGAATGGTGTTGGCCATCGAACCGATGGTGAACGCAGGCAGCCGATATGTGAAAACACTGGCTGATAACTGGACGGTTGTAACGGTTGATGGGAAAAAGTGTGCTCACTTTGAGCATACGATTGCGATTACAGATACAGGTTTTGATATACTGACTAAGATTTAGGTCTTCACTGAAGCCTTTCAGGCCCAAATCGGGCAGGTTGTCTGTATAGTCCAAGGAAAGAACAAGATCAGTATACAGTTGTCATCGGCGTGTTCGATGGCTGCCATGTACTAATCGCAGACGGAGAAAAGCGTAAATTCATTCTCCTAAGAAAAAATATCAATCATTTAACCTTTTATGATTGCGTATCTCCGGAAGTTCAGAACAGTATATTCAAAACAGGTCGGGTGATAGATGGACAATTGAGAACATCTCATTTGGACATTTATCAGAGAGCAAGTTACTGATTTGAAGAAGGGAGAACACTTGAATGGCGAAAGACGATGTAATTGAAGTGGAAGGTACTGTAGCAGAAACTTTGCCAAATGCAATGTTCAAAGTTGAACTAGAGAATGGTCATACAGTTTTGGCTCATGTATCAGGAAAAATCCGTATGCACTTCATTCGCATTTTACCTGGAGACAAAGTTACGGTAGAATTATCTCCATATGACTTAACTCGTGGTAGAATTACGTACCGTTACAAATAAAGCAACTCCGGAAGAAGGAGGTTGGAAACACATGAAAGTGAGACCATCTGTTAAACCTATCTGTGAAAAATGTAAAGTGATTCGCAGAAAAGGAAAAGTAATGGTGATCTGTGAAAACCCAAAACATAAACAAAAACAAGGCTAATAACAAGGAGGTGCCCAAATCATGGCTCGTATTGCTGGTGTAGATATTCCACGTGATAAGCGTGTTGTCATTTCTTTAACATATGTTTTTGGAATTGGTCGTACGACGGCTCAACAAGTCCTTAAAGAAGCAGGTGTTTCTGAAGACACTCGCGTTCGCGATCTAACTGAAGACGAACTAGGTAAAATCCGTGATATCATTGACAAACTTAAAGTAGAAGGTGACCTTCGTCGTGAAGTTTCACTTAACATTAAACGTCTAATTGAAATCGGAAGCTACCGCGGAATCCGTCATCGTAGAGGACTTCCTGTTCGTGGACAAAACACAAAAAACAACGCGCGTACTCGTAAAGGTCCGCGTCGTACTGTAGCTAACAAGAAAAAATAAGTAAAGGAGGTAGTTAAAGAATGGCTGCTGCTCGTAAACAAAATACGCGTAAACGTCGCGTGAAAAAGAATATTGAAGCTGGAATCGCTCATATCCGTTCCACTTTCAACAACACGATTGTAACGATTACTGATGTTCATGGAAACGCAATTTCTTGGTCAAGTGCTGGTGCATTAGGATTCAGAGGTTCTCGTAAATCTACTCCTTTCGCTGCACAAATGGCTGCTGAAACTGCTGCTAAAGGTTCTATCGAACATGGTCTTAAAACACTTGAAGTAACTGTTAAAGGTCCTGGTTCTGGTCGTGAAGCTGCAATTCGTGCGCTTCAAGCTGCAGGTCTTGAAGTTACTGCAATCAGAGACGTAACTCCAGTTCCTCATAACGGATGCCGTCCACCAAAACGTCGCCGCGTGTAATTTGTTTGTATAGATTTTGTGTCCCTGTCAATAATGGGTTATGATACAGTTATTTATGAGACGAATACACGACTCGTTGCCTGAGCACATACGGGACTAAACAATGAGGAATTTCGGATGGAATCTCATATGATTCTATTCGAGGTTTCGACGTTTTGAAGGAGGGTTTTATTAGATGATCGAAATTGAAAAACCAAAAATCGAAACGGTTGAAATCAGCGACGATGCCAAGTATGGCAAGTTTGTCGTAGAGCCACTTGAGCGTGGATATGGTACCACTTTAGGGAACTCCCTTCGTCGTATCCTTTTATCCTCACTTCCTGGTGCAGCTGTAACATCGATCCAGATAGATGGTGTCTTACACGAATTCTCAACGATCGAAGGCGTGGTTGAAGATGTTACAACGATTATCTTAAACATTAAAAAGCTTGCACTCAAAATCTACTCTGAAGAAGAGAAGACGCTTGAAATTGATGTACAAGATGAAGGAACTGTAACAGCTGCTGATATTACACACGACAGCGATATTGAAATCTTAAATCCAGATCTCCACATCGCAACTCTTGGCAAAAATGCGAGCTTCCGTGTTCGTTTAACTGCACAAAGAGGTCGCGGGTATAATCCTGCTGATGCAAACAAAAGAGACGATCAGCCTATCGGCGTGATTCCGATCGACTCAATCTATACACCTGTATCTCGTGTAACTTATCAAGTGGAGAACACCCGTGTTGGGCAAATCACAAACTATGATAAATTAACACTAGATGTATGGACTGATGGAAGCACAGGACCGAAAGAAGCGATCGCTCTAGGTTCTAAGATTTTAACTGAACACCTAAATATTTTCGTTGGGTTAACTGACGAAGCTCAGCATGCAGAAATCATGGTTGAAAAAGAAGAAGACCAAAAAGAAAAAGTGCTTGAAATGACAATTGAAGAGCTTGATCTTTCTGTTCGTTCTTACAACTGTTTGAAGCGTGCGGGTATTAACACTGTTCAAGAGCTTGCTAACAAGACAGAAGAGGATATGATGAAAGTTCGTAACCTTGGACGTAAATCTCTTGAAGAAGTGAAAGCGAAACTAGAAGAACTTGGACTGGGTCTTCGTAAAGACGATTGACTAGTTTCATTGTGAACTAGGATTTTCGTGTGTTTTTTATTCATACAGCATCTCTAATTAAGGAGGGGACATCACATGGCATACAGAAAGCTAGGACGCACTAGTGCACAACGTAAAGCAATGCTTCGTGACCTAACGACTGATTTGATCATCAACGAACGCATCGAAACAACTGAAACACGTGCGAAAGAACTTCGCTCTGTAGTTGAAAAAATGATCACTCTTGGCAAACGCGGAGATCTTCATGCTCGCCGTCAAGCTGCAGCTTACATTCGTAACGAAGTAGCTAACGCTGAAACAAACCAAGATGCACTTCAAAAATTATTCGCTGACGTTGCAACTCGCTACGAAGATCGTCAAGGTGGATACACTCGTATCATGAAGCTTGGACCTCGTCGCGGCGATGGCGCACCAATGGCTGTCATTGAATTAGTTTAATCACATATCGTGTATCTAAGAAAGGGCGGGACAGTTCATAACTGGATCTATGCCCTTTTTTAGATACTACGGTTTTTTAGCAATAGGCAAAGTAGAGGTTGAGCTGAGAGGAGGTCCGGTAGAGATGGAGAAGACATTAATTGACGTAAAAGACATTGTATTTCGTTATCACAAAGATGCGGACAAGCCCGCTTTAGACCAAGTGTCATTGCATGTGAATCAAAATGAATGGCTTGCCATTGTTGGCCACAACGGTTCAGGTAAATCCACACTTGCCCGTGTACTGAATGGGCTCATTTTACCGGATGCAGGAACGGTCAAGGTTGGTGAGATTGAGCTGAAAGAAGAAAGTGTTTGGGATATTCGCAAAAAGGTCGGCATGGTCTTTCAAAACCCAGATAACCAATTCGTTGGCTCAACGGTTCGTGATGATGTGGCTTTTGGTTTAGAAAATAACGGGGTTGAGCGGGAATTGATGATAGAGCGTGTAGATTGGGCTGTCAAACAGGTCAATATGCAGGAGTTTCTTGATCAAGAGCCGCACCATCTATCAGGCGGGCAAAAACAGAGAGTAGCAATCGCAGGTGTACTTGCCGCAAGCCCTGACATCATGATCTTGGATGAAGCAACATCAATGCTTGATCCGATTGGCCGTGAAGAAGTGTTAGAAACCGTCAGACTGCTGAAGGAACAAGGAACGGTCACGGTCATTTCCATCACACATGATTTAGACGAGGCTGCGAAGGCAGACCGCGTTATTGTGATGAATGGTGGGAAGAAATTTGCCGAGGGAACACCAGAGGAAGTATTTGAACTAGATGAACAGCTGGTTCAGATTGGACTTGATCTGCCATTTTCCTACCGGTTGAGTAAGCAATTGAAGCAGCAAGGTGTGCCGCTTGCAAATGCCCATTTGACACAAGAAGGATTGGTGAAAGAGCTATGGACATTACGATCAAAGAATTAGAGCATCGTTATCAAATGAAAACGCCGTTTGAGCGTCTCGCTTTGTATGATGTCAATGCTTCCATCAAAGAAGGCAGCTATGTGGCTGTCATCGGTCATACGGGTTCTGGCAAGTCGACATTGCTGCAACATTTAAATGGACTGCTCAAACCAACAAAGGGGAGCATTGCGCTTGGAGATACGGTCTTACAAGCCAATAAAAAGCAGAAGGATATGAAACCCCTTCGAAAAAAGGTCGGCATCGTGTTTCAGTTTCCTGAACATCAGCTCTTTGAGGAGACGATTCTAAAGGATATCTGCTTTGGTCCGATGAATTTCGGTGTTCCAAAAGAAAAGGCAGAAGCCAAGGCTAAAGAGATGCTGAAGCTTGTAGGCCTTCCTGAATCCTTGTTATCTCGATCACCCTTTGAATTAAGCGGTGGTCAAATGAGACGTGTGGCGATTGCAGGTGTTCTAGCGATGGAGCCAGAAGTGCTTGTGCTTGATGAGCCGACTGCGGGATTAGATCCACGCGGACGTAAAGAAATCATGGACATGTTCTATGAGCTTCATCAAAAAGCCAACCTGACGACGATCCTTGTGACACACAGTATGGAAGATGCCGCTCATTATGCGGATCAAATGATTGTGATGCACAAAGGAACAGTAAAGGCGACAGGTACGCCGAGGGAGCTATTTGCCAATCGTACCGACATGTCTTCTTTCGGACTGGACCTCCCGGAAACGATCAAATTCCAGCAGGCTGTCGAAGAAAAGCTGGGGATGACGTTTCCAAGACCGCTTCTGACCATGGATGAAATGGCAGAAGCCTTAACAGCTTTATATCAGGAGGACACGACATCATGATGGATAGTATGATTATCGGCAAATATGTGCCAGGTACATCCTTTGTCCATCGTCTTGATCCAAGGACAAAGCTGTTATCAATTTTCTTTTTTGTCTTTATTGTCTTTTTTGCGAATAACTACATCACTTACGGGCTTTTAGGGGTCTTTACGATCCTTGTGGTGATGGTATCTCAGGTGCCGCTGTACTTTATTCTCAAAGGAATGAAACCCATCCTTTGGATTGTTCTGTTTACCTTTATTCTGCATATCTTCATGACAAAGGATGGCGCTTTGCTCCTTCACTTTGGTTTTCTGAATATTTATGAAGAAGGTCTAAAACAGGGGATTTTCATTTCACTCCGTTTTGTCTATCTCATCATGATGACAACACTTCTGACGTTGACCACAACGCCTATCGAAGTGACAGACGGTATGGAGAAGCTGCTGCATCCTTTCCGTAAAATCAAGCTACCTGTTCATGAACTTGCTCTTATGATGTCAATTTCTCTTCGATTTATTCCGACTTTACTCGAAGAAACAGACAAAATCATGAAAGCCCAAATGGCAAGAGGTGTTGATTTTACAAGCGGACCCGTGAAAGATCGTTTAAAAGCGATTGTTCCGTTGCTTGTCCCGCTTTTCGTCAGTGCGTTTAAGCGTGCGGAGGAATTGGCGACCGCTATGGAAGCGAGAGGCTACCGCGGGGGAGAAGGGCGTACGAAATACCGTCAGCTTGTCTGGGGAATGAAAGACACGTTCACGCTGCTTCTATTCATTCTGTTAACAGCACTCCTTGTGCTGCTTAGAAATTAGGTGATGCCTAGATGAAAGTAAAATGTACCGTATCATACGATGGGACACATTTTAAAGGGTATCAAGTGCAACCAGGACAGCGTACTGTACAAACGGAGATTGAATCTGCTCTTGCTAGAATGCATAAACAAGATGAACTGATTCCGATTGTGGCTTCTGGCCGGACAGACAGTGGCGTTCACGCAAAGGGGCAGGTCATCCATTTTGACACCCCGCTGGCCATCCCGATGGAAAGATGGCCTTTTGCCCTCAATAGTCTCCTGCCTGATGACATCAGGGTTCTAAAGGCTGAGGAAGTGGATGAATCGTTTCATGCACGTTTTAGTGTCGTTTCGAAGGAGTACCGTTATAAGGTCTCAACGGAAACGCACCAAAATGTGTTCACGAGACAGTATGCCTGCCACTTTCCTTACCGGCTGGATGCAGACAAAATGAGAGAAGCTGCTGGGCACCTCATTGGCATACATGATTTCACAAGCTTTTGTGCGGCCAATACAGAGGTTCAAGACAAGGTGAGGGAGATTTACGCCCTTGAGTGGAAAAACGTCTCAGACGGGCTTGAAATGCGTGTGAGAGGGAATGGTTTTTTATATAACATGGTGCGAATTATAGCCGGCACGTTACTTGAAATTGGTTCTGGTAAATTTCACCCTGAGGAGATAAAAGCTATGCTTGCCGCCCGAAATCGCGAAGCGGCAGGCAAGACTGCGCCCAGTCACGGACTGTATTTATGGGAAGTTTTCTATGACAACTAAACCAGGTGTAACATGTTCTTGACACAGGAAGCAGAAAGTTATAAGATATCATATGGTATGTATTTCAACCCCACAAATAAGCCCCGGAAGACTTATCTGTGTTTTGAAATAGAACGTAGCATTTGATTCAGGAAAATTCATTGATTTATTTAGGAGGGAAACTCATGCGTACAACACCAATGGCGAACGCAAGCACAATTGAGCGCAAATGGCTAGTGGTTGATGCGGCAGGTAAGACTCTAGGTCGTCTTTCTACTGAAGTAGCATCACTTTTGCGCGGTAAGCACAAACCAACTTATACACCACACGTTGATACAGGTGATCACGTGATCATCATCAATGCTGAGAAAATCGAATTAACTGGTAAGAAATTGACGGACAAAATTTACTACCGTCATACGATGCACCCAGGTGGTTTGAAACAAAGAACTGCTCTTGAGATGCGTACAAACTACCCTGAAAAAATGTTGGAGCTTGCTATCAAAGGTATGCTTCCAAAGGGTCCACTAGGTCGTCAAATGTTCAAAAAATTAAATGTGTACCGTGGTTCTGAGCATCCACATCAAGCACAACAACCTGAAGTTTACGAACTTCGCGGTTAATTATAAGGGAGGTTAACAATTTGGCACAGGTTCAATATTACGGTACAGGTCGTCGTAAAAGTTCTGTAGCGCGCGTTCGCTTAGTTCCAGGTGAAGGCCGTATCGTCGTTAATAATCGTGAAATTACTGAATACATTCCATTCGCTGCTTTAATCGAAGACGTGAAACAGCCTTTGAACATCACAGAAACAGCTAACAGCTACGATGTTCTTGTAAATGTTCACGGTGGTGGATTCTCTGGTCAAGCTGGAGCAATTCGTCACGGTATCTCTCGTGCTCTTCTAGAAGTAGATCCTGAGTACCGTACACCACTTAAACGTGCTGGACTTCTTACTCGTGACTCTCGTATGAAAGAGCGTAAGAAATACGGTCTTAAAGGCGCACGTAGAGCTCCTCAGTTCTCGAAGCGTTAATCAATTTCTTATTGCAGCAGCGTTACAAAGTTATTTTGGTTCAAGGTGGTTCAAAACAGTTTGAACCTTATAAAGAACATAACAGATTTAAAGCATCGGCATCTTGCTGGTGCTTTTTTTCTGTCATTAATTCAATTTTGCATTGTTTGATCGTTGATGTGTTCTAACCGTTTAGAAACATAAGTATTATCAATATCTTAAGTAAATAAAATGATCGTGTGTCTCTAGGACCATGAAAAGGTTTTTGTAACCTCTAATTGTTTTAGTGATTTTTGAAGCTGTTGAGGTTGTTTAAACTATTCCAATCGAATACATACTCTGATTTATTTTCAGCCAATATGATAGACAATAGCGTTATAAAACATCCTTTTATATAAGAAATAACTCTCGTAAATTAATTGTCTCATAATCAAAGATGGTCTATATGGATAACGAAAAAAGATGCATGTTTACTGATAATTCACTAACATGTATAATAATGTAAGTGTGGATAATCGAAGAAAATCCAGAGAGTATTCTTTATTCTTTTTTAAAGAAATACAAAATATGCAGTTTCGAGAGATTTATATAAAATTTTTACGAATAGCCTAATTCAGCATCCAATAAATAAGGGATGGCTTGAATTAGAATATTCATTTGAAGGTCTAGCAGATAAAGATATTAAATATAATAATGGATTTCGCTATTCAATCTTTATACTGAATAATTAGTTAAAGTAAGTAGCGTTATTTTTTATATTTTTTGAGTAATTGAAAAAATAAATATCCTGTTTGAAAAGTTAATATTAATTGTCACTCTGATTTTAAATGAGGGAAAATAATAGGTATGAGGAGTTAAGGGATGAAGAACATAAAATTGAGACAAAATGAGCTTCCTTTTCCAGTTACTAATTTTGAGGATAAAACAAATAAAGAGTTTCCTTTTTATCAGAATGGAGCTAAATATGCTCTATGTCCAACTTGTGGTTCTTCTGTGCAAATAATAAATGGTAGAAATAATGTAACTCAAAATAGAAGCAAAACTATTTATGCAGCTCACACGAAAGGTTATGTTAATGGACTTAAATTTGATGAGAATGCAAAGTTAAATTGTCCTAGCTATAATGGTAATGCAAAAAACTGGCAAAAAATTTATAAAAAACGAGCAGGTAAAATAAAAAATAGTGAAGTGGAAAAATATATTACTTTGAATATCAGACAGATAGCTTTAGAAGTAGAACAAATTATCGGTTTTAAATGTGAATATGGAGAAGGACGCCAAAGTAGATTATTCAATAACCTTTATAATTCTTTTAAATCAAATGATGGGTTGTGTATAGATCCAAATCAATTTGTCCCCGATTATATTCCAAGATTGATAATAGAGAGAGCAGATCCAGTTAAATGTTGGGGTGCAATACCTAACAATGAGATAATTAAAGAAAAAATTAAGAATAATATACGATTAGAGAAATCGCTAGATCTAGGTGGACAATTTAAACCAGATATCAATGTTCAACTAGTGGGGGTGTTAGATGACGACAATAATCCAGCAAGACTCGAAATTAGATTGAAATTTTCTGATGATATATTAGTCTTAAATAGGATATCGGCAAATATATAGAATGTTTTTTATTTTAATATTTCTTTTATGATACACGAAAATAAAATAGAAATGAGAGGTACTAATGGGAGAAATTCTAACTTATTCTAATCATCCAATTAGTTTGAAAACAACATTTAAAACACCAGATATGAGGGGCAGAACTGTTTTAGTAGAAAATAGATGGGATTATGTAAGACATTTTATAAATTCTTTGCCTAGAGGAAAAAGAAAAAATAATGAACAAATATTATTTTATTGGAATCAAGCGGAAGAATTTTATAATTCAAGTATGAATTTAACACCGGTATCAGCCCCTTTACCACTTTATTATAGCTTTCTTAATGCAGTTAAGGCATTATTAATTAGTAAAAATGGAAAAATAAACCATGAATATCATGGAGTTTCTGGTAATTCGATAACTAATGGCAAATATCTATTATCTAATGAACATGCAAAAATACGAGGCAAGGGAATTTGCCCTGAATTTTTATTGTATTTAGGAGATTCATTAACTGATAAAGAATTTGATATTGATAATTTGCTTTTTAATCTTGTTTTTTTACATAGAGCATACGTAACATCACACAATATTAAAAAGGCGGATGAACTATTTTTACCATTAACAGATATAAGATTTGAAAGGAAACCTGATAAACATTTAACTTTAGTTTCGAAAATAGATCCCAAATATTCTGATAATAAAATACTCAATAAATTTAGGAATTCTAAAGTTCAGATTTGGAATAAAGAAGAAAATTTTATGCTTACATGGAAAAAAGGCCCGACTTTAAAGGATAAGCGTGCAATAAATAGTGATGGGGTGAAAACATTTCATAATAAACTTAGGAGATATTATCAAGAGATTTCAGCGGGAAGTAACTCAAGATGGTATTTCAAAAACTTTCAGGATAGTAGAGCAGTGGACTTAAATCCTCTGGTCATTATGTTAATTGTTATGCACCGGCTTAGCGAATTGTCACGCTATAATCCAGGGGTATTAAGTAATTATCTTGCTAGTGATCAAAGTTGGTTACTTTCAGAATTTATTTCTCTAACACCTTTTCAGTTCATCAATGGAATATCTGCTGAAATTACTTCTCAGCAACTAGGAATTCCAAGAAGCCCAAAATTATATTTTTAATTTATACTTAACTAATAGTTTTTCTATTTTAATAATATACGTCTTAGATTAAGAATTGATATTCTCTAAATTAATGAGATTAATTTATATTTTAACTTGTTCGAGGGTGGCGGAGAATGCAAAAAAGCTTAATATAAGGATAACTTGTGAGTTCTCAAAACGTTAATCAATATTATATTGTATGGACGTTTTACAAGGGTTTGTACAGACAAACCCTATATGAAAAGCATCAGCATCTTGCTGGTGCTTTTTTATTTGTGTTTTTTTCTGTCTGGAAACATATAAAATAGGATCATAGTCAGGTTTCTGTTTAAAAAATGATGTTAAAGGGGGATGGCATTTATGAATCTAACAACAGAAAGATGTCTCATTCGATCGTTTAATGAGGATGATTGGCAGGGTGTCTATGCATATACATCTGATCCGGTGGTGATGAGGTATATGCCAGAAGGTGTTTTTTCTAGAGAAGAGGCGCAGCAATTTGTCAAAAATAATCGTCTTGAGACGGGCAAGAATTTTGCTGTTCTATTAAAAGAAGATCATACATGCATCGGGCATATCGTGTTTCATCCTTACTTTGGTGAGCACACATATGAAATTGGCTGGGTCTTTAATTCTGCATATCAAAACAAAGGCTATGCATCAGAAGCTGCTTTTGCTGTCCTGCATCATGGTTTTCACACAATGAATTTACATCGAATCATTGCCACTTGTCAGCCTGAAAATGTGCCGTCATGGAGAGTGATGGAGAAAATGGGGATGAGAAGAGAGGGATATTTTAAAAAATGTATACCACAAGGAAATGAGTGGTGGGATGAGTTTTATTATGCCATCTTACGAGAGGAATGGAAAACTTGATAAGTTTTCATGATATGAAGTAATTCGTCATTCCAAATATCCCTTGGCTTTCTCTATTGATATAATCAGGTCAAATAAGTAGAAGAGGGGCGCGGGCATGAGGATCTTTGATGCACATTTTCATATCATTGATTTTGATTTTCCCATTCAAGAAAACCAAGGATATACACCGCCGAGTTATGTGGTGAATGATTATAGGAGAGAGACGGCTGATTTAGGGATTGTAGGTGGAGCGATTGTATCAGGGTCATTTCAGGGCTTTGATCAAGGTTATTTGTTGAAAGCACTAGATGAAATGGGACCGGCTTTTTGCGGTGTGACACAATTACCTTTTACCGCAGCCGATGATGAGATTGTTCAATTGAATCAACAAGGGGTAAAGGCTTTACGTTTTAATGTGAAGCGGGGCGGTTCGGAGGATATTTCAAAGCTCGACTATTTTGCGAGAAGGGTGTATGAGCTGGCTGGGTGGCATAGTGAGATTTACATAGACGCTAAGCATCTCCCTGACATCTCATCAACGCTTGAACAGCTGCCGGCCGTTTCCATTGATCATCTAGGCTTATCTGAAGAAGGCTTGCCGCATTTGCTCAAGCTGGTTGATAAAGGGGTTCGTGTGAAAGCAACAGGCTTTGGACGTGTAGATTTACATGTTGAACAGGCATTGACGTCTATTTATCAAACGAATCCTGATGCACTGATGTTTGGTACAGACCTGCCCTCTACAAGGGCAAAACGGCCATTTGAATACGGTGATATTGAATTAATTCAACAGATGTTTGATGAGGAAGCGGTGGATAAAATTTTATATGAGAACGCTATCAATTGGTATTTTGGCAAATGAATAAAGGCTTCCATTCCGTGATAGGAGGTGTGTTCATTGAATCTGAATCAATTGACATTTAGAGAAGCCGTCCAAGGAGACCTCGACAACATCGTTTTGATGCTTTCAGATGACAAATTAGGCCAAAGGAGAGAACGCTACACTCGTCCATTATTAGAAAGCTATCTCAATGCCTTTCATTCGATCGAAGCGGATCCCAATATTGAACTAATCGTCGCTTGTGATCGGGAAGAGGTAGTCGGTGTTCTCCAATTAACAATGACTCCATTTCTAACGTATCAAGGAGGATGGCGAGCTTCAATAGAAGGAGTTCGTACAGCCTCGACTCATAGAGGAAGAGGAATTGGCACATTGTTGATCAAACGGGCTATTCAACGCGCAAGTGACCGCGGGTGTCATATGATTCAGCTGACAACTGACAAACAGAGACCAGAAGCACGCCGTCTTTACGAAAAGTTGGGATTTGAAGCTACGCATGATGGGATGAAACTGCATCTTCTTCGTAAATAAACACACCAAGAAGCAAAGGTATTCACTGCTCTTTGCTTTTTTGTGCCTTTGTTTCAAATATTTGTTATATTGGAGACGAGAATCTATAGTGGTTTGGAAAGGAGAAACATTTGAAGAAAACAAAAGAGGATCTTTTGGCATTTGTCACGAAAAACAAAAAGGACGTATCAGTAACAATTATTGAAAATGAAGATGTGGTATTAGATTGGAATGGTGATCAAAAAACACCACTTGCAAGTACGATGAAATTAATGGTTTTGTTTCATTTTGTTAGAGCTGTATCCAGCGATGAAATCAAGTTAGATGAAAAAGTGACATTGTCTGATATAGAGCGGTTTTATATTGATAGAACCGATGGCGGTGCTCACACATACTGGCTGGAGGTCAATGATTTTTCTGAGCATGCAACTTTATTAGATGTGGCCAAAGGGATGATGCAATTCAGTTCAAATGCTTGTACTGATTATTTGATTGACCTGCTGGGCTTAGAGAAGATCAATAATCAGATGAAACAAGCAGGTCTTACAGAACATGATGAACTCATGCCACTGACACCCAAGGTGTTGTGGCCAGCCTATGTATCTGATCATGAGCAGGATGCATTAAAGCAAATAAGCGATGTAACTGATGAACAATACAAATCTCTGATGATTGAGATTTTTCATATCATGAAAAATGACCCGGAGCATAAAAAGGCGTTAGAAGAAAAATTGATGAAAAAGAACTTGTTAAGCTTGCGTATTCAATCTTTACTGACGCAAAAGATGACAAGGTCTACAACGAATCAATATGCACATTTTATGAAACGTCTACAGGATGAGCTGTTAACAACAGAAGAAAAGCGTCTTTTTAGCCAAATTGTGCTGGGAGAAATATTGAAGACGGAAACAGATCAATATATTTGGTATAAAGGTGGATCGACGTTGTTTGTTGTCACTGCTGCTTTATATCGAAAAACGGATACATCAACTATATCGATTTCTCTATTCATCAATGACCTGAAAGCGGAGAATTCTCACTGGATGGGGGAAGTGTTCGATGAATTTATACTTACCGTAGTAGCAGATCAAAACTTTCGACAACGATTGATTCAAGCTTTTACTACATAATTATCAAAAAACAGAGGGTGACGCCCCTCTGTTTTTATTATTTCTTGATGGGAAACGCTTTGTATACATCTTGACGTTTATCTTTTGACTTCACAACTCCATCAACCAGTTCCTTTTGCCAAAGCGCTGTATCGTCTTTGTACTCTTTAAAAGAGTGAGGCAGCTTTTTTTCTAGCTGTTTTCTTTTAAACGTGACGGATGGCTCGTCTTTAGCGTTCATCTTGAGTGTCACTTGCTCCACATTATCGATAAGAATAAAAAGTGCCAATGCATTATATAAGTAGTTTTTTTCAATGGTATCCTTCTTATCAAACCAAAATGAATCAAATTGTTCTTCTGTATCATTGGTATTTTCTTTCACGCCGTATGTCACTTTTAGCGCTTTTTCATCTACGATTTCATACTCGCGAATCACGTTACCTGGAAGATCTGATAAAATAGCGCCGACTGCTCCATTGTCTCCAATATAAGAATTTTTGTGTTTGGAGAGCTGTTTTAATGATATGTCTTCTATTCCTTTTATGTCGCTCTTCTGCTCGGTCGCTTGACTGCCGCATCCAGATAAGACGACTGTTAGTAGCAACAGGATATACATCCACTTCTTCATGAATTTTGCCCCTTTTCTATTCTTTCTATATATAAATGTTCATTTTATCACAATTTTCCAATCCGTTAGCGCATTGATTTCCATTTACTGAACTGCATGTTTTGTTCAAACCAACGAACAATACAAAGAAAAAAAGGAGTTCAGTCCATGGCAGAAGTTCTTTCATTTTATCAATTGAAAACAAAACGAGATGTCACGCTTGAAAAGAAACTGTTGCGTACATTGTCTCTTCAACAGGTGACGGTCGCTTCCGAGAAATTCACGAGGAAGCTGTTCCCATTTGCAGATGATCCAGCTGGGATTATGAGTGATGGCTGTATCGATTTCGCCATTGAGGCTTTTTTAGCAGGTGGCAGATACGGTGAGTCGAGTAAGTATGGTGAATCATTTGATGATATAAAAAAGCGGTCAGTTCATGAAGAAGATGAGCTGGTTGAGGAGCTAGCAGGGTGTTTGCAATCGTGGGGGAATATGTTCCGAATGGAGCGTAAGATGTCGTGTCTGTATCCATTTGCGAAGGAATTTTTAAGTAAGTGGTGGCAGGAAGGCTTTCGAGAATCAGAAAAAAGGCATAAGCTTCGACTGCACTAAGCATATTTCCAGCCCTTGTCCCATATCTATAAAATAATGGTGTATGGGAGGGACAGGGATGAAAAGAAAGCTGAAATGGACAGGGTTTTTAATCGGGTTTATTGTCCTCTTATTCTTATTCAGATTTCAGTTTCTAAATGATGATTCGTGGAAATCGTGGAACTTGCCTTTGAGCGGCAAGATCATCTATTTAGATCCGGGTCACGGCGGTCCAGATGGCGGTGCTGTTGGCGGCGAGTTGCTCGAAAAAGAGATTGCACTGGATGTGTCCATGAAGATAAGAGACTATTTGCAGGAGCAGGGAGCGCTTGTTCTCATGACCCGGGAAGATGACTCTGATTTATCATCAAAGAATACAAAGGGTTATGCCCGAAAGAAAGCGGAGGATTTGAGAAACCGTGTGAAAGTCATCAATGAATCTGAAGCGGATCTCTATTTAAGCATTCATTTAAATGCGATTCCATCGAACAAATGGAGCGGGGCACAGACGTTCTTTTACGGAAAGTATGAAGAGAATGAAAAAGCAGCGAAGTTCATTCAAGATGAATTGCGAAACAACCTTGAAAACACAGATCGCAAGGCGAAGCGAATCAACGGGATTTATTTAATGCAAAATGTCACGAAGCCAGGAGCGCTTGTCGAAATCGGATTTTTATCGAATCCAAAAGAGGCTGGTCAGCTGGCGACTCCTAAATATCAGGATCAAATTGCTGCTTCGATTTATAAAGGCATTTTAAGATATTTAACAGAGCAAAAAGAGCCGCCTGAATAAGGGGCTTTTTCCTGTTTATCGCAGGCAAAGAGGACAGACATTGTAAGGATATGTATGATATACTTGGATTGTAAACGAATTCAATAAAGGGTGAGGTTCTGCTATGATCGGACAAGATGATGTGAAAAAACTAGTTGGGAAGATGGACGAACCTTTCCTTCATATACCGCTTGGTGAGCTGGATGCCATCAAGGAAATCAGCCTAAAGCCTGAAAAAGAGCATGTGAGCTTAAAAGTGGCGATTGCCAAAACAGGCACTGCTGAGCAGATGAAGCTGCAGCAAGACATCGTACAAGCTTTAAAAGCAGCCGGCGCGAACACTGTAGGACTTCGTTTTGAAGAACTGCCTCAAGAAACTCTTGAAAGGTTTATGCCGTCACAGGATGAGGAAGAAAATTTGCTCAACTCTAAAAATCCACCTGTGTTCTTAGCGATTGCGAGTGGAAAAGGAGGAGTTGGGAAATCAACTGTTTCCGTTAACCTGGCTGTGGCACTGGCTCGTCTAGGGAAAAAAGTGGGACTGATCGATGCTGATATTTACGGCTTTAGCGTACCGGATATGATGGGAATCACCGTCAGACCGACAGTTAAAGGGGAAAAAATTATTCCTGTGGAACGCTTTGGCGTCAAAGTGATTTCAATGGGCTTTTTTGTTGAAGAAAACGCACCGGTCATTTGGAGAGGACCGATGCTTGGTAAAATGCTAAATAACTTCTTCCACGAAGTAGAGTGGGGAGAATTAGATTACTTACTATTAGACCTTCCGCCTGGAACAGGTGATGTGGCACTTGATATTCATACGATGCTTCCGAGCTGTAAAGAAATCATTGTGACGACACCGCATCCAACAGCGGCTTTCGTTGCTGCTAGAGCAGGCGCAATGGCACTGCAAACAGATCACGAGGTGCTAGGGGTCGTTGAGAATATGAGTTACTATGAAAGCAAAAAAACAGGTGAGAAGGAATATGTCTTTGGAAAGGGCGGCGGGGATAAGCTGGCGGAGGAGCTGCGTGTATCAGTTCTTGGTCAAATCCCTTTAAGACAGCCTGATTGGAATGAGGACGATTTTGCACCTTCTGTCTATGATGCGAGTCATCCGACAGGGGAAGTGTATCAACACATTGCCAATAAAGTCATTGAACAATTAACAGTGAAAGCATAATGAAAGCCCGAGTGGACCTTGTGCCACTCGGGTGATGTTTAACTGCCGCTTCCTTGTGAACCGGAATCATTGCTGCTTTCAGAGACTGCTTTTTTTAGCTCATCTTCGAATTTCTTCTTATAGAGAGGGCTGCTTAATGTTTCTGTAATAACTTTCTCTAAGTGCTTTCGGAACTCTTTGCTTTTGACCAGTTCACCGTATTTCTTTTCCATTTCAGGATCCTTGAGAATATCCATCATCATTTGTTGATAGTCAGGGTCCTTCATCAATTGTTTTAACATCTTTTCATGCTGTTGCTGCATGGATTTTGCGAAAGTCTCGGCAAATTTAGAATCCTCAAAGACCTTCTTCCAGAACTCTTTGCCTTTATCAGAAGTCAGTGTTTTCTCTATTGTTTTTTTCACAGTTTGTTCATCCATTACCAAAGCTTCATTCATTGCCTCGTCATTTAATAACTGTTGAATGGCCTTTTTACCGTCATCTGTTTTCAAAATATCGACGACCATTTTTTTCGTTTCGTCATAGTCCATATTAGATGAGGATTGGGTTTTGGGAGCACAAGCTGTTAGAGATAAAAGAAGAAAACAGCTCATTATACGCAAGATGCCTTTTGACATACTGTGGCTCCTTTCGTTACATGTCTTACTTTTAATATGAATGTTTCACATGAATTTATACATAACAAAAATAGGGGTTGGGTCATTTCAATGAAAAGTCGGGATTTAGTTCGTTTTTTCTTCTCTGTGCTGGCTGTTGGAGCGGTCATTACAAGCGTGGTAGGTTTTGCGCTGGAGTGGGGGAAATATCAGAAGCTGTTTGTATCGTTTGAGATTTTAGAGATTGCGTCTGTGTTATTTTGGTTTATTGGTGTGGGGATGATCTTTAGTGTAATCAGTCAGATGGGGTTTGTTGTCTTTTTGACAGTGCACCGGTTTGCGCTGGAGATTTTCAGGTCGCATTCTTTATGGAATACCATTCAGTTATTCCTTGTGATTTTCGTGCTGTTTGATTTAGCTTATTTGCGGTTTTTGTTTTTCGGGGAGAATGAATCATTTCTTCCATACTTGTGGCTGCCTGTTTTTATCGGTGTGTTTGCATTGATTGTGTCTTATTTTAAACAGCAGCAGTCCTCTAAGAAAACATTTATTTCTGCAATGTTTCTCATGGTCGTCATCACGTCGTTAGAATGGTTTCCGGCGCTTAGAGTCAATGAAGAGGACTGGCTGTATTTAATGCTATTCCCACTATTAGGTTGTAATGCGTTTCAGTTATTAGCTATGCCGCGGTTTTCAAAAGCAAAAGCTACTTAACCTCAGTTGACTTTGTTTTTGTATTAGAGATAAGCTCGCCAACCGTGACGTTTCTTAAATTCTTGTCTTTTAAGTGTTTTAAAATGGCTGGTAAGGCTTGAGCGGTTTGGGTGGCTGAATCTGAGGCGTGAAGGAGAATGATGTCTCCGCTTTTCATTCGATCATTTACATTATGAACAATCTGGTCGACGCCCGGGTTCAGCCAATCTTGAGAATTGATGCTGTAATGGACAACGGTATAGCCATACTGTGTTGCAATTTTCAATACCGTTTCATTAAATTGCCCAGTTGGCGGTCTTAATAATTGAATGTCTTCCAGTCCAAGCTTTTGGAATGTATTTTGTGCACGGACAAGATCACGCTTAATTTCGTTTTCTTCAAGCTGGCTATAATTTTTATATGCATAGCCAAGGCTGCCGATTTGATGGCCGTCCTCTTTAATCCTTTTCACAATATCCGGGTGACGCTCAGCCCAAGAAGCAGACAGAAAGAAAGTGGCGTTCTTTATATCGTACTCTCGGAGGACATTTAAAATAGGAACAGCCTTCTCGTCTCCCCAGCCAATATTAAACGTAAGGGATGCGTGTTTTGATGAGGTCTCTCCTTTATAAATTGCTCGGGGTCCTTGTTCTGTTTTAAATACCGACAGCGGCGGTGCCTTTTGTACATAAAAAAAGGTTGCAGCTGCAAGGGCTGCTACAAGAATAATGACTACTTGCTTCAGCCGTTTAATAGGCAACACATATAATCGACTCAATTCAAACACTCCTGCCTTGTCCAAGATTGTTACTTGATTGTATGCAGGACAAGGGTTTAACATGCACGATAAAACTATTTTAAAAAAAGTTCTGAAAAGACGTTGACCAACAGAATGTTTTCGTGATATATTATTAATCGTCGCTGACACACAGTGACAAACACAAACGCTTCGGGAAATAAACTTGAAAAAAGTTGTTGACATAAGATGAAGCGAAATGTTATATTATTAAAGCCGCTAAGAACGGCGAAGATGATCTTTGAAAACTAAACAAGACAAAACGTACCTGTTAATTCGAGTTTTTATAAAAAATCCTATGATACATCATAGGTAGTCAGTCAAACTGGCGAAAAGCAAAACTTCGGTTTTGTACTTTTTCGGAGAGTTTGATCCTGGCTCAGGACGAACGCTGGCGGCGTGCCTAATACATGCAAGTCGAGCGGACAGAAGGGAGCTTGCTCCCGGATGTTAGCGGCGGACGGGTGAGTAACACGTGGGTAACCTGCCTGTAAGACTGGGATAACTCCGGGAAACCGGAGCTAATACCGGATAGTTCCTTGAACCGCATGGTTCAAGGATGAAAGACGGTTTCGGCTGTCACTTACAGATGGACCCGCGGCGCATTAGCTAGTTGGTGAGGTAACGGCTCACCAAGGCGACGATGCGTAGCCGACCTGAGAGGGTGATCGGCCACACTGGGACTGAGACACGGCCCAGACTCCTACGGGAGGCAGCAGTAGGGAATCTTCCGCAATGGACGAAAGTCTGACGGAGCAACGCCGCGTGAGTGATGAAGGTTTTCGGATCGTAAAGCTCTGTTGTTAGGGAAGAACAAGTGCAAGAGTAACTGCTTGCACCTTGACGGTACCTAACCAGAAAGCCACGGCTAACTACGTGCCAGCAGCCGCGGTAATACGTAGGTGGCAAGCGTTGTCCGGAATTATTGGGCGTAAAGGGCTCGCAGGCGGTTTCTTAAGTCTGATGTGAAAGCCCCCGGCTCAACCGGGGAGGGTCATTGGAAACTGGGAAACTTGAGTGCAGAAGAGGAGAGTGGAATTCCACGTGTAGCGGTGAAATGCGTAGAGATGTGGAGGAACACCAGTGGCGAAGGCGACTCTCTGGTCTGTAACTGACGCTGAGGAGCGAAAGCGTGGGGAGCGAACAGGATTAGATACCCTGGTAGTCCACGCCGTAAACGATGAGTGCTAAGTGTTAGGGGGTTTCCGCCCCTTAGTGCTGCAGCTAACGCATTAAGCACTCCGCCTGGGGAGTACGGTCGCAAGACTGAAACTCAAAGGAATTGACGGGGGCCCGCACAAGCGGTGGAGCATGTGGTTTAATTCGAAGCAACGCGAAGAACCTTACCAGGTCTTGACATCCTCTGACAACCCTAGAGATAGGGCTTTCCCTTCGGGGACAGAGTGACAGGTGGTGCATGGTTGTCGTCAGCTCGTGTCGTGAGATGTTGGGTTAAGTCCCGCAACGAGCGCAACCCTTGATCTTAGTTGCCAGCATTCAGTTGGGCACTCTAAGGTGACTGCCGGTGACAAACCGGAGGAAGGTGGGGATGACGTCAAATCATCATGCCCCTTATGACCTGGGCTACACACGTGCTACAATGGACAGAACAAAGGGCTGCGAGACCGCAAGGTTTAGCCAATCCCACAAATCTGTTCTCAGTTCGGATCGCAGTCTGCAACTCGACTGCGTGAAGCTGGAATCGCTAGTAATCGCGGATCAGCATGCCGCGGTGAATACGTTCCCGGGCCTTGTACACACCGCCCGTCACACCACGAGAGTTTGCAACACCCGAAGTCGGTGAGGTAACCTTTATGGAGCCAGCCGCCGAAGGTGGGGCAGATGATTGGGGTGAAGTCGTAACAAGGTAGCCGTATCGGAAGGTGCGGCTGGATCACCTCCTTTCTAAGGATATATGGAGCAGTGTGCGTTTTCGTCTTGTTTAGTTTTGAAGGATCATTCCTTCAAAACATGTCTCTAGCGAGACAGGATTGTTCTTTGAAAACTAGATAACAATAAGTAATACATTCACATTGAATGCAATGCAAAGTTCATCACACATAGTGATTCTTTCTAAAGTAAGAAATGGTTAAGTTAGAAAGGGCGCACGGTGGATGCCTTGGCACTAGGAGCCGATGAAGGACGGGACGAACACCGATATGCTTCGGGGAGCTGTAAGCAAGCTTTGATCCGGAGATTTCCGAATGGGGAAACCCACTGCTCGTAATGGAGTAGTATCCATACTTGAATACATAGAGTATGAGAAGGCATACCCGGGGAACTGAAACATCTAAGTACCCGGAGGAAGAGAAAGCAAATGCGATTCCCTGAGTAGCGGCGAGCGAAACGGGAACAGCCCAAACCAAGAGGCTTGCCTCTTGGGGTTGTAGGACACTCTATACGGAGTTACAAAGGAACGATATAAGCGAAGAGGTCTGGAAAGGCCCGCCAAAGAAGGTAACAGCCCTGTAACTGAAATGTTGTTCTCTCCAGAGTGGATCCTGAGTACGGCGGAACACGTGAAATTCCGTCGGAATCCGGGAGGACCATCTCCCAAGGCTAAATACTCCCTAGTGACCGATAGTGAACCAGTACCGTGAGGGAAAGGTGAAAAGCACCCCGGAAGGGGAGTGAAATAGATCCTGAAACCGTGTGCCTACAAGTAGTCAGAGCCCGTTAACGGGTGATGGCGTGCCTTTTGTAGAATGAACCGGCGAGTTACGATCCCGTGCAAGGTTAAGCAGAAGATGCGGAGCCGCAGCGAAAGCGAGTCTGAATAGGGCGCATGAGTACGTGGTCGTAGACCCGAAACCAGGTGATCTACCCATGTCCAGGGTGAAGTTCAGGTAACACTGAATGGAGGCCCGAACCCACGCACGTTGAAAAGTGCGGGGATGAGGTGTGGGTAGGGGTGAAATGCCAATCGAACCTGGAGATAGCTGGTTCTCTCCGAAATAGCTTTAGGGCTAGCCTCAAGGTAAGAGTCTCGGAGGTAGAGCACTGATTGGACTAGGGGCCCCTACCGGGTTACCGAATTCAGTCAAACTCCGAATGCCGATGACTTATCCTTGGGAGTCAGACTGCGAGTGATAAGATCCGTAGTCGAAAGGGAAACAGCCCAGACCGCCAGCTAAGGTCCCAAAGTATACGTTAAGTGGAAAAGGATGTGGAGTTGCTTAGACAACCAGGATGTTGGCTTAGAAGCAGCCACCATTTAAAGAGTGCGTAATAGCTCACTGGTCGAGTGACTCTGCGCCGAAAATGTACCGGGGCTAAACGTATCACCGAAGCTGCGGACTGTTCTTACGAACAGTGGTAGGAGAGCGTTCTAAGTGCAGTGAAGTCAGACCGGAAGGACTGGTGGAGCGCTTAGAAGTGAGAATGCCGGTATGAGTAGCGAAAGACGGGTGAGAATCCCGTCCACCGAATGCCTAAGGTTTCCTGAGGAAGGCTCGTCCGCTCAGGGTTAGTCGGGACCTAAGCCGAGGCCGAAAGGCGTAGGCGATGGACAACAGGTTGATATTCCTGTACCACCTCCTCACCATTTGAGCAATGGGGGGACGCAGGAGGATAGGGTAAGCGCGGTATTGGATATCCGCGTCCAAGCAGTTAGGCTGGGAAATAGGCAAATCCGTTTCCCGTGAAGGCTGAGCTGTGATGGCGAGCGAAATTTAGTAGCGAAGTTCCTGATTCCACACTGCCAAGAAAAGCCTCTAGCGAGGTGAGAGGTGCCCGTACCGCAAACCGACACAGGTAGGCGAGGAGAGAATCCTAAGGTGATCGAGAGAACTCTCGTTAAGGAACTCGGCAAAATGACCCCGTAACTTCGGGAGAAGGGGTGCTTCTTAGGGTGTTAAAGCCCCGAGAAGCCGCAGTGAATAGGCCCAGGCGACTGTTTAGCAAAAACACAGGTCTCTGCGAAGCCGTAAGGCGAAGTATAGGGGCTGACGCCTGCCCGGTGCTGGAAGGTTAAGAGGAGCGCTTAGCGTAAGCGAAGGTGCGAATTGAAGCCCCAGTAAACGGCGGCCGTAACTATAACGGTCCTAAGGTAGCGAAATTCCTTGTCGGGTAAGTTCCGACCCGCACGAAAGGCGCAACGATCTGGGCACTGTCTCAACGAGAGACTCGGTGAAATTATAGTACCTGTGAAGATGCAGGTTACCCGCGACAGGACGGAAAGACCCCGTGGAGCTTTACTGCAGCCTGATATTGAATGTTGGTACAGCTTGTACAGGATAGGTAGGAGCCTTGGAAACCGGAGCGCTAGCTTCGGTGGAGGCATCGGTGGGATACTACCCTGGCTGTATTGACCTTCTAACCCGCTGCCCTTATCGGGCAGGGAGACAGTGTCAGGTGGGCAGTTTGACTGGGGCGGTCGCCTCCTAAAATGTAACGGAGGCGCCCAAAGGTTCCCTCAGAATGGTTGGAAATCATTCGCAGAGTGTAAAGGCACAAGGGAGCTTGACTGCGAGACCTACAAGTCGAGCAGGGACGAAAGTCGGGCTTAGTGATCCGGTGGTTCCGCATGGAAGGGCCATCGCTCAACGGATAAAAGCTACCCCGGGGATAACAGGCTTATCTCCCCCAAGAGTCCACATCGACGGGGAGGTTTGGCACCTCGATGTCGGCTCATCGCATCCTGGGGCTGTAGTCGGTCCCAAGGGTTGGGCTGTTCGCCCATTAAAGCGGTACGCGAGCTGGGTTCAGAACGTCGTGAGACAGTTCGGTCCCTATCCGTCGCGGGCGCAGGAAATTTGAGAGGAGCTGTCCTTAGTACGAGAGGACCGGGATGGACGCACCGCTGGTGTACCAGTTGTTCTGCCAAGGGCATCGCTGGGTAGCTATGTGCGGACGGGATAAGTGCTGAAAGCATCTAAGCATGAAGCCCCCCTCAAGATGAGATTTCCCATTCCGCAAGGAAGTAAGATCCCTGAAAGATGATCAGGTTGATAGGTCTGAGGTGGAAGCGTGGTGACACGTGGAGCTGACAGATACTAATAGATCGAGGACTTAACCTATATTCTAATGTGAAAAATGAACATTGTTATCTAGTTTTGAGAGAACATTCTCTCCATCAGGTTTGGTGGCGATAGCGAAGAGGTCACACCCGTTCCCATACCGAACACGGAAGTTAAGCTCTTCAGCGCCGATGGTAGTTGGGGGTTTCCCCCTGTGAGAGTAGGACGCCGCCAAGCTTTTTGTTTATATCCTTCCAATGGAAGAAGTTACTTTATCCATTCCGCAGTAGCTCAGTGGTAGAGCTATCGGCTGTTAACCGATCGGTCGTAGGTTCGAGTCCTACCTGCGGAGCCATGCTTCCATAGCTCAGTAGGTAGAGCACTTCCATGGTAAGGAAGAGGTCAGCGGTTCGAGCCCGCTTGGAAGCTTTCCTCTATATGATAATGGTAAATGTTAAGGTTTCTCGTTGATGAGAAGGCTTTTTTTGTTTGTTTTAAAATAAGTTGACGTTTATTGATCTTGGTTCGGCTCATGAAAATAGAAAATGACTCGAGCGATTTTGATGGAAGCTTTGCCTTAGCTTTCTACATACCCCTTCTATTTGTTCTTGATTCTTCGGCGTATTTCTTTTATCCTTACTAAAGTGATGACTTCCTCTCTTACAAAAGACTCTGTACGTTCCTCTTTTTCCCCGAAATTGAATGGTTATTGTTTTTCCCTTTCTGTATCTCCGGTTTTTATTCGCCTTCTTTTTCCTTGTACGGTATGTATATAAAAAGGAGTAGATGGTTTGAAAGATTTATTTGTAAAGCAAGAATGGTTTGGACATGTGCGTCAGGATGTGCTGGCGGGTATTTTAGTGGCCTTGGCTTTGATTCCTGAGGCGATTGCGTTTTCGATTATTGCGGGCGTTGATCCTAAGGTCGGTTTGTATGCTTCGTTTTGTATTGCGATTGTGATTTCGTTTGTTGGTGGACGGCCAGGTATGATCTCTGCCGCTACTGGGGCTATGGCGCTGGTCATGGTCAATTTGATTGCAGATCATGGATTGCAGTATTTGTTCGCAGCTACGATTTTAACAGGCTTGATTCAAATTGTGTTTGGATTGTGCCGTGTTTCTCGTCTGATGAAATTTATTCCGAGGTCTGTGATGGTTGGTTTTGTCAATGCGTTGGCAATTATGATCTTCATGGCACAGCTGCCGCATTTCGTTGGGGAATCCATGGCTATGTATGTCATGACAGGTGGAGCATTGTTGATCATTTATGTATTGCCGATGGTCACAAAAGTTATTCCCTCTCCACTTATTGCAATTATTGTGATGACGATGATTGCTGTATTTGGGCATATTGATGTCAGAACGGTTGGGGACATGGGAGAGCTTCCTAGCTCTTTACCAACTTTTCTTATTCCCAATGTACCGTTTAGCTGGGAAACACTTGCTATCATTTTTCCTTATTCCTTAGCACTTGCGATGGTTGGTTTACTTGAATCTTTATTAACAGCACAGATTGTAGATGATATGACGGAAACGTCTAGTCGTAAAAATAAGGAAGCGAGAGGCCAAGGAATTGCCAATGTGGTGGCAGGATTTTTTGGCGGTATGGCTGGCTGTGCGATGATTGGTCAATCTGTGATTAATACAAAGGCAGGGGGACGAGGCAGGCTTTCTACCTTTGTGGCTGGTGCATTTTTAATGGTATTGATTTTTGTTTTGGGTGATGTGGTTGTTCAAATTCCGATGGCTGCTCTTGTTGCTGTCATGATCATGGTTTCTATTGGTACCTTTGATTGGAGTTCATTCCAGCAGCTAAAAAAGAACCCCAAAACAGATTCTCTTGTGATGCTTGTCACGGTCGTGACGGTGGTGTTCACTCATGATTTATCCAAGGGTGTTTTTGCAGGGGTGCTGCTTAGTGCCGTATTCTTTGTGGCTAAAATATCAAAACTTCATATCACCTCTACAGAAAGCCAAGCTGGTACATGGATTTATCGAATTAAGGGACAAATTTTCTTTGCTTCCGTGACTGAATTGATTCAAGCCTTCCATCATGGAAACGACCTGAAAACGGTTGTGATTGATTTGTCTGAAGCGCGTATATGGGACGAATCAGGTGTGGCCGCAATTGAACGTGTGAAGGAAAAATATCGTACAGCTGGTGTAGAGGTGGACGTAGTTGGAATGGATACGTCTAGTCAAAAACTTATGAAACAAGTGATCGGATCTTAAAGAGACTTTTCTGTTTGTTACAATAGAACAAGGAAGAAAGTGAAGGATGGAGGTGGCCGGCATGCTTGTCCGTTTGAATCAGGTGCTCGGCCGGATGATGCCGCTCATTACGCCTGTCAGCGTGCTACTTGGTGTATTATTGGCGGCGTATTTAAAAGATTTCACCTTTTTGGTGCCTTGGGTGTTTGCTGTGATGACATTTTCAGGGAGCTTGTCATCTACTTTTTCAGCTTTAAAGCATACGGTGATGCATCCATTGCCTTTGATTTTATCGTTTATGATTTTGCATGTGCTGATGCCCCTTTATGCATGGTCGGCGGGGCATTTGATATTTGCAGGTGATGCTATGACGATCACCGGTTTGACGCTTGCGATGGTGATTCCGACAGGTGTGTCTAGTTTAATATGGGCGGCAATGTATAAAGGGAATGTGGGGTTAACGTTATCTATCATATTAATTGATACATTGCTTTCGCCATTGATTGTGCCAGTAAGCTTGTCAATCTTCGTTGGTACACAGGTCCATATGGACATGGTGGCGATCATGAAAGGACTATTCGGTATGGTGGTGCTGCCCTCTATTTTAGGGATGCTCGTTCGTCAGTATGCAAAGCCATCGGTGACAAAAGCAATGAGTCAGACCTTGGCTCCTTTTTCAAAATTAGGCTTGTTTGTTGTCGTATCGATTAACAGTTCTGTTGTCGCCCCATATTTGCGTGAACTGGATGTTGCATTTTTTAGCAAAGCAGCGACTGTCTTTTTCATTGCGATGAGTGGGTATGCTTTTGCGTGGTTGATTGGAAAGGCGATGAAATGTACCCAAGGAGAAATTGTGGCGATTGTGTATACGGGCGGTATGCGGAACATTAGCGCGGGTGCTGTGCTTGCCATTAGCTTTTTCCCGCCTGCTGTTGCTGTTCCTGTTGTGATTGGCATGCTGTTTCAGCAAGTGCTTGCAGCCTTGTTTGGCTTTTTACTTCATCGTTTCGAGCTGAAAGTACCTGCTGTGACTAAGTCTTTATCATGAAAAAACCTCCATCCTTTAAGATGGAGGTTTTTTTGCGATTAATAGATGAGGTATTTCTTCCGTTTCTTTTCGAACGTTTTCAGGTCATGGTGGTATTGTTTCATGATGTGTTTAATGGAAGTGCCTTTATTGATTTCTTCTTTGATCCAGCTATTCCCGATGAGTTTATCAAAGCTGCCTGTTTGTAGGAATTGAAAGTCATTAGGATACAAGTCATGTATTGCTTTGATGATGGATAGACCTGTTTTGACTGCTTCGAATGATTTTCGGTCTGTGACATAAAGCTGTACCCCGTGAGACAAAGTCCCGGCATGTTTTGAAAAGGTAGGGGTAAATGAAACAGGTCTAAATTGAACGCCTTTTAGTTTTAACCCATTTAAATGATCTGCTAGCTCGTTGCTATTGATATATGGAGCGCCAATGAGTTCGAACGGTTTTGTCGTTCCTCTGCCTTCAGAAACGTTTGTGCCTTCGATTAATCCTGTTGCTGGGTAAACAAAGGTACTATCAACGGTCGGCATGTTAGGTGAAGGGAGGACGAACGGCAGCTTCGTGTCATCGAACGTCATGGATCGTTTCCAATGTTTCATTTTGATCACTTTTACATCAGCGTTGATATGAAACTCTTTATTAAACATGTATGCAAGTTCTCCAGTTGTCATCCCATGTCTTAATGGGATGGGATAGAGACCTACAAAAGAGGCGTGTTCTGGCTCTAATACAGGTCCTTCTACTTTTAGCCCGTCTATTGGGTTTGGACGATCTAAGACAACAAATGGAATGTTGTTTTCCTTAGCTGCTTCCATTGCATACGCCATCGTGTAAATATAGGTGTAATAACGAGTACCAACGTCTTGAATATCAAATAGCAGGACATCTACATTTTTGAGCATTTCAGGAGTTGGCTTTCTTGTTTTTCCATAAAGAGAGTAAACAGGCAGGCCTGTTTTTTCGTCAGTATACGATTCGACGCCTTCTCCTGCTTGTGCATCACCGCGGACGCCATGTTCAGGCCCATACAAGGCAGTCAGTTTAATATCGGGGTGTTCAAATAGCAGATCGACACTGCTTTTCATGTTTGCATCAATGCCTGTAGGATTCGTAATAAGCCCTACTTTTTTCCCTTTAAGCCAAGAGAGGTTACTTGAGAGTAATGTTTCGATACCTGTTTTGACTGTTGCTTTTTTTCCTTTTGTATCTGTTCGTTCTGAATCTGCGGGGGAGGCGGCGGTCAATGTGCTGATCATGAGAATGCTAGCGAGTATCAAGCTTGCTGTCTTTTTCAAGAGAATCCCTCCTATTTGATCTGTTTTCCTTTTAAATTGAGTCCATAGCCAAATGGGTAAAGGGTTTGATTAGGATGAGTGACTGATGGGATAGCGACGGGTAATTTCCCTTTAGGTGAGGTCGCTCCAAAAATCACTTCTAGTCCCGCAGGAATATTCGGTTGATTGAATTGTCCGTTTGAGTACCCTTTAAAACCGTACACAGCTAGTAAGGCATCAGCTTCTTCAAAATTTGCCGCATCATAAGGGTTTCTAAGACTCATGATGACCAATTTTTTGTTTTGTGCTGCTGCTTCTTTCATGACAGCACGAGGGAAGGCCGTTGCCCATTTTTTCGGATCCTGTACACCGTCATCAATGACGCCATCATTCACAGCCGGGTCATTTTGGACAACGTAAGAGCCGGTAATGACATAGTCAGCATTTTGAATGAGTTTGGCTGTTTCTTTGGAGAAGCTCTTATCTGCAAATGCGTATGATTGGATTTGCACAGGTTTGATCTTTTTCTGTTTGATCAGAGATTCAATTGTGACGGACATTGCTTTTGTTTGATCTTCGTACGGTGCCATGAGTACGATTTTGTCATTCTTTTTAGGCTTAAAAGGCAAGGTTTTGTCGTTGTTTTTAAGGAGAGTGATTCCTTCACGTGCCATTTTTTGTTCTGCTTTTCGGTGCGACTTTTGACCAACGAGCTGTGTGGCTTTTTTGATTTTCTTCTCAAGGTTTACTGGTTTATTGGCGGAAATGATGCCGCGTTTGATCTTTAATTGAAGGATTTTTTCGACAGATTGATTGATCTGAGATATCGGAATTTCGTTTGTGAGAACTGCTCTTTTTAAAGCATTGAACACATTCTCTAGGTTTTTTTCTGTCTTTAAGGACGTGACAGGTGCTGGCATGAGGGCAATGTCGACGCCTGCTTTAATAGCCATTACCACAGCTTCTTCCTGTCCGAAGTTATCTGCAATCGCTTTCATATTGAGGGCGTCTGTTACAACCACTCCTTGAAAGCCCATGTCTTCTTTTAATAAGTTTGTGATGACTTTTTTTGATAAGGTTGCTGGAACCATAATGTCCTCGCCATCTTTTTTGCTTTTATACGTTGTGTCATCAATGGCTGGGAATTGAACATGAGCGGTCATGACCATATCTGCCCCTGCGTTGATTGCTTGTTGAAATGGATACAGCTCCACCTTTTTAAGACGATCTAGATCATGTTCGACAAGCGGAAGACCGTAGTGACTATCAACAGCTGTATCACCATGTCCCGGGAAATGCTTTAATGTGGAAATGGTCTTTTCCTTTTGAAGTCCTTTCATGGTTTGCAGACCAAGTCTTGTGACAAGTTCAGGGTCAGAGCTAAAGGAACGGACACCGATGACGGGGTTATTCGGGTTATTATTTACATCAAGAACAGGAGAGAAATTTGTATTGATACCTAGAGCGTTTAATTCTTTGCCGATGATTTTTCCAGTGTCATAAGCATTTTTCTTACTTCGAGAGGCACCAATCGACATATTTCCTGGGAAATGTGTTCCCTTTTGTAGTCTTGTGACGATTCCGCCTTCTTGATCAATGGAAATGAGTAAAGGAATGTTGGGTGATGCTTGTTGAAATTCATGTGTGAGTTTGACGGTTTGTTTCGTATCAACGACATTTTCTGCAAATAAGATGACACCACCTAAATGATATTTCTCTACAAGGTAAGAAACTTCTTTATTCATTTTTGTGAAGCCTGTAGGAGCGGATTCACCTTCTGCTTGCCAATTGCGAAAGTCTGGCATGAGCATTTGGCCAATTTTTTCATCCAAGGACATGTCCTGAACCATTTGTTTGGCAGTTGGGAGAGGGGCGGAGCTCACCTTTTCCGTTGGAATGGAAGAGGTGAGCAGGGCCAAAACGAGTGCAGCGGGGAACAGAGCTTTTAACATCGAATTCCTCCTTTTACTTAAAAGATTCGTAGATTGCAGTCATGATGCTTCCATAAGTACCAGTTGGGAAAAGGTCACCTTCAAATTGATTTGGGTTGACTTCAGGTGAAACGACGGGTGAATGTTTTTTATTTGTCAGCAAGACGACGCCTAGATTGTGTTTTGGATCAATCAATGTCATCGTTCCGGTCCAGCCTGTGTGTCCATACGCTTCTTTACTTGCGTATTTCCCAAACATCCATTCCATGTCAGTATTGCCGTTTTTCCGCCAGCCTAGCCCGTAAGTTGGGTTCGTGTCTGATGATTCCGTAAAGAGATCGATAGAAGCTTGGTCAAAGATGGTTGTTTTCCCATAGCCTCCTTTATTGAGCATCAGCTGAAGCAGTACGGCCATATCTGATGTATTAGAGAAAAGTCCAGCATGTCCGGAGACACCTGCCATTGAGTAATAGGCTTTCTCATCGTGGACTTCACCTAGCAAGGTATACCTGCGAATGTTTTCAAAATCGATGACACCATCTCTTGTATTGCCTAGACGCTCGGTTGCTGCAAAATGCTTTGGCTTGAATCCCTTTTTCAGCGGATTGAACATGGTATGTTTTAGACCAAGCGGTCGATAAATCGTCGACTCTACATATTGATCAAGTGGCATACCGGTTTTTTTCTCAATGATCATGCCTAACAGCATGTAATCAATATCACTATAAATATGCTGAGTGCCTGGCTTGTATTGCAGAGGCACCTTTGGCAGCCATTTCATGGTTGTTTGTCTATCTTGAGAGAAAAAAGGGCCCGCTTGCTCTTTGCTATAAAATAAAACACTGGAAGGCAGTCCGGCAGAATGGGTGAGAAGGTCTTTGACTCGAAGCTGATCTTTGCCGGTTACCTTTGCATCTGGTTCATCTTGAAAGTCAGGCAGGATGGTTTGTATTTTTTCATTTACATCTAGTTTTTGTTCATATACTAGCTTTTGCAGGGCATAGTTGGTGGCATACATTTTTGTATTGGATGCCAAATCGAACAGTGTGTTCTTTTTCATTTTCTTATAGAATTTGAGTTCTGTTGTCCCTTTATATTTTTGTCTGTAGCCATAGGTTTTTTGATGGACGATCTGACCATCCTTGATAATGATGAGTGCTGCCCCTGGAAACCCTGCTTTGATATCGTTTTGAATCATGTGATCAACCTTCCTAAGCTGCCTAGAAGAAAAACCTACTTGTTCCGGTCGTTTTGCTTTTTTTAAGACGGGATATTCTTCAGGTGCTGTTTTAGACAAAGACGATACAGGATGGGAGCTAGTTGCAAATGTTTGTACTGGTAACCCTAGGAGCATGAACAGACTTGTGATGATGAGAAAATATTTCTTCAAGAGCTAGACCTCCTATTGCTTATTTTCCTCGAATTCAACAGCCATATCATCATGAAATCCAAATAAGTATGTGAAGATAAATCCAGCGACATATGCAATGAAGAGACCTATTAAGTAAAGCAGCATTTGATGTGTGTGAACGATAAAGGTTAATGGGAGACCTGATACCCCGATTGCTTTAGTGGCGATTTGGAAATAGGCTTGAAATGCTCCGCCGATTCCAGCGCCGAGACAAGCAGTGAGGAAGGGTCTTCCGAGCGGGAGTGTGACACCGAAAATGAGCGGTTCTCCAATTCCAAGCATTCCTGAAGGAAGTCCGCCTGCAATGGCTCTTTTCAGCTTTTTCTTTTTTGTTTTCATATAAATGGCAAAGGCAGCACCGACCTGTCCTGCGCCTCCCATAGCGAGGATTGGCAGAAGTGGGTCATCTCCAATTGAATTAATCAGTTCCATATGAATAGGTGTTAGGCCTTGGTGAAGTCCAGTGACAACAAGAGGAAGGAAGGTCGCACCAAGAACAAATCCGGCAAAAATACCGCCAATGTTTAATAGATAAGTAAGTCCAGAGGTGATGGCATCAGATATAAATCCGCCGACTGGCATGAAGATAACGTACGTGAAAATGCCTGTAATGAGTAGTGTGATGGTTGGTGTGACAATGATATCGAGTGATTGCGGGACGAAGCGTCTGATCCGGGTCTCAACAAGTGCCATAAAAATAGCTGCAAGAAGAACACCGATAAGTCCGCCTCTACCTGGTAGAATATTAGTGCCAAATAACATAATATCAGCGGCAGCTGGGTTAATGATGAGAATACCTGCTAATGCGCCTAATGCAGGAGAGCCACCAAATTCTTTTGCGGCGTTTGTTCCTACTAATATACCGAGATAAGCAAACAAGCCTGAGCCTATAACGGTTAGGATAATCGCAGCTTGAGATTTTTCATCGAGCCAGCCTGCTTGCACGACCGCTTTTGTAATACCCGTTATAAGACCCGATGCAACGAGTGCTGGAATAATGGGAATGAAAATGCTGGCGATCCGCCGTAAGAACAGCTTGAATGGTGTGCGGTTCTTTTGTGAAATAGCTTGTTTGTTTTTCTGTGCTTCGTTGTTTAAGTCATATGAACCTGAGGCATTGAGTAGCTGTTCAAACGCACTTGATACTTGGTTGACAACACCTGTGCCTAAAATGATTTGCAGTGTTTCCGCTTCGACGACGCCAATGACGCCATCGAGTTCTTTGATCGCGGTGGTTTGCACTTTTTCACGATCAATGGGTGTAATTCGAAGACGTGTCATACAATGTGTGTGGGAAGAGATGTTTTCAGAACCACCACAGAGTGAAAGGATGTCTTTCGCCAACTGCTGATATTTTTTTTGATGACTCATGTTGAATCCCCCTTTGTTTTTCGTTTCATGGAGCGGATGGCATGCCTTGTTTTGTCAATATATTGTGCTGTCTGTTCATATTGACGGGAGGCTAAACTGAGGAACAAGACATCGATTAAATAGAGCTGTGCCATTCTAGAGGAAGTGGCAGCACTGCGAAAAGGTGCTTCATTGGAACCGGACGTCGATAGATGAACATCACACAATGCAGAAACGCTTGTATGCCCTGGATGCGTTAAAGCAATGGTTTTCACTTCATTTTCTTTTGCGAGTTGAAGGGCTTGGATGATGTCTAACGTTTCTCCTGAAAAGGATATACCGAACACAATGTCATTCTTTCCAGCATTTGCGATGACCGTAGATGCGATGTGCATGTCAGTAAAGGCTGTAGCTGCATAATTGATTCTGAGAAATTTCTGCTGGGCATCAGCTGCGACGATGCCAGATGCACCCACACCGATAAAATGGATTTGGTTTGCATTCAGCAGCAGTTGAACAGCTTTTTCTAAAGCTTCTACATTTAAAATAGAGGCTGTATCTTTGATCGATTGAATGGTGTTTCCTGCTGTCTTTTGAATAATGGATTGAAGTGGTTCATCTTGTTCGATATCCCGGTAGCCTTGTTTATCAGTGTGCATTAAATCTCCAGCGATCCGCATTTTCAAATCGTGATAGCCATCCAGCCCGAGAGACTTACAGAGGCGGATGACGGCAGAGCTGCTTGCACCGGCAGCCTGACTGATTTCATGCACTGTGCTTTTAATGACTTTGTCAGGATGGGCAAGGATATAGTCTGCAATGATTTTTTCAGATTGGGGAAGCTTTGATTTCATTGTGTGTAGTAGGGTGAGTCCGCCTGCTGACATGAGTTTCCTCCTTTAAGATTGATGACGTAAGATGGCTTTGTCGATGTGACCATCTGCTTTGTTGAGCAGGTCTTTGGCTGTCTTTTTATCTGTTTTGGTTTGGAGCATGACGATGGCTGTTTTAACTTCTAAATCGGCTGCTTCAAGTGCTTTTACGGCTTGTTCGTAGGAAGCATTGGTCACATGCTGAATGATGGTGATGGCGCGTTCTTTTAGTTTATGATTGCTTACTTTTACATCTACCATCAGGTTTTCATATACTTTGCCTTGTCTGATCATGACAGAGGTGGAAAGCATATTTAAAATCATTTTATGAGCGGATGCGGCTTTCATTCGTGTTGACCCAGTGATGGCTTCTGCTCCTACGACGACTTCAATGGCGCAGTCTGCTAGTTCGCTAATCTCTGCTTGTTCATTGCAGCTGAGGGCTACTGTTTTTGCTCCAATGGTTCTAGCATAGTTTAAAGCGCCAATGATATAGGGTGTTCTACCGCTCGCCGCGATGCCGACAACCGTATCTTTTGATGTCAGGTGGATGTGTTCTAAATCTTTTTGACCAGCTTCTTCACTGTCTTCCACATCTTCTGCTGCATGTGAAAAGGCAGAGTCGCCACCGGCCATGATGCCTACGATGACATCAGGTGAAATGCTATAGGTAGGTGGACATTCGACCGCATCCATTACTCCAATTCTGCCGCTTGTTCCAGCGCCTAGATAAATGAGTCTGCCCCCATTCGAGATGGATTCAAAGGCAAAGTCACTTGCTGTCTTTACGTCTGGAAGGACACGGTTGACGGCTTGAGCGACCTTCATATCTTCCGCATTTATCATTTGGAGTATTTCTAGCGGGCTTGCTTGTGAAATTCTCATGGTGTTAGGGTTTCTTGATTCTGTTGTCAAAGAACGCAGTTGAGATGGCTGCATGTGACATACCTCCTTATTTCTTCATTTTCAGTATATTGAGTATGACATGAAATTTCAATATTATATTTAAATACTGAAATTATATTTCAGTCGAAATGTTGTGCTGATGAGGGTTGAATAGTTAGAAAATAAAAAAAATAAAAATCCCCTTTACAAAAGGGGGACAACCTGTATATAATAACTTTTGTCAGCTTCACGGAAACAGTAAACTTGACAAACTGGCCCGTTGGTCAAGCGGTTAAGACACCGCCCTTTCACGGCGGTAACACGGGTTCGAATCCCGTACGGGTCACCATCATGTGGAGGATTAGCTCAGCTGGGAGAGCATCTGCCTTACAAGCAGAGGGTCGGCGGTTCGAGCCCGTCATCCTCCACCATATGCCGGTGTAGCTCAACTGGTAGAGCAACTGACTTGTAATCAGTAGGTTGGGGGTTCAAGTCCTCTTGCCGGCACTGTTTTTCTTTTATCAATTCCATATGTGGAGGGGTAGCGAAGTGGCTAAACGCGGCGGACTGTAAATCCGCTCCCTCCGGGTTCGGCGGTTCGAATCCGCCCCCCTCCACCATTTTTGGGCTATAGCCAAGCGGTAAGGCAACGGACTTTGACTCCGTCATGCGTTGGTTCGAATCCAGCTAGCCCAGTTAAGACACCTTTTTTAAAAAGGTGTCTTTTTTTATTTTGACGATTGGAATGTATAACTATTCAAAATATTGTTGAGTTGAGTCAGAAGGCACCGAGAAAGTAAAATATAAGCATGAACGGAAAGGGGATGTACATATGGGAGATCAAAAGAAGGTCACAATTGTCGGGGTGCCGATGGATCTCGGTCAAATGAGAAGGGGCGTCGATATGGGGCCGAGTGCCATTCGCTGTGCTGGTGTAAAAGAAAAATTGGAATCGCTTTCATTTGATGTTGAAGATCTAGGGGATATTCCTGTTGAGCAAAGAGATGATGAGAAAGGTCTCTATACAAGTGAAAAACTGAAAAACTTAACGGAGAATGCTGGCGCAAACCAGCTTCTTGCTGAAAAGGTTAGCAGTATTGTGCAGTCAGGTTCGTTTCCGCTGATTTTAGGCGGGGATCATAGCATTGCAATTGGTACACTAGCCGGTGTAGCCAAACATTATGAAAATTTGGGTGTCATTTGGTATGATGCGCACGGTGATTTAAATACAGAGGAAACTTCTCCTTCTGGAAATATTCATGGGATGCCGCTCGCTGTCAGTCTCGGCTTTGGGCATGCTGATTTAATCAATATTGGCGGTTATACACCTAAAGTAAAGCCTGAGAATGTGATCTTGATCGGTGCTCGTTCTTTAGATGAAGGAGAGCGGGCATTGATTAGAGAAAAAGGTATTAAAGTGTATACGATGCATGAAATCGATCGATTAGGGATGACGAGAGTGATGGAGGAAGCCATTGCGTATTTAAAAGAAAGAACAGATGGTGTTCATTTGTCACTTGATTTAGATGGGCTAGATCCTGCAGAGTGCCCTGGCGTGGGAACGCCGGTTGCTGGCGGCATCAGTTATAGAGAGAGTCATCTTGCAATGGAGCTTTTAGAGGAAGCAGGTATTTTGACTTCTGCTGAGTTTGTTGAGGTGAATCCGGTATTAGATGAGAAAAATAAAACAGCAGAAGCGGCAGTTGCATTAATTGGTTCTTTAATGGGTGAAAAGCTATTATAGAGCGGGACTTGTTCCCGTTCTTTTTTAATTTTGGGGAAATTTAAGGATATGTTAAGGTTTTTACCGGCTGATAAGCGTAACATGCTGTCAAAAATTTGTTACACTATTTTTTAGAGGAGAATGAAACCTTTTGGAACGAGGTTCGTATACATAAAGACCGGTGAAGGCAGAGGTTGAATATACTATGGAAACAATGATTAAAAAGAGAATTAAGCAAGTGAAAAAAGGCGACCAGAACGCATTTGCAGACATCGTAGACCTGTATAAAGACAAAATTTATCAGCTGTGCTATCGTATGCTTGGGAATGCACATGAAGCAGAAGATATTGCGCAGGAGGCGTTTATTCGTGCCTATGTGAATATTGAGAGCTTTGATGTGAATCGTAAGTTTTCCACGTGGCTGTACCGCATTGCAACCAACCTGACCATCGACCGTATTCGTAAAAAAAAGCCGGATTATTATTTAGATGCAGAGGTGGCAGGGACAGAAGGACTGAATATGTATTCTCAAATTGCGGCTGACGGCATTTTGCCAGAGGACGAGGTGGTGTCGCTTGAATTATCGAGCACCATTCAGCAAAAAATTTTAAGATTACCCGATAAATATCGCTCGGTCATCGTATTAAAGTATATTGATGAACTCTCGTTAAAAGAAATTAGTGAGATTCTGAATATACCAGTTGGTACGGTGAAAACGAGAATACACAGGGGTAGAGAGGCTCTCCGGAAACAGTTGAGAGACCTTTGAGTGAGGTGATTTTGATGAGCTGTCAGGAAAGAATCGTCCTGCTTATGCATCAGTATTTAGACGGGGATATAGAGCCCGAAGATGAAAAAGAATTAAAGAGCCATCTGCAATCGTGTGAGGAATGCCGTACTCATTTTCAACAAATTGAGAAATCCATCGCGCTCGTGCAGAGTACATCTCATATAGAAGCACCATCTGATTTCACTGCAAAGGTGATGGCAGGTCTTCCAAAGGAGAAAAAGCGTGTGTCGATTCAAAGATGGATCAAAGCTCATCCGCTAATGGTCGCCGCTGCCCTCTTTGTCATATTGATGGGAGGCAGTCTGTTTACTAGCTGGAATACGGATCATAATTTCAGTGTGTCAAAGCAGCCGAATCTCGTGGTTGAAAATGATACAGTGACGGTACCTAAAGGGGAAACCGTCAAAGGTGATGTCACTGTGAAAAATGGCAAGCTGATTGTAGAAGGCAAGGTTGATGGAAACGTAACAGTCGTCAATGGAGAACAGCTGACTGCTTCTGCCGGACAAGTCACTGGTCAAATCAATGAAATTAATGAAGTGTTTGATTGGGTTTGGTACAAAATGAAGTCTACAGCACAAGACGTGATGCGGGTCATTGGGCCAGAGGAGCAAAAGTAAATCAAACAGTGTGAGAGCAGTCTCTAAGGGACTGCTCTTTTTCTATTGATGGACAGACTTGAATGCCAGCCAGATATGGCAACTATTTTCCTTGCTGAAACAAAATGTGGTATAATAGCCACGCTATGTACTTACACATAGGCTCTTTTTTTATAAAAAATGAATCGAACGAAGAATAACTGAAAATTCTGGAGGACGAGGAAATGGCTTTAGGGGATATTCCTTTTTTGCAGTACCTCGGTAATGCTGTTGATATTCTCGTTGTTTGGTATGTGATATATAAATTAATGATGGTCATCCGCGGAACAAAAGCGGTTCAGCTTTTAAAGGGAATTGTCGTCATTGTTCTCGTCAGGATGGGGAGTGCGTATCTCGGTCTTAACACACTTCAATGGCTGATGGATCAAGCGATTACGTGGGGGTTCCTTGCGATCATTATTATTTTTCAGCCAGAGCTAAGGAGAGCGCTTGAGCAGCTTGGGCGCGGCCGTTTCTTCTCTAGAAGCGGAACACCTGTAGAGGAACAGCAGCAGAAAACGATCGAGGCAATTACAAAAGCAATTAACTATATGGCAAAACGAAGAATAGGCGCGCTATTAACGATTGAGCGTGATACTGGAATGAATGATTACATAGAGACCGGAATTCCTTTAAATGCAAAGGTCAGTTCTGAGCTGCTGATTAATATCTTCATTCCGAATACACCGCTTCATGACGGCGCTGTGATTATGAAGCGTGATGAGATTGCAGCTGCGGCGTGTTATTTACCGCTGTCTGAAAGTCCTTTTATCTCTAAGGAGCTCGGTACACGTCACCGGGCGGCAGTTGGTATTAGTGAAGTAACGGACAGTTTAACCGTCATTGTCTCCGAGGAGACAGGCGGCATTAGTGTCGCAAGAAATGGTGATCTCCATCGAGAATTGACAGAAGAAGCGCTTGAAGAAATGCTGATTGCTGAGTTTAGTAAGAACAGCAAAGATGCTTCCTCGACCAAATGGTATTGGAGGGGCAAGAAAAATGGATAAGATTTTGAATAATCGCTGGGCCGTTAAGTTTCTTGCATTGGTCTTCGCTTTATTGCTGTATGGTGCAGTCAATTCAGCGCAAGCGCCCACGCCGAAAAAAATCGGTGAATCCTTTTTCCCAACATCGACAACAGACGAAGCAACCTTAACGGACATTCCTGTTAAAGCATATTATGACGACGAAAAGTATGTAGTCACTGGTGTGCCGCAGACAGTCAATGTCACGATTAAAGGATCAACTAGTGCTGTGAAAACAGCAAGACAAACGAAAAATTTTGAAATTTACGCAGATATGCAAAACCTGACGACAGGTACACATAAAGTCGAATTGAAGGCAAGAGATGTATCGAAAGGAATCACGTTAACGATTAATCCGTCTGTGACGACTGTGACGATACAAGAAAAAACGACAGCTGAATTTCCTGTTGAAACTGAATTTTATAATCAAAATAAAATCAAAGACGGCTATTCACCAGAGCAACCTATTGTGAATCCGAAAAATGTCACGGTTACTGGCTCAAAAGACGTGATCGACAAAATTTCTGTCATTAAAGCATTTGTGAACTTAGAGGATGTTGATCAGCAAATTGAGAAAGAAGCGAAGCTCACTGTGTATGATAGCAGCGGGAATGAGCTGCCAGTCGAAGTGAGTCCGTCTGTGGTAGATATTACGGTCCCGATTACGAGTCCAAGCAAGAAAGTTCCGTTTAAGATTGAGCGGACGGGCAGCTTGCCAGATGGGATCAGTATCTCAAGCATCGAGACAAGCCCAAGTGAGGTTACAGTCTATGGTTCTCAAAAGGTGCTGGATGCACTTGATTTTATTGACGGCGTTAAGCTCGACCTAAGCAAGATTAAAGATGATACAGAGATTGATGCCGACATTCCACTGCCAGATGGTGTGAAAAAGGTATCGCCTGAAACTGTTAAAATCAAAGTGAAGGTTGCAACAGCTGAAGAAAAAAAGATCGATAATGTCCCAATTTCTGTCGTGGGTCTGAGCAAGGATCTTAGCTCTGCATTTGTGAGTCCGTCTTCTGGGCGTCTCACACTAACAGCAAAAGGATCAAAGAGTGCAATTGATAAACTAAAGGCTTCAGATATTGAAGCCTATATCAATGTCGGGGACTTAAACGAAGGAACACATGAGGTCAAAGTACAAGTGAATGGCCCTCAAAATGTGACGTGGACATTATCTAGATCGAAGGTCAAAGTGAAACTGACTTCTACTGATACAGAAGATCAGCCGGCTTCTACGAATGATCGAAAAGATCAATCATCCGATGATGATCAGGAAGAGAAGAGTCAAAAGGAATCAACACAAGATAAAGCAAAAAAAGAATCAAGTCAAAGACAGCGGGTCAAAGAAGATAACAAAGAGGACGCAGCGTCCTCTTGAATGGTAAAAAAGGAGCGATTGAAACATGGGCAAGTACTTTGGAACTGATGGTGTAAGGGGTGTGGCTAATAGCGAATTAACGCCAGAGCTCGCATTTAAAATTGGGAGATTTGGCGGCTATGTGCTCACGAAGGATAAAGAACGTCCAAAGGTACTCGTTGGACGAGACACGCGTGTATCTGGTCATATGTTAGAAGGAGCACTCGTAGCAGGCTTACTTTCAATTGGGGCTGAAGTCATGCGTTTAGGTGTGATCTCAACACCTGGTGTGTCTTATTTAACGAAAGCAATGGATGCAGAAGCAGGTGTCATGATTTCAGCTTCGCATAACCCAGTTCAAGACAACGGAATTAAATTTTTCGGCGGTGATGGTTTTAAACTGTCAGATGAACAGGAGAATGAAATCGAGCAGCTGATGGATCAGCCGGTCGATCAATTGCCACGCCCAGTTGGAGCGGATCTTGGAACAGTAAATGACTACTTTGAAGGCGGTCAGAAGTACTTGCAATTCTTGAAGCAGACAGCGGACGAGGATTTCACAGGCATTCACGTAGCGCTTGACTGTGCACATGGTGCAACATCTTCTCTTGCAACACATTTATTTGCAGATTTAGATGCAGATGTGTCAACAATGGGAACATCACCAAACGGATTGAATATCAACGATGGCGTAGGTTCTACTCATCCAGAGGCACTTTCTGCTTTTGTGAAAGAAAAAGGAGCGGATATTGGTCTTGCGTTTGATGGTGACGGCGACCGCTTAATTGCAGTCGATGAAAAAGGTGATATTGTAGACGGCGATCAAATTATGTACATATGTGCACGTTATCTAAAGGGTGAAGGTCGATTAAAGGATGACACGGTCGTGTCAACGGTCATGAGTAACCTTGGTTTCTATAAAGCGCTTGAGAAGCAAGGCATTAAGAGCATTCAAACCGCTGTTGGTGACCGCTATGTGGTCGAAGCGATGAAAAAGGATGGCTATAATGTCGGAGGCGAGCAGTCAGGTCACTTGATTTTCCTTGATTATAATACGACAGGTGACGGCATGCTTTCAGCGATCATGCTCGTGAATACACTAAAAGCAACAGGAAAAACATTATCAGAGCTTGCAGCTGAAATGGAGAAATTCCCGCAACTTCTAGTGAATGTGAAGGTATCTGATAAGTATAAAGTGGAAGAAAATGAAAAAGTAAAAGCTGTGATCCAAGAGGTTGAAAAAGAGATGAACGGTGACGGACGTATCCTTGTGCGTCCATCAGGAACAGAGCCGCTTGTACGTGTCATGGCAGAGGCGAAAACAAAAGAGCTGTGTGATGAATACGTGGCTCGCATTACGGCTGTTGTCAAAGAAGAAATGGGTATTGAGTAATTGATGTAAAGCAAATCGCTAAGCAGCGGTTTGCTTTTTTTCGAATAAACGTCATAAGAGGAAAGTTCTATACGAATGATATAAGCGAGGGCAATTTGCTGCTTGCTTTCATACATAAGAGAGCACATCAAAGGTAGAACGTGACAAGCCTCATCGCATATAGTGTAGGGAGGTCTCACTTTCTAACATGAAAGGGATCACCCGCTAAATTGTGATTGACGGAGGTCAGACCTTATAGTACAATCATCCTTGTGTTACTGGATTTTTATTCTAGCAGGAAAGGCAGGGTAGATGTTCAGCCACTCTTATAATTATAGCGCCCGAACTAAGCGATCGAACGAGACAGATGCTTAGTTGACGAGGATGGAGGTTATCGAATTTTTCGGCGGATGCCTCCCGGCTGATCAAATATAGAGATCACAGCCGTAAGTGTTTCTTTAAAGCAAAGAGGTGACTCTTTGTACAAAGGGAATACACATGATCTCCCAAATTAAACATGTAGAGAGGGACGAAGAAATGTCCCTTCTATTTTAGTAGGCTTTCTTTGTCCCTTTCACATGATCGGGAGGAAGAATATTTATGTGTGGAATCGTAGGTTATATTGGTCAGAATGATGCGAAGGAAATCTTATTAAAAGGTTTAGAGAAGCTTGAGTACCGCGGGTATGACTCAGCAGGTATCGCTGTGGCAAACGAAGATGGCGTGCATGTGTTCAAAGAAAAAGGACGTATCGCTGAGCTTCGTGAAGTCGTTGATACAAACGTGGCATCTTCAGCAGGAATTGGACATACACGCTGGGCAACACACGGTGTACCAAGCCATCTAAATGCGCATCCGCATCAAAGTGCTTCTGGCCGTTTTACGCTTGTTCATAACGGTGTCATCGAGAACTATGTACAATTGACACGCGAATATTTACAAGACGTCACACTAAAAAGCGACACAGATACAGAGGTTGTTGTTCAAGTCATCGAACAATTTGTGAATAGAGGTCTTGATACAGAGGAAGCTTTCCGTCAAACGCTTCTTCAACTAAAAGGCTCTTACGCAATTGCCCTTTTCGATAACGAAAACAAAGAAACAATCTATGTGGCGAAAAACAAAAGCCCGTTATTGGTTGGTTTCGGCGAAGATTTCAACGTTGTGGCTTCTGACGCAATGGCGATGCTTCAAGTAACAAACGAATATGCGGAATTAATGGATAAAGAAATGGTCATTGTCACAAAAGACGAGGTCATCATTAAAAACCTTGACGGTGATATCATGACACGTCCTTCTTATATCGCTGAGCTTGATGCAAGCGACATTGAGAAAGGCACATATCCTCACTACATGTTAAAAGAAACGGATGAACAGCCGCTAGTGATGCGCAAAATCATCCAAGAATATCAAGACGAAAACGGCAAGTTGTCAGTCGCTGGCGATATCGCAAGCGCAGTAGCAGACGCAGACCGCATTTACATCGTGGCTTGTGGAACGAGCTACCATGCTGGACTTGTTGGTAAACAATACATTGAAGACTGGGCGAAAGTACCTGTAGAAGTCCATGTAGCAAGTGAATTCTCTTACAACATGCCGCTTCTATCGAAAAAGCCGTTGTTCATCTTCCTTTCTCAATCTGGGGAGACTGCGGACAGCCGTGCTGTACTTGTTCAAGTCAAAGAGCTTGGTCATAAAGCATTAACGATCACAAACGTACCAGGATCTACGCTTTCTCGTGAAGCAGACTTCACATTGCTTCTTCATGCAGGACCAGAAATCGCAGTGGCTTCAACAAAAGCTTACACAGCACAAATCGCTGTTCTTGCGATCCTTGCATCTGTTGCAGCTGAATTAAATGGTCAATCACTTGACTTTGATCTTGTGAAAGAGCTTGGGATTGTGGCAAACGCAATGGAAGCCCTTGTCGATCAAAAGGATGAAATGGAACAAATCGCTCGTGACTTCTTCACAGTGACACGTAACGCATTCTTTATCGGAAGAGGACTTGACTACTATGTGTGCCTTGAAGGTTCACTAAAATTAAAAGAGATCTCTTACATCCAAGCAGAAGGCTTTGCTGGCGGAGAACTCAAACACGGCACGATTGCTTTAATTGAAGAAGGCACACCGGTCATTGCCCTTGCCACGCAAGAGCACGTGAACCTCAGCATTCGCGGTAACGTCAAAGAAGTCGTTGCACGCGGCGCAAACCCATGTGTCATCTCACTAAAAGGCCTAGAAGACGAAGGCGACCGTTTCGTCCTTCCAGCTGTACACCCAGCACTTGCACCACTTGCATCTGTGGTCCCATTACAGCTAATCGCTTACTACGCAGCCCTTCACCGCGGGTGTGATGTGGATAAACCACGTAACCTTGCGAAGAGTGTGACGGTGGAGTAGGTTTTAAATAAAATCGGTTTTTTGATACCCCTTTAGATATAATTGTCTAAAGGGGTATTTTTGTGTCAATAGAACTAGCAGTTGAAAGATTTAAGCTGAACTTTGATTGATAGATACTATTTCCATGATGCTATGATGATAAATATTCTTAGGGGGAAATATTATTTTTATTCGATACGTAAAAAAAGAAAAATGGGGAATTGTTTTTTTCATAATTGGTTATATTGCATTGTTTGTCATTTCTTATTGTTTAATTGGTGGTCCTGTCTCAAGCGGAGGACCAATTGGTGTATTCCTTGGATTTTGTATCGTTCAATTTCTTAAATATAGAGCTTTCAAAAAAGATGAAAGAAATAATAAAGGCATATATCATCGTTTATAAGTTGTATTTTTAACACATTATACTAAGTGCATAATGAGAGGGAGTTCCCTTGAGAAAGCGTGACAGTTTAAATATTTAACGAAGAAAGAGAGCAGACACATGACCAAACATAAAATTTACACAATGAGCTTTGCAAAAGTCTATCCTCTCTACATCGCAAAGGCAGAGAGAAAGGGTCGAACGAAGGCTGAGGTTGATACGATTATTTGTTGGTTGACGGGGTACAGTCCAGCAGAGTTACAGCAACAGTTGGACAAGCAGATAGACATTGAAACCTTCTTTGCTGACGCCCCTGAGCTTCATCCTTCCCGCAGTTTAATCAAAGGAGTCATCTGTGGTGTTCGAGTAGAGGACATTGAGGAAGAAACCATGAAAAATATTCGGTATCTAGATAAGCTGATTGATGAGTTAGCCAAGGGAAAGAAAATGGATAAGATTATGCGAGATTCATCATGACCATCACAAGCAAGCCCAGTGAATAACCCTCACTGGGCTTTTTTATATTTATAGACCATTCGATTGATAAAAATAAAAACCATTTGAACGAATTCCCTCTTCATGTCGTCAAAAGAAGTAATACCAAAACAAATTAACGTTTGAAAAGGGAGTGGCGTGGATGGATATGAAGCTGATTTTACCTCTTATTTTGCTACAAGCCATTTTAATGGTGATTGGTTTGTTTGATTTGTTGAAAAGAGATCCATCGAGGATTAGGGGAGAAGTGAAGTGGGTTTGGGCCTTGGTGATTGTGTTTGTGGCGAGTGCCGGTCCTATTGCGTATTTCATTTTTGGTCGTAAACAATCTTAGTAGGGGGGATTCGCTTGAATATGTTGGAGTGTCACGGGCTGACGAAATCGTATGGACGGCATGAAGTGTTAAAAGATGTCTCGTTTTCTGTTGGGGAGGTTGGATGTGTTGGCTTTTTAGGAGTCAATGGAGCGGGGAAGACAACGACGATCCGGATTTTGACGGGGCTTGCTCGTCCTACGTCTGGCGTTGTGAAGGTGGCAGGTTTTGATGTCGAAAAGGACATGGATCAAATCAGTCAGGTGATTGGGTACTGTCCGCAGCATCCTGCATTTTATCAGGACATGACGGGGCAGGAATGGATGCATTGGGTTGGCGGGTTATTTCATTTAGAGAAACACACCATTCGTTCCAAAACAGAGGAGCTGTTGAAGCTTTGCCGGGTGTATGAGGCGAAGGATCGTGCCATTGGCAGCTACAGCGGAGGGATGAAGCAGAGACTTGCCATTGCGCAGGCATTGATCAACAGCCCGAAGGTCCTCATACTAGATGAACCAGTGTCGGCACTTGATCCTATGGGGAGAAAAGACGTCCTTACTTTGATTGAGCGTCTAAAGCATGAGATGCTGATCTTTATGTCGACCCATATTTTAGATGACATTGAACGAGTGGCGGATCATATTATCATGATCAACAGCGGCAAAATTGAGATGTCCTCTTCGATGAAACAGCTCAAAGAAGACTATATCCAGCCCGTGATTGAATTTCAATTAGAACAACAGAATCCGAAACTAGTGGCTTTGTTAAAAGAACGGGATTGGGTGGAGGAATGCATGGAGACAGGGGACACTTATCAGGTACGAGTGAAAGATCAACAAATGGCATTGAGAGAGCTGCCGGGTCTCATCACTGAAGCTGGCGGTGTTCTTCTCCAATATCGACTATCTAAGCTAACGCTTGAAGATATTTTTATGAAGGTTGTGACGGCATGATGATGTTGAAAAAGGAATTTAGGGAGTTATTCACTAGTTATAAAATCTTATTTGTGCCAATCATTTTTACGATTTTAATGATCACCCAGCCTATTACGCTCAAAATGCTGCCAGATCTTTTGTCGAAATCAGCGAATCTACCTGAAGGGTCTACATTTTATATACCAGAGCCTAGTGCTGGAGAAGCTTTAGCCAGTGCATTGAGTAAATTTGATTCGCTCGGCGTGTTTATCCTCATTATGATCGTGATGGGGACGATTGCTGGAGAGCGTGCATCTGGTGTGACAGCCATGATTATGGTGAAACCGATCAGTCGAATGAGTTATTATGTCTCGAAACTATGCGCCTATGCCTGTTTAACTTTGTTTAGTTTGATAGTGGCGGTGCTAGCTTCCGTTTATTATGTGAACATTCAATTTGGGCATGTGGCTTGGGGCGATGTGTTAAAAGGAACGCTTTTGTATTATCCAAACCTACTGCTTATTGTGGTGTCGACCATTTGTGCATCGGCATTCTTTAAGCGTTCAGTGACTGCGGGCGGCGTTTCCCTTTTGATCAACCTCATCCTGTTTACCGTTCCTTCGTTTTATGAGGATGCATTAGGGAAGTTTGCACCTAAAGGCGTCACAAGTGCGGCTGAGGAGATGATTCATAGAGGGACTTATTCGGATCAGGCGCTTACAAGCTTTCTTGGTGTATCGGTATTGATTGGTTTCTTTTTTCTCATCGGATGGTTTCTTTTTAGAAAACAAGAATTATAGCATGATGTACCCTTTGGATATGAAAATCTAAAGGATTTTTTATATATTTAGTAAGTAATAAATAAGATGTAAATACATATTATCATGATTTAAATGTTGAAATAATATATACTTAGTATATAATTACTCCGTAAAGGGATGGGAGGAGTTTGCAGATGATTCAGATCAAGCATGTGAAGAAGGAGTTCATTCAAGGCCAGGAGCGGACTGAGGTGCTGAGGGGCGTTGATTTGACGGTAGAAGAAGGGGAGTTTGTAGCGGTGATGGGACCGAGTGGTTCTGGAAAAAGTACATTACTTCAGCTGTTAGGCGGGCTTGATCTGCCTACTGATGGAGAGATTTTGATAGATGAGCATCAGTTAAGTGAGATGAATGAGAAAGAGAGAACGATTTTTCGCAGAAAACAGATTGGGTTTGTGTTTCAAAATTATCAGCTGCTGCCTACATTAACTGTCGAAGAAAATGTGGCGTTTCCGCTGCATGCAGATGGACGTTTAACAAAGGAGAATCAACAGACGGTTGTAGAGCTGTTAGAGGCTGTTGGCTTGAATGGGCTTGGGCGGAAACGGGCTAGTTTGCTGAGCGGCGGGCAGCAGCAACGTGTAGCGATTGCAAGAGCTCTAGTCAATCAGCCGTCAGTGCTGTTAGCAGATGAGCCGACGGGGAACTTGGACCGACATAGAGCGGAGGATATTTTGGCGTTAATGTGCAAGTTCAATCGAGAAAGCAAGCAGACGATTATTATGGTGACGCATGATATTTTCGCAGCGGGGTTTGCGGATCGAATCATCCTTTTTAAAGACGGTGTTATTGATCAAGTGATTTCTAGAAAGGATGATGATTATGCTCAGTATGTGGCGAATTTCATGGCGTAACATGATTCAGCATAAAAAGAGGTTCGCCATTTCTGTCTTAGGCATCATGGTGGGGATCGCTTTTGTCACGTCAATGCTCATTGCCGATCGAACGACAAATGATGTGTTTCATTACTATGAGCAAATGTATGTCGCTGATGCAGATTATTGGGTGTTGAGTGATGATCATACATATGATGAGGAACAGATCTCCTCCATTTTAAAGCATCCTGATGTGACAGGATCATTATTAGCGCTGGATAAACAGACGTTTTTTGATGTAGAAGGTGATCACTCTCTTAACCAACGGGCGGTGCGAATTACCGGGGTGCAAGATCAAACGAGCTCTTTACTGAAGCTGCCTGTGATTGAAGGGCGTTTGGATAATCAGGGGTTGGTCATACCAGATGTTGTGGCAAAGCTGTTGAATAAAAAAGTGGGAGATACCATTCGTTTTTCTGATTTGGGCGAAGCGAAGGTATCTGCCATTGTGGAATATACACAGCTGCTTTCAAGTCCGAGTGACTGGAAGAGTGCAGAATCATCGAGCTTTCGTGTGATGGCGCCGCTTGATATATTGAGAGACTGGACGGGAATGGATGATCAGCTTTCTTATATGAGATTTCAGACAAATGAAGGCGGGGAACAGCTCTTTCAATCTTTACAGAAAGAGTTCAAGGATGCAGATGTTTTTGTCCAGCCTGTGGTGGCGGATGACCGGCAAAGTAATGACATTGGCGGGTTGTACACGTTCTTTTACCTCATCGCAGGGCTGTCGATGTTTATGAGCGGTTTTATCGTGTTTAATATGATCTATACGAGTGTGATGGAACGAAAAAAAGAATTTGCGATTATGAAGAGCTTCGGTTATACACAGGGCTCTGTTTCTAAGCTGATGTTGATTGAGGTTTTGATCTTGGCTTGTATTGGAACCGTCATTGGGGTACCGATTGGCGTTTGGCTTGGGGATGTGTTCATGCAAACACTGCTTGGTGTGTTTGCTTTTGATATGGTGTATTCGTTAGATTGGCAAGTGCCTGTTGTAATAGCAGTGATCATTGGTATTGTGTTCCCTGTGCTGTTTTCGTTATTTCCGATCTATCATGCAGGGAAAACGTCTGTGCTGCTGACTTTAAAATCCACCACCCAAACTTCTGCACCGAAGAAACAATCGGTCATTAGAGCGGCGATAGGGATAGGCTTGCTTTCATTTGTATGGGTGGATCATCCGGCTGCTTATCTTGCCATTTTAGCCAGCATGGTTCTGTTATTCCCATTTTTCCTGCTCTTTTTGAACCGGTTGTTGGCGCCTCTTTTGAAGTTTGTCTTTGGTTACCCGGGTCATCTATCCTCGCAGCATGTCACGCAGCAACTGAATCGAAATGCTAATACGGCGGCGATTCTAGCTGTTGGGATTGCTGTGATCTTGCTTTTAAGTGCGGTCATTGAATCGGCTCCAGATGGCTATGAAAAAGAGATTCGTCAAACGTATGGAGGCGATCTCAGGGTTACTTCTGAAGCCCTATGGACGAAAGCGGATCAAGAAAAGCTGTCATCTTATGAGGCTGTTGAGCGGGTGGAACCGATGATGGAAGCGGCTCCTTTGACATGGGAAACGGCTGATGGAGAGAAAAGACAATTTTCTCTGATCGGCGTAGAGGAAAAGGGACCGTCTTTTATAGAAGATGACAATAAAGGCGATTTGTATCAACATTTAGCAGAAAAGCCCTCTATCGTGTTAGGAGAGCGTGCGTTTGATGAATGGGGTGGGCATATTGGAGAGAGTGTGTATCTCAATGCACCTTCTGGCCGGCAGCAGTTACAAGTCATTGATGTGGTCAAGACTTCTCATCATTCAGGTTATGTGGCATTTGTCGATCAGACATTTTTACAAGAGGATTTAGGGTGGACGCAGCCCCTTGATATCCTGCTTACGTTAAAAGACAAAGGGGCCGGTGAGTCTTTACGAGATCAGCTATGGGAAGACTTTGGGCAGCGGCTTTCAAAGGTGAAAACAGTAGAGGATGAGATTGAATCAACGACATCGGCTTTAACTGGTATGAACGAGTTAATTTCTATGATGCTCATTTTCATTATGGGGCTCGCGAGCATTGGAACAGCCAATACACTGCTGATGAATACGCTTGAACGTACGTCTGAGATTGGCACCATGCGGGCACTTGGGCTAACAAAGCAGCAGGTGAGAAAAATGATCGTCGGAGAAGGTGTGCTCATTGGGTTATCAGGTGTGATTGGCGGCATTTTATTTGGTGTGATTCTTCTATATGTCTCAAGCCAATCTGATTGGCTCGGTGGATTTGTTTCATTTCAATTGCCGCTTGTGCATCTACTGCTGGCAGTGATCGCAGGAATTGCACTCAGTTTAGCGGCTTCGTGGATTTCTAGTGCGACAGCGAGTAAAATAGAGATGATATCATCTCTCAAAGAAGGTTAAATCATATGTCAGTGAAATACGGAATTTTAACATCGCTCTGTCAGCAGCAACATCATGGATATGAATTAAAGCTAGAGCTGGAGTCATTGCTCGGAATAAAAGGAAAAATCAACCCGGGTCAAATCTACACAACGCTTGATCGGTTAATTCGTGATCAATTGGTGACAGCAGTGGGAATAGATGACCAAGATCGAAAGTTGTACGACGTGACGGAAGAAGGCAGACAAGAGCTGGAATCATGGCTGTTGGCGCCTGTTCCGTATCATGCTGTAAAGGATGATTTTCACTTTAAATGGGGCTGTGCACGGAAAATCAGATTTCATCAAGAAAAAGAAATGCTTCAGCAGCAGAAAGCCGTCATCATGAAAGATGTGATGGAACTCACGAAGCTGAAAACGGAATGTCTTGTGCAAGGTGATGAGAGTCGGTACTTATTGATTTCTGGCACGCTGCTTCATTTAGAGGCGGATTTGAATTGGATTCATCAAATTGAGCATCGGAGCGGAGCATCATTTTAGAGAGGTCTTTCTTTTGAAGAAAGGTCTTTTTTTGGCTTCGTTCGGAGCATACGCAGATAGGATGGGAAGAAAGTTTGGTATGATAGGTGTAAATTGATTGTATTTTCAGAAAAGGGGTTTGATCAATGAAAACATCACGTAATCCTGAGACCATTCACGCGCCAGTTGCACCGTACATCCATCAAATAGAGACAACAGGGCCGCAGCGTTGGTTAACCTTATCAGGACAAGTGGGGATGGAAGTCGATGGGACCATCCCAGCGAGCCCGATGGAACAGCTCGAGCTAGCGTTAGAGAATGTAAAACGCAATGTAGAAGCGGCAGATATGAAAGTAGAAGATATAACAAAGCTTGTGTTTTATTTGGTAGGTGAGTTTGATGCCGAGAGTAGAAAACGAATCATGGGTCAGTTTTTAGGGGATCACCTGCCTTGTATGACGATGATTTATGTGGTGGCTTTGGCTTCACCTGCTTTAAAGGTCGAGGTGGATGCTTGGGCTTGTCGGGATATGGATTCGGTTTGAATTGGTTTATTTAATAGATAAAAGGTTGGGATGATTGATGCCCAATCTTTTTTGTTTTGTTATCTTTTAGTATTTTAAATGATTATAATTCTCTTACCCTTTTATACCTCATATGGTAATATTATGGTAAATAATGAGTGGGTCTAATTACATTTACATTCCACCGTAAAAACACCATAGATCAGCATACATCACTCTAATAAAAGGGAGAGATTTGATGCCATTCATGGAGGTTCAGAATGTAAGCAAACGATATAGCAATGGTGATGGGATAGAAGGCCTTTCATTTTCCATTGAAGCAGGGGAGGTTGTGGCGCTGCTTGGGCCTAATGGTGCGGGGAAGACGACAACCATTCGATGTTTAACAGGTCTCTATCAACCTGATCAAGGGGAAATACTCATAGAGGGATTTCCTCCTGGTCATTCCCATGTCCAAAAACAAGTAGCTCTTATTCCAGATCAGCCATATTTGTACCCAGATTTAACGGTTGCTGAACATGTTCAATTCCGTGCGAGGGGCTATCATAAAGGTTTAAAACAGATCAAAGAGAAGGTATTTGAGGCGTTGAAAGAAGTACATATCGAAATGAAGATGAACGAATTGTGCGGAAGGCTTTCAAGGGGTCAAAAACAGCGTGTCGTCTTAGCAGGGGCCATTGTGCAAGATGCCTCCCTTTTTATTTTAGATGAGCCGACCGTTGGGTTAGACATCCCTTCGAAACAATGGTTGTCAGATTGGCTGATACAGAAGAGCCTTCAAGGTGGTTCGGTTCTTGTGTCCACTCATAGTCTAGAGTTTGTTCTTGATACGGCTAGTAGGGTGATATTGATTCGAGACGGTGCCATCATGAAAAGTATCGCTGTTCCTAAGCAGCAGGAAGAACAAATGAAGTGGCGGACAGAAGTCATTCAACTTCTAGGGGAGTGGTCTAGTGAATAACACGCTTTCCCTTTTATGGATGAAATCCCAAAGGCGCTTGATCAGTAAAAATCAAGAAAAGAAAATGCCCTTTCTGATCTTGCTACTTATGATGGCTGCCATCGGTTTTCAGCTGAGCGTAGTCTCAAGTATGGGCGATTGGAATGCAAGTACAGCTGGATGGATCATTGTCGTTTTATTTGTTCTTTATACTGGCTTTGGCTTGTTTTCGAATAGGCTGCCTAGTCAGATGAACGATATTATGTGGTTGTATGGAAGTGGTGCTTCCTTATGGACAGTTGTGATGAGTGTATGGGTATATCACATTTTTTGGCGATGTGCTCTTCTCATTGTTTCTGCTGTGATGGCTGATATCCTCCTTCTTTGTTTAACGCAGCAGTACTTTTTTCTACTTGGTAAATCACTCCTGTTAACAGCGCTGTTATGTATGATCGAAACATGGATGATTGCGGTATCTTGTGCAAGAACCATTCAAGTATATAAGCGAGTGCTCTTCATTGGTTTTATACTGATATTTGGTTGTCTTTCATTGCTCACTTTGAATCAATTGATATTGAAACAGTCGTCTATGATGGAGATATCTGCTTCTTTGATGTATCAAGTCGGACGCATGATAGAGGAGTTTTCATTCATTTCTGTATTGATATTACTTGGAGTGATGATTTTATCTTTCATGATGATGTACAGGTCGAGTCATCGTATAGAGATGATGGAGTCGTTAGTCAAAGAGGCGGCATTTTGGGAGGAATTTGAGGGGAAACAGGTTCATGCAAATCCAATAAGTCCAAAGAAAAGCAAGACGTGGTGGGGGCTTTCAACATTAACCGGCATCTGGGCTTTCCTTTGGCTAGAAATATTGATGATCAAAAAGTATGCTACCTTCCACCTGTTATCTACCATGCTGTTGATCGGTACTTACTATGTCGTCAGTTCTTATTTTTCAGATTGGTTGACTCTATTCTTTCTGGTCATTGGTGCATCTGTCCTGTTCAGTTCATATTACGCTGGGATTGTAAGACACGGGCAAACGGGAGTACTGTATCTTTTTCCGGGTGCTTTATATCAAAAGATTCTTCTATTAGAAGTGTTTCAAACCTTTTGGTTGTATGGTGTCTACTTGATTTCTCTTATCTTGTTAGAGATTCATGATGTATTGTATTGGGCCATTTATGGGGTAGGGGTTTATATTTGGTTTTTGACCATACGGCTCTTTGCCTTTACGCAGCCTTTGAGACGAGAAGCGAGTCTTTCTTTGGGCATCTATTATCGATCATTGCTCATCGGATCTGTCATAAGTGCTGCGGTCATTAATTGGATTCATTTGTTCACTGATGGATGGTTTACAACGATGACATGTGTATTTGCTGGATGTGTATGTTATGTGATGTGTTATCGATGCCGTGGGACTCATTAAAAAGAGGAGTTGATTGTCATGAAACCAGAAGATAAGCTATCCCAATCGGTTCAACGTTTAGTCAATACCAATGAAGTAACGATCGTTCAAGCCATGGGGGAGTTAAGGAAATCAGGAAAAGAGGCAGTGCCAGTGCTTGTTGAAGCCTTAAAAGAAGAGGGTTCTTTGCGGAATATTGCAGCAGCGGTTCTTGGTGAATTTGGAGCAGATGCAGGGGACGCAGCAGAAGCTCTTGCCAAACTGTTAGAAAGTGAAGAAGAGGAGACAAGAATGGCGGCTGCGATCTCACTCATGAGAATTGGTCAGCCTAGTTTACCATTTCTTCTGCCTTTGGCAAAACGCTATAAGGGTCCTACTTGTTTTTGGGCGTCGTGGTGTATCTCTTGGATTGACCCATCAAAAATCGAAAAAAATATGTACGAGTGCCTAAAACAGGAACAAGAGAATCCATCAGGAAATGTGGCCCCTTTTGCCGCAGAAGAGGCACTAGGAAAAATCATCGCTTTTCAATTAAAAGAAAAGGGGGATGAGTAGTGGAATCGCAAATACTTAAATGGCCTGAGCACCTTCCGTGGATTCATTCTTCACATCAGCGGTGTTTACCAGAAGAGCATACTCAGCTTCTTTATTTTTGGTCAGTTAACTGTCAAGAATTAACCGACCACATTCTGCATAGTGTGGATCAGTTGAGTATCCATTTAACCTGTGTCCATGTTCCATATACGGAAGAAGAAAAATCGATAGAGGTTGTTTCGAAATATGCGGAGGAAAAGAATCTCATTGCTCCCATTGTGTTGGATCAAGATTATGAGATTGTCACAAAATATAAAATTCAAGGATTGCCAAGTTTTTGCCTCATAGATAAAGAGGGGCAATTAATTGATCGGAAAATGGGAGATACCGGCTGGGGAAAAATATTAAAAAAACTAGAAAAACGATCATAATTAGGGTTATGGAGGAGAGCGTTTTGTTTCAACCAAACCAAGAATTGAAAAAAACAGTGGTCTTTTATGCAGGTGTGGGAGCTGTTTTGCTGATTCTCATGATGTTGAAATGGCTGCCGGTTTCTGCAGACTGGGAGTTGCCGTTGATTTTGTTTGGATTGGGGATTTTGTTTTATGTGCTTTGGAAGGATGAAAAAGGTAAGGGCTAAAATGTTTAGCCCTTTTTTACGTAATCATAGTTTCAACTTAAGTCAGTGCCTGAATTAGATTTAAATTATGTTGGTTTCTGAACAGTAAATAGATCTAATGAATGATCATTAGGTATGTTGATAGAAGTTTGTTCTGCTATTCCTTTTGAATACCAATCATAATAATTTTCGGCTATTTCTTTTGGTAAATCATGCATGATAGTTGTTTTTGTTGGTTTTGCTCTGTTAACTATTTTAATTGAAGCCAACCCTAATTTCCTTTGGATAAGTGTCTCTGAGATTATTAATCTTTCTATATTATATTTGTGTGTTATGAGAAGTCTATCTGTAAGGCCGCCTTTTTTTATTTGCAAATAATGATCATTACAACTGTAGGAGCTGTACAAACTGCTAAACAATTGAATGAGTAAAAATACAACACTTATGAATATTGAAATATACCATAAGTCATTTCTGAAAAATAAAAGAAGAGCTGGCGTTAAACACCAAAATATGACTGATCTAAATAATTTAGGTATGATTGAATACCATGGTATTCTCTTCATATTGGTCTCTAGTCTAATGCTAGGAAAGATATCTGAAACTAATTTATTTGCCAAATTTTTATTTATAAAAGGAAATAATATATTTGGTGATTTTACATTTTCGTCATTAACTTCAGTCGAACTGATGATTTTTACTTTCACAATAGAAATTAATTTTTGTATAAAACTGCTAGTGAAGTATAACGCTTCAATCTTTTCTTTTGGGATAGAGAAGTCAGTAATATTTAATTTACCTTTTTCGATGTACAGTCTAGTTTTGTCCGAAGATAATTTAAATCCTCCATATTGCAAGTATGTCTTTAAAATTCCATATAGAATAGACAATATAATAAGTAAAAAAACACTCAGAATAATTGTCATTGGAGAGGATTTTACAAATGAAATCAAACTATCTATATACTTTTCTAAAGACAAAAATTGATTGATTTCTGAGTAAGCAGAATAGAGAAGAAGTAGAAAGAAAAGTAATCTTAAAGATGTAAGGGAAGCAATAAATATCTCCTTCATTTGGATTTCATAATGAAGTTTCTGAGCACTTTGTTGTATAGGTTTTTCAAATTCACTTTCTACATTAGCATTGATACTGCCTTTTTCCGTAAGGTGCTTTTTTATGCTCAAAGCTTCTGAAGTTTTAATCATATGTAATTTTACTACGTGGTCATTATTGCTTGATCCTACATCAATTAACAAAGAGGTAAGGTCAAAAAAACGATGAAAAAAAGTAGATGTTTGATTCACGCCTTGAATACTGTTAATTGGAAAATGTCTTTTTACAGTAATGAACCTACCCTTTTCTAAATATAACTCCTCTTCGCTTAGGTCATAACCAAAATGTTTCCACTCTAATAATATAGTAATGACCTTGTAAATTATAAAAATAACAATAATTAAAAAACCTAATTTAGAGAATATTGATATGGATGAAAAACCAAATAATACTGATAAAAAAATACAGAAGAAGATGAAACCTTTAATCGATTTTAATAATTCAAATAGCATCCATAATGGATGTAATCTTTTTAGGCGACTATTAGTTTCCATTTATAGAGAGCTTTCCTTTCTAATCTCATTCTTTTTGGTTTGATTATCAGTAATATGCGCTATATAATCACGAATATCTGAAGCTTCTTTTTCTGGAATGCAAGGTATTTCATGTACATAGCCAATCGTACCAATCTTAATAGAAGATAATTTATATTTTTTTAATAAGGGACCTTGATATGTATCTACAAAATATACTTTATTCATAGGAATTATTAGGTGTTTCCTTCTGAAAATTCCTCCATGCTTTAATTGAATCATATTTATATCTATTTCATAACGCCAAGTTTTTTGTTTGTAAATAGGGACTAACATGAGTTCTACCATAGCTGATATAATTAAAATACCCATAATGCTATAAATAAGCCAAACAATCCATTCTGACCAACTATAATAGTTGTGTAGAACTAAAAGGACAACTAAAACGCTAGTTGATATAATAAAATTTATAAAGTCAACTATCCGCCAAACCTTAATCGCATCTTTAGAAATTTTTTTTGAGGGCTCCTTCAATTGATACAAATATAATCCTCCTTATCCTTTGTAGATTTAGTACCACTTGGATACTAAATCTACTTTTTATAGGATTCTTAATTATTATCTCCAATATTAAGAAATATCTCTTCTAATGATGGCTCATCGACTTCTATTCTAAATACATCAATGTTTTTAGAAATAAAAAGCTTGTTGATTAATGGTATAGATGATTCATCTTCAATGGTTATTTGAGATGATAGTTCACTGATTTCACTTTTTATAGAAAGACTCTTAAGGTCTACTGTTAATGACTCAATCTGTGCAATTGAAGCAGCACTATGCTTTATATAAACGGTCATATTCTTTTTGTATGCTGTTCTTAACTCTTTCATACTTCCTTTAATTTGAATGACACCTTTGTTCATAATAGCAACTTCATCACATAATTTCTCAACTTCATCTAAATTGTGTGAGGTTAGAAATACGGTAGTACCGTTTGTGGCGATTTCTTTAATAATAGAATGGATATTTAATACTGAATTTGCATCTACCCCTGAAGTCGGTTCATCTAAAAAAATTAAATCAGGTTTATTTAATAATGCTTGGGCGATCCCTAGTTTTTTTTTCATTCCAAATGAAAAATTTTTAGTCTTTAACTTAGCTGCATCTTTTAACTCAACTTTATCTAGAAGTTCAATTAAATCTTCTTGTTTTAAATCTAATTTCAATATTTGACTAAAGTATTTCAAATGATCTAGTGCGGTCATATTTTCATAGAATGTAGAATAGTCAGGGAGAACCCCTATTTTACCCCAGATTGATTTTTGTTGATTCTTTTTATAGCCCAATACTTCATAAAGTCCTTCAGTTGGTTCAATTATACCTGTAATCATATTTATAAATGTTGATTTACCGGCACCGTTCTTCCCTAGAAAACCAAATATTGTGCCTTTATCGATTGATAAGTTCATTTTATCAACAACAATTTTATTTCCATATCTCTTTGTTAGATTGGTCGTTTTGAGTGCATACACTATAAATCCCTCTTTCTAAAAAGCATTAAACTTACGATTAAAAACAAAATTGGGAAAAGAATGACTATATATGTAAAAGCAGTCTGCTCTTGAGTGAAATAATAATAGGGTGTGATATAACTAATCATTTTAATGATAATATTATTTGATCCAATGCTAATCATACCGATAACAGGTAAAATAATCGACAATGTAATACCTAGAAACATTGTAATAGAAGGGTTTGAAATGATAGTGGATAGTAATAGAGTTAACCCTAAGAAGTAAGAAATAAACACAATACATTGTATTAATTCTAGAAAATAAAAAGTGTTTGAAAACGGGATAATTAATATTAAGGAAATTGTTAAACATACAATCCAAAAAAGAAGATTACCTAAAAACTTTCCTAATAATATGTTATTTCTAGATGTTTTCGTCACCAAAAATCGAACAGTACGAGAGTATACCTCTTTATTAATTACATTATGGGCTAGACTGGTGACAAATAGTGGGGCAGCAATGAAAAGTAATACCATTAATCCACCCACATATGCATTATCACCTAGACCTAAAGATTTCAATTGGTCACTAAATTGGCTAAGGATTTTTGCCGTACCGGTTGTAATTCCAATTAGGACAATAATAATTAGGATAGAGCGTATACTTTTAAACAGTGCTTTGAATTCATTCAAACCAATTGCAAACATAGTTTCACCTCTTTTAGAATGACTGATCTGTCCCGTTTCTTACTTTTTTATCTTTCACAATTATAGTAATTCCAGCAATTAGATACGCAATGCCGCCAAGTATGCCTAAAAAGATTGTTAATAAGGAGCCTAAAATAGAGGTAGTTATTAATAGAATACCGGCAGAGCGTGCTCTGTTTTTTAATAATATTAATGAAAAAATTCCTGCTAGTATGCTCAATATCGTTATTGCGATCATATATAAAGAACCATTGGCAAGGATGTTAATTACTTGTTCCGGTGTGATATCTTGTACGTTTTCTTCATCAATAAAGTCTTGGATTAGTTTGTTAGTATCATTGTTATTTTTTGTTCCTTCATAAAACATAAAGCTCCCAATAAGTAAGGCTGTGAATAAAATAACACCTATAATAGTAAAAGTCTTTTCAAAAGTACGTTTCATGCTTAACCTCCATAAAATACAATTTATTGGTTAAATAACCTAAACTTACAATAACATATTTTGGATAGATTTTTCCACAAAAATTTTAAAAAAGTTTAAAAAAAATAAACATTATTCATTTTTTTATTCATTTTTTGATTACATTTATTCTTTCTGTGTTATAATAATAAAAAAGCGGGGTGGCTGATATATGGAGAAAGATATTCCAACATGGATTTTATCTGTAGATTCTGAGGACAGAGAATTTATAAGAAAATTTATACTTAGTTCAGGTTCATTAAAACAAATGGCAAAAGATTATGATGTTTCTTATCCAACAGTTAGAACCCGATTAGACAGAATCATTCAATTGATTAAATTAAATGAAACTTTAGAGCAAGAAACTCTAATTAAATATGTAAAGAAACTCGCGATTGAGGAAAAAATTAGTTTAGAAGTTGCCAAAAACATTATTGAAAAATATAAAGCAGAAAGGGATGGAGATTAAATGAATGAATTAATGTATTTTATTTTAGTAGTTGTCGTTTTCGCAGTTCAGTATTTCCTTTCAACAAGAAACAACTTTTTGTGGGGAGCTTTAATCCCGATCGTCTTTATCGCTGGAATGTCATGGTTTTATTTAGAAAATAAAGTAAGTAATAATATAGGTTTTCTTATTATCGCGCTAGTTGGATTAGCTCTTTTAATTGAAGAGTGGAACCGCGGTCGTAGAATGCTCCACAAAAAAAGAGTCAAAGAAATTGAAAAGATGAAAACACAAGACATCACTATAAAAAAATAATCACAAAAATTATGATTTTTAGGTTTTAAATGTTTGATTTTTGGCTATAATAAAACAATAGGGATAGAGTGTTTACACTATCCCTATTGGGCTAACGAACAACTAGCCATTGATGATGCTGTCAATTTTATCGCTGATCCATTGGAACGTTGCACCGTTCTTGATCCAGTTGATAACAGTTGATTTGTTAGCCCAAGCCCATTTAGCTGCTTTAGTACCAAGTTGAGCAACAAATCTTAAGAAAGCTACCATTATTTATTTCACCTCCTGAATTCGTTTAGCCTGCTAAAGCTCGGATAATTTGGTTTGAAATCCATTTAAAAGAAAAGCCTTGTCCTATCCATTCAAGTACCTTTTTTTTGTTAGCCCAAGCCCAAATCGCCTGTTTAGCTGTAAGTTGAGCAACAAGTTGTAAGAAAGTTGACATTCTTTTCACCTCCACCAAACTACTTTAAAAGATATCTCAGAATTAGCCATTGATGATGCTGTCAATTTTATCACTGATCCATTGGAACGTTGCACCGTTCTTGATCCAGTTGATAACAGTTGATTTGTTGTCCCAAGCCCATTTAGCGGCTTTAGCGCCAAGTTGAGCAACAAGCCTCAAGAAAGCTACCATTGTTTTCACCTCCACCAAACTACTTTAAAAGATATCTCAGAATTAGCCATTGATGATGCTGTCAATTTTATCACTGATCCATTGGAACGTTGCACCGTTCTTGATCCAGTTGATAACAGTTGATTTGTTGTCCCAAGCCCATTTAGCTGCTTTAGTACCAAGTTGAGCAACAAGTCTTAAGAAAGCTACCATATTCTTTCCACCTCCCAAATTCGTTTAATTGCTCAATTTTATTTGCCTGCTAAAGCTTTGATAATCTGTCTTTCAATCCATTTGAAAGAAAAGCCATGTTGTATCCATTCAATAACTTTTTCTTTATTAAGCCAAGCCCAAAAAGCTTTTTCACCTGTAAGTTTAGTCACAAGTTTTAAGAAAGCTACCATTATTTCACCTCCACCAAACTACTTTAAAAGATATCTCAGAATTAGCCGTTGATGATGCTGTCAATTTTATCACTGATCCATTGGAACGTTGCACCGTTCTTGATCCAGTTGATAACAGTTGATTTGTTGTCCCAAGCCCATTTAGCTGCTTTAGTACCAAGTTGAGCAACAAGTCTTAAGAAAGCTACCATTGTTTTCACCCCCCCTGTTAATTTATGTATTAAATATTAAATCAAAATAATCCTAAATACAACAATTTTTTCATTTTTTTTCATATTTTACATTAAATTGAAGCTTATGAACTATATTTCTCGGGTTTTTTACTGGGATTCATTTTCGTATAGTAAATAAGTCTTTGTTTTGTAGTGGGGCGAATAAAGTGCATATAAAGATAATTATATTAGTTAAATGATGTATAAATTAAGTTTTATTTTTAAGAGTATGATTATTTCACTAATCTTACTTGTCTTATTGTTAAGTACAATTTTAGATAGTTTATAACTTTTGGGGATTTTATACCCTCTTTTTACATATATGGGTTATTATATTGTATGGTTGTATTTATATTTTCCGAAGGAGCTGTCGTGTTGAAGGGATCTAGGGTTGAGTTTATTGATAGTTTACGTGGTTTTAGTTTATTAGGTATTTTGATTGTGAATATGCTTAATTTTCAATATGATTATGATTTTGAGAAGATGTTTGATCCGAGCATATGGGGGCAGGAGTTTGGGGTATATGTGACGGAGATCTTGTTTCAGGGGTCATTTTATCCGATTTTCTCCTTTTTGTTTGGGTATTCTTTTATCAAGTTGATTGAATCCACGAAGGCAAAGGGGCTGAATACGAATGCCATCGTCGTTCGCCGCGGCTTTGGTCTTATTGTGCTTGGGATGCTGCATTACATATTCATTTGGAATGGTGATATTCTCTTATATTATGGAGCATGTACGTTTTTCTTGATGATGTTTTTAAGCAGCCGGATCAAAACAATGCTGATTTGGTCAGGTGTGTTAGGTGCTTTGTCATTAGTGGTTTTACCATATCTGATGACCTTTGTTTATGGAAATGATGATTTATTAACTGATGTGTATGCGAAGGGTGCATACGGTGATATTTTATTGAGCCGGGTGACGATTGAAGACGATATGATGATTGTGACCATTATTATGGCGATCGTGACCATTACGATGATGCCGATCTTGGGTTTTCTATTCGGTACGATCATGGTGGGACCATTTGCACTGCTTGGCATGGCGATCGGGAAAAAAGGTCATTTGACAGAAGAAGATCGAGGCATGGCTTATCGTAAAGGCTGGGTTTGGATGATTATCATCGGGCTCGCTTTAAAATGTGCGACGTTCAGTGATGCTCCTTGGAGTGAAATGGTGTTGACGTTAGGAGCCTATGTCCTGACGATCGGTTATATTCAAGCTTTTATTGTCTTCTACTATTCAAAGGCTGCACAAGGGTTGAAACGTCTGTTTGCAGGACTGGGCCGATTGTCTTTATCAAACTATTTGGCTCAATCTATTATTTGTACAACGATTTTCTATTCTTACGGACTTGGGTTATTCGGACAAATGGGCTCAATGTTTGGGCTGCTACTTGCTGTTGGACTTTACACAGCTCAGCTGTTCATCAGCTATCTCTATTTGAAAAAGTGGAGAAGAGGGCCTGTGGAATGGATTATGGGAAAATGGGTATATTGGAGATAAATTGATTTGTTGAGGAACCGCATGGCTGAAGAGCTGTGCGGTTTTTTAGTTGGATCGCATTCAAAAAAGTTCATAAAAGGAGTTGAATATTTTTTCAGTGTGTATATAATGTATATATAGTGTATATACAATATTTCGTTGCGAATACCAGTACAGAAAAAGAGGTTTTTATATGCAAATTACGATTTCTAACCATTCTAAGGAGCCTATCTATGAGCAGATTACGACACAAATCAAATCGTTGATCTTAACGGGGGAGCTTGCAGAAGGTGCGGCCCTCCCGTCTATCCGAAAGCTAGCGAAGGATTTACAAATTAGCGTCATCACAACAAAACGTGCATATGAAGAGTTAGAGAAGGCAGGATTTATTTATTCGATTGTCGGTAAGGGATCATTTGTTGCCGAGCAAAACCTAGAGGTCATGAGAGAGAAAAAATTGAAGGTGATTGAGGAACAGCTTGGAGCGGTTGTTACAAACGGCAAGGAATTAGGCTTATCTTTTGATGAATTGCAGCAGTTATTAAAGTTCTTGTATGAGGAGTGAGATGAGTGGAGCATGTGATTGAATTCAAAGGCGTGTCAAAACGGTTCAAAGACTTTTCTGTGCAGAATCTCGATTTACAGGTCAAAAAGGGCTTTGTTACTGGGTTTATTGGAGAAAATGGAGCTGGTAAGTCGACCACGATTAAAATGATCATGAATTTGTTAAAACCAGATTCTGGTGAGGTTAAAATTTTTGGATTAGATTATCGCACCCATGAAAAAGAGATTAAGGAACGAATTGGCTTTGTTTACGATGCTAACGTTTTTTTCCCAGGATTGAATTTAAAAGACATCAAACGAATTGTGGCACCTGCCTATAAACGCTGGGATGATAGACTATTTTATCAATATATTGAACAGTTTGGCCTGCCGCTGAATAAAGCGATTAAAACATTTTCAAAAGGGATGCAGATGAAGGCATCGCTTGCGATTGCGCTGTCGCACCATGCAGAGCTGATTATCATGGATGAACCAACTGCTGGTTTAGATCCGGTCTTTAGAAGAGAGCTGCTCGGCACGTTACAAGAATTGATGATTGATGGAAATCGAACGATTTTTTTCTCAACGCATATGACGACTGATTTAGATCGCATCGCGGATTATATTGCGTTTATACAAAATGGAAGATTGGTCTTTCAACAGTCGATTCATGAGGTGGCGGAGAATTATGCGCTGGTGAAGGGGAGCCTGGATTTGCTGGATCGAGACACAGAAAAGGCGTTTATCCATATTCAGCGTACGGCAGCCGGATTTGAAGCATTAACAGATCGGATTGATGAGGTGAAGCTTATTTTCGGGGATGCTGTTGTGATTGAACCGGCGTCGCTTGAGGATATCATGTTTTATTTGAAAGGCGGGGTTGCGCATGTTTCATTTAATTAAGCGTGATGTGATTTTGCAAAAGAAGCAGTTACTTATTTTTATTCCGTTTATCTTATTTTTCATTTTCATGGATGTCCATCCAGTATTAACGTTTCTAGTCGCTAGTGTCTTCATTCCATTTAACACATATGCTTATGATGAGAAGGCAGAAACGAATATTCTATTAAATTCCTTGCCCTATACACGTAAAGAAATTATCGCATCACGTTATCTTGGCGCCATTTTCTATATGAGTATTGCGATCGTGCTGACAAGTGCTGCATTATTTGTGTTTGGGAAGCTGTTTTCGCTGTCAGATATTGCGATTGGCAGCGGGTTGTTTTTATTGTTCGCAGCATGCACGTTTCCATTGTTTTATATCTTAAAACCTGGTTATATCACAACGGCAGTGATCATTGGCTTTATCGTCTTATCTGCTATGGGACCGCCTGTTGTTCTCTATTTAGCAGAGCAATTCAGTGGGATCACTGATTTTATCATGAATTTATCGATCCCTATTGTATATACGGGGTCAACTGTACTGATTATGCTCATCTACTTGCTGTCTTGGGGACTTTCTACAGCGATTTACCAGAGGAAAGTGTTTTAAATCAGATGATCACATCATTTATAGAGAATCATTCATTTTGAGGTAGGCCTTTCAAAATGGATGATTCTTTTTTGCATCCGGTGAAATTGACATACAGAAGAAAAGAGGTTATTGTTAATTAACATAATGTTAATTATTTTTAACATATTGTTAAATAAATCATCCTTTAAGAAAGGAATTTGAAATGGAGATTAAAAATAGAATTAAGGTATTACGGGCAGAAAGAGACTGGACACAAAAGGATTTGGCAGAGAAGTTAGGTGTGACTCGTCAAACTGTGGCAGCGATTGAAAATGGTAAATATTCTTTGTCTTTAAAATTAGCATTTCAAATTGCTAGGACATTTGAAGTTGATTTATATGACGTTTTTCAAGAGGTCGACAAGGAGGAACAACAGCGATGATGACAACGATCATACTTTATTCTCTGATTATCCTTTCTATCTTAAGTACGGTCTTTCAATTTAAGAAAAGCCGTGAATATAAACAGGATGAACGGGGCCAATTTATTTTAGCGAAAGCCGGAAGTTTTTCAATTGTAGGTGTGGCATTAGCCTATATATTGGTTGCTGTCATTCAAGCTTTTGTTCATGAATTATCATCTCCAACGGAATGGTTTTATATAGCGATTACGTTTATGTATGTATCAAGTGTTTGCGCAAATACCATTGGCATTATCTATTGTGAAAGAAAATACTAATCTTTTATCTGCGGATGCAAGCTAGGGTACTTCATCATGAAGGGAAGAGAAAACCAATGAAAAAAAAATTGAGAATCATGTTGATCTCCATAGGCACCATTATCACGGTCATGGTTGTTTTTCTAGCTACTGTTTATTTTGTAAACCTCATTAGTAATGAACGGGAGAAAGGGAAAATAGAAGCTTATGGGCAAAAGGTCTTGGTGGATGGGAAGCAGATGAATGTGCTCATTCAAGGCGATGGGAAAGAAACGATTGTCCTTCTCCCAGGCTATGGAACTGCTTCACCCGTGCTGGATTTTGAACCGTTAGTCAAGGAGTTATCGCCATATTATAGAGTCGTAGTGATTGAACCGTTTGGTTATGGTTTAAGTGACGACACAGATAAAGTAAGGACAAGTCAAAACATTGTGGATGAGATTCATGAATGTTTGCAAAAACTCAACATTAAAAAATATACGCTAATGGGTCATTCGATTTCTGGCATTTATGGATTAGAATATGTGAATCAATACGAAAAAGAAGTCCAAGCCTTTGTTGGAATTGATAGTAGTTTTCCTAAGCAGGAGGATGCAGATGAATTGCCAGTCTCCAGCTTACAGCTGCTTCATCAATCCGGCTTTTACAGATTGATAGTGAAAATGAATCCAGATCAACTGGTGATGCCTAAAGTAGATGATCAAACGAAAGCTCAGATTAAAATGCTGACTTTCCGAAATTTCTTGGATGAAAGCCAAGCTAGTGAGGCAGAAAACTTTAGAAACAATTTTAAAAACGCTCAACGCCTACATTTCCCTAAGAAGCTCCCTGTTGCTTTCTATCTAGCGGATCAAACGGAGAAAGAAACACCAAACTGGAAACCAATGCATGAAGAGCTGCTGAAAAATGTAGACAACGGAAAAGTCGTTACTTTCAAAGGCGGCCATTATTTGCATCATACGAAATCAAAAGAAATCGCAGATGATGTGAGGAAGTTTCTATCGAACAACGAGCGCTCACGTTAGCGTTTTTCCTCCTCAGCTGGACAGATGAAACATCGCAATTTTGATCAAAACGAGTGAACTGATTTGTTTTATGATCAAGAAGAGGTGAGGGAGATGATGTATAGTCGGGTGACGCAAGAGGTGATTTCTTATTTGGAGTCGCATTTGATGGATGAGCTGTCGCTGAAACAGGTGCATGAGAAAGTAGGATATTCACATTTTCATTTGCTGCGTGTATTTAAACGAGAAACCGGGCTGTCGATGGGGGAATATGTGCGGAAACGAAGATTAGCTACGGCTGCACAGCTTCTTTTGTATACGGATCAGGGGATTTTAGACATCGCTTTTTCGTTACAATTCCAATCGCAGGAAGCCTTTACGCGTGCTTTTAAGCATCTTTATTCTTTACCTCCCGGAATGTACAGGTCCATGATGAGAGATATGCAAATGAAAAAGGAGGAAGATTCGATGACATTACATGAAGCAGTACCTGGCTGGGGTTTGAGTGGTTCACATCCGCATATGTATGAGATGGGTGTTGATACAGCAGAGTTCCATACGGGAAAGCAATCAGGTGTTTTATCATCTAAAGAAGGCGTACAAGAAGGACAGTTTGCGACGATGATGCAGGGGTTTCAAGCAAAAGAGTATGTAGGCAAGCGGTTGAAGCTCTCTGCTTTCTTGAAAACAGAGAATGTATCTTCAGCAGGAATTTGGATGCGGGTAGATGACGGAAAGGGTGATACGGTGCAGTTTGATAATATGCAGAATCGACCTGTGACAGATTCTACGGAATGGAATCAATATGCGATCGTATTAGATGTTCCTACGCGCAGTGAATCCATTCATTTTGGAGTGCTACTCAGCGGTCATGGAACAGTCTGGGCTGACGGATTTCGATTTGAGGAAGTGGATGAGAAAACACCTACAACGAATATGGTGGAGGCTTCGGCTCTGCCAGATGTGCCGATGAATTTGCATTTTGAGCTTGAGAAGACCGTGTGAGCGGTCTTTTTTTGTTGTATACAAATCTGCATGAACCGTTTATAATGAAAAATATAAATAAACATACCGACGGTCGGTATGTAAGAGGAGGCGTTTGAACTGGCGCGAAATAAGTATCCAGAAAAGACGATGCAGCAAATTTTGGACGTGTCGACAAAGTTGTTTCAGGAAAAGGGATTTGAAAAGACAAGTTTGCAAGATATTATCCATGAATTGAATATGTCTAAAGGGGCTATATATCATCATTTTAAATCGAAGGATGAAATATTACGCGGCGTGATGGATCGGCAGTTTCGTTATGCAACCGAGAAGCTTGAGGAGTTAATTGAGCATACGGAGGCAGCTCATGCGAAAGAGAAGCTGCAGCTTATCCTGGAGCAGCTTGTGGCAGACCCGCAGTCTCATTCGATTGATGGGATCTTGGTTGATCAGATGAAAAATCCGCAATTTGTGATTGAAGGCATGAAGACAGGTGTCAATCAGGATGCTTTGAGAATCAAACAGTTAATCATTGAAGGGATTGAGGATGGTTCGATGGAAACTGCGTTTCCTGGTGAAGTGGCAGAAGTATTTTTGCTTCTTGTGAATATATGGTTGAATCCCACCTTGTTTGTCCGCAATCATGAAGAAACGGTCCAGCGTTTGTGTTTTTTAAAGCAGATGATGAAGGGTCTTGGCGTGGATATTGTGAGTGATCTATTTATTCAAAAGGTGACAGCGCACTATGCTGAAATTGGCGGGTATGATCTCCCCGAAAGATAAAGAATGCCAACTGATGGGAGGATGACGTATGATTCATTTTATGAAGGTTGAGCTAAGAAAAGGCCACATGAAGCAGTATATTCAAGCTAGTTTCATCGCGAGTATTGTGCTGCTAGTATTCATCTATTTTATTGCGTTTGCTGCAAAAATTGAACGCGAACCGGGTTTTCAGCAATATACGAATATTTATTTGTTAACGAGTACAGTATGGATGATCTTTTTTTCTATCATCACAGCTATGCTGTATTGGCGTGTAGGCAAGACTGTTTATCAGGAACGCACATCCAATTCAGTGAGATTCCTTTCTCATATGATATGGATGGTGTGCCTTTCAACGTTTGCGATGATGTGTAGTATCATTCCTTCGTTTGTTGTGTTTAGTGTGACTGAATTGTTTTTCCCTATTGTTCACGATACGCTGACGGCAGGTTCTCTGTTTCAATTGATGAAAACATTCTTTATGTTGATTGTTTGTGTTCAAGCGATTGGCATGATGGCGATGAGAATAGGGTTGAGTAAGAAATCTGTTTTGATGACCGTCCTGACTGCAATTGTTTTATGTGCTGTTTTAGGAAATGTATCGCTCGCCATTTATGGCAATGATCAAATGAACCTCATCCTGTCAGGAGTGATGATTGCAGCAGTCCTCATTGTGATCTTGGAATTGTGGAGCCGCCTCGGCCGGCTGCAAACGAGGTAATTCATGATGGGAAAGGGATGAGACATGTGAAGTATACGGTTCAAATTGAAGAAGCAATAACGGAACTTTCGTTAAACTGGCTGGTGGGAGATGTTCGCCTTTATCACCATGATCATCCTTATTTATTGATGAAGCAGACCACCAATCACGTATTCCCCCATCGGTATTTACTGCATCATCAAGTGCAGGAAGGCAGGCTAGTCATTCAAGATAAAAGAAAACGAGCGATCAGCTTGGGGCTTCATCTTCATCAAACGAATTTGGAGATTTACCTCCCTCAGGCACAGTTACAGTCCTTGTCTATTCATTGTAAAGGAGCAAATCTATTCTTGAATGGACTGAAGGTGAAGGAGGCTGACTGCCAATTGATTTCTGGAAAGTCCATGTTTACGGGAGAAATCAAGCATCTGCACTTGCAGACAGTGGGTGGACTTATCTCTAGTCAACAGCTCAACACGCAGACATTGAGCCTGCGTACTACTTCGTCAAAAGTGGAGATGGTAGGTGCTTTTTCAGATATTGATCTGAATTTAATAGGCAGAAGGGTACAGATACATTCAAAGGCCATGTTGCATTCGCTCAAATCGACGTCAACTGGATCATCTGTCAAAGTGGCAATTCCGGAAAATGATGGATTTATTTGTTATGTGAAGAAAAGATCAGGTACTTTTCACAATGACTTTCCTTGTGTTGATGATCAGGAGAGAATGGTTTATAAAAATGGAGGGAAAAGCTTTGAGGTCGATATAAGGGGAGGTTCTTTTCTATTAAGTGATGGTCATTGAAGCGATGATGATCCTCTGATTCGATATATCAATATAAAATAATTTGAATATCTTTTTATGTCAGAATATTTTGTTAATAGTGTTTTCCTCAAAAAAACAATTGTTTTTTAAGGGTAGATTTATTATGATAATATACATCGAAAGATTGAAGATTTTGAATCAGAATGAAAATTCTGATTTTTTATTTTTTATGTTGTTTGTTGATGAGGGGGAATAGAAGTGGCTCAAAAGGAATTAAAGAGAGGGTTAAGTGCTCGTCATATTCAAATGATTGCGCTTGGCGGCACAATTGGTGTTGGCTTATTTATGGGATCAGCTAAAGCCATTCAATGGACAGGTCCATCGGTTCTTCTCGCGTACGCAGTGTGTGGTATTTTTATCTTTTTTATTATGCGTGCGATGGGAGAAATGTTGTATCTTGAACCGAGTACGGGATCGTTTGCTACATTTGGGCATCAATATATTCATCCGCTTGCGGGGTATATGACAGCTTGGAGTAACTGGTTCCAGTGGGTCATTGTTGGAATGTCTGAGATTATCGCCGTAGGTGCTTATATGAAATATTGGTTCCCGGAGTTACCGGCGTGGATTCCGGGATTAATCGCCATGATCATTTTAGGTGCGGCCAACTTGATTTCGGTTAAGTCATTCGGTGAGTTTGAATTCTGGTTTGCGATGATCAAAATTGTGACGATTATTCTAATGATCATTGCAGGTTTAGGCATTATTTTCTTTGGGTTTGGCAATGGTGGAACAGCGATTGGTTTGTCTAACCTTTGGGCGCACGGCGGATTCTTTACAGGTGGATTTAGCGGTTTCTTGTTTGCATTGTCCCTAGTGATTGCTGCCTATCAAGGGGTAGAGCTCATTGGGATTACTGCAGGTGAGGCGCAAAATCCACAAAAGACGCTGACAAATGCCATCAAAAGCATCATCTGGCGTATTTTGATTTTCTATATCGGTGCGATCTTTGTCATCGTGACGGTGTATCCGTGGGATCAGCTGAATACGCTCGGCAGTCCATTTGTGGCGACGTTTGCGAAAATTGGAATTACGGCAGCAGCAGGTATTATTAACTTTGTTGTCATTACAGCAGCGATGTCCGGCTGTAATAGTGGAATCTTCAGTGCGGGACGTATGCTTTATACATTAGGTGTGAATGGACAGGCACCTGCTTTCTTTACAAAAATTTCGAAGAATGGTGTACCGTATTTTGGGACATTTGCTGTGCTGATTGGTTTAGCGGTTGGGGTGGTCTTAAATTACGTTTCTCCGCCAAACATTTTCGTTTATGTGTATAGTGCGAGTGTCCTTCCTGGTATGGTGCCTTGGTTTGTCATTTTGATTAGTCATATTGGCTTCAGAAAGGCGAAGGGGGCAGCGCTTGATCAGCATCCATTTAAGCTACCGCTTGCGCCATTTTCTAACTATTTGACAATCGGATTCTTGCTGATGGTGCTTGTGTTTATGCTGATTAATCAGGATACACGAATTTCTCTCATTGTGGCAATTGGGTTCTTGATTTTAGTGGCGCTTAGCTTTTTTGTATTTGGAATTGGTAAACGAAAACCGATTGAAACAGCTTCTTCTGATCAAACGGTGAAATAATCAAAAGCCTTGCGGAACAACCGCAAGGCTTTTGTCGTTTACAGAGAAGCTTTGACACGCTGAAAGACATCTGGAAAGTTGGTGAAAAGACCGGTGACGCCGTATTGCAGAAGACGTGTCATGTCTGCTTCGCTGTTTACCGTATATGGATGAAGGAGGAGTCCATGGCTTCTGACTTGCTGTACATTTTCAAGTGTCAAAGCTCTAAAATTCGGTCCGACCCCCACTGCATACGATTTGATGAAGTCGAGCTGATCATCTGTAATAGACGTCATTTGTGCTCTATCTAATAGCTGTACTTTTGGAAGCCGAGGGGCGAGTTTCTGCAATTTTAATAGACTTTCTTGGCTGAAAGATTGGATAATGACCTGCCCTTTTCTCGTATGTTTTCCAAGAAGATGATGTTTCTTTAAGACGGCCAATAGTTTTTCTTCCATTTGCGGATAGATGTCTGGTTTTTTGGTTTCAATATAATAATTTTCTCGTTTACCGAAGTAGCGTAATACCTCATCTAATGTGAGGACTTGCTGTCCAATAAAGTGGGCATTTTGTTTGTCGGGGTTGGCTTCGTTAAACCATGCACCGGCATCGAGCTGTTTGATTTCGGCGAGTGTGAGGTCTTTGACCCAGCCGGTTCCGTTTGTCGTCCGGTCAACCGTTTCATCGTGCATGACGATGAGGTGTCCATCCTTTGTCATTTGAAGGTCGAGTTCGAGGTAATCTGCATTCATCTTTGTGGCGAGCTTGTAGGAAGCTAGGGTATGCTCTGGGGCATACCCTGATGCTCCGCGGTGTGCAACGGTTAAAATGCGATCTGGAGATAAAAGATGTTCATGTGCCGACATGGTGGTCGGCACCCAACCAAAAGACAGTAAAGCAAAAGAGAGTAACACGAAAGCAAGTAATCTACTTTTCTTCATATTTTATCCTCCTTTTACGGTAACTGCCTCCATCATAAGAAATAGATGTAAAGGGCATGTTGGGCGGAGATGAATCTTTTATGTGATTTTCATTAAGCTTGCTCTACGCGCTTTCCTGTATTCCATGTCATGGCGAGGAACACAATCGCAAGGATACAAGAACCAACTAGTAAAATGAAACCTCCTGTCCAGTCATAGTGATCGACGACGACGCCCATCATGGCATTAGCAAAAGCAGAGCCACCAATATATCCAAAGAATCCTGTCAATCCGGCAGCAGTGCCAGCGGCTTTTTTCGGAGCGAGATCAATGGCTTGCAGTCCAATGAGCATGACAGGTCCGTAAATTAAAAACCCGATGCTGATGAGGGCAATGTTATCAACCATTGGATTGCCAGCAGGGTTTAACCAGTACACAAGAACCGCAATTAATACGCCAATCATAAAGAGGACGCCAGCAGGTGCGCGGCGGCTTCTAAAGAAGCGGTCACTAATCCACCCGCACAATAATGTACCAGGGATGCCTGCATATTCATAAAGGAAATAAGACCAGCGTGAATGCTCTGGTGAGAATCCTTTTGCTTCTGTTAAATAGGTAGGTGCCCAGTCTACGACCCCGTAACGGACAAAGTACACAAAGACGTTGGCAATGGCGATATACCAAAGGAATTTATTGTTGAGTACATATTTAAACAAAATCTCTTTTACGGTTAATTCTTTTTCTTGATCTTCATATTGTTGTGCCGGATAGTCATTTCGGTATTCTTCAATTGGCGGAAGACCAGCGGATTGCGGGGTGTCCCGAACGAGAAGAATGATGACGAAGGAGACGATAATGGCGATGATGGCAGGGAAGAAAAAGATACTTTTCCACGTCGCAAACAAAACAATTCCTAATGTGATAAGCGGTGCAAGAATTCCCCCACCGATATTGTGAGCGACGTTCCAAATGGACATTTTCGTACCACGTTCACTCACCGAAAACCAATGCGCCATCGTTCGTCCGCATGGCGGCCACCCCATTCCTTGAAACCAGCCGTTTAAGAACATGAATAAAAACATGATCCATACACTGGATGTCACCCATGGAAATGAGACAAATAGAATATTGATAAGAGCTGATAGAAAGAGTCCAGCGGCTAAAAAGTATCTTGGGTTACACCGGTCTGAGATCATCCCCATAATGAATTTACTAAAGCCATAAGCGATTGAAACAGCCGCCAGTACAAAGCCTAATTCACTTTTTGTGAACCCCTCTTCCTGTAAATAAGGGATGGCAAATGCGAAATTTTTGCGCAGCAAATAGTAGCCCGCATATCCGATAAAGATTCCCAAAAAGACTTGCAGCCGCAACCTTTTATAGGTTTCGTCTGTTTTGGCATCATCGAGCCTGTCGATATGCGGAGCTGGTTTAAACCATTTGAACATAAACATCCTCCTCTTGTAGATATGACTGAAACAAAAGTACGAGGTCTGTCTTTGATCTTGTACTTTTTCAGAGACAAAAGAATTGATAACGCTTTCTTTTGTACTCCCATCATATCGGATGGAGAAGATGTTTATGATGAGGCTTTTGTCATTATTTTGGAAAAACAGTTCATGAAGTGATGAAAAAAATCCGCACAATGGCGGATTTTTAATAGTGGTTAAATTGATACATTAATTTTTGCAGCTTTCTTTAGTTGATCAATTTCTTTTTGTACTTCTTTTTGTTTTTCTTGAGATTCTAACTGCTTCTTGATTTGTGATTTGACGTCTTTGAAATCAGGTGCTTTTTGTTTTTGTTTTTTCATTTGTTCGGCGTATTGGTCATAGTACGCTTTGACGTCTTTTTCAGACACAGAGGCTGATTTAATTTCTTTGTCGACATATTGGCTGTATTTGATGCTGTCGGCAATATCACTTTTCAACTGATCCATTGTCAGTCCGCTCTTTTTGAGTGCTTCCTCAAATTGGGCATTGTCTTTAAATTGTTTCTTTTCTTCTTTTAGCTGCTTATCGACTTGCTTGTCAGAGGCTTTATAGCCCTTCTTCTCAGCATCTTGCAGGATGAGCTCTTGACCTACTAGCGCATCAATGGTTTGCTTCTTGACAGCTTTTGCGCCTTCTTTAGATGTTGGGTCTTGTCCTGACTGCTGAAGTTGACCTTGAATGGTCGATAAGGCGCTATTGTATTCACTTCCTGTGATTTTATCTTTGTTGACGGTCGCAACGACCTTTTGATCATCAATTTTTTGTGCGTCTAATTTCTTTTGCATCTCTTCCATTTGCTTTTGCTGCTCTTTTTGGTCAGCCTGTGTTGTTTCCTTGCTTTTGGCTGAATCGTTTTGCTTATCCTGTTTCGCATCGTTTGATGAGCAGGCTGCAAGCCCCACTGATAACAGACAAGCAATGAGTGTATATGATACTTTTTTCAATTATTTTCTCTCCCTTCGGTATGAGAACATCTAGTGCGCATTCTAACCGTTTTAGAGGAAAAATAAAACCGTACAGATGAATTGTTAGCAGATTGACATGTTTTTTATCTGTTTGTCCTCATTTTGTCTTCTCATAGTCATCATATGACAGTTTAAATTTGAAATAATTGTTCCATCGCTTCGTCGAGATTGGTGATCGGCTGGCGGCAGCTGTAGTTTTCACAAATATAGACCGTCGTGCTGTCGTTGATCGTTTTGTAATCTTTTGCAAAAGGTGCGAGCCTTGCTAATTCTTGCCCTGTTTCGGCAGTTAAAATGAGATCAAATGGCATGAATCGTTTTTGCAATGCTTGTAGAAGCTGTTCTTTTTGCGGATCGCCCTTTTTCCCGAGAATAATGATTTCTCGTTTTACGGCATATTGGCTTAATAGTCCTTGTAAAAAGGCGGTATGTCCGCTTGGATAGGAAGAGACATCGACGTAAAAGGCGCTGAACATCTTCTCTAGTGTCTCGATCCAGTCTTGACGTCCGATCATTCTGCTTAGTTTCAGAAGCTGTTGGAGTGCAGTACTGTTACCAGACGGCATGGCCCCGTCGTATACTTCTTTTTCACGAACGATAAGCGCTTCTGCATCTGAGCCTGAGAAGAAAAAGCCCCCGATTTGCTCATCCCAAAACAGTTCAAACATATTTTCAGCAACGGCTCTGGCTTTTGTCAGCCAATCTAGGTCAAAGGTCGCTTCGTATAAAGACATATAAGCTGTTAGCATGTGAGCATAATCTTCGATAAAGCCTAGATGCTTCACGTCCCCTTCCCTGTAGCGGACCATGAGCCGTTCCTGCTGGACGAGGTGTGTTTCTAGAAAAGACATTGCCTGTTTTGCCATGCGTATGGCTTCTTCTTCATGAAAGACACTCCCTGCTTTGGCAAGTGCGGAAATCATCAGCGCATTCCACGAGGTGAGTACCTTGTCATCGATTAGCGGTGCAGGTCGCTGCTGTCTTACAGTGAGTAAGGTGTGTCGAGCGGATTGTAGTTTGGAATGAAGGGTTTTGTCGTCGATTGAAAAAGCTGCTTTGATGTCATCAAATGAGGTGGAAATGGTATGAGGGATGTTCTGTCCTTCAAAATTTCCTTCCTCTGTGATGTGGTAGACCGCACAAAATAAAGTGCCGAGGTCATCACCTAAATGGGTCATGATCTCCTTTTTTGTCCAAACGTAATATTGCCCTTCCTTTCCTTCTGAATCGGCATCGATTGCCGAATAAAAAGAGCCATCACGATTCATCATGTCTCGTTTGATAAATTGAATGAGGTCATGGACAAGTTTTTCGTACTCCGGGTGTTGAGTGATTTGATAGGCTTCGGTGTAGGCATTTATCAGCAAGGCGTTATCATACAGCATCTTTTCAAAATGCGGCACAAGCCATTTTTCATCTGTTGAATATCGAGTGAATCCAGAACCAATATGATCATAAATACCGCCGTTTGCCATACCGTTTAACGTTTTTGTGACAGCATATAACGCATTTTCTTGCCCTGTCCATTCAAAATAGCGCATGAGAAACGAGAGCATATGAGGCGCAGGAAATTTAGGCGCAGAACCGAAGCCGCCATACAGCGTATCAAAGCTGCTCATGAGCTGATAATAGGCTTTGTGAATCGACTCCTGAGTGAGCGTATTCTCTGTCTGCCCTGCTGCCTTGATCCGCAAATTATTTGTTGCCTTTTCTGCCAATGATTCAATATGATCTCGGTCGTTGTGATACGCATCCAGCAATTGCGTCAGTGCTTCAATGAAGCCAGGACGTCCGTAAGCACTTCTTTTTGGAAAATAAGTCCCCGCATAAAACGGCTTTTGATCAGGCGTGACAAACACGTTGAGCGGCCAGCCGCCTTGCCCAGTCATCATCTGACAAACGGACATATACATCGAGTCAATGTCTGGACGCTCCTCACGATCGACTTTGATTGAAATGAAATGCTCGTTTAGGATGTCAGCGACTTGTTGATCTTCAAAGCTTTCGTGTGCCATGACGTGGCACCAGTGGCAAGTGGCATAGCCGATGCTTACCAGCAAAGGCTTGTTTTCTTTTTTTGCTTTATCAAATGCTTCTTTTCCCCATGGATACCAGTTAACTGGGTTATGGGAGTGTTGGAGAAGGTATGGAGATTTTTCAGTGATTAATCTGTTGGGTTTATTGTTAGTAGACATGGAATCTCCTCCTTTCATATTTATTTATCAAATCTTTTTGAGTGTAAAGGGTGATGGGCTTAAGGAATTTCATTTGAATTTAGATAGTACTACTTCAAAAAAGTTACGTAGGATAATAACCGATAGTTCTTTATTTTGAAACTGAGCAAAAATCAAAAAACTATAATTAGGTCAAAGATTTATAGGGACTGCTGTGGAAATTTTAACTTTCGATAGATTTGTTTTCAATTCTTTTATTCACTTCATTAATTATGAAAACCTATATTAATGCCTTTTAAATGGAATTTTTTACTATATTTATCTTGTGTGTATTTAATCAATAATAACAAGCTGTTATAATAGCTTTGTGTTTTTATGAAAATATGTGTTAAAAGTGGTGTTGGAAATAAATGCATACTATTCATTCTAGTAATCTCTTCGTTTGGTGGAGAAGCACTTTTAGCACATTTAATTTCAATAGGTCTAGCGGTGACTATTACAGGAGTTACTTATGTTGCATAATCTGAGTTTAAGAAGCATAAAAGAACATACATTCAAAAAATCTAAAAAATGGGTATATGAGAAGGTGTAGATATGTTAGTTATTGATCAAAATCCAAAAGGTGAGCAGTACTCCAAATTAATTGATTTGGCTTTCGAAATTTGTGATGAGTTTCATTTAGTTTTAAGAAAAGATATGGGATCTTTAAAATTTTTTGATCCCTTCCTAAAAAAACTTGAAAGTTCATTGAAAGAGATGAAAGAACAATCAGAATGGGCTAGCACAATGCTATTTAACAATACAGCAAAAGTTTATTACTATTATACAGATGAAAATGCGAAGAGTATTCTAAAAGAATTCGCAAATTCTTTATATGATTGGGAGCAACCAAATTTACCAGAAGACTTGTCCTTCTTCAAAAATGGAGAAGAATGGCTGGTTACATCTTCTCATGAAGAAGAAAGTTATATAGATACGGAAAATGATACAGAGATACAAAGGATATTAAGTATACCAGAATTAAAAGTACATATGGAAAAATGGGATTAATGCTATTTAGTATTCAATAATAGTGTATTGATATAAAAGTAAGGAGGTTAATAAGATAGTTTCCTTACTTTTAAAATGTTATGGGCGTTCTCATCTTTATTTCTTAATTAAGATGTATTGTTTGTGTTCCAATAGAAGATTTGAACTTTAAATGTTTCCCAAATTGTTGAGTCTTGAAATTAATAACTAAATCCAAACTCTCATCCTTATCTTCATCCTCAAAACCGTCTAAACAGGAATATAATTAATATATCAGATAGCTGAGGTCCGTGATCAATTGTCTGTGAGGTATTCCCATCATGAAAAATCAAGGGCTATAAACCCTTGATCAATTCATTGTATTCTTTTCACTACTTCAATCGTAATGTTTTAACAAGATGGCTGAATTATGTCCTCCAAAACCAAAAGAATTGGATAGCCCATATTTCAATGGAAGCTGTCTCGCTTCTAATACAACATCTAAATTGCAATCTGGATCTTGTTTCTCTACATTAATAGTTGGCGGAATCATTCCTCGTCTCAAACTTTCCACTAAAGCAATCGCTTCTACTCCGCCTGCAGCACCAAACATGTGCCCAGTCATTGACTTGTTCGCAGTTGTTGGAATTTCACCTGAACGATCACCAAATAATTTCTTCATGGCTAGAACTTCTGAACGATCACCTACTTGTGTACTTGTTGCATGAGCACTAATAACATCGATTGCACTTGTTGATATATCTGCACTTCTCAATGCTTTCTTCATGGCTAAGTAGGCACCCCTACCTTCTGGGTGTGAAGCGACCATATGATGTGCATCTGAACTAGCCCCGTATCCCACTACTTCACATAATATCGGCGCATCTCTAAGAATTGCGTTGTCTAATGATTCTAATACTAAGATACCTGCGCCTTCACTCATAACAAAGCCATCTCTATCTGTATCGAATGGGCGGCTGGCACGACTTGGGTCTTGGTTTCTAGTAGACAGTGCATGTGCGTTTCCAAAACTAGCCAAAGATATCTGGTTGACGGCAGCTTCTGCTCCACCGGCAAATATTATATCTGCTTCATCATTTCGGATCGCATTGAAAGCTTCGCCAATAGAAGTGTTCCCAATAGAACAAGCTGTGACTGGTGACAATGATGGCCCTTGTGCGCCTAATTTAATGCTGATTTGGGCCGCAGCTGCATTTGAAATCATCATGGGGACAAGGCTAGGGCTTACTCTCGAGGGACCTCGTTTATCTAATACATTCACCTGATCAACAAGCGATTGTATGCCCCCGATTCCTGAACCAACATATACGCCTAAACGTTCAAGATCTACTTGATCTAACTGTAATTGTGAATGTTCTAATGCTTGTTCGGCTGCTGCTAAGGCAAACTGACTAAAACGATCTAATCGTTTTGCTTCTTTTCTCCCTAATATTTCATCTGCATCGAAATCACGAACGATTCCAGCTATTTTTGTTTTATAATCAGTCGTATCAAAAGAATCAATGAGAGATATTCCCGATTGTCCTTTCATGAGTTGATTCCAAAAGCTATCTATATCATTTCCAAGTGGAGAAATAACTCCCATTCCAGTAATGACAACTCTTTTCATGATCATTCCCTCCTTGTTTTTATTAACTTTAGCCATTGTGTTATCCTATTACAAGTTGTTGTTTATCCTAGTATAATGAATAATATTTTAAAAGGAGACCTTAATGAAACCTGAAACAAGACTTCAAGCATTATCAGAATTTCTAAAAAACCAACGTTCGAAAATTACGCCTCAAATGGTTGGTTTACCTGTAGGAACCCGCAGAAGAACACCAGGACTCAGAAGAGAAGAAGTGGCTCAACTAGCCGGTGTGAGTCTTACTTGGTATACATGGTTAGAGCAAGGCAGAGATATAAAAGTATCTACTTCGGTATTAGATGCGATTTCTAGTGCATTACAATTAAATAACGATGAAAGGAGATATTTGTACGCTTTAGCGTTAGAGGAAGGTGTGAAACAATCCTATATCATTGAGAATGAGAAGGAAATCAGTCCGGCTTTAGTGAAAATTCTGCAGGAACTTCGTTATTGCCCAACGATTATATCTGATAGAAGAAGTCAGATTGTTGGGTGGAATCAAGCAGCAGCTAGTGTATTTTTGGACTTTGAACAAATCATTCCGGCAGAAAGGAATATCATCCGCTTACTATTCGCAAGAAAGGAATTTAAAAGTTTAGCCGTGAATTGGGAGCATTTTGTAAGAGGATATATCGCCATATTTAGAACGTATTATGGACAGTATGTGGCGGATGACTGGTATGAGCAATTTATAGAAGAAATGGAGCAGGCATATCCTGAGTTTCGTAAAATATGGAATGAAAATGAGATCAGTTATGCACCTGAAGTATTAATTGAATTTCGTCATGCTAAGGTAGGGAAAATGTTGTTTAATCTCACTTCATTACAAGTGTATGGGGATACTGATTTAAGATGCAGTGTCTATACTCCAGTTGAGGATACTGAAACGGAGCTTAAGTTAAAACGTTTAATTGAAGGGTAGGTTTCGTTTGGATGAGGTTATTATGGCCATTAAATATAAAAGAGATCCTATGCTGTCAGTGAGAAGTGGGCATAACCGATGCTGATGAGCACGGGTTTAGTTTCACGTTGAGGCTTCTTGCCCCCAAGCCTATATCTTTTCTGGTAAATGGTGTTTATACATCTCAATAGCATCTGTATGTTCTTTTAAAATACTCATTGTTTTTGGATGGGGTCTTACATATATCAAAGGATAGTCGACTTCATCTAACTCTTGTTGAGTATGAAAAGCTAATCTCTCATGGTCAAGAGAAAATTGAGCATTAATTCCTGTTTTGTTCCCGCGTGAATCTAATCGAATCCATCTATTAAGTGAATGAAAAAATACAGCATTCAATGCGTGAATGCAATATCCTTTATCTGGCGTATCGAACAACATTAATCGCTGGTAACAAAAACCTGTGGGTATTCCCTGTGAGCGCAACAGGGCAGCCAATAGGTTCGACTTTGCGTAGCAAATTCCCTCTTTAAATGTTAATACATCTGATGCATGACAAGTCACTCGTTTGGATTGAATATCCCATGTATGGGATATTTCATCTCGAACAAACTCATAGGCTGCTTTTGCTTTTTCTATTTCTGTCTGCAAAGGGTTGAAAAGTTCATTTACAAGTGTACAAATAATAGGATTAGAATAATCAACTTCATTTAATTCCAGTAAATAATCATTAAAGTTTTTTGATTCACATGTCATATTCATTATAATGTCTCCTTTTCTCTATACTTTTACTGCAGAAGGTCTATTTTTTCACCAACACATATTGTAAGTTTTCTAATTCAAACATATCAATCAGTTCATCGATCCCTTTGTTTTCCAAACCGTTTTGTGCTTAGGTCAATTTCTACATCCAATTGATCGTCCTTTTCTTTCATTTCGAGTTCATTTAGACAAGAATAGATTTCGATGGTTTCTCCTTTTGACAGCTCTTTTTCAATGAATTTAAAAAGTGCACGAAGAGAATGAATGATGTCTAATTCATAAACAAAAGGGTGCGTGAATTTGTTTCTTACCGCTTCATTGACGGGATCTAGACAATCAATGTGAAGGCCTTCGAAATCCTCTTCTGTTTCAAATACTTCTATCAAAAGATCATCTTTTTGATAGATTTTGGGCTTTTTTTGTTTTTTATCAAACATGCTGATATTGAGTTCAGAGAATGGTTTATAGGTAGGATTTTGACCAATGGTACCAAGTGGCAGTTCTTTGTTTGATCCAATATAATGCTGTAAAGTCATGGGTTGCCCTCTTTCCTTGAAATATTCCTTATAGCGTTGATTATTTCCTTTTTACCAATTTAGAGGTGAATATGCAATGGCTTGACATATCGGTATTTCTAGATATACAATGTCTGCCATGGAACCTATTGATGTGTTTAAGGCATTATCGAATGAAACAAGGTTGAATATTTTAAAGTGGCTCAAGGAACCAGAGAAGCATTTTCCTAAGCAAGGCGCTCATTTACCGAAGGAGGTTAGTTATAAGGGGGGCGTTTGTGTTGGGGATATTCAAGAAAAGGCGCAAATTTCTCAATCAACGGTCTCTAGCTACTTACATTTGATGCAAAAGGCTGGTCTGCTTGAATCGGTACGGCATGGACAATGGACATACTATAGACGAAATGAAGAATTTATCCAACAGATCGGACAATATATGAAAACAGAGATCTAAAGGATGTGTGATTTCTGTTTTTTTCTATTCTATATATCTATTTATCTAGATATACAAATATATGAATCAAAGGAGATTTAATGATGCGTTTAATTTTTTATGTGCTTGCACTATTAGCGGGTGCGGCACTTAGTTTTGAAGGAGCCATCTATGCGGAGCTTGGGAAGTCGATCGGACAGTTAGAAACGAGTTTTTATAACTTTTTTGTCGGTTCAATTATTATGGGGCTATTGTGGCTCTTTTTTGGCAAAGGTGACCTTTCCTATACGTTGAAGGCACCAAAATGGTCACTGCTTGGCGGAGCGATGGGGGTTGTGTATTTAACGTCTATTGTGGTGAGTGTTCCATTCGTTGGTGTGGGGGTAACGATGGTCGCTGTCATTATTGGTCAGCTGCTGATGAGTATGGTGATTGAGCATTTTGGCTGGCTTGGGAGTCAGAGAACGAGAGTAAACAAAGAGAAGGTATTTGCGGTCATTTCGATGATCATTGCCCTTATTCTTATTCATTAGGAGGAAACTCGATATGGCATTATTGTTAATTTTATTTACTTTAATCGGAGGCATTACGTTAAGTGCGCAATCTTCCATAAACGGTACGTTTAGCAGGAGAGCGGGTACGATTGAAACGACCTTTTTGACCTTTTTAACGGGTACGATGTTTTTAACCATTCTGATTTTATTCTTTGGGAGCGGCCATCTGTTGAATCTCTTGCATGCGCCGAAGTGGCAGTTGAGTGCGGCTTTTCTTGGAACGGCTTATTTAATTCTGACAGTGATCGCTGTTCCGAAAATCGGTGTCATTGCTGCGAATATTGCGGGGATTGCTGGGCAGCTTGTCATTGGAATGGTCATTGATCATTTTGGCTGGTTCCATAGCTTGGTGATTTCACTTGATCTCAAACGCATATTGGCATTGTTCTTTATGCTGATCGCTCTTTATTTTATTTACAAAGGAAATAAGCGTTCTCGAGAGGAAGCGAGTGCTTAAAGAGAACGTGCTGCTGCGACATTTGCTCTCAGCAGCTCTTTTATACTGATTCATCATGTTTGACTAAATACCTATCAGGGTATACTATCTGATCATAGGGAAAAGAGAAAGGAGTGTTAAACGTGGAGTATAATCAGCAGATGAAGAATCGTCTTCGCCGGATTGAAGGGCAGATTAAAGGGGTTCTTGCGATGATGGAGCAGGGAAAGGATTGCCGTGAAGTGGTGACGCAGCTATCTGCATCACGCAATGCCATTGATCGGGCGATGGGTGTGATTGTAAGTACAAATCTTGAGCAATGTGTCCGTGAAAGTCTTGAACAAGGCAAGGATACAGAGGGGCTTGTCAAAGAAGCGGTTGAGCTCTTGGTGAAAAGCCGGTAAGAAATTCCTCAGCCTTTGGAGGTTGACGAATTTTTTTACTTGTTATAATATACCCTTACCGGTATGTGTATATATTTTTTGTTTTCTATATACCCCCATGGGTAATTGATATAAGGAGGAGCATGATGGAAGAACAAAAGAAACGAACGACAATTGTTTTATTTAGTGGAGATTATGATAAAGCGATGGCCGCTTATATTATTGCAAATGGCGCAGCAGCTTATGATCACGAGGTGACTATTTTTCATACTTTTTGGGGGCTGAATGCCTTGCGTAAGGAAGAGATGGTGCCACTGAAGAAGGGATTTTTAGAAAAAATGTTTGGCAAAATGATGCCGCGTGGCGCTGATCGAATGGGGCTGTCAAAGATGAATTTTGCAGGAATGGGACCGAAGATGATCAAGCATGTGATCAATAAACACAATGCCATGACCCTGCCGCAGCTCATTGATATGGCGAAGGAACAAGAGATCAACCTCGTGGCATGTACGATGACGATGGATCTTTTAGGGCTGCAGGAGAATGAATTACTAGCAGACATTCAATATGCCGGTGTGGCAGCGTATTTAGCAGAGGCAGAAATCGGGAATGTGAACTTATTTATCTAGGGGGGTGTCCATACATGATTCAAACGCTTTTGCTCATTATTGTGATCGCTTTGCTTGTGAGCCGTTTTCTTCCCGTACGGGGTGTGAAACAAATGGACGCAGCTCATCTGAAACCTAAATTGCATAGTCGGCATCAACAGCTGATAGACGTGCGATCACCTTTAGAGTTTCAAACAAATCATATAAAAGGATTTCAAAATATCCCCTTATTCCAGTTAAAGGAACGAGCGCATGAGCTTGAGAAAGACAAAGAAGTGTATGTGATCTGCCAGAGCGGGATGAGAAGTATGCAGGCGGCTAAATTGTTAAAAAAACAGGGATTTACCCACATTACGAATATCAAGGGTGGCATGAATGCTTGGCGATTATAGGTATAAATAGGCTTTAAAATATACCCCCACCCCTATAAAAGGAGGAAAAACAATGCAGCAACCAACAGCAATTCTAGATGCAAAAGGATTGGCATGCCCAATGCCCATTGTCAAAACGAAAAAACAAATGAATGAGCTCTTGCCAGGAGATGTGCTTGAAGTGCAAGCAACCGATAAAGGGTCTACAGCGGATTTAGCAGCTTGGTCAAAAAGCGCCGGTCATGAATTTTTAGGAACAAAAGTAGAAGGACAGGTGCTTCATCATTTGATTCGTAAAGGTGGAGCGAAACAGGAGGAGGAGCAGTCAATGATTTCGGAAATGTCGTTGAACATGTTTCAACAGAAGGTAAAAGAAGATCAGTCATTGTTTATTTTAGATGTACGAGAGCCGGATGAATATGAAGCGGGCCATATTCCAGGAGCTGTTCACATCCCTCTTGGCGAGGTGGAACATCGTGCTGATGAATTGAACCGAGAAACGCTCATTTACCTCATCTGTCATTCAGGCAGAAGAAGTGAATTAGCCGCACAAAAGTTAAAAGAAAAAGGATTTCATCAATTGATCAATGTAGTGCCAGGCATGAACAGCTGGACAGGAGAGATTGAAAAATAGGAGCTGAATGAACCAATGACTGTAAAAGCAATGACAGCAGAACAGTTAACAAAAAAGATCATCAACAAAGAGCCGATCTTTTTGTTGGATGTACGAAACGAATCAGATGTGCAGGACTGGAAAATTGAAGGGAAAGCCGTTGAATATTTAAATGTGCCTTACTTTGAGCTTCTTGATGGCGTAGAGGATATGGTGGAGAACATACCGGATGACCTAGATGTACTGGTCGTTTGTGCGAAAGAAGGCTCTTCTATTATGGTGGCAGAGATGCTGTCAGAGGCAGGCAGAACGGTCCATTATTTGCAAGGCGGCATGAAGGCATGGAGTGAGCATTTAGAGCCAGTGAAGATCGGTGATTTAACTGGTGGTGGAGAGTTGTACCAATTTGTGAGAATGGGCAAGGGGTGCTTGTCCTATATGATCATGTCGAATGGGGAAGCTGCGATTATTGATGCGGCTAGAATGACGGAGGTCTATACGCAATTTGCTAAAAAACATCAAGTCACGGTGACGCATGTGTTTGATACGCACCTTCATGCGGACCATATATCTGGCGGGAAAAAGCTGTCTGAACAGACTGGCGCTATCTATTGGCTACCGCCAAAAGACGCCGAAGAGGTGACATTTGATTACAATCACCTTGAAGAAGGACAGCGTGTGACGATTGGAGCGACGGAGATTGAGATTCATGCCCTTTATTCACCGGGCCATACGATTGGTTCAACCTCTTTTATCGTAGACGGCCGTTATCTCCTTTCAGGTGATATTTTGTTCATTGATTCGATCGGAAGACCTGACCTAGCCGGTATGGCGGAGGACTGGGTAGGTGATTTGAGGGAAACCCTTTATACACGATATACGGCGCTTTCGGCAGAATTGATTGTGCTGCCTGCACATTTTATGATCGTGGATGAGCTGAATGAAGACGGGAGCGTTTGGAAGAAGCTAGGCGCTTTGTTTGAAGAAAATCACGGGCTGAACATTGAAGATGAAGACGTATTTAGACAAATGGTCACGCAGGATCTACCTGCACAGCCAAACGCTTATCAAGACATTCGGTCTACCAATATGGGGAAGCTGCATCCAGACGAGGAAGCGCAGCGAGACATGGAAATTGGTCCAAACCGTTGTGCGATTCGATAATGTTCAATAAAATAAAGAAGCGAGGGATGATCAGATGACATCAGATCACATTTTAGACGTAACCGGGCTTGCATGCCCAATGCCGATTATTCGGACGAAGAAAAAAATGAACGACTTGGCAGAAGGCCAAGTATTAGAAATACATGCAACAGATAAAGGGGCCAAAGTTGATTTGGCTGCATGGGCTAAGTCAAGCGGACATGAATTGGTCACGCAGACGGATGAAGGGCATGTGCTGAAGTTCTGGGTGAGAAAAGGGTCCTAAAGGGGAGAGGGGTATCTATGAGGGAGCCCCTTTTCCTTTTGCAAAGGAGGAGATCAGCGTGGATTTTGCATTTTTCATTACTTTATTTATCATCGGATTTATTGGTTCCTTCTTATCAGGAATGGTCGGAATAGGAGGATCGGTGATCAACTATCCCATGCTGCTTTATATCCCGCCTCTAGTCGGAGTGATGGCATTATCGGCACACGAGGTTTCAGGGATTGGTGCCATTCAAGTACTATTTTCGACACTCGGCGGTGTGCTGGCGTATCGAAAAAGCGGATTTTTACATCGACCATTGATCTTATATATGGGGAGCAGTATATTGGCAGGGAGTTTATTAGGCAGCTATTTATCACATTTCCTTCCAGAGAAAGGCATCAATTTAGTCTATGGTCTGCTTGCCATTGTCGCTGTCATTTTAATGCTTGTTCCGAAAAAAGGTCAGCAGGCAGAAGCGGATGGAGAGGTGACCTTTCATAAAGGAATGGCGGCTGGTATTGCCTTTGTGATCGGAAGTGTATCGGGTGTATTAGGTGCAGGCGGTGCCTTTATTTTAGTGCCGGTGATGCTATCGATTCTCAAAATCCCTGTGCGGATGACGATTGCCTCGTCTCTGGCGATTACGTTTCTCTCTGCGATCGGCGCATCGGCTGGGAAAGTGCTGACTGGTCAAGTCATGTTCTTGCCTGCGCTTGTCTTAATGGCGGCCAGTCTGATTGCTGCGCCGATTGGGGCGAAAATTGGTCAGAAAATCAATGCCGTTTATTTGCAATGGGCGCTTGCCGTGATGATTACAGCCACAGCGATCAAAATCTGGGTGGATTTATTATAAGAAAAAGACCAACAACTGAGAGCAAGGGCTCTTTTCCATGTGTTGGTCTTTTTTATTTCATGTCATCGTGCTCGATATACGTTTCAAGTGCAGGGTGGTACTCTTTTTGATAATGAAGATTGGGGCATGTTTTCACGACTTTGCCTTGCAAGGCATTGGACTTCGAGACATCTAATGCTGTTTTACATTTTGGACAACGTTCGTTAAATATTGAGAGCCAGCGCTTCATAGATCACCACTCCAGTTAAAGTCTTAAAAACCGATTATATTAATATGAATTATAGGGGATTGTGTGAAGGAGGTCAATGGATATTTGGCTCTTTTTAACAAAAAAGAAGCATCGTATAAGATGCTTCAGCGTATAGACAAACCCTTGCATTCTTTGTCAGCCTTGCATGCTGGCGCTCATGATTTTTAATTTCGCTTCGCAAGAGTCCGAAGGCTTTCCGTCACGCTGAAAAGAAGACAAAGGGCTAAAATAAAGTTCATTTTAGCCCTTTGTCAACAATTTGAAGTATGATTAGTAGGCTTTTGCCCAGAACACCATATCAGAAGCAGGTTTCCCGCAGCAGACACATGTGTCAGAAACGGATTCTTGTTCAAACGGGATACAGCGTGATGTTGCTCCTGTTCTCTCTTTGATGTCGTTTTCGCAGTCTTCATCACCGCACCACATGGCTTTGATCAACCTGTTTTCTTCGGCAAGAAGCTGCTCGATGTCTTCGATTGTGTGGGCGTTTGATGTTTTTTCATGTAATCGTTCTTTTGCTTTTTCGTACATCGTCTGCTGAATGTCTTCAAGCGTGGACGTGATGGTTTGTTCAAGTGCATCTAACGTGACGGCTTGCTTTTCACCTGTGTCTCGTCTTGCGAGCATGACCTGGCCTTTTTCCATATCCTTTGGTCCTACTTCTATGCGTAATGGGATGCCCTGCATTTCACATTCGTTGAATTTCCAGCCAGGCTGTTTATCACTTGCATCGATGTCAGCGCGTGCGATGCGGGCGAGTCGATCCTTTAATTCATAGGCATGATCGAGGACACCTTCTTTATGGGAAGCAATTGGCACAACACGTACTTGGGTTGGCGCAATGTTTGGCGGCAGGACAAGTCCTCTGTCATCGCCATGCACCATGATCATAGCGCCAATGATTCTTGTGGTGAAGCCCCATGATGTTTGCTGGACATGCTCTAATTTTCCTTCTCGATTTAAAAATTCAATGCCAAACGCCTTGGCAAATCCGTTGCCGAAGAAGTGAGAAGTGGCGGTTTGCAGGGCTTTTCCGTCATGCATCAAGCTTTCAACCGTATAGGTGAAGCGAGCGCCAGCGAATTTTTCTTTCTCTGTTTTTCTTCCTTTAATGACAGGGATCGCTAGAAGCTCTTCACAAATAGACGCATAGACATGGAGCATTTTTTCTGTTTCTTCAATCGCTTCTTGCTCTGTCTCGTGACAAGTGTGCCCTTCCTGCCAGAGGAATTCAAGGGTTCTAAGGAATGGACGTGTTGTCTTTTCCCAGCGGACGACATTGGCCCATTGGTTATATAGCTTTGGTAAATCACGATAGGAGTGAATGATGTTTTTATAATGCTCAGCGAACAGCACTTCAGAGGTTGGTCTGACGCAGAGTCTTTCTTGTAATTCCGAATCACCGCCATGTGTCACCCACGCCACTTCAGGAGCAAAGCCTTCGATATGATCCTTTTCTTGCTGGAGAAGGCTTTCTGGGATAAAGAGCGGCATATAGACATTCTCGTGACCCGTTTCTTTGATTTGACGATCAAGTTCGTCGCGAATATTCTCCCAAATTTTAAAACCGTATGGCTGAATAATCATACTGCCTCTAACGCTTGAATAATCGACGAGACGCGCCTTTGTGACAACATCTGTATACCACTGGGCAAAGTCGTCTTCCATGCTTGTAATTTTCTCAACAAATTGTTTCTTTGACATCGTCTTTTTCCTCCTTTTAAAAAAACAAAAAAGCTGTGCTTTAAGTTAGGGACCATTCCTGGTGGTACCACCCTAATTTAAAGCACAGCTTTACACTCGATCATGATAACGGTATGAACCGCTGTATGAAACAGAACTAAATCGGCAGGTTCACTTGAAGATGTCAGTAGGAACTTCTCAGCACCGTTCCCTCTCTGGTAAAGATCGATTCAAGCTACTATTCCAGATCTACGTTGATTCTTGTTCGTTGATTTTTCATCAGTTTACCTGTAAATGGGGGAGAAAGCAAGTTGGTCCGCAAGTTCATTTCATGCCTTTCTTAGGTCGTTTATGTCGAAGAGCCATTGGCAAACATTTTCTATTTTTGCAGCTTGCACGTTATGGAAGGCTATGCTAATATATTTGAAGAAAAAAATAGACTTGTATAACCTCAATAATATGGTTTGAGGGTTTCTACCAGGATCCGATAAATCCTGATTACAAAAGCGCGCTTTCCTTTTTTGTAATCAGGGTTTTTTTGTTTGTCTGCACCCTGTATCAAAAGTGAAAGCCATGATATAGAGAAGGGATGTTAGACATGAACTGGAGAGTTTATTTATTAGCTGTTTCTACTTTTGCGGTTGGATTAGTTGAGCTTGTGGTCGGGGGCATTTTGCCAAGTTTAGCAGAGGATCTCAATGTGTCTCTTGCGACAGCTGGGCAGCTGATCACGGTATTTGCGATTGTGTATGCTATTTCAGCACCGGTGCTACTGACCGTCACAGCCAAAATCGAACGAAAGCGTCTTTATTTAATCGCATTATTGGTCTTTACATTAGGCAATGTATTCACATATTTTAGTTCCACCTTTGCCCTTGTCATGATCTCTAGGGTCTTGATTGCCATGAGTACAGCGCTTGTTGTGGTGCTATCATTGACGATTACCGCCAAGCTGGTGGAACCGGCGCATCGAGCGAAAGCATTAGGTCTGATTTTTATTGGGATTAGCTCATCACTTGTTCTCGGTGTACCGATTGGTATTTTTATTACAGAGAGCTTTGGCTGGAGAGTGATGTTTTTAGGAATCAGTATTCTGTCAGCCATATCCATGGTGCTCATTTATTTTCTATTGGAGAAAATGCCTGTTGAAAAAGTCACACCGCTTAAAGAACAAATTCGTTCTTTAGGGCATCCGAAAATTTTCAGTGCGCATTTGATTAGCTTGTTCATGCTTGCTGGTCATTATATGCTGTATTCTTATTTCACGCCATTTCTGATGGAAGTTCTGCATATGACTCCGTTTTGGATTAGTATTTGTTATTTGGTCTTCGGACTTGCGTCGATTGGTGGGAATGGATTTGGCGGCTGGCTTAGTGACAAGCTTGGTTCAGGGAAAGCCATTTTGCTGGTGACAATCGCGTTTGCCATTGTGATGTTTATCCTTCCTTATACAGCGGGAGTGTTTATGCTCTTTATGGTGATGGTTGTCCTATGGGGTGCTCTTAGCTGGGCACTGACACCTGCTTTGCAGAGCTATTTGATTCAAACAGACCCTGTGACGTCTGATATTCAGCAGAGTTTGAATACATCCGCTTTGCAAATTGGGATTTCCATTGGATCAGCAGTGGGCGGCGTCATGTTTACAATGACTGGTTCATCCGTTGACTTGGCTAAATTCGGGGCTATTTTTGTGCTGATTGCCTTTAGCTGTGCAGTGATTTCATTAAAGAGACCGCCGCTTTATATGGATCGAGGGCATCAGGCTGAATAGAAGAGAATAAGAACGTTTTCGTGTTAGTTAGCTGCCTCCTCGTAGGCAGCTTTTTATTTTTTTAAAACCACACCTTCGCTTTTACCAGTAATGACTTCTTCTCCATGCTGATTGATATAACGGGAAAAAAGGTGGACACGATGGTATTTTTCAAGGGGTTCTACCTTGGTGACGGCCATCTGACAGGTAATGGTGTCACCTGTATAAACAGGGCGTATGAAGGTACATGTCATCTCTTGACCGATAAAATGAAACTGACCGCCAAGTTTCGTGGCTAGACTTGCGGTGAGAAAGCCGTGTACCATGAGCCTGCCTTGATCATCTAGCTCGGTATGATGTTTGCCAAGATCACCTGTCATCTCGCCAAATTGAATCACATCTTCATGCGTATAGGTTTTGCTTGTTTGAAATTGATCGCCTGGTCGAACCATCTGTTTTTTCAGCTCCTTTTTTTAAATGTACCAAAGGAGTGAATGAATGTACATTCATTTTTGTGGTGAGATGTTGGAAGCAAAGAAGAGACAGGATGCCTTTCTTTGCCCTTGATAAGTCAGGAAAAATGTCATCGTCTATTCAAAAACTACCATTTCTCCAATTGGTTGAAATCCGGCACGCTGATAGATATGTTTGCCGTCATTTGAGGCTTGTAACATCACACACTTTTGTTTGTTATCTGTTTGGGTCAGAAGGTAATGAAACATGTCACTGCCAAGTCCTCTTCCGCGGTGTTCTGCCTTTGTGATGACATCATAAATACCGTAGCTGTCTGCTGTTTCGATCAATAAGCCCGTTGTGACCGGTTTGTTGTGTTCATATCCAACGAACATGCGGGTACTCGGGTGTAATCGTTCAATCGAAAAGCGTTGGAAATAGCTGTTTAAAGCGATTGCCTCAGGTGATCCTTCGAAAAGTTCGGTAAATAAATGTTGATAATCGAGAAAAGTTTGATCGTCAGTCACTTCCTTGATCGTAAGCGATTGAGAGGTCCTTTGATCGATGTCGTTTGTATGTTCAAGCATCATGATGGTATTGCGTTCCACTTCTTGAAACCCATATTTCTGCATGATATTCGACCAATCGGGGTGGAGCAGGCTTTGAGTGATCCATGTGCTGAATGTTAGTTGCTGTTGCTGCATTTGTTCGATGGCAGCTTCCACTTTTTGTTGATCTTGTATGTGCGCTGAAATGGGTAATAACAAATTGAACGTGTCAGTTGATATATGCGTGTTTGATAGAACGAAATCTTCCGTTGATAGGAACGATCCGTTTACAACAGAAGAAAACAAATTTATTTTTTCTTCTAACTGGCGAATGGCCATTTGCTGCTCTGTTTTTATTCTCTCACCTTCTTTTTTTGATTGAGGGTTACCTATCATAAATAATAGCAAAGAAAAGGAAATTGTGCGGTTGTAATCTAGTAAAAAAGTTCTCTTATTTATCAGGTCTGATGACCCATTCTTTTCCTCATCCCCACATTTCTTTTGACTCCTTTATTGATTATTAGTACCATTTTATTAACCAGTTAAGAGTGGAGGTTCAGATGGAAACAAACGAGCAGATTGTCTTAAAAGCGATTCAAGATTTGATTATGCATAGGGAAAAGAAACGGAACGATCCAACAGATCCACTGATTACCACGACTGATACACTCAAGCAAGATTGGACACTTACACAGCTTCATATTTTATCTATGATTCAAGCAAACCCTAATGAATCCAATAATACATTTCTTTCACAACAACTAAAACTATCAAAACCAGCCATTACAAAGGCTGTGAAAAAGCTCATCGAAAAAGGCATGGTCGACTATTGCCACCGGCAAGGTGACAAGAAATCCGTCTATTATTCACTGACAGAGGAAGGCACACAGCTTGCGGCACTGCATGATGAGCTTCATGAACAGGCAGTCTCCTCCTATTTAGAATTCCTCCATGAATTTAATGAAGACGAGCTACAGGTTATTGAGCGCTTCTTAAAGGCTTGGAAGGAAAAGATATAAATAACGGACCGAAAGCTTTCTATAAACTAGATGCTTTCGGTTTTTTTATGGTAAAATTAACATATATTGACGTTATTCGTGATGATGATTGAGGGAGGGAGCCGTGTTGGTGAAAGAGATGATGGAGAATTTTAAAAAATCTATTTTTATCATGCCGTTCGTCGGATTGTTTGTCAGCTTGCTATTATTTGTTTATTTTTTTGGGATCACAGGAGTTGAAGGGTCCATGTGGGCGGCTGTTTTGTATTGTGCTCTGCCCTTTCTGATGTACACGATACTCTGTTTGCCTTTATGGATTTATTTTAAAGTCAGCAAAAAACGTTCAATACATAGAAATGAGGAACATACATGATAGTTGTTAGCGCTTGTCTTGCGGGATTAAAGGTCCGTTATAATGGCAGCCATCGATTAGATCAACGTATCGAGGAGCTTGTGCAGGAAGGAAAGGCGGTAACAGTTTGTCCTGAGCTGCTTGGCGGCTTCTCTACACCAAGACCTCCCGCAGAAATTATTGGTGGAGATGGTCATGATGTCTTACGGGGGCAGGCTTCTGTTGTTGATGTTCATGGAACAGATGTGACAGAGATGTATGTAAATGGTGCACAAGACACGCTTAAGCAGGTTCAGACTCTTGGCGCAACATCCGTCGTGTTAAAAGAGTACAGCCCTTCTTGCGGAAGCCGGATGATCTATCGGGGAGAGTTTAACGGGAAGACAAGGGCTGGGGACGGTGTGACGTCTGCCTTGCTGAAACAGCATGGGATTCAAGTATTCTCTGAGGAGGATGATTGGACCTCGCTGTTTGTATAGGGATGGCGTGAATTGAAGGAGGAGTTAGGTTGAAGAAGTGGATCATTGGTTTAGTAGTCGTTATTTTCATCGGAATAGGTCTTTATTTTATGATCAATGCCAAAACATATGCTTTTGATGATGTGGTCTCGATTGATAAAGATAAAGTGACTTCTATTCAAATTGAGCATGATGATGAGCGCGTTGTAGTGGATAAGAAAGAGGATATTCAAAAGTTGCTGAAAAAATTTTCGGGTATTCAATTAAAGAAAATAAACGAGGCTAAAAAAGCCTCAAAAGAATCTTATTGGATCAGAGTGTACGAGAACGAAAAGCAAACTTATGGTCTGACTTTTTATGACCAAAGCTTTTTAGAGACATATGATGGTTCTAAAACAAAAAATCGAATCAGTGAATACCAAATCGTTGATGCAAATCAAGTCGATATGGGACAATACATCAAATAAGATCATTCAGTATATGAATGGTTTCAGCGTGTAGACAAACCCTCGCATTCTTTGTCAGTCCTGCGTGCTGGTGCTCACGAATGTCAAATTCGCTCTGCACCAGTACTCGTCCTTCCTAGGGATGCAAAGGTTTTCTATCACGCTGAAAAGAAGACAAAGGGCTAAAATCAAGTTCATTTTAGCCCTTTGTCAACTATCTGAGATCATTCAGTCTATGAATGGTTTATCTTCATGCATGATCTTTCGCACATTCGGGTATAGTGCATGGTAAGCAAAAATGAAGCGGAGGTTTGTTTGATGAGTGGATTAACAGATACAGTCACATTAGCAAACGGAGTGAAAATGCCGAAGCTTGGCTTTGGTGTGTGGCAAGTAAAAGATGGGGATGAGGCTGTAAATGCAGTCAAAGACGCACTAGAAGCGGGCTATCGCAGTATAGATACAGCAGCGGCCTATCAAAATGAAGAAGGTGTTGGCAAAGCCATTCAGCAATCAGGCATCTCTCGCGATGATCTGTTCATTACGACAAAAGTGTGGAATAGTGATCAAGGATATGAGTCAACGCTTGAAGCCTTTGAAACGAGTATGAACAAACTTGGTCTGGATGTATTGGATCTTTATTTAATCCATTGGCCGGTTGAAGGCAAATATAAAGAAACGTGGAAGGCGCTAGAAAAGCTGTATAAGGATGGCCGCGTGAAAGCCATTGGCGTGTGTAACTTCCATCAGCACCATTTAGAAGATTTATTAGAAGAGGCAGAAGTGGTACCAATGGTCAATCAAATTGAGCTGCATCCGAAGCTGACGCAGGAGCCTTTACGTGACTACTGCAAGGCAAAAGGCATTCATGTAGAAGCATGGTCGCCATTAGGCAGCGGAAAACTTCTTAACCATCCGGTGCTTCAAGATATTGCGAAAAAACATGAGAAGTCAGTGGCGCAAGTCATTCTTCGATGGGACTTGCAGCATGGCATTATCACCATTCCGAAATCTGTGACGAAGAGCCGAATCATCGAAAACACAAACGTATTTGATTTCGAGTTGTCCGCCCATGAAATGAGTGTCATTGATCAGCTCAATGAAGATGAGCGCACGGGTCCAGACCCAGATAACTTCGATTTTTAATATAAGAAAAGCACGGGCGGGATGCCTGTGCTTTTTTATTTGCCGGTATGTTCAGACCGTTTTTTGAGGCTGATAGGTCTCAATGATTTGAATGGCGTCGACAATTTGCTCTTTCGTATAGTCTCCAATCAAACAAAAGGTTTCATCTTTACTTGCAGCATGGTTTGCCACTGTATGTGCTGCTTCCTCTAGCTGAGCTGTGATGCCAAGCTCACGCATCGTTCTAGGTAATCCGAGTGTTTGATAAAGCTCAAGTAATGCTTCTACTTCCGTCATACGGTTTTCTGCAGCAAGCTGAACGAGAATGCCATAGGCCACTTTTTGTCCATGTAACACATGATGTGTTTCATCAATAAATGTTAATCCATTATGAACAGCATGGGCTCCTGCCATTCTGCCATAACGTCCTCCATAGCCGCCGACTGTTCCGGCTAACGTAATGATCGTATCTGTTACATCTGCAAAGGCTTGAGAAAGCTGACCTGTTTTTAAACTGCTAACGGCTTCTTCACTATGAGTCAGAAGAATGTCACGAACGTACACTGCCTGCTTTAATGCAGCATGTACCATGAGCGGCAAGGTGCCTTTTGTGTTGCGAATAATGGCTTCCGCTTCATACCATTTTGCGAGCGTATCCCCAATTCCGCTTTGGAGATAGGAAAGAGGAGATGAAAGCAAAAAAGTATGATCAATTAACGTGAGATAGCTGGACCGCTTATGATAGTCGACCCTCATGAAATTCCCCTTGTCATCATAAATGACGCTGAGCGGTGTAGAAGCCGCACATGTCCCAGGAATCGTCGGCACCATGATCACTTCAATTTGGAGAGCGTCGGCAACAGACTTCGCTGTATCTAAAATCGTGCCGCCACCGATCCCGATGATCACGTCTGAACTCTTGAGTTCTTCCGCAATTCGTGTGATCGCATTTGGTGAACTGTAACCTTTATGCTGAACAACAGGCCACTCGGATGGAAGCTTTGTGTACTGTGAAAAGGCTTGATATGAGTCATATCCTGTCACTATAGCTGGTGACTGAAAGGGAGTAACAAGTGACTCGATTTCATGATAAATCCCCTTTTGAGAAATAAACTGGTTAGGACCGCTTCTGACGATATCTTCTGGCTGGATCATTGACTTATGCTCCTTTACGAAATCATATAGTTCTTAAATCATCTCATTTTACAGAAAGTTCTGTCAAATAATCGAACAATATGAGACCATAGGCCCTTCCGTTTTATGGAATTGAACTGCTGACATTGCCTTAAGGTATGTATTTCCTGTATGATATAAAATGGTATGTTTTGATTAAATTTAAGAGGTGTTTATATATATGGAAAAACAATATCGTGTATTACTTTACTATCAATATGTCCCCATTGAGGATCCAGAAACGTTTACAGCAGAGCATCTAGCATTCTGTAAGGAACTTGGTTTGTTAGGTCGTATTCTTGTTTCATCTGAAGGCATAAACGGAACCGTTTCTGGTACCATTGAGCAGACGGACAAGTACATGCAAGCATTGAAAGAAGATCCACGCTTTGCGTCCATGCCAATTAAAATTGACGAAGCAGATGGTCATGCGTTTAAAAAAATGCACGTCCGCCACCGAAATGAATTGGTGAATTTAAGTCTTGAAGATGATGTGAATCCGCTAGAATTAACGGGGAAACATCTCAGCCCAGTTGAATTTTACGAGCAAATGCAATCACCTGATACGGTCGTGATTGATGCACGTAATGATTATGAGTTTGATGTCGGTCACTTCAGAGGTGCTGTGCGCCCTGACATTGAGACATTCCGTGAATTACCTGAGTGGATTCGTGACAACAAAGAGATTCTTGAAGGGAAAAAAATTCTGACGTATTGCACAGGCGGCGTACGCTGTGAGAAATTCTCAGGATGGTTAAAGCGTGAAGGCTTTGAAGATGTATCCCAGCTTGACGGTGGAATTGTCACGTACGGAAAAGACCCGGAAGTTCAAGGAAAGCTCTGGGACGGTCAATGTTATGTGTTTGATAACCGCCTAACGGTTCCAGTCAATCAAACAGAGCACGTCGTGGTAGGAAAAGATTTCTTCACTGGCGAACCTTGCGAGCGTTATGTGAACTGTGCGAACCCTGCATGTAACCGCAAAATGATTGCAACAGAAGAAAGCGAGCATAAATATATGCGCAGCTGCAGCCATGAATGCCGCACAAGCGAACGTAACCTTTATGTGAAACAGCACAATTTATCTGAAGAAGAAGTTCAAGAAAGACTAGCTGTCATTGAAAAAGAACAAGCAATCTCACAAGGATAAGAGGGTTTCCCTTTTATCCTTTTTTCTTTGAATGATACGTGTTCAGAGGGAAGAGGAAGTCATTTCCTCTTTCTTTTTTGTTTTGTTTTTTTCAAAATAAGGGTAAAGGTAGTTAATCAGTCTAATAGATTGAACAGTTGAAAAAGCGCTTTCTTTTGAAATAAGCATGTTCGACTATTTCAGAAAATGGAGAATTGAGAGATAATATAACAGGCAAAAAAATGAACAAAGATAAAAGTTCAGATCAGAAAGTATTTGCCAATGGAATGAATGGTGAGCTGCTATAAGAGAAAGGCGCTTGCTCGACACATGCTCTGTATTTTAATCGAAAGGTGTTATGAACATGAATCATTTGCATCGTAGGATGGGAACTTTCGCTTTAATGATGGTAGGTCTTGGCTCAATCATTGGTTCAGGATGGCTCTTTGGTGCGTGGCGGGCTGCTCAAATCGCCGGCCCTGCTGCTATTTTGTCATGGTTGATCGGGATGGTTGTTATTTTATTTATCGCATTGTCTTATAGTGAACTCGGGTCGATGTTTCCAGAGGCAGGCGGAATGGTCAAATATACGCAATATTCACATGGCTCTTTTATTGGATTTATCGCCGCTTGGGCAAACTGGATTGCGATTGTCTCAGTGATTCCTGTTGAGGCAGTGGCCTCCGTTCAATACATGAGCTCATGGCCTTGGGAGTGGGCAAAGTGGACAAGCCATTTGGTCACAAAAGGGGTTTTGACGACCGAGGGGCTCATGGTGGCAAGTGTGCTGCTGGTGATTTATTTTCTGCTCAATTATTGGACAGTTGGGTTGTTTTCAAAGGCGAATACATTCATTACGGTTTTTAAAATCGTCATTCCAGGATTAACAATTGGTGCGCTCTTATTCGTAGGTTTTCATAGTGAGAATTTTACTTCTGGAACAAGTATTGCGCCGAACGGCTGGGCGAGTGTGCTCACAGCTGTGGCAACATCAGGGATTGTGTTTGCTTTTAATGGCTTCCAAAGCCCGATTAATATGGCAGGAGAAGCGAAAAATCCAGGGCGTTCGATTCCAATCGCCATTGTTGGATCGATTTTGATTGCAACGGTCATTTATGTGCTGCTGCAAATCGCTTTTATTGGCGCTGTCGATCCATCAATGATTGTGAATGGCTGGGGGCATTTGAATTTCAACTCGCCATTTGCTGACCTTGCCATTGCGCTAGGGATCAACTGGCTTGTCCTTATTTTATATGCAGATGCGTTCGTTTCTCCTTCTGGCACAGGGATTACGTATACGGCGACGACGTCTCGTATGATTTATGGGATGGAAAAAAACAAGTACATGCCGAGTGTACTAGGCCGTCTGCACCCAATTTACGGTGTGCCTCGTCCAGCGATGTTTTTTAACTTAGGCGTATCGTTTATCTTTCTGTTTTTGTTTAGAGGCTGGGGGGTTCTCGCTGAAATTATCTCTGTGGCGACCTTGATTTCCTATTTGACAGGACCTGTGACAGTAATGACGCTGAGAAAGACGGGCACAGATTTATATCGTCCACTGCGAATTAAAGGACTCAGCATCATTGCTCCGCTTGGTTTTGTCTTTGCATCATTGACACTGTACTGGGCGAGATGGCCGCTGACGGGTCAGGTGCTGTTCATTATTCTCATCGGTCTGCCAATCTATTTTTACTATCAAGCAAAAGCGAAGTGGAAGGGCTTTGGCCGTCACTTTAAAGCAGGTGCTTGGATGGTTGTGTATTTGCTTGTGATGATGACGATTTCTTGTCTCGGCAGTGATAAATTTGGCGGGTATAACGTCATTCATTATGGCTGGGATATGGCGCTCATTGCAGTTGTGGCGTTGTTATTTTATATGTGGGCACTCAAAAGTGGATTTGAAACAGAGTTTTTAGAAGATGCGAAAAAAATCAATGATGAACTGCGTGCTTCTCAGAAAGAAGCCGCCTCATCTAAGGAATAACGGAAGGGCTGCCTGAATACTGCGGGCAGCCTTTTATTTGGATGAGTGATGCATGACATGTTGCTTTAGCCAAGTGGTAACGCCGTGTAGAACGGTGGCTGTCACAAGACAGATAAGCGCATATCTCCATAGCTGATCTAAGCCTTGTCCACTAAGCCAAAAAACAATACCTAGAATAAAGAGAGTCAGAATGAACATGAATAAAAAAGATGCTGACCAGAAAAAAGCCTTCATCGAAGGTCACCTCCTCGGGGTATTGTATGCAGGCCGGGGGAGGATCAGACCAGCAAGAAAGAAGTGAAAATATCGTGAAATCTATTTCAAAAGTCAGATAAAAACGCCAAGTGATTTGACAGTTGTGTTAAGATGAGAGCATATTTTGAGTGTAGATGGCTGGTTATAGACGGAGGTGTTTGGAGATGCAGATTCAAAAGGTTCTAAACAATAATGTCATTAGTGTGATAGATGAACAAGGAAAAGAAATCGTCGTCATGGGCAGAGGCATCGCTTTTCAAAGACGTCCCGGCGACCCGGTGGACGAGGCGTTAATTGATAAAGTGTTCCGCCTAGAAGATCATTCCGTACATGAGCGGATGAAAATGCTGCTTCAAGAGGTTCCATATGATGTCGTCAAGGTGACCGAGGAAATGATCCAATACGCACATACAAAGCTGAACCGAAGATTAAACGAAAGTCTGCATGTATCGCTGGCAGACCATATTCATTACGCCATCGAACGATTAAAGAAAAACCACTTGATTGAGAATTCGCTGATTTGGGAGATTAAACGTTTATACAAAGATGAGTTTCTCGTGGCGAAGGAATGCCTTGAGATGATTGAAGATCGTCTTCATATTGAACTGCCTGAAGATGAAGCGGGCTTTATTGCCATGCATATCATTAATGCAGAGCTCAATGAAGACATGAATACAACGGTCAATATCACAAAAGAAGTGAATGCCATACTGACCATTGTGAAATATCATCTGAACATGGAATTTGATGAAGACTCGCTCAACTTTTATCGTTTTCTCACACATTTACGCTTTTTCGTACAGCGTCTCATCAACGAAACGCTACTCGTCAGTGAAGATCAAGATTTATATCAGCTGATTAAAGTGAAATATCCGAAGGCGTACGAATGCGCAAAGAAAATCGCAGAATATGTGTATCAAACGTATCATCGCGACCTGACATCAGAGGAGATGCTCTATCTATCGATTCATTTGAATCGACTCATCAAACGAGAAAAATAAAGATAAAATTTTAAAAGAAAGCGTTGACATCATAAAAAGTGAGTGGTACTATTTGCTCATAAACATAAAAGAATACGGTTTCACAATGATCGTCTTAGAGGATTGTGACTGTTCGGCAGGCAAAACCTAAACGTTCACTGAAAAAGCGCAATAGCAAGTTGCGACTATTTTTGGTGCCCGTTTAGGTTTTTATTTTGCCTAAAAACGTATTTTTTTGAAAAAAAGGGGGTTTTTGTATGAGTCATCGTCAATTAGCAGAAGACATTATCAAACATATCGGGACAGAGAAAAACGTTCATTCATTGGTTCACTGTGCCACAAGACTTCGCTTCACATTAAATGACAGATCAAAAGCAGATAAAGCGGCCATTGAAAAATTAAATGGTGTGGTGACTGTCATGGAAAGCGGCGGCCAGTTTCAGGTGGTCATTGGCAACACGGTACCAGAGGTATATCGAGAGATTGGGGAGTTTACGAATCTATTAGAGGATTCCACTTCTTCATCTGCTAGATCAAGTGAAGAAAGTACAAGTCTTTTCGGAAAATTCGTCGACATTGTTTCTGGAATTTTCACACCGCTTCTAGGTGTCATGGCGGGTGCCGGTATTTTAAAAGGACTTCTAGGCATCTGTATCAATGCAAAATGGTTATCTCCTGAAGATACGTCGTATCAAATTTTATTTGCCGCATCAGACAGCTTGTTCTACTTCCTGCCGCTGCTGCTCGCATTCACTTCTGCTAGGAAGTTTAAAGCGAATCCATTTGTTGCTGTGACGATTGCAGGTGCACTGATCTACCCGACTATTCAAGAGCTCACAAAAGGCGGCGGAGATGTGTCGTTCTTCGGCATTCCGGTTGTCTTAATGTCTTATACATCAACGGTTATCCCGATTATTTTGGCAGTGTTTGTGATGGGATATATCGAACGTTTCTTTAACAAAGTTATTCATGAAAGTGTGAAAAACTTTATTACACCACTGATTTTACTGGTCACGGTCGTTCCACTGACACTGATCGTATTTGGACCATTTGGTGTGTATGCAGGGAACGGAATTGCAGCCGTCCTGCTGAAAGTATTCTCCTTTAGCCCTACACTTGCCGGTGCTTTAATTGCGATGGCATGGCAGGTTCTTGTCATCTTCGGTATCCATTGGGGGCTTGTGCCAGTCATTTTAAATAATATTGCGGTTCATGGAAAAGATCATATTAAGCCGGCCACTGCGCCAGCTGTATTTTCACAAGCCGGTGCTTCCATCGGTGTTATGCTGAAAACAAAGAACAAAAAGCTGAAATCATTAGCTGGATCGACAGCGGTTTCTGCTGTATTTGGAATTACAGAACCTGCTGTATACGGCGTCACACTTCGTTTGAAAAAACCATTTATTGCAGCGGTTATCTCTGCCGGTGTCGGTGGTGCCATTATCGGTTATTCACAAAGTATTGCGATCGCATCAGGTCTTCCGAGTTTACTGACACTTCCGATCTTCTATGGTCAAGGATTTACAGGATTCTTAATCGGAATTTCCGTTTCATTTGTCCTTTCAATCGTCTTAACCTATTTGATTGGATTCAAAGATCCTGTGGATGAAGAAGATGCTCCTGCAACTAGTTCTGTACCAGCATCTGAAAATGAACATGGTGTCAAAGCAGCTCATGTGAAAAGTCCTTTATCTGGCGAAGTCATCAAGCTAGAAGAGGTGCAAGATAAAGCCTTCTCATCTGGCGCTTTAGGTAAGGGCGCAGCTATTATTCCATCAGAAGGCAAGCTGTTTGCACCAGTAACTGGGGTCGTGACAACGGTATTCCCAACAGGACATGCATACGGTCTCACCTCTGAAAGCGGAGCAGAAGTACTCATTCATATTGGACTGGATACTGTACAACTTGGGGGGCGTCATTTTACGCCGAAGGTTGAGCAGGGCCAAACCATTACAGAAGGTGAACTGCTTGCGGAGTTTGATATTGAGGCCATTCAAGCAGCAGGTCTTTCTGTCACAACACCTGTGATTATTACCAATTCCGGTGAATTTAGCGATATCATTGAGACAGAAGAAAAACAAGTGACACCAGGACAATCATTTTTACACTTAGTTTAAGAAAGGGAGGACATAATCATGAGATATTCAACACTAGCACCATTTCCAAAAGACTTTTTCTGGGGCGGATCGACTTCCGCCTATCAAGTAGAAGGTGCATGGAACGAGGATGGCAAGGGGCCTTCAGTCATTGATATGAGAGAAAGCTATCCTGAAGGAACAACTGATTTTAAGGTAGCCAGCGATCACTATCATCGATATAAAGAGGACGTGAAGATGTTTGCAGAAATGGGCTTGAAGGCTTATCGTTTCTCCATTGCATGGACACGTATCATTCCAGATGGAGATGGGGAGATCAATCAAAAGGGAATTGACTTCTACCATTCTCTCATTGATGAATTGCGCCGCTATGACATTGAACCAATTGTGACGATGTATCACTTTGATTTACCTCATGCGCTTCAAGTGAAAGGCGGTTGGTCAAATCGTTCGACAGTCGATGCGTTTGAACGTTATGCGGAGGTTTTGTTCCAGGAGTATGGCGAGAAGGTAAAATATTGGCTGACCATTAATGAACAAAACATGATGATCTTACATGGATCAGCTCTAGGTACACTGGATCCAAATTTAGAAAATCCGAAAAAAGAACTATATCAGCAGAACCACCATATGCTTGTGGCACAGGCGAAAGCCATGACGCTTTGTCATCGTTTGCTGCCTGAGGCAAAAATCGGACCAGCGCCAAACATCGCCCTTATTTACCCGGCATCTCCAAAACCTGAGGATGTCATTGCTGCGGCTAATTACAATGCGATCCGCAACTGGCTATATCTTGATATGGCGGTATTCGGTCGTTATAACAACCTTGCATGGGCATACATGAAGGAAAAAGACATTCTTCCTGTGATTGAAGAGGGAGATATGGATATTTTGAAAAGTGCAAAGCCAGACTTCATTGCCTTTAACTACTACACATCTCAAACGGTTGAAGCGAGTAAAGGAGATGGCAATGATGAATTTGCCCGCGGCGGAGATCAGCATTTAAAATCTGGTGAAGATGGCGTCTACAAAGGCGGCAACAACCCGTTCTTAAGTAAAAATGCATTTGGCTGGGAGATTGACCCTGTCGGCTTCCGATCAACGATGCGTGAGATTTATGACCGTTATCAGCTGCCCCTTATTATCACGGAAAACGGATTGGGTGCATTCGACAAATTAGAAGAAGATGGATCGATTCAAGATGATTATCGAATTGACTATTTAGAAAAGCATATCGAACAAATCAAATGGGCAATCACTGACGGCGTCGAGGTCTTCGGATACTGCCCATGGTCTGCAATCGATCTAATCAGCACACACCAAGGATGCTCCAAGCGCTACGGATTCATCTACGTCAACCGCGATGAATTTGACCTAAAAGACCTAAAGAGAATTCGTAAAAAGAGCTCTTACTGGTATGAAACATTAATTCAGCAAAATGGAGAGAACATCGGGAAGTAACAGAAAAAAGCCAGTCACCTTATTAGCGGGTGGCTGGTTTTTTTGTTCACTCTATTGGCAAGAGCATATTGTTCGAATTGTTCTAAAATGTTAGTCTAATGATATATTGTAAAAATTGGATTATTATCCATTATAAGAAAGAGGGTTATGTAGATGATGACGATCCTTTATTTGTTTTTCTTATTGTTCTTTCTTTTTTATGCTTTAAACTATATTGGTCAGAAATTAATTGCGAAGGAACACCCAATGAACCACGGATTGATTGTGACGCTGTCAGCTGTGGAAGGTATTCTTGTTTTTGTCCTTGTTGGACTCAATGAGAAATTTCCTTTTTTTTAAATAATAAATCAAAGAAAATTTATTTTATAAGCCATGAAACATAAAAAAGTAAAAAATACCTGCGGAAAAGAAACTCACTAATCATGTAAGGTTAGTGAGTTCTTCAAATCATAGCCGTTTAAAATGTGGCTTTATATTCAGCACGCCACCAGCCGTCTCCCATATCTACTCTTTGCTGAAGAATCCATAGTAAGTTGTCTTCAGTAAATGAAGTTGGAAAAGCGTTAAAATCTTGGCCATAAATATATCTTGTGAAACTCGCCTTAGTTGAGGCATCATCTGTTATTCTTACATTTTGATTAGAACTTGTAGTAACTGGACTAGTAGCAAAAGCAGGAATAGAACTTCCAAGTAACGCCACAGCCAACGAAGAGGTAATTAGTACTTTTTTAATAGACATAATTAATCACTCCTAATTAATTTTTTCACTAACAATATATTAAATTCGTACATTAATTAAAAAGTCCTCCTATAAAATGAAAATAAATACAATAATTGGTTTTATTGGTATATAAAAGTGGATTTTTCCAATCCATTCAGGTTCAGAACATGAACTAGATCGTAACATGCCTTGGAATACAAATGTGACATTTGGTTTAATTGTGGTGATACCCGTAGTTATAATTACAGTGATAATCTACTTTATAAAAAGCAAAAAAAGAATAGCAATGTACCTAGCTAAAGAGGAGGCTCTATGACAATATTTGTCATAGAGCCTTTATAGTTAATCACTTTATTTATTGCGTCATCTATCAACATCAACAAATATCTTGCAAAGGAATTACGAAAAAACACTAAGATTGTTAAAAGATGACCGAATAGAGGAGGTTCAATCAATCATCTATGTCCGATCACATCTTACTCTCTACTATCATTATACCCCGAATTTCATCTCATTTATAGACTGTTTTCCGCCCGCATCAGCCCGTATACTGTTATACGCAAGTCAAAAACGATAAGGGATGTGGCTGTATGAATGACAAGAAAGATGTTTTAGATCCTGGGCCGTTTTTTCATGGGACGAAAGCGGAATTGAAGATTGGGGACCTTCTTGAACCGTTGCATTTATCCAACTATCAGGATAAACAATCGAACCACATCTATTTTACTGGAACATTAAACGCAGCCAAATGGGGAGCTGAATTAGCCCGGTCTGATGCAAAAGAGAGAATTTATGTTGTAGAACCGACAGGCGAGTTTGAAGACGATCCGAATTTGACTGACAAAAAATTTCCCGGTAACCCGACCCGTTCCTATCGATCGAAATCCCCTTTGAAAATTGTCGCAGAATTAGGTGCTTGGGAAAGACATTCCGATGAAGAAATCAACCATATGCTGACGTCGTTGAAAAAGTTAAGGGAAGAAGGAAAAAATGTCATATATGATTGATTCGTATGTGAGGAATAGATGAATAAAAGGCCGCCCGATTTCACTTGGGCGGCCTTTTGTGCTATTGAAACAGGACATGCATTAGCTCATCAAATGTCCTTGCATGTGTCAAGGAGTGAAGGCGGTCAGGACTGTCTAATAAATCGACAGCTTGTTCAAAAAATTGATTCATGCAGGCAGCGTCATCTTTCTGAATGGCTAACAAGAAAATCAGAGATACTTGATCGCCCTGCCAATCAATTGGCTGTTTCAATCGTGCAATTGCCACGCAGGAGGTGCCTTCATTTGTGATGAGCGGGTGAGGCATTGCAATCCCCTTGCCAAGATAGGTCGATGACATTTGCTCCCGCTCCAGCACGGAGGAACGAAAAGAAGATGAAACAAGCTGATACCCCTCCAGCCGGCTGCAAAGAGTATCTATTACCTCTTCTTTGCTTGAAAGGTCCACATCCAACAAGGTCAATCGTTCTTGGAAAAAAGCCATCAGCTCCTGCGAAGGGGCACCGTGTCCGTTTAACAGGTGAATGACCTCACTCACACGCTGGACATCATGATGTTCAAAAAAAGCATTCACTTGAATGATTGGTTTCCCCTTTGGTGCGAGAGGTACGGTTGTAATAATCACATCACATGGCAAAGTCGTGCTAAAAGCGTAATCCTGATAAGAATAAAGCTCAACAATCTCAAGCTCATGTTGAAAGGCCGCCTTCAATTTAATTTCAAGTAGCCGTGCCGTTCCTAGTCCAGATCCGCATACAATAATGGCCCTCTTTTTTTGTGAGGTGTCAAGATGACTTCTTTCAAATGAAGCAGCAATATGTAAGGCAACATATGCCGCTTCATCTTCATTTGGCGTCCGTACCAGCTGTAAGGCATTGAGTCCGCTGACGGCCAAATCAAACGGATAAGGGTAAGATGTTTTGATTTCATGCAAAAGCGGATTTTGTAAAGACACGCCGTATTGAATTCGATTTAATAATGGCTTCATATGCAGCATCAAATCTTGACGCAGGATATCGTCATCTACAAAACGATGACCGCTTGTTTTTTCAATGTGCTGGAGAAATCGTGTCACTGCCTGACGTACTTCTTCTGTTGTTTGGTGCTCATCGATTTCTTTCCACGTTTGATTCGCTAAGAGATGCATCACCAAGTAATCTGTTTCATCCTCTGATAAGGTGACATGAAACGTGTCGCTTATTTGATGAGTGATCTTTTGAGCGATTCTTGTTAACACTGGCGGTCTTTGTGTGTGAGTGGTACTGGCGGGTATCCGCTGTTTTTTTTGCGTTTGTTGAATGGCAATCGCTAAGTGAATCACTAAATTCTTTAGGGCAATATCTTTAATGAGCAGTGATTCTTGATATAGATTTGTCAGCACAATGGATCGAATGGTTTCGAGTGAAATGTCAGGGAAATGAAGCTGTTCCCGCTCAGTTATATGAGATAGGGCGGGTTCTTCTTCAAGCAGTAAGTCTGCGTAGCACGTCCTTTTTTGCAATTCGTCTCCGTCTACTTTTAAGCCAAATCCAGGCTTTGAGACAAGGGTCATACCGTAACGGGCTAACAGCTCCCGTCCTTTTTTTAAATCACTGCTGACCGTCATACGGCTGATGAACAATTCTTCTGCTAATTGATCAATTTTTAAGTAGTCTGATTGAAGCAATAGTTTTCTCATCATAAATCGTATGCGCTCTTCTGGCATGACGGGAACGAGAGAGCGAGCAGGAAGCTTTTGCTGATGAAGCCAAAGCAGGAAAGCGTCTTGGTCACTTGTTAAGAGCGTATACCCTTTCCCGCGGATGGTCTTGATCATGGCTCCAGCTTGCGTTAACAGCTCATTTGCTTCTTTGATTAAATTGCGGATGGAGCGGTCAGATAAGCGAAAAGAGGCAGTGAGCTCCTCCAGCTTCACGAACCCTTTCGTTTCAAATAGCCGCTGAATGAGCTGGTAGGTTCGAGTATCTGCCGTCATCATCATTGCGCCGCTCCTTGTTCCTTTAAGGCATCAGCTCCAAGGGCGATGGCTCCCATTAAACCAGATAATCCGTCAAAGGAAGGCTTTGTGACGATTTCATTTAATGGCTTTGGTAATTGTAAGTAACCATGAAGGCGTTTGTCTGTTTCTTCAAGGATGAGCGGCAGCAAGGCCGGCTGTTTCATGACACCTCCACCCAAAATAATGCGTTCTGGTGAAAGGGTGAGTAATAAATTTGCGGTCATTTGCCCAAGATAATAAGCTTGAAGTGACCAGGCCGGATGCTCCTCTGGCAGCATTTGTGCCAATGTATGATAGCGGCCTTCTATGGCAGGTCCAGATGCCAATCCCTCTAAACAATCATGGTGGATCGGGCAGCAGCCCCCATAGGTGTCATGAGGGTGGCGCTGAACGGTGATATGTCCCATTTCTGGATGAAGCAGTCCGTGAATGAGGCGGTTTTCAATATAGGCACCGCCACCGATTCCCGTCCCAACCGTGATATAGATCAAGGAATTTGGTCTGTCTGTTTCCGTTGAAAAACGAGCTTCACCGAGCGCCGCACAGTTCACATCCGTATCAAGCTTCATAGGGAGACCGAGTGCTTGTTTTAAGGTTGAGAGTAATGGAAATTGGCGCCAAGCTGTTTTGGGTGTTTCGAGAATCGTCCCATAACTTGGGCTGTGTTCTTTTACATCGACAGGTCCGAATGCGCCTATGCCAATCGCATCAACTGGATGCTCTGTAAAGTATTCGATCACTTGCCGGCATGTTTCTTCTGGGTTCCCTGTTGCAAAGGAAGTCATATGTTCAATCGTTCCGTCTGTTGTTCCGTAGCCGCAGACAAATTTTGTACCGCCTGCTTCGATGCCTCCAATTCGCATGATCAATGCCCTCCATTAAAGAGGGGCGGAATCCAAATGGATCCCGCCCCTACATGTTCATTTTTTCTTTACAATGTAGGTTTGTACCTGACAAGGTGTGAGCGGTTCAATGTGTAATGATCCATGTTGTGCTTTCAGTATATGTCCTTCAGGTGTTTCGCCTAAATTCGCTGTTTCTCCATGTTGTAGAGATGAACTATTGATTGAAGCGGCTGTTTGACGTGTTAAATATGGATTGAAGAGACGAATGACAATGCCTGTTCCATGTTCTTCTTTTTTCAAAGCGCTTAGAACGACCCCGTCTGTCTCAATGTCAAGCAGGCTATAAGTAGATTGTAAGTCTTCTTTTTCATCTCGGAAAGAGAAAATTAAACGACCGTTTAAAAAGTCTGCCCGCTCGTAGCACTGAACCGGGGTGGTGTAACGTTTAGCAAGCTGAGCCAAGTGTCCTTCACTTACCGCTTCTTGGCTATAGTGCATGCCAAAGGAGAATGATAGCGATCCTTGAAGCTGGGCATCAGGTGTTTCCACGATTTTTTCTCCAGAAGCCCGGCCGGGACGGTAAAGAAGGTTTTCCTTCCCCATTTTTCCGAAACAGCGGAAGAGTGTATACGCGATCGTTGTGTAGTCTTCTCCTGTGATCTGGTATTCTCTCACGCAGTCCGTCAACAGCGCGACACCGTATGCTTCATCACGAAGTGCAGTAAAGGATTGCATCGGTTCAATGGTGATCGGTTTTTCTTCCCAATGTTCATTGCTCCACCATTCAAGCTCTTGCGTGAGCTCAGTTGGGCGTTCGATGGTTCCAAACTGCTGATCGCTCAATGATACTTTTGATGCGATACCTGTATCAAAGAGGACACGCAGACGATGATCTAACGCATGATTGTCGACATCGACATGAAAACGGATGACAGGCTCATCTTTGTTTAATGCCACCTTCGCTGTAATCGGGAGAGAAGTCGTGACTGCTTGCTGAGAGCGCTCTTCTAAGTCATATGGAACCGTGAGAGTAAGCTGGATGGTGAGCTCTTCTTGCAAGCCGCTTTTAGACACTGTGATGTCTGTCGAAGAAAGATCCTTGGATGACACATACAGATCCTCGCGCGGTGGTGAATAGTTATAAGAATCCCCATCATCTCCGTTGTCTTCAAAGATCATTTGCTCAGAGAACGTTCGTCCAGTCTGTTTATCCGTAATTTCTAATGACCCATTGTCATTTGCTGTAATGTGGTAAAACGTATTTTCAATGACACGGCCTTCTGTTTTTTCCAAAATGGATTCACTAGATTCATCGAAAACCATGCTGACTTGTGTATAACCAACGGATGGCAAGTCGACTGCTTCAATGAGTAAAACAGCTTTCCATACTTGCTTTGGCATGTACACTTCTTTGCTTGGGTTAAGTGAAATCTGCTGTGCTAAGACATAATCTGTCACATCGGTTTTGCTTTTGACTGTGTAGTGAAGAGTTCGTCCATCAGCGTCTTTTAGTGTAAATGGACGTTCTGTGATAAAGGTTTCGACTTCAATGACTTCAGAGCGCTTTGAAGGCAGTGTGTTAAATAAAGTGAACGTGATTTCTTGCTCAGTTTGAAGCCGGATGGCGATGAGACGCATGTGTAAGTCCACAAGATTCTCGGCGATTTCCTTTGCCTGTTTATAGCGGAAGAAGACATCTTGATTCGTCGTATCACTGTTACAGCCACCAATGCTGTCATGCGCTGCATTTTCAAACATGAGGTACCAAATATCACGTACCGTGTCATGCGGATAGTCATGTCCGAGTGAATAGCTGATTGTAAGGATCGGCTCCATCACATTGACAAGATAGTTTTCAATTTGGTTGTTTAAGATTTTCAAATCTGCTCTTGTTGAAAAAATGGACTTATGAATTCGCATATGCTTGGCATGAATGAGTTCTCCTTCTAATGTCTCAAAAGAAGTCCGCTCTTTTTTCACTGCTGCAATGTAGTCTTCTAAACTGCTAATTTGATAGTGGTGCTCGTCTATTTCATTGGCTTTTTCTAATAAGTCAGGCAGGTTTTTACGAATAGGCGCTTGGTCAAAGCCATTTGGGAAATAGACATTCTTGGTCGTAGCTTTTGCTTGCAGCGCCCCGATTTTTTCAGAAAGAAAGGCTTGCAGGTCTTCATCCTTCTCAGGAATATTTCCTCCGTAGTAGTAGCCAAATGGCAGATTCACTGCAAACACTTCACTGCCATCCGCCCCGCGCCAATTAAATTCTGTGTGATTCGTCATATGATCAGAAACGCCGCGCCAAAAGGCTGTATCGACAATTCCAAAGCCTTGATAAATTTGAGGCATTTGTGCAGATTGACCGAAGGAATCAGGGACATAACCGACCTTCATGACATGTCCAAACTGCTGACAGCGCTCAATCCCATATTGCAGATTCCGTACAATCGATTCCCCAGAAATAACGAGCTGATCCGTTTGTGTATACCACGGACCGATGATGAGGCGTTTTGCTGTGACGAGCTGTTTGATTCGATTTTCATCCTCTGGGCGCCATTTCAAGTAATCATCTAGCAAGGATGCTTGTGCATCGAGCATGAAGTAATGGAACCGTTCATCTGTTTCGAGGGTGTCCAATATGTCCATTACGCTTTTCATTAAGTAGATACGGGAGCGGGAGGTGGTAAAATACCATTCCCGGTCCCAGTGAGTATGTGGAATCACATGTACATTGACAGTCATTGTGTAACGACACCTTTCTTTGTTCAAATTATCCTTCTAGCACAAGGTCAAAATCATCTTCTTCTTTCTGCTTCTGATCATGTTCTGGCTTTTGGGGTTCTTTTTTCTCAGAGAAGTTCACAAGTAGGTTGGCGCCAATTCCAATAACAAGTGCGCCAGTTAGTGCGCCGATTAAATACGCCCACCAGTTTCCTACTGAGAAGAATCCGTATAGTCCACCAATTGGCGGCATGATGTCATGGACACCTAATAAGGCAGCAACCCCGCTTCCTGCAGCACAAGCGACGACATTCAGCGGAATCAATTTCAAAGGATTGACGAGTGTAAAGGGAATGGCTCCTTCTGTAATCCCGATAATCCCCATCACAAGGCCGCCTCGTCCGGCTTCTCTGAAGGTAGGAGAGAAGTTGCGTTTTCGAATCAATGTCGCAAGCCCGTATCCTAGCGGCGGAATGACAATCGCGATATTGACGAGAATGGCAGGAAGATAGACACCTGATAGGAAGAGCGCGTTACCAGCCATCCAAGCTGATTTATTCACTGGGCCGCCAAGGTCAAAGCCAATCATTGCACCTAGAATGAGAGCAAGTGCGAGTGTGCTCGTTCCATCTGCGACCATGCCTTTGATCCATTCAATTAATGCGGTGTTCAAAGCCCCTAATGGCCCACCTAGCAGAACGGACATGAGAAGTCCGGTTAAGCCAACAGTAATGAGCGGTAAGATGAGCAGAGGGACGAGTCCAGCTGCAGAGCCTTGAATTTGAATTTTTCTTTTCACAAAGAGAGCGACATATCCGGCAAAGAAACCTGCAATGACGGCGCCGATAAAACCAGCATTTGTTGAGCTGGCAAGAGCTCCGCCGATAAAGCCGGCCGCAAGACCAGATTTATCCGCAATCGAATAGGCAATAAAGCCAGCGAGCAGTACGTTCATTAAGCCAATGCCTGTCCAGCCAACCTGTTCCATCAAATAGGCACCATGTAAAATGCCGCCTGCATCTTTATAGGCGTTTAAATCTGACACACCAAAACCTAACCCGACTAGTTTGGCTAAACCAACGATAAGTGAAGCTCCGATGATCACCGGAAGAATATAAGAAATACCGGTCATGAGGTGGCCTTCAATGACTTTTAATTTTGCTTTCATTCTGCTTTGCTCCTTTCTATATGGCATTGCTCTTGTTTATTGGGATTCAGATTTTTTCTTTTCAACCAGCGCAACGGCTTTTGTGATGATTTGCTCGGCATTTTTTAGGGCGCGTCCGATTTCGACACGAACAGTAGGAATACCTGAGAAGCGTTCAGCGTCGTTAATATGCTGATTGGAGGCGATAATGCAAAGGTCTGCCTGCTTGGCTTCCTCTGCTGTAATGCCATTCACCTGTCCCATAATTCCTTGTTGTTCGATTTTAATCTCGTGTCCAAGCTGTTTACCCGCATTCTCTAATGCTTTTGCTGCCATTGGTGTATGAGCTAACCCTGCTGGGCATGAAGTGACACCGACAATTTTCATTGTGTAATCCCCTCTTTCAATTGTTGTTCAATGACTTCGTAATAATAGTCTGCTGTTTGACCGGGTTGAATCTTTTCGATGAAAGCAGGCTCCATTAAACTTGTGGCAATGCCAGACAGTAATTTGAGGTGTGTGACATTGGCCTCTTCAAGTGGAACGAGCAGTGTAAATAAATAGCTTGTTGGCAAATCGTCGAAGCTTCCCCATTCAATGGGTTGTTCAAGTTCTAAAAAGAGAAGTGAAGCCGTTTGAACAGCAGAGCTTTTTGTATGAGGAATCGCAAAACCTTGCTGAAGTCCTGTTGAGACTTCGTCTTCGCGTTTCAACAAATCTGTTAATAACCCTGACTGATCGTTTGTAATGTGAAGGTCTTCAGCTTTCTCGGAAATGTATTGTAAAATCTCATTCTTTGATCGACCGTTTACTTGTGTAAAAACATGATCTTTTTGGAACAAGCTGATCCCTTCTCTCTTGTTTGTTAAGCGCTTACAATTTGATTGTAATGTACTTTTCGACATGGTTAAATAGCATCATTTTCCGTTTGAAATGGCAAAAAGTTTATGAAGCGAACAGACTAGTCATCTGAATATCTCAAATCCTAGCTTAAAACGAGTTTAATTATGTCAAAAATAGATTCTACTAAAAAGGATTCTGTGATATTCTTCCAAGGTATTGTAAAAGATAAGGGGGTCTTTTCATGTTTAAAAAGCAGGTCAAATCCTGTGTAGTTGTACTCATGGCCATCATTCTATGTATGGCTGTATTACCTGGGTACGAAGCATCAGCAGTTAGTAAAGGCACAAGTGTCAATGAAGCCATTGGGTTGAAAGATGGTGAAGTCATCTCAGGTACATTACAGAATGAAAAAGAAGAGTCATGGTACCAAATTACGCCATCTGCAGATGATGTGGTAAAACATACACATATGCAAATTTCTGTCAAAAGCAAACAAGTGTTATCTGTATCGGTCTACCCAAGTAAGGATAGAGCGATAAAGGATGACACTTATTCGAGATATCGTGTGGACACAGCAAGTGGAGAGACAGAAATCAACTTCCCGCATGCATGGTCAGGTCCTTACTATGTCAAAGTGCTGTATTTAGGTTCAGAGGAAGATAGCCGTGATGAGGAAGAGGATGCAGCATATACAATCGGGTATAAAGGTGCGAATCTTCCGCCATCTGAACCGATTTTCCCTGAAGAAGAAGAGCCAACGATCATCATTATTGAGAAAAAGCATGGACGTGAAATTCTTCAATCCATTCGTACGATCGAAGACAAACGATTCAATGAAACAGCCGATGGTCAGAAGCTGACACGTCTGCTACAAAAAACAAAGTCGTTTCTCAAATCTAAACTCATCAACAATCAAAAAAAGCAGCAAACGGTGTACAATCATTTGCTGACATTAAAATCATTGCTGAATGACGTAGAGAAAAATGGTGCATTCAGCGGTCATATCGTCACAGAGAAAGAGCAACAGGCGATCCGTTCCCTTTTTGATATGCTCAAAGAGGCAAGTCCAGCCTATTTAAAAAAGGAATTAGAAACAGTGGGGCAAAAAGTAGGAATCGATCAGCTTGAAGGAAAATCGATCGGTTATGTATTAGAGAAACAAAAGCTTGTTCCAGAAGAAAAGGTCAACACAAACAAAATCATCTTTAAATTAAAGGATGGACAAACGCTTCAATCCGCAAAAAAGAAGATGAAAAGCTACGGAATTCAAGAAAACCGTGTGACATCTCAGTCAGTAAATCCTTTATTTAAAGGAATGTATGTTTATGATGTACCGGCAGGGAAAGAATCAGCAGGCAAAACGCTTAAAGCAGGAAAAGCTGTGATCAAAAGCACGGCGAGAAAGCTTTCTAGTATGCCGAATGTTGAATTTGCAGAGCCTGTACAAACGTATCGTGCGCTCAGCAATGACGCGCAGTATGGTTATCAGTGGCCGCTGAAAAATAGTGCCCAAAACAGTGGGAAAAAAGGCGCTGATGTGAAGTTTGAACAAATGAATACATTGATTGGTACAAGCAAAATGAAGCAAACGTTAATCGCTGTTGTGGATACAGGTGTCGACAGCCGTTTGTCTGATTTAAGCGGAACGGTTCGTACAGACTTAGGTGCCAATCTGATTGGCCGTAATAAAGATGCAATTGATGACAATGGCCACGGTACCCATGTGGCAGGTATCATTGCAGCAAAAGCCGATAATCATTACTCCATGGCAGGGCTGAATCAACATACAGGAATCATCCCAGTCAAAGTGCTGGATGCGTATGGATATGGAGATACAGAGCAAATTGCTCTTGGCATTAAACATGCAGTGGACAAAGGTGCAAAGGTCATTAACATGAGCCTTGGCGGCTACTACAGCAAGGTCATTGAATATGCGATGAACTATGCTGCACAAAAAAACGTATTAGTGGTAGTGGCGAGCGGAAACGATGGCATTCCAGAAATGGGTTATCCTGCGACTTCCAAGTACGCCATGGCAGTTGGTGCAAGCAATCGCATGGATATTGCCGCTGAATTCTCAAGCTATGGGAAAGGATTAAGCATGTCTGCACCAGGGTCTGATATCCCAAGCTTAATGCCTGATGGGAATGTTTCATACCTGAGCGGGACATCAATGGCTACACCGTATGTTGCAGCAGCAGCAGGATTACTGCTTTCTAAAAATCCAACCCTGAAACCAAATCAAGTGAGAAATATTTTACAAAATACAGCGGATGATATTTCATTTAAAGCTGTTGATGGAACAGATGACATTTTCTATGATGAATATGACGAGCCTGTTGTTGATCCGAAAATTCCGGGTATCGACTGGATGACAGGACATGGCAGACTCAATGCTTTTGCCGCGTTAAGTGCTGTTGAATTAAACGCATCAGTTAACAAAGTAGAAGATCAGCATCAAAAGGTGACAGGAAAGGCGAAAGCCGGCGCTGCCATTTCTGTGTATAGAGGCAAAACCCTGCTTGGAAAAGGCACGGCAAGCAAAAAGGGAACCTTTAGTGTGAAGATCAAGCATCAAAACAAAAATAAAGTGCTTCACATCAAGATATCAAAAGGAAAGGCTGCGACTTCGCTCAAAACGGTCGTGAAAAAGGGCAAAGCGCCAGCTAAGCCAAAGGTGAATCGAGTAACAGTGAAAAGTAAAACGGTCAAAGGAACTGCGGGTGCAGGCTTGACGATCAAGGTGAAGAACAAATCAAAGAAAGTCATTCAAACGGTCAAAACCAATAGCAAAGGCGCATTTACGGCTAAAATCAAGCCGCAAAAAGCCAAAACTGTCTTGTATGTGACGGCTTCAGATGTGAGAAAAAGAGAAAGTAAAGCAGTGAAAGTTGTTGTGAAAAAATAGTCTTGTAGCTTCCCTTTTGAATAAAAAGGGAAGTTTTTTGTTTTTTACTGGAAAAATGACAATAACTGTCGATAGTAATATAGTAGGAAAAAAAGGAGGATTTATCGATGAAAAAAATCATGTTTGCTTTCTTTCTATCATTGCTTCTCGTTTTCCCAAGCTTTGCACATGCAGAGGAAACAGGAGCAGTACCAGCATCCGTACAAGTAACAGGCGTCACAGCAGCAGACGGTGGTATGGTCAATTACGGTTCTGGCAGTAAATATCGTGTAGGTTCATATTATCCAGCTACTTTTAAAGGAACATTAAAGGACACAAGTGGTCAACTCATGGCGAATCAGCCAATTCAGCTTTATTTTGAAGCAGCAATCAAATCATATGCTCAAACAGCGACAGGTACAACAGACGAGAATGGACAATTTTCACTAACGATTCAAGTTCCTGCAGGTGCAGGCTACCGTACATACAATAATGCAGGCTGGTCTACACATTACTACGATATCGTTCCAGTGACTTTCACTTCAAACGACATCACGCTATCTTCAAATGTGACAAGTGTGTACCATTTGGCATATACATCACGTTACTAATCTGCTAGAAGATGCGACTTGGCGCAAGCCCTGTCGTTTTCATAGAAAAAAGGATGTCAGCTAGTGACATCCTTTTCTTTTTGTTAGCAAACCTGCTGGGCGGCAACCGAAAGAGTCGCTAAACAAACACTCAAGAGCCGTTTCTCCCAGATTCGATCGAGCATTGAGCTTTACATCTTGAGCTTTGATGGATAAGAACTTTGAATACTTGAGCTTTCAGCTTTGAACGTTCAGCTTTGAGCTTTTATCATGGATCATCCTAAGATGATCATCAGATGAGGAGGGAATGACCTTTCCCTCGGAGGTGTTTAGTCCTATCGATTTTCGGCTCACTAACAAAATCGACTAGTCGATCTGTATTTTTGTCAAGGTATTGCTTTCTGATAAGGAGAAATCCACTTCCATTTGGAAATCTTCAATCTCTTTCGAAAGCTGTTCAATCTTCACTCGAAGACGAAGAGGGTCAATGATCGCCGCCTCATTTTCAGCTAGGAATGACTTGACGATCTCTTGGTTGGCAGCGGCTTGTGTTTTTCCGTCTTTCCCAAATAGTGTTTCTAAATGTTGATCCAGTCTCTTTTTCACATCTTCATTGATTTGTTCTGACTGGTCAACCAGCTCTGTATAGACCTTTTTTAATTTTCGTAAATAACGAATATCGTAATCTATGGATGTCTTGCGTTCAATGGCTTCTGCTACGGTCATGCTAACACCCGCCACCTCAATCGTTGTCGTAGCATTCGACACAACGATGGCTGATTTAATGGCATTTCGGCGTTTGATTAATGCTTGAATCGATTGGTCATCTGCTTTTGCCTTTTTTTCTACTTCTTCTTGATTTTGAAATCCGTTCTGTATATGTTTCCCGATGATCAAACCACCGAGTACTGCTTCATCAATCGTTCGGCTGATTCTTTTATCTAACATTTTCAGTTCACTTAATGCTCTTGTAATGGTCATTTCCATATTAACGACAGCTCCCTTGATTCATCCTGAAAATCATAGATTCCTATCATATACCAAAATGTCTTTGTTTTTCTAGTGATATCCTTTTTTGGAACAAACAAAAAACCTGGTGCTATACACCAGGTTTTTCTCGTTTTTTCTGAATCCATGTTGTCACGTAATAGGCAGCATAGCAGAGTGCGATAAAAGGGATACCGCAGATAAGAGCAATACGCTGATTTGGATCAAAAGCAATGCCGATCACAGATGCAAGGCATAGGAGGAAGGCAGCAATCGGAACCACCGGATAGAGCGGGGTTCGGAAAGATAAATCATGAAGCTGTCCGCCATCCTGTAAGAATTTTTTGCGAAACATGAACTGTGAAGCTGCAATTCCCATCCATACAACAACAACGGCGAGTCCAGAGATTGAAACAAGAACCAGATACACCGTTTCAGGTGCGATGACACTCGATAGCAAAGAGAGAATGCCCCCAATCATACTCAAAATGAGTGCATTCAAAGGAATTCCCTTTGACGTCAATTTTGCCAGCTTTTTAGGCAGTGTCCGTTCTTCAGAAAGGGACCATAGCATGCGAGATGAGGCGTATAGCCCTGAGTTTGCAGCAGATAAAATCGCTGTCAGAATGACAAAATTCATAAAATCTGCCGCATACGGAATACCGATGCGATCAAATACCACAACGAAAGGACTTTTGATCACCCCGGCTTCTTCTACTGGAATTAAGCCGGCTAAGACCACGATCGTTCCGACGAAAAACAGGACAAGACGTAGCACAGTCGTGCGAATCGCCCGGGGAATGGTCTCATCTGGATTGACACTTTCGCCCGCAGCAATCCCAATCAGCTCAGTACCCGAAAAAGCAAAATTAACAGCCAGCATGGTCATTAAAATCGGTAAAAAGCCGTTTGGGAAGAGACCTCCATCTCCAGTGAAGTTAGAGAAGAACGGAGCGGCCTCACCGCCTTTTAGTGGAATCAATCCAAACATCGCCGCTCCGCCAAGAATAATAAAGAGAATAATAGCCATGACTTTAATGCTAGAAAACCAAAATTCCGATTCTGCAAAAAACTTAACTGTAAAAGCATTGAGTAAAAAGATGAGAAGCGCAAAAACACCGCTCCACATCCAAACCGATGTGTCTGGGAACCAGCGCTGCATTAAAAGACCTGCCGCTGTAAATTCTGAACCAAGTGCCACGGTCCATGTCAGCCAATAAAGCCAAGCCACTGTATAGCCAGTGCCGGGCCCAATGTATTTTGTTGCATATGTGTGAAAAGCGCCTGTAACCGGCATTGCGACAGACAGTTCACCTAAACAGAGCATCACGAGGTACACAATTAATGCCCCAACCAGATAAGCCAAAATCGTTCCCGCAGGTCCGGCCTGATTGATCGTATATCCTGAACTTAAAAAGAGTCCTGTGCCAATCACGCCACCTAAAGAAAGCATGAACAGGTGACGGCTTGTCATTTTTCGTTGATATTGTTGTGACTGATCTTTTGCTTGTTCCATGTCTTCCCGCCCTTTTGCTTAGAAGTATGTGTGTTGAGTCATGATGCTACGATGTTGCCTGTTTTAAGATATCGGTAATATCCTCTGGTGTCGTCCGGCAGCAGCCGCCGATGATTTGTGCACCGTCTTTATACCATTGCTGCGCACATTCACCAAATGTATGGTGAGACGTATCTCCGCTCCAAACCTTTTCTTCAGGATCATATAATTCCCCTGAGTTCGGATACACGACAATCGGTTTGCTCGTCCCTTTTTTCATCTCCTGAATAAGAGAAGACATATATTGCGGCGGTGTACAGTTTACGCCAACAGCAGCGATCTGCTCATATGGCTCAAGTGCTTGTACACAGTCTCTAAGTAAATCTCCTTCACTAATGTGCTGACCATCCTTTGCACTAAATGTAATCCACGCATATACACCGCTGAACTCATCCTGCAGCAGTTTAGCGATAGCGATTGCTTCAATGAGACAAGGGATGGTTTCACAAGCGAGAATATCTGCACCAGCCTCTACCAATGCTTGAATTCTTGGTCTGTGAAAATCAATGAGCGCCTGTTCTGTGAGTCCGTAATTTCCCTTATATTCTGAACCGTCAGACAAATAAGCGCCGAAGGGCCCCACAGATCCAGCGACGAATGGTTTTGTCCGCTCTTTACGATGTGTCTCATCCTGCCAAAACTGCTCGCATGCTTCTTTTGCTAACGTGACAGATCGTTTCATTAATTCGATGGCATCTTCTTTTGTGTAGCCTTTTTCAGCAAAGCCATCAATCGTCGTTTGGTAGCTGGCTGTTGTTGCACAGTCAGCACCTGCTTGGAAGTAGTCCAAGTGTACTTGCTGAATCAATTCTGGCTGTTCAATGAGGATTTTGGCTGACCATAAACTGTCGTTTAAATCACAGCCCTTTCCTTCAAGCTCCGTTGCAAGTGCACCATCTAAAATCAAAGGTGTGTGAGCCTGTAAACGGCTTTGAATAGGATTCATATAAATCAAACAGCCTCCTTTGTCGATCGGAAATAATGGATATGATATGAGGCAGTAGTTTAAATGACTAAAGTGTTTTTGTCAAGGAGAGGAATAAGCATCACATGACGGAAAAACCCTGAAAACATGCGGGTTTGAGTGCATAAACATACAGTTGAAATAATAGAAAACCAAGTCATTGACAGCCTCTAAAAAGAGATATATATTATGGAAAGGTTCATTTCAGAAAGCTTCATCAAAAGGCGCCGTCTTTTGATTTTTATTTTGTCCAACGACTGTCTTCTTTCGTGCAGAAAGAGGGTTTTTTATATGCTTAGAAAAGGAGGAAAGAAGAAATTGAAAAAATGTGTAAAAGATATTGCAATGATTCTAGTTGGTTCTTTTTTATTTGCTGCAGCTGTGAACATGTTTGTCATTCCACTTGAGTTTGGTGAAGGCGGCGTAACGGGGCTGTCCATCATTTTCTACTATATGTTTGAGATTGCGCCGTGGCTGACAAACCTTGTGTTGAATGCGATTTTATTACTTGTGGGGTATAAATACTTGGACAAGAAGACCACGATCTACACAGTGGTAGCTGTCGCAAGTAACTCTCTATTTTTACATTTGACCACTACATGGGTGGTGAATGTCCATGAATTGATCATTGGTTCTATTTTTGCAGGGATCATCATTGGTATTGGCATTGGTCTTGTTTTAAGAGCGGGCGGTACAACAGCGGGATCTGCCATTCTTGGGCGAATTGCGAATAAGTATCTAGACTGGAACGTGAGCTACGCCATCTTGTTCTTTGATCTGATCGTTGTTTTTGCTTCTTACTTTATTATTGGTGCGGAAAAATTAATGTTTACGATTGTGATGCTGTATGTGGCGACTAAGGTGATGGATTTCGTCATAGAAGGGCTTAACACGAAAAAAGCAGTGACGATTATTTCTTCATGCAAAGATGATATTGCAGAAGAAATCAATCACACCTTGGATCGAGGCGTGACCATTTTAAACGGTCGCGGTCATTATTCGAAGGAATCGAAGGAAATTCTCTATGCAGTCATTCAAAAACAGGAGCTGATGCGTTTAAAGAAAATCATTAAGAAAATTGATCGAGACGCATTCGTTGTTGTCCATGACGTGCGTGATGTGTTTGGAGAAGGATTTGTGAATATATAAAAAGTGAAAAAAGACACCTCCACTATAAAGTGGGGGTGTCTTTTCATATGTTGAGTGATCTTATGTTTAAGGGACTATTTTTTCAAGGTATCATCTTTTTTCTCGTTACTTTTCAGAAAGAAAAAACGTATACACTCAGCAATGGCGGCTCCCACCACAAACAGGATGATGGGTGTAATGGTAAAAGGTTGTTTGAAGATGAACAAATACACGATATAACACAAAGTTAGTGTAATGACTAAAGTGAGATAATTACTCCACATTTTTTTCAAGGTCATCAGCTCCTCGTTTTTTAAGGTCTACCATTATTCGGTATTGGTTGGGTTGAAAAGAACTAGCCACTTTCAGCCGTTCTCATCACTTTAATTCGAGTTGAGTGTTTGTAAAACTTAGTATGAAGTTCATAAGGATACGCCATTGTGAATGAACTTCTTAATTCCATAAAATTCAGCTTATCCCTTTAAAATAAAGAGATTAAATGAGTTGTTTTCTATGATATTCGTTCCTGTGTATGTTTGTTGTCTACAATAGACACACGCTAGATTTATCTTGATTAGGTGAAGCCTTGAAGAAAGAGAAACTTCCTGTATGAAAATTTATAGGGACGTTGAGAGTGAAAAGTTGCAAAAGATACCTCTTGTCACACCATACTATGTATTGTATAGTATAAATAGTTAGGAGTTGTAAACATGAATGCACAACTAAAAAAAGGATTATTGGAATTCTGTGTACTGGCGGTATTAAAGAAAGGCGATTCCTATGGTTATCAAATGATTAAAGATATGTCCCATTGTATTGAGATTTCAGAATCGACATTATATCCGATATTAAAGCGGTTAGAGCAAAACAATTATGTGGAGACCTATTCACAGGAACATAACAGTCGATTAAGAAAATACTACCGGATGACAAAGAACGGACGGGAGCATATAGCGCAATTTTTAGCGGAATGGGATCAAGTGATGGCGATTTACGACTTTATTTCTGGAGGACAGGGCAATGAATAAAAAAGAATTTTTAGCCAGCTTAGAGAAGCACCTGCATCGTCTAGGCGAAAAAGAAAGTGATCGGTTCATCGAGTATTACGATGAAATGATCGAGGATTATCAGGAAGATGGCTACAGTGAACAGGAGGCAGTTCATCAAGTCGGTCAGCCTGCCATTATTGCTGAAGGGATTTTAAAGGAACAAGGAATCAAAACCATTCAGGTGCCGACGTTTGGAGAAAAAGCCACAAGGCTCTCCATCCTCATTTTAGGCTTTCCGTTATGGGGCAGCATTCTAGCAACAGTCTTCCTGCTGATTCTTTCTGTGTATATGGTGATTTGGTGCGTTCCACTCGTGACAGGTACAATGACGCTAGTTGGTTTGCTCGGTGGTTTTTGGAGTATCATTGGTTCTCCATTTATTTTTCAGGATGGTTTGCATGTGGTGGTGACGCAGATCGGAGTTGGGATTCTTCTATTAGGTGTCGGATTATTAAGCGGCATAGCCACGGCGTATTTAACAAAGCTATTTGTGCAAGGGACTGTTCAAACCACTAAGGCATTCATGGGAATGTTTAAAAAGAAGGTCGTGAGAGTATGAACGTGAATGATTTAAAAAAGCAATGCATCAAATGGGGGATCATCTTCACCGTTGCCGGAGGAATTGTCATGGCAATTGGTTTTGGACTTTCAGGCTTTGACCTAGATGCATATCAAAACAATGACCAGAACAATGTGTTCCGCACGATCAATTGGAGCAAGCCATAAATGAAAGACCCGCTTATGCGGGTCTCAGCGTGTAGACAAACCCTCGCATTCGGTGTCAGTCCTGCGCTTCGGTGCTCACGAATGTCAAATTCGCTCCGCGCCGATGCTCGTCCTTCCTAGGGCTGCAAAGGTTTTCTATCACGCTGAAAAGAAGACAAAGGGTTAAAATCAAGTTCATTTTAGCCCTTTGTCAACAATCTGCGACCCGCTTATGCGGGTCTTTTTTTCGCTCTGGCAACAAAGAAAAAATAACAGCAAAGTGCGCCAAGGTCACAGAGCATAATAATCAGTCCCATGGGAAAGGCAGTCTGGCTTCCAGCTAAGCCGACAAGGGGTGTCATGCATGCGCCAAGAAGCATTTGTGCCACACCGATGAGGGCAGCGGCACTTCCAGCATGCGCACCGTGATGCTGCATCGCAAGAGAAGGAGCAGACGTGCCGACAATCCCAACGCTAGAGACCACAAAAAAGAGCGGAATGAGGATGCCATAAAGCCCTGCATCAATAGAGATCATCACACACAAGGTGACGCCTCCTAAAGCAGCTGTCAGCAGCCCAATGCGAAGGACTTTCTCCTCACCAATTTTCGCAGCAACGCGGGCAAATACTTGTCCGGCTGTGATGATGCCAAGACTATTCACCGCAAAGGCAGCACTGAAGCCCTGCGGTGAAAGGTTGAAAATCTCCTGCAGTACAAACGGTGATCCAGAGATATACGCAAACATGGCGGCGAAGACAAGCCCTTGCGAAAGAGCATATCCGACAAAGAGTCGATCGCTCGCTAGAATTTTCATCGCACCTAGGATCTGTTTGAAGCCTCCAGTCTGTCTGCGTTCCGCAGGTAAGCTTTCTTTCAATGAAAACATCGATCTTAGAAGCATGAGCGCCCCGAGGATTCCTAGCAGAACAAACACACCCTGCCACGTCGTGAACCGTAACATTTGTCCGCCCACGATCGGTGCCGCTGCTGGAGCCACTCCGTTGACTAACATGAGCAAAGCAAAGAATTTCGTCATTTCTGAGCCTTCATAATGATCTCGTACGATGGCTCGTGCAATGACAATGCCTGCTGATCCAGCAAGTCCTTGAATCAGCCTTAAAAGAATGAATGTCCAAATTGATGTGACCACTGTGCATAAAAGAGAGGCCGCAATAAAAATGATCAATCCAACCATCAGCGGCTTTCTTCTGCCGACTGTATCACTGATTGGACCTGCAATCAGCTGTCCAAGCGCAAGTCCAATCAAACAAGCCATGAGACTTAACTGAGACAGCGCCGTGCTTGCTTCAAAGTCACGGGCGATATTAGGTAAAGCAGGTAAATACATATCCATTGCCAGCGGTGCAAGGGCTGTTAAAGAGCCAAGAAGCGCGGCAAGGAGGAATCGATTTTTTTTCGATTCTTGGGGATAAGATAAAGAATTCATATGATGCCACTCCTTGTATACGTCCTCAAATCAGCATAATGAATCAAGCTTTCCATTTCAATCAAAATTTTCAAAGAAAATTTCGTGCAAAATAATTGATCTTTAAAAGAAGACTCTTTACATTGAATGAGTAGAGAAAAGAATCAGATCATCGGCATGCAGTGATTGCATGATACGTATATCCATTCATAGACAAACAGGAGGTGCTGGCATGGAGCAGCAAGAGTTGATCATTCGTCAAGCAGTGAGTGAAGATCATGAGGCGATCACACATGTGCTGATCAAATCATACGCACAGTATGAGCCTCAATTTACAGAGGAAGGCTGGCAAAATTATTCTACAGCCTTGCGAGCGGCTGTAGATAACCCAAACATGGAGTTGATGCTTGTGGCCGAGCTTGAGGGCAAGGTCGTGGGGACCCTTCAAATGTTCCGATCATCAGAACAGGCATATGACAAGCCGGAGATGGGCATTACTTCAGCGATTGTCCGGTTTTTAGGGGTAGATCCTGATGTGAGAGGAAAAGGTATTGCAGAGTCCTTGTTGCGTAAAAGTATAGAACTGACGCAATCGTGGGGCGAGAACGTCCTGTACCTTCATACGTCGGATAAAATGCAGGCCGCCATTCGTTTATATGAAAGAATGGGCTTTGAACGGGCACTTGATAAAGAATTTGTGAATCAAAATGGGACGCATGTGAAGAGCTATCAGTATGTGATCAAAAAAGAACAGCCGGCTGGCTCATAACACGCTGTATAAGAAGAGGAAGAGCATGTCCTGCATGGACGGGGCTCTTCCTCTTTCTCATGATACCCATACGTTCAGTGCCATATATGAAAAGCACCATGAGATTAATCCGAACATGACAAAGAATTTCAACGCATGTTCATAAGGGGTCAGCTTTCGATCTCTTTTCGTTTTCACCAGCCGCCAGTAAAGGGCATAGCCACAAAAAACCAAGATGATTTGTCCGAGTTCTGCTACGGTTTCGATGATTGTGATTCCGTTCATTTGTTTTCACCTCACCATATGTCTTCCATAGGCAGCAGCAGTGAACCTTTATTTCTTCAAAAGAAAGCAGTGTATACTAGAATAAGAAGTAGATGCAGAAGGGGTTGTGACCGATTGTTTCCGCTATATGCAAATTCTTGGGATGACGTCATTGAGAGAAAAATCAAATACGATGATCAGGTTGTGGAACATACGTGTCAGCTGTTAGAGGCACAGGAGCAGCAAGTCGTGTTGTTTCATAAAATTCAAGAACCATTTACAATGGTTGCTGGTGATGGCACTGTCACGATTCCAAAAGGGAGTTATACGACCGCTTATTATTGGACGGACCGGCCTTACAATGTCTATTTTTGGCGGGATGATCAAGGCAATGAACTTGGCTCTTATGTGAATATCGTCAGACATACATGGTTTGAAGAACGGACGGTTGTTTTTGAAGATTTATTGATTGATCTACTCGTTCTTCCGAATGGTGATTTCTTTGTTTTGGATGAAGATGAACTGCCGGAGAGTTTAGCTTCCTTTGAACACGGCTCGGTTCATCGAGCACTCCGTGATGTCATCCATTCGTTAGCGCACATCCTCGATCAAGTAAGGCTGGATGCGAAAGGGAAGTATCATCACACCCTCTTTCAGAAGATGTTGAAATAGAAAAAACGATTCCTTGCTGAAAGGAATCGTTTTTTTATCAAACCTTGATCCGGTTTAGTCGTTTTTGTAAATCAGTTTTTGTTTTAGATGCTTTTAGTTGTTTGACCGCACTTTGAGCGGTTGCTTTTGTTTTCTTTGTTCGTTTGGCTTCGGCTTTTTTGACTTTTTGTTTGGCATCTGTCACTTTCTTTTGATAGTCGACTTGTTTTTTGACTTTGTCGAGCCGGTTTTGCAGGCTTGTTTTTTCTTTGCCTTTGGATAGCTTTTTAATAGCCGTTTGGGCACTTTTAATCGAGCCTTGGGTTTTACTTTTTTCAGCTGATTTGACCTTCGCTCGTGCGTCACGAATATCAATGGCTGTTTGGACTTTTTTGACTCGGTCAGTGAGTGCGGTTTTTTGCTTGCTGGCAGTGAGTCTGCCAATTTTCGTTTTGGCTTGATCAACATCTGTCTGTTTTTTAGATGTTTCGGCTGTCTTGACTGCGCTTGTCGCAGCCTTTAAAAAGGTTGACTGCGGCACATATTGCACGCGGCCATAGCCGAATTGTGGATCTTTTCCTTTTGCGCCAAGATCCACTGTATAGCTGCGCAATAAAGTACGGAGCTGAACATTTGTTTTCTTAGGATGTAGCTGTTTTAACAGCGCAAGCATTCCTGTGACATGTGGTGCCGCTTGTGATGTACCCGTTGCATACCAATATTCATTTTTCAAATAGGTACTGATGACGTTCTCGCCGGGAGCGGAAAATTCAATTCCTTTCCCCGTATTAGAGATGGAGGCGAGTTTGTCTTTGTCAGTCGTTGCGGAAACAGCAATGACGCTATTGTATGCGGCAGGATAACTAATCCCATTCTTCTTTCCATCATTTCCACTTGCAGCAACGACCAGCAGTCCTTTTTTGTATGCTTCATCAACTGCTGAACGTAAAATCGGAATGTTATCTTCAAAAGCTAGACTTAGGTTGATGATATCCATCTTATTGCTAATTGCCCAATCAATGCCTCGGAGCAGACTGTATAAGTCGCCTTCTCCTTTTTTATCTAATACTTTTACAGCATACAGCTTCACACCAGAAGCGACACCGACCGTACCGTAATCATTATTGAGCGCCCCAATTGTACCGGCGACATGTGTTCCATGTCCTTCATCATCTTTGTAAGAAGACGTGTAATTGACGAATGATTTACCGCCGGCTACCTTTAAATCTTCATGTGGGAAAATACCAGTATCGAGAACGGCTACTTTCACATTTTTCCCTGTCACGCCTTCTTTGATTGCTTGCTTTACATTGAGCTTCTGCAAGTTATAAGATTTTTGTACCAAAGCATCCTGACCAGTAGCAGCAGCTGTTTTTTTCACGGTAGAAGCAGCGAGTTTGACCCTAACGTTTTTTGAAACATAAGCGATGTTTGGGTCTTTTTTAAGTGAGGTGACAGCTTGCTCATCTGCTGTCACTGCTACAGCTGGAAGATGTATGTATTGAGCGTTCACTTTTTCACTTTCTTGAATAGCCGTCTGTTTTCCTTTTTGATTTTTATAGACGATGATGACATCTGTTTCTTTTGGTGGTGCAGCTGCCTGCGAATGGAAGGGCAAAGCAGTTGTCAAAGCAAGAAGAAACGCGATGACCACGACGATTTTCTTTTTCAAGGCAATGGCTCCTTGCATATGAGGTGACCTCCGTCTTTTTTTCTTTATTATATCGGAGAAATAAGATAGATGGTTAGAAGAATCATAGTCTAGAAAGAAAGTTTTTTTCACACGTATCCCGAAATTGAATTTCATAGAATTCTAGTAGACAATAGAGAGATCATAATATGAGAAAGAAGGACATGCCGATGAATGTAAAAGAGTATATGACGTATGATGCGACGGGACTGGCGTCACTTGTGCAGAAAAAGCAGGTCACGCCCGAAGAACTTGTACAAGCTGCATTTACTAGATTGGAAGAAGTGAATCCCGTACTAAATGCGGTGATTCAGACAAGACGAGATCAAGTGTTCAAAGACATGAAGTCACTAAATGCGGATCAGCCGTTTGCTGGTGTTCCGTTTGTGTTGAAAAATATATCGCAGGGGCTGGAGCATGAACCTTTGACGGCGGGTGCTTTGCTGTTAAAGGATGTAAAGGCGCAAACAGATTCCCACTTTGTCCGTCGATTGAAACAGGCTGGGCTCCTCATGATCGGTCATACGAACACACCTGAATTCGGATTGCGAAATGTGACAGAACCCTTTTTATATGGTCCGACGAGAAACCCTTGGAATGCTGACTATTCTCCGGGCGGTTCAAGCGGCGGGACGGCAGCAGCTGTGGCAAGCGGCATCGTACCTGCGGGTGGAGCGAGTGATGGCGGAGGGTCTATTCGGATTCCGGCATCCTTTACTGGTTTATTTGGACTCAAGCCAACAAGGGGGAGAACACCGGTCGGCCCGGGTGCAGGAAGGCAGTGGCAAGGAGCTTCCATTGACTTTACACTCACAAAAACAGTTCGAGACAGTGCAGCCCTGCTTGATTTGCTTCAAGTCATTCAGCCAGAGGCTGCGTTCCAAACGCCATTATATGACGGCAGCTATCAGGAGGATTTGGTGAAACGAACGCCTTCTATGCGAATTGCTTACAGTGTAGACTCTCCAGTAGGCACGAAGGTGAGTGAGGAAGCAAAGCAGGCAGTCTTGAACACTGTGAAATGGCTGAGTGAACAAGGGCATCAAATAGAAGAAGTGAAGCCGGACATTGATGGTGTCCATCTGATGCAGCAATATTACGTCATGAACAGCGGTGAAATGTCTGCATTATTTACCTCTCTGGCTCGTTCATTCGGGCGTCCGGTGAAGCCGGAGGAGACAGATATTGTGGCATGGGTACTGGCGGAAGCAGGAAAAAATGTGACAGCTGCTGCTTATACAGAAAGTCTTGATGCATGGGATATGGCCGCTGCAAAAATGGCCGCATTTCATCAAACCTACGATCTATATGTGACCCCAGCTACTGCCTATTCGGCTCCAAAGGTTGGCGAGCTGATGCATAACGATCAAGAAATGGCTGCATTGTTACGTGTGTCATCCCTTTCAATGCAAGCACAGCAGGATCTGATTTATGAAATGTTCCTCAAGAGTTTGACCTACACACCATTTACACAGCTGGCTAACCTAACCGGCCAGCCATCTATGAGTGTGCCAGTTCATCTCACAGAAGCAGGCATGCCTTTAGGCGTACAGGTGACAGCACCGAAAGGAAAAGAGGACTGGCTGCTCAGACTGGCGTCAGAAATAGAATCATCCTCATTATGGAAAGGAACGCATCCATTACTGAATCAATAACAATGGCATCGACGTTGGTCTATGGAGGAAAGGAGTGTCACACGTGAGTACGAAGGACAAAATCATTCAAACGGCCGCACTTCTTTTACGTAAACAGGGGTATCATGCGACAGGGTTGAATCAAATCATTAGAGAGAGCGGCACGCCGAAAGGATCTCTTTATTATTACTTTCCAAATGGAAAAGAAGAGCTAGCCATAGCAGCCGTTGAATATATTAGTCAAAGGGTCATCGATCAAATTGAAGAAAGCTTTGCCTATTCTGATGACCCATATGTCGCCGTCGATCATTTTATGACAAATATCATTCGGGGTTTTATGGAGCAAGAAAGTGAAAGAGGGATACCGATTGTCTTACTGGCGGCAGAGTCAAAACCTGAACATACAAAACTCCATGCTGCATGTAAACAAGAAATGATTCGCTGGCAAGAGCTTGTCAAAGAAAAGTTGATGAATAGCGGATATGATGAAACAAAAGCGGATGAGCGGGCATCTCTCCTTCATTCAATGGTCATCGGCGGATTATCAATGACTACTGCATTAAAGCAAACGACACCTTTAGAGCACGTAAAATGTTACCTTAGACACTTATTTATGCGAGAAGAGTAAAATCTCTCGCATATTGCCTATCTATTATATCAATTGGTCTATATAATAAAGATAGTCAATTAGTCATGAGGAGTGATGGGATGTCGGAGCAACCACAATCGATCAAGCAATCCGAAGATACCTCTTTTTATACCGTGTCAGGTTCGGGGGAGCTGTATGGTTTGGAAAATCAGCTTGTACATGTGCTGGCAGAAGCAAATCAAACAAATCAACTGTTTGAGCTTGTCTTAATCACAGGGGGGAAAGGTGCTTACTTTCCGCTGCATTGTCATGAGACGCTATTTGAAACCATCTTTGTGCTGGAAGGGAAGCTGGAAGTGATACTGGACGGTAAAAAATATATGGTGACGGCCTGTGATTATATTCATATACCGCCCAAAACAATTCATGGCTATAGAATGCATAGTCACAAAACAAGGTTTATTTCTTATACACTGGGCGGGCAAATGACAGATGTCTATCAGCAAATCGGAAAGAGGCTGTTGCAGAATGAATGGCCGATGACTGATCACCCATTTGATGCAGACAGCTTTCATCAGGCTGAAAAAGAAAGCGATATCATGTTGATGCACGGCATTAGGGAGCTATCCAATACAACCAAGCCAGCTGTTTTGTTTCATAGTCAGCTCCCACGCGCAGTGCAGCCATATGTGCTGGAGGCTGGTGAAGGAAAGCAATACATGGTCGAAGGTCAGCTTCATGAGCTGATTGCGACAACAGAAACAACAGGAGGCGGATTCAGTTATTTTGTGATTGAAGGGACAAAGGGAAAAGGCTTACGTCCGCATTATCATGAAGTGCATACAGAAGCACTTTATTGTGTTGAAGGCAGAATGAATCTTCAGTTAAACGGAGAAAATATTTGCTTGATGCCGGGGGATTTTGCTTATATTCCTCCGAATACCGTTCACTCGTATGAATTAGTGTCTCATTCAAATAAATTTTTGGTTTTGCTGCTGCCTGGCTATATTGAGCAAGTGTTTGAACAATTTGAAGAAGCACAAAGTCCAGGTATGTGCCCTTATTTTATACAGGAAGGGAACATGATGGAGGATGGGGAGACCTCTGCTCAGTATGATTTGGTGTTTGTCGAAGAAAAATAGTTGTGTAACGCGTTACACATATTGAAGTAAACAACCTGCTGAATAAATCGGCGGGTTATTTTGTTTTCCCTTATGGAACAGCATCCATATTCATATGCATGAACCATCCATTCAAGGTGAAGCTATAGAAATGCTGACTTGAACTAAAGGAGGAAATGCAGATGAGAGCTGTCACCTATCAAGGGAAAAGCCGCATTGCGGTAAAGGAAGTAGTTGCACCATCTATACAAGATCGTGAAGATGTCATCGTTCGGATAACATCTACAGCAATTTGTGGGTCAGATTTACATTTATATCAAGGGAATTTCCCGCTTCCTATTGGCTATGTGATTGGGCATGAACCGATGGGGGTGGTAGAGGAAGTCGGGCCGGATGTCACTGCGGTGAAAAAGGGAGATCGTGTCGTCATTCCATTTACCGTGGCGTGTGGTCAATGTCAGTATTGCCATCACCATTTAGAAAGTCAATGCGATCACTCAAATCCCCATTATGATTCAGGCGGACTTTTTGGATACAGTGAGAAATATGGGAATTACCCCGGAGGACAGGCTGAATATTTACGTGTGCCCTTTGGAAACTATACACCATTTAAGGTGCCGGATGATTGTGAGTTAGAGGATGAACAATTGCTGTTTTTATCAGATGTTCTGCCAACTGCTTATTGGAGTGTAGAACACGCAGGTGTAAAAAAGGGGGATACGGTCATTGTGCTAGGATGTGGACCTGTTGGGTTAATGGCACAGCAATTTGCTTGGCAAAAGGGCGCAGAGCGGGTCATTGCTGTTGATTACATAGACTATCGCCTTCACCATGCAAAACGAATGAGCGGCGTAGAAGTATTTGATTTTACAGAAGACCCTGACATGGGAGAAACCCTAAAAGAGCTCACAAAAGGTGGGGCGGATGTTGTCATTGATTGTGTGGGGATGGATGGGAAAAAGTCACCGCTTGAAAAGATTGAACAGAAGCTCAAGCTGCAAGGCGGAACGATAGGGCCCATTCAAATTGCCACAAAAGCCGTGAGGAAATGCGGGACTGTTCAGCTGACGGGTGTGTATGGAGGTCTTTACAATATGTTCCCATTGGGTGCTTTTTTCGCAAGAAACGTCACGCTGAAAATGGGACAGGCGCCAGCGAGAGGGTACATGTCAAAGCTTTATCAAAAAGTGACAACCGGGGAAATTGATCCTAGAGCGATCATCACACATCAAATACCGCTAGATGACGCAGCTCATGCGTATCACATATTCAATGAAAAACAAGATGATTGTATAAAAGTCATCTTAAAGCCATAAAAAGAAGGCTTAGGATATTTCCTAAGCCTTTAATGTGCGCTCGTCCATCATTTTTTCGATTAATTCAAAAAATGTTTTTTTATCTTCTTCTGATAGGTGATTGAACAGTTGATTGACAAGCAGCTGACGATTGTCGATCATTTGTCTGGCGATTTGTTCACCTGATTCAGAGAGTGTAATCCATACCGTACGGCGGTCATTGTTATTTCTAGAGCGGATAATCAGCCCTTCATCTTCTAAGTGATTGAGAGCGGTTGTTGTTGCGGAGGGAGATAATGAAACTTCCTGCAGAATATTTTTCACAGTACATGATTGATGGCGGTAGATGATGCGTAAAATAAACCCTTTTACATTCGTGACGTTTTTCGGGATATTCTCTTCATCTATTCGTTTCGTCGCCTTTAAATACTTTGTCAGTGCATGGTCTAACAAACTTGCCTCTAGCTCGAAATGTTGCATTCTCCATACCTCTTTTCCTATTGCATTCGCATTTTCCGATCAATTACTAGGTCTATCTTATCATAATAAGCATCATCATTTAAACCAAAATGGAAGACGGCTATAAAATTACCTATATTATCAATTAATAAAAGGAACAATTCCAAAATGAAATGATTTTACTTTCACCTCTTTTTATTTTAGAATGTGAATGAGATAAAATCTGCCAATCCAATTCTCTGGAAATTGGCTATTGGACATCAAACGTTTGGAGATGAAGATATTGAATACTTTACAGGCATTACTAAACGACAGAATGGAACGCTCTTCACAAATTGAAGCGGTAACTGGCGGAGGTGTGTCTTATACATTTGAAGAATATGCAAAACGCATTGATCAGCTGGCACATTACTTACACCGTAAAGGAATTCGAAAAGGTGACCGGGTGTGCTTTATTTGTCAAAACCATCATCACTTTTCTACGATTATGCTGGCAGCCATTAAAGCAGGTGCAGTCGCCGTACCGCTTAGCTGGCAGCTTACCTCTTTTGAGCTAGAAGGTATCTTGAAAAAAGCAGAGCCAAAGGCTTTATTTTTTGACCGTGAATTCCGTGACATCATTGCGGCAGTGAATGTGTCTTTAGAAGATTGTCTCATGGTGGAATCTGGTGTCAATGCGAAAACAACACAGCTGTTTGAAGACATATTGGCGTCTAATGATGGAAGTGATCTTGCTGAAGAGGTATCAGAAGAAGATTTGGCCATGATTTTATTCACCTCAGGTACAACAGGCAATCCAAAAGGCTGTATGGTCGGACATGGACGAATCTATCAATTTTTAACACGACGTGGGAATCGAGGATTTGATCTGAAAGGAAAACGGTACTTGGCAAGTCATCCGCTGTATCATATGAGTTCTATTAATCACTTGATTGCAGCTGCAATTGAAGGGTATACGTTAGTCTTCTTACATGATGCAACACCGAAACGCATTTTAGAAACGATTGAGAAAGAAAGAATTACGTTTATGATGGCTTTCCCATCAGCTTATACGTACATGCTAGAAGAAATGAAGCGCGGTTCGTACGATCTCTCATCTTTTGAAATTGCGATTTCTGGTGGTACGAAGGTACCGGTACGCTTAATTAAAGATTACAAAGAAGTAGGCATTCAGATGATGCATGGCTATGGAAGTACAGAAGCGTGGGTTGTGAGTGCGTGGCATCCAGCGATGGGCGAGGATAAGATGGGCTCTGCTGGTAAAGTGGATCCGGATGTAGAAGTCAAAATCGTGCATCCTGAGACAGAAGAGGCGCTCCCAGCTGGAGAAATTGGCGAGGTCGTCATGAGAAGCCCATTTTATTTCTTAGGCTACTATCATCAACCTGAAGCGACAGAGAAAGTGCTCAAAGATGGCTGGTTCCATATGGGGGATGCAGGCTATCTGGATGAAGACGGTTTTCTTTACATCACAGGGAGATACAAAGATGTGATTCTATACGGTGGGGATAATATTTATCCTGACCAAGTGGAAGAGGTCATTGATCAAATTCCAGGTGTAATTGAATCTGCTGTCATTGGGGTACCAGATGACTTATATGGTGAAGTACCAAGTGCGTATATCGTAAAAGACGAATCTGTCGATTTCTGCGAAGAAGATGTGGTGAATTACTGCAAGGAACGTTTAGCAGATTACAAAGTGCCATCCATTCATTTCACGCAGGATCTGCCAAAAAATAAACTTGGTAAAATCATGAAGAAAGATTTACGTGAATTGGTTGTGAATGCGTAGGACCTATTCTGCTATAATGAAATTTGAATGATTTTTTTGTTTTTCTAACGTTTTGGAGGGAAAGGGTTTGCGACATATACTTCGTAAGAAACACATTCACGATTTGTTAGAACAGAGCAGACAGCAAAAGGTAAAGAAAACACTGGGCGGGCTCGATCTCACGCTCCTTGGCATAGGGGCTGTGATTGGGACGGGGGTCATGGTGTTAACCGGAATTACAGCAGCTAAGGATGCAGGACCGGCTGTTATTTTCTCCTTTGCGATCGCAGCGATTGTGTGCAGTTTAGCAGCACTTTGTTATGCAGAAATGGCTTCCGCGCTGCCTGTGTTCGGCAGTGCGTACATTTATTCATATACCACAATGGGTGAACTCGTAGGTCATCTCATGGGATGGACGTTATTATCTGTTTATATGCTGACTGCTTCAGCTGTAGCGAGTGGCTGGTCGAGTTATTTTAACAGCCTGCTGGAGGGGTTTGGAATCTCAATTCCACATCAATTTTTAGCTGGTCCAGAACAAGGCGGATATATGAATTTGCCAGCAATTATCATTGCTTTACTCATTGCGTGGATCCTATCTAGAGGAACGAAAGAAAGTAAAAAATTCAATAATATCATGGTGTTTGTGAAACTTGGCATTATTGTTCTTTTCATTGTAGTAGGTGGTTTTTATGTAGAGCCAGCCAATTGGCAACCGTTCATGCCGTTTGGTACGGAAGGGATTATTGCTGGAGCCGCTGCTGTGTTTTTTGCCTTTTTAGGGTTCGATGCCATTTCGGCTTCTGCAGAAGAGGTGAAAAATCCACAGCGGAACCTGCCAATTGGTATTATTGGTTCATTGCTCATTTGTACGATCATTTATATTGTCGTTTGTTTGGTCATGACAGGCATGGTGCACTATACGAAGTTGAATGTGACAGAGGCAATGTCTTATGTATTGCAAAGTGTCCATCAACATAGCGTGGCTGGTATTATTTCTGTCGGTGCTGTGATTGGATTGATGGCTGTGATTTTCGCCAATAATTATGCGGCAACTCGAATTGCTTTTGCGATGGGGCGGGACGGGCTCTTGCCTAAAGTGTTTTCTAAAACAAATAAAAGTGATACACCTGTTGCAAGTATATGGGTGATTGGCGGGATGACAGCTGTTATTTCAGGGTTTATTGATTTGAAGGATCTGTCCAACCTAGCCAATATCGGTGCATTATTAACGTTTGCGATGGTGAGCTTATCCGTACTCATTTTGAGAAAGACACATAAACAGCTGGAAAGGGGATTCCGGGTTCCGTTTGTACCGGTTTTGCCAATTATCTCGATGGGCTGTTGTGTGTTTCTGATGCTCAATTTACCAGGCCGGACATGGCTGTACTTCGGGGTTTGGCTGATGATCGGTGTCGTCATGTACGCAGCGTATTCTAACAAACACAGTGAATTAGCGAAATCTGCTTGAGAAAAAGGTGCAAATCCGTTGACGATTTGTGCCTTTTTTCATACGATTTGGGATAAGCTATATAAGAGATAATGAACGGAACAAGAGGAGGATGAGGGAAATGATCAGCGTTAGTCCATATATTGTCGTAGAAGACGTCAAAGAATCTCTTCAATATTATCAAGGAATTTTTGGCGGAGATATTCGTATCTTAAATGAACATCAAGACCGTGTATTGCATGCTGAGCTGCACCTTGGAGAATCACTGCTCCACTTTTCAGATACATTTGGCCGCACACCAAAACCAGAGAATCTTCGATTGATCATGCAGTTTGACAATGAGGAAGAGTTAAAGGCTGTATACGAGGCGCTTGAAGCTGACGGAGATGTCCTTGTGGAATTACAGGATACGTTTTTTGGCGCACTTCATGGACAAGTACAAGATCGGAAGAATGGTCTGATATGGGTGCTGAATTATATGAAATAAATAAAGACCTTCACCCTTGTGAAGGTTTTTTTGTGAGTGTTTTTATTTTCTGAAAAATGGAAAATATGCTATGTTGGAAGAATGATAAGACATGGGGAAAGGGTGGAAAAGGAATGGATCAAGTTGAGTTTCAATATATTCAAACAAACGGCATAAAGCTCCATATGGCAATGGCTGGTCCTGAAGATGGCCCACTGCTGGTTCTGCTGCATGGATTTCCTGAGTTTTGGTATGGTTGGAAAAATCAAATCCTCCCCCTGGCTGAGGCGGGGTATCGTGTCGTTGTTCCTGATCAAAGGGGATACCATCTGAGTGACAAACCGGAAGGAGTCGAATCATACGTCTTAGACAAATTAAGAGATGATATCGTGGGATTAATTAAGGCGCTGAGCCCAAATCAAAAGGCTATTGTCGGCGGACATGATTGGGGCGGAGCGGTTGCTTGGCACCTTGCTTCAACCCGTTCTCAATATGTAGAGAAATTAATCATCGTCAACATGCCGCATCCGCGTGTGATGATGAAGGTCCTTCCATTTTATCCGCCGCAGTGGAAGAAGAGCTCTTATATCGCGTTTTTTCAGCTTCCAAATGTACCGGAGGCAACGCTTCAAGAAAATCACTTTCAAAGACTGGATGAAGCCATTGGACTATCTGCTAGACCTCATTTGTTTACAAAAGAAGATGTCTCAAGCTATAAGCTGGCATGGACGCAGCCTGGAGCCATTACGTCCATGTTGAATTGGTATCGAGCGATTAAAAAAGGCGGCTTTGAAAAACCGATTTCCAAACGAATTCTCGTGCCTGTCCGAATGATTTGGGGAATGGAGGACAAGTTTCTAAGCAGAAAGCTCGCAAAAGAAACGATCAAGATTTGCCCAAATGGACAACTGATTTTTGTTGATGATGCGACTCATTGGATCAATCATGAAAAACCAGATGTCGTGAACAAGCTCATTCTCGAATTTTTAGCATAAAGGAAAAAGCTCTGATCATATGACCAGAGCTTATTTGTTTTATCCGATTTGATTCTTTTTCAAGGAAACCGGTTCGTCGTCCCAGCATTCAATCTCTTCATTGTTTGGAACGGCATTTTTATAGAAAACAGGATCTTTGCCTTCTTTTTTCTGTCTCATGTAATCCTTCAGTGCTGCAAAGGCGACTTTGGACAACATGGTAATGGCAATGAGGTTGACGATGACCATGAGACCCATGAATAAGTCGGCTAGACCCCAAACGAGAGGAACAGTCGCAACAGCTCCGAATAGAACCATGCCAATGACAGCAACACGATAGATGTTGAGCCAAATTTTATTCGCTCCCAAGAACTCAATGTTCGTTTCACCATAGTAATAGTTACCGATTAACGTACTAAAAGCGAATAAGAAAATCATGATCGCCAGGAATCCAGAAGCCCAAGGCCCAATGTGCTGGCTTAATGAAGCCTGAGTTAGCTCAATTCCTTCCAGATTGGTTGTTTTATACGCATCAGAGAACAGAACAAGAAAGGCTGTACTTGTACAAATAATTAACGTATCTGTTAACACACCAAATGCTTGGATTAATCCTTGTTTGACTGGGTGGCTCGTGACAGCAGTTGCTGCTGCGTTAGGGGCACTACCCATACCGGCTTCGTTTGAGAAGAGACCGCGTTTAATCCCTTGTAACAATGCTCCACCTAATGTACCGCCGGCAAACTGCTCAAATCCGAAAGCATGCTTCACAATCGTACTGATGACACCTGGTAGTTCAGTGATATTTGTGATAATGACAAAGAAAGCAATCCCGATGTAAGCAACGGCAAGAAAAACGACAATATATTCAGATGCTTTTGCAATCGCTTTGATTCCTTTGAAAATAATGAACGCAAAAATAACAGCCATAACGATTCCGACAGTTAAACGATCTAGGCCAAAAGAGTTTTTAAAAGCGACGGTGATTGTATTTGATTGCACTGCGTTAAAGACAATCCCAAAAGAGATCGTGATCAGGATGGCAAATAAAATCCCCATCCAGCGCTTATTTAACCCTTTTTCCATGTAATAAGCAGGTCCACCGCGGAATCCTGTTTTATCTTTGACTTTATACACCTGAGCTAGTGTACTTTCAACAAAGCTTGAAGCAGAACCGATAATCGCGACGATCCACATCCAGAAGATTGCGCCAGGTCCACCGATCGCAATAGCGATGGCAATCCCTGTGATATTCCCTGTTCCGACACGTGCTGCCATACTGATGGCAAAAGCTTGGAACGGTGAGATTCCCTCTTTTTCTTTTCTTCCTTCTTTTAGAACACGCAGCATTTCTTTGAGCATTCTGACTTGCAGGAAGCGTGATCTATATGTGAAGTAGACCCCTACTCCAAGTAACAGAGCAATGATTAGATAAGTCCAAATAAAATCATTTGTAGTTGTTAAATAAGATAGCAAAGCTTTTTCGTTCATAACATCACCTCTTCGAATTCATCACTGTTCTTTTTAAAAAATACTGAGATCCCACTCTTTGGCGAGTTTCTTCAGCATCATGACACCGGTAATACTATTTCCACAATCGTCAATGGCAGGACCATAAATGCCGATACCGCAGCCTGTCTGAAATGGGAATTCTCTTCTTGCGCTTGGCGGAACGCAAGCCATGATTCCTCCAGACACACCACTTTTGGCTGGAACGCCTACGAAAACGGCAAAATTACCAGACGCATTGTACATGCCGCATGTCAGCATCAATGCCTTTGTTAGTCTTGCGATATCTTTTGGGATGACTTGGACTTGTTTAAAGGGATGGTAGCCATCACTTGAAATAATCAGTCCAATCAAGGCGATGTCCTCTGTTGTGACCTCAATGGAACATTGCTTTAAATACACTTCTAACGTGTCCTCGACATCTGATTCTAAGTAATTGGTTTCTTTTAAATAATAAGCAAGTGCCCGGTTGCGGTGTGCAGTTGCCCATTCTGATTGATAAACCTCTTCATTAACAGAAGGACGCTTCCCTATTAAGTTTTCGATTAAATCGAAAATATATGCTAGCTTTTCTGTAGAAGTCTTTCCAGGAAGGATGGAGGATACGGTAATAGCTCCAGCATTAATCATTGGATTAAAGGGCTTCCCTGGTTTATGCATCTCAAGGCGGTAGATGGAATTAAATGCATCACCAGTTGGCTCTACATCTACCCGATCCAAGACGTACGGAACGCCTCTTCCTAAACAGGCAGCTATAAAGCTGATGACTTTTGAGATACTTTGCAGGGTAAAGGGAACGTCCCAATCACCATAACGTACAGATGATCCATCTGGGCCTATCACGCTGATACCAAGTTGAGAGGAATTTACTTTTCCGAGTGCTGGAATGTAGCCAGCGTTCTGCCCGTTTTTGTAATACGGACGTATTTCTTCTGCCCATTGATCAACAGAAGACTGACATGCGTGTTGTGTATTATTAGAAATTGCTGTTTTCATACGATTCCTCCAATCAAAAATCAAAAAGTACCCTATTGAATTGGCGGATGACAAAAAATGCGATCAAATAGGCACGAAAACATGTTACACATCTATAAAGAACTTGTCATGCGCTGCTTGTACCACTCCTTTACACCTAAATATATGTTCAAATGAAGGCTTTGGCGGCGAAACAACAAAAAGGGTTTTTAGTGAAAATTCAGAAAACGCTTACATATAGTTTCACTAAAATTGTTCATTCAATTTATCTTGGAAACTACACAATCTGACGAAAATCTACAGAAAAACTTACAAATAAAAATCAGTCTGCATGTAATTGTCTAAACAATTCCCATTATTGTAGACAATCTCCAAATCGTAGAATAGCTGAAAGGTCACCATGCCTTCTCGGAGAATAGTCATAAAAAATGATTTTGAAGAGAGAAGTAGCCGTGAAAATAATTTTTTTGCTCATTGTGAAGCAAAGAGTCTCCTTGTATACTGTGGCTATGTAAACAGGGGAAGGGATGTCAGTCATTTGAGTTTAAACCAGCTTGTCAAAAAAGACGCATTTATTTTGATTTTTATGATCGTCATTGTGCCGCTTGCGGGAGAGCTGAAGTTTTATCCTGTGAATGAAACATTTCGTATTAGTTTTGGGGCACCTGCGTTTTTCTTTTGCTTATTACTTTTAAGAAAATCAAGACCATTGCTGCCAGGGTTTTTAACAGGCGCAGCCATTGTCCTATTTCGGGTAGGTTTAGATCTTATTCAGCAAAAAGCTGATCTGGCTCTGTCATTTTATCAGCAGTTTCCGAGCTTCTTTTTTTACTTTACTTATGCTTTTCTTTTCTTTGTTGTCCGTACAGGCCGTTTCAAGCAGCGTTCCATTTTTATTGGGCTGATCGGACTGATGATTGAACTGCTGGCTGATTTTGTTGAGCTGTTTGTACAATTTTTAGTGTTTGATACAACCATGACTTTCTCAAAGCTGAGTGATATGATCCTCATTGCATTTGCTCACAGCTTCGTGGTCATCAGCTTTTTTAATATGATGAGGCTGTATGAGGCACAATCAAGAGAGAAACAAATCATGAAGCAAAATGAGCATATGATGATGGTCATTTCAAATTTATATGAGGAAACAGTTCATTTAAAGAAAACGTTAAATCATACAGAGCACATAACGCAAGAATCCTATCGGCTCTATCGTCTGCTGAATGAACATGAGGCAGGAAAGAAAGTGAGTCAGGAGCTGCTGAAGCTTGCAGGGGAAATACATGAAGTTAAAAAGGACAATCAGCGTATTTACGCTGGGCTTTCAAAGCTGATTTCAAAGGAAAACATGCAAGATTATATGAGGGCAGAGGATCTTGTTCAAATCGTGATTCGCATTCAAGAGAAATATGCGCTATCTCTCGGGAAGAACATTTCCTTTACATCTAATATAAAAGGCATTCACTTGCATGAGTATCATGTGTTCATTTTCTTATCGCTGATTAATAATTTAATGGCAAATGCAGTTGAAGCAATCAAGGATGATGGAGCCATCTCACTCGTATTAAAAGGCAGTCATGATAAAATAGAGATTCGGGTCGAGGATGATGGACCGGGTATCCCTGAGAAATTGAGAGAGATTGTATTTGATCCTGGATATACCTCAAAATTTGATGCATATGGAACACCGTCAACTGGGATTGGCTTATCCTATGTGAGAGAGCTGGTTCAAGAGCTGGACGGTCAAATCCAGATTGAGCAGAAAGAAACGAAAGGAACAGCTTTTCAGCTTGTCCTTCCGATAAAAAATTTAATACAGAGAGGGTGAGTGTATGCGATTTTTCATTGCAGATGATGATCGTGCAATACGCTCGATTTTAGGTCAGATCATTGAGGATGAGGATCTAGGAGAGGTCGTGGATGAAGCTGATGACGGCATTGGATTAGAAGCGAATTCATTGAACTTGAAAAAAGTAGACATCCTTCTGATTGATCTTTTAATGCCAGCTAGAGACGGCATTCAAACCATACGTCATATTCACCCTGAATTCAAAGGAAAGGTCATCATGATATCTCAAGTAGAAGCAAAAGAGATGATGGCAGAAGCCTATGAACTTGGAATTGAATATTATATTCATAAACCCGTCAATCGAATTGAGATTGTCAGTGTCATTCGAAAGGTCATGGAGCGGATCAAGCTCGAAAAATCAATTTACGATATTCAAGCTTCTCTTCGGCATGTGCTGCCATTAGAGCCAGTGATTTCTCATGAGACAGGTACTGGATCAAAGCGAAGAACGATGAAAGAGGCAGGGGAATTCCTCCTATCTGAATTAGGAATTGTCGGAGAGAGTGGCTCTAAGGATTTACTAGAGATATTGATCTACTTACATGAAACGCAGACAGCCAATTCTCATGAGGTGAATTTTCCGCCATTAAAGCAGCTATTTATCAAAACGGCGGAACGAAAGCTTGGTCGTGGTGCGGCGGATGTGGAAGTGATGCGGGAAGTGAAAGCAGCAGAGCAGCGAATTAGACGAGCCATCCATCATTCCTTAAATCATTTCGCATCACTTGGGCTCACAGATTTTTCAAATCCTAAATTTGAGCACTATGCGTCGAAGTTTTTTGATTTCACTGATGTCAGCCAAAGGATGAAAGAAATGCAGAAGACTTCTTCTTCTGCAGGGTCAACAGGCAGAGTCAATACGAAAAAGTTCGTGCAAATCTTTTATTTTGAAGCAAAGCAGCTATTCGAAGGGATGAGCTGAGGGAAATCTATTGGAATGATTGGAGAAAATAAACAGAGACAGAGTGCTTTTGACTATGAGCCGCCTTGCTCTTTTAGACGTCTTTGTTATTTATCTGATCATTCTGATTTTTCTTTTTTCTTGAAAATAAAACTCTCCTGTGCAATCGTTTGTTAAAATAGTGAGGTTAGACTAGAATGTCGGAGGTTTTATTTTGGGAAAAATTAAACGAAATGCGCTCTGCCCATGCGGAAGCGGAAAAAAATATAAACATTGCTGTGGTCAAAAGTCAGGCGGAGAACAAACGTCTGAGCTTGTGTTTAAAGAAGCTGTACAAGTTCAAAAGGATTTAATGAATTATGCGTTCTCTAAGCATCAGAGAGCGATCAATCAATTCATTAATGAGTTTTCTTTCCTAGCAGATATGGATAAAGAAACGCAACAAATCTCAGTCTTTCATTTGAGTGTATGGGGCATTTTCTTCCGCCCATTAACAGATAAGAAAGAGACTATCTTCCAAGAATTCCTGACAAAAAAAGCAGAAGATATTACCCGTCCTAAAACAAGACAAGTGGTTGAATCTTGGACAGACATGGAGCCATCTTTGCTTTTATTAAATGAAAAAACGGACGAGTCTCTTTACTTTGAGAATATGGTGACAGCTGAGAAGGTTGAAGTTGATGTGAAGCCGGATCAAACCGTGCTGCCAGAGAAAGGTAGTCTTGTTCTAGGTTTCCCTGTTCAGTTTGAAGAAAAAGCAGAGTTTTTCATTCAATATACGATGTTCGCGAAAGAGTTTACTGATACGCTTCTTCTTCAGGTTCGCCAGCTCGTTGAAGCACATGAGGCAAACGGAGGAGCACGTAGCACATTTATGAGAGAAGCCTTCCCTGAAGTGCTGAAGTGTATGTTTGCGAAGCAAGAAGTTGAAGAAATAGAAGCGCCTGCTCAAACAGAAGGAAGTACAGTAGGACTATCAGCAGATCGGATGGACTGGGCTAGTGACGTTCAGCTGGAAACAGCCAAGCTGATTGAAGACGGGATGAAAGAGCACGGTGACCAAAGCCTGACAGATGGCGCTTTAACGGTTTGGAAAGCTTACTGTGATCAGAAAGCACCTGTGATCCGTAAAGCGGCGTCATTTGCTGCTGGAATCGAATATTATATTCATTCACTAGCAAGCGATGCCCCGCTTTCTCAAGCACAAGTTGCTAAAAAGTATGGCATTAGTGCGTCCACTGTATCGAGCCGATTTAAAGATATTGAAAAAGCGGTCAAAGAAGAGCAAGAGACGACTGTATCATAGCATGAAAAAAGACGCGGCACCTTTCAAGGAGCCAGCGTCTTTTTTTCATCATCTTGTTTTAATAAAACTACTCATGTATTGCTCTGTATTATAATCATTGAGGTCAATTTTCCACTGACCATCTCCGTTACGTTTCATTTTCACTTCATACTCAGCAGGGCTTGAGACTGGAGGAAGCTTTTCAAACTCAGATGCGTACATATTCAAGCTTTTCTTATACAATTCTTCTTTCGAACGGATTTTGCCGTTGTAAAACTCATCTCTTTGTTTGTCTAGTTTGTCTTTTAAGTTAGAAGCATCAATACCGGTTACTTGAGCGACAACCTTCGCTTCGTCATCTGAGATGGTTTTCACACTTGTTTCCACTTTCGCTTTATCCTTCATTGTATTTTGCATGCGTTTGTACATGGATAAAATATCGCGGTCACTGACTTCGTTTCCATATATGCCTGCACTTCTCTTAAAGTCTTTCACAAACATTTCGTGATATTTATTAACGACATCTGATTGATTGTCACCTGTTAATTCTGAGAATTGATCATTCTTTTTGTCAAAAACAATGATATCTGTATAAGCAGATAGTGCTTTTGCTGGGTTATCTAGCTTTTTCGCTGAATCCAGTATCTTTTCGCCATCTAGTTCCATTTCGATCGAATCGCTGTTTTTCTTGATGCTATCTTGGTACACGAACTGATATTTTTTGCCTTTATCTACTAGGAAATAAAGCGCTCCTGATAGTGATTTCCCTTTGTTCAAGGACCCAAGATCAAGGCGGTCTTTACTGCCGTAGAATTTTAAATCAGAGACTTTGGCATCGTCCTGATAAAGGGTGAAATCAGAGTTATATAGTGAAAGGGCTTTGTCACCTTTGTTGGTGATCGTCAGGTTGACTTTTAACACCAATTCATTGTCTCGCAAGGTAGTTGTTGAGTCTTCTGGTAACGTATATTCGTAGCTATTCACTTTTACCTCTGCTGTTTTTGTTGATTTTTGGTCAGCCTTTGTTGATTTTGCTGAGCTCTGGCAGGCTGCAGAGATGATCATCACGAATGAAATCATGAGGAGTGCACTTATTTTTTTAAGATTCACAGTTGATGCTCCTTTGCTTTTCTTTCGTCATTTTCTTCCCGCTATCTGACTGAGAAAAAAGAAACAGATAGAATGGTATATTCGGGTGTTAAAGGGGAAAATCTCCTAATGACGATTTGCACTATTCATTCTATCGAATTTCATTCGTGATGAGGAATAGGTTGTATTCCCTATCTTTGATAGATTTTTACACAAATACCTATAAAAAACGGAATTTAATAAGTAAAATATACTAGTTAATAAGAATTAATTTATCTATTTATCATGAGTTTTAAATGTTTTGTGTGTAAAAATCTTGAAATGGAGGTAGTTTTCATTTCAAAAGATGTGTTAGGATTCACATCGCAAAGCTTTTCGTTTAAGTATATCTTCATCATACGAATCTGTTTCTTTCAAAGCGTCCACCTTCAGATTGATTTTCAGAGAGCAGAATACTTGAATGTTGAAAATGATTCATGGGAAAATAAGGATGATTAAGCAGATAAGGGAGATGAGCTTTTGAAAAAAGTAACGCTTGGACGAACTGATTTACAGGTGAATCCGATAGGGCTTGGAACAAATGCAGTAGGTGGCCATAATTTATTCCCGAATCTGAGTGAAGATGCAGGGCGGGAGCTAGTAGAAACTGCTCTTGATCATGGTGTCAATTTCTTAGATTCTGCTTTTATTTATGGGCTGGGCCGTTCAGAAGAATTGATTGGCGAGATCATTGCCAAAAGAGGCGGCAGAAAAGAACTGGTTCTTGCGACAAAAGGGGCTCATAAAGAAGTAAACGGGCAAATTGAACTGGATAATAGCCGTGATTTCTTAAGACAGCAGGTCGAAGACAGCCTGAAGAGGTTGCAAACTGATTATATTGATTTGTACTATATGCATTTCCCAGACGGCCGCACGCCGCTGGATGAAGTGGCAGGTACTTTAAAGGAATTGAAGGATGAGGGGAAAATCCGGGCAATTGGGGCATCAAACCTTGATTTTGAACAGCTTCAAACCTTTAATCGAGATGGACACCTAGACGTGCTTCAATCAGAGTATTCTCTGCTAAAACGTCAGGCAGAACAAGACCTTCTCCCATACTGCGTGGAGCATGGGATTTCCTTTATCCCTTATTTTCCATTGGCGTCAGGCCTGTTGACTGGGAAGTTTACAAAGGATGCGACATTTGATGATATTCGAGCAAAGGACCCGCTTTTCCAAGGCGATGCTTTCCTTCAAAACCTCGAAAAAGTAGACAAACTGAAGACCATTGCGCAATCAAAACATGCCGAAACAGCCCATGTAGCGCTGGCGTGGCTGTTGGCGCAGGATGGCATTGATGCCATTATTCCTGGTGCAAAACGAGCCGAGCAAGTCTTACAAAACTTGAAAACAAACGATGTTCAATTAACAAAAGAAGAAATCAACGAAATCGATCAGATCTTTTCATAATATAAAAAATAAGGTGCCAAGTAGCACCTTATTTTTTATGCCATTGTGAGAGGAATCTTGATCACGAGCCTCAGGTTTGGAGAACGATACGTAAAATCAAGCGTGCCGTCTGCCTTTTCAACAAGCTGATGAATGATATAAGTACCCATACCTTGATGATCACCGCCTTTTGTCGAGCGGCCAAACGTCTTGAACAGATGATCTAATACGTGTTTTTCCATGCCCTTAGTACTGTTTTCACAATGAATCAAAAAGAGCCCGCTCCGGATGGAAGTCGTGATCGAGATGTTTCCCTCGTTCCCAGCTTGCTTCGCTTCAATGGCGGCATCTAATGCGTTATCAAGCAGGTTGCCAGTAAAACTCACCTGATCCGCCTTAGAAAAAGGAAGAGAAGAAAAGGGTGCTTGAAGATCTAGTGAAAGGGCAATGTCCTCTTTTTCAGCCCGCTGGAAAAAGGAATGAAGGGTGGAAGCCAAATAAGCATTTTCCCCTTTGATCCAAGGGAAATGTTTCACGTATTGCTGAATCAAATCTTTGATCTCATGCTCGTCATTCGATGCGGAAAAGGCATTTAAATGTCTAGCTGTTTCATGGTGTTTACTTCGCAGCTCAAGCAGCAAGTCATTGGTTCTCGACTCAGCATGGCTCAGCTCTTGAAGCCGTCCATTTAATCGTTGCTCCGTTTGCATCACCTTGAAGGAAAGGAGATCGGCTGTCAAAATGATGATGACAGTTAAAAGATGGCTTAGTCCATTTCCGTGCGTGAGAAAAAGTGAAATGCCTGAACAGGTAATGAGCACAAAAGCGCCTAATATCACGTAACCACTCATACCTAGCCAAAACCTTTTGTAAATGAAAAAGGTGTAAAGGCACATGATGCAAAAGGTCAGAAGCCACACCATGCTTGATGACAAAGGCAGAACAGCTTTAGCAGCAGCTTGAACTGCAAGACCGAGCCAGATGAGCGTATATATGCGAAATCCAAGATAGAAAGCGTTCACGTTCGTTCTCCTTAAAAGTAGTATTTCTTAAAGTATTCTAATTGCTGCTTCGTCATCATGGCTTTTTTATCAGTCCCTTCAAAAGACACGATAAATGAATTTTTGGCATACGCCGAAAAGTTCTTAATGTAATGAATATTGATGATAAACGAGCGGTGGGAGCGGATAAAGTCTTTCTCAGCTAAATCACCTTTTAACTCGTTGAGAGTTTGGTATGTTTGAATATCTCCTGTTGTTGTGACAATGGTCGTCGACCTGCCAGTACGTTCAACAAAGATGACATCCTTTTTTTGCAGTACATGGATATCTGATTGCTGCTTGATGAGAAGCCGTCCGTGAATGCTTTTCTCCTGCTTGGTGAACATGTAGCGCTCTAAGGATTTGGCGATTCGATCAGCTTGATAAGGCTTCATAATATAATCATGGACATTCAAATCAAAGGCATGGACAGCATACCCACTGTTTCCCGTCACAAATACAACATCCACATTCAGTGCATGGGAGTGAATAAGGTCTGCTAATTCATAGCCTGACATGCCAGGCATCTCAATGTCTGCAAACAATAGATCAATGTCGCCCTGTTTGACCTTCTCATATGCATCCTCCGCTGACTGCGTCACAAAAACGATGTCAACAGCATCCATTCTGCCGACAATGGCATGCAGCTTTTCTAAATCCACTCGGTAATCATCGACAAGACCTACTTTTATCATAAAAATCACCTATGACTCTTCTTATTATTTGTCTATTTTACCATTTGTTTTTTAAAATGGATCATTTCAAGACAGAAAAAGGACGTTTCGCGACATTTTTATGTCAGACAGGCGGTATTTTTTCTATCATAGACGTAGATAGTCGAAAGGGGCGAACCAAATGATTACTCTCAGCGATTGTAGTTGCTGGTTTACAGATAAGAAAAAAGTCGTAAAGGCGATGAAACATATGACATTCTCAGTGAAGGAAGGAGAAGTCGTCGGCATCTTAGGAGAAAATGGGGCGGGGAAAACCACATTATTACGCGCCGTTGCGACATTATTGGAGCCTACTCATGGAACAGTCAATGTTGCAGGCTTTGATACAGTCAAAGAAGCAACTGAAGTGAAGAAGCGAATTGGGGTCTTATTTGGCGGCGAGACGGGGCTTTATGACCGTTTGACGGCTCGTGAAAACCTTGAATACTTTGGGAAATTATATGGCTTAGATCAGCATGAAATCAAAGCAAGAATTGAGGATTTGGCAAAGCGATTCGGGATGAGGCAGTACATGGATCGCAAGGTAAAAGGATTTTCAAGAGGGATGAAGCAAAAGGTGGCGATTGCCAGAACATTGATTCATGACCCTGACATTATTTTGTTTGACGAACCGACAACAGGTTTAGATATCACATCGAGTAATATTTTCAGAGAGTTTATTCATCAGTTGAAACAGCAAAATAAAACGATTCTATTTTCAAGCCACATCATGGAAGAAGTCAGCCTGCTTTGTGACAGTGTCATGATGATACATCAAGGGGAGCTCGTGTACAAAGGAACGCTTCCAGAATTATATGCACAGGAACAAAGTGAAGACTTGAATTACATCTTTATGTCGAAGCTCGCAAGGGGGAATGCATAATGTGGAAAACCGTCTTTTTAAAAGAAATGACAGATTCGCTCAGAGACAGGAAAACGTTGCTCTTAACAGTGTTGATCCCTCTTTTGACGATGCTCGGACTCGTGTTTTTCTACGAAAGCATGATCGCTGACCCAGGCGATAAAACATATACAGTCGCAATCAATGAAAAGCTTCCGTCCGATATGAATGACATGATCAAAGAAGTGAAAAACCTGAAACTTGAAACATTTGATGACCCGCAGCAAGCCGTTAAAGACGGTGAGGCAAATGCTTATCTAGAAATGCCAAAAGATGCAGGCGATATGCTTCAGCATCAAACATCGTTTGCCATTAAAGTCCATGGGTATCCAACAGATGATGATTCAGTGATTGCGGTTCAAATGCTGCAATCATTGCTTGAACAATATCAAAATCAAGTCGTAGAAAAGCGTTTGGCACAGGATCAGATCAAATCGTCAGTGATTCATCCGTTTGAGGTGCAATCGGTTGATGTGCAAGAAGGAGAGGACGGGGATGGAGAAAACGGGGTGACCGCCATGCTGCTGTCGATTCTTCTTCCAATGATTTTAGTGACCTCTGTGATCTCAGGTGCTTTGCCAGCTGCGCTTGATATCGTAGCAGGTGAAAAGGATAGAAAGTCAATTGAAGCTTTATTCCTGACACCGGCCAGCAGACTTCAGCTTTTAATTGGAAAATGGCTAGCTGTTTCTATGTTTGGTATATTAAGTGGCATTGTGGCGATTGGCATGCTTCTGCTCTCTACATTGCTCTTTACAGAAAAACTGAAACAAGCGCTGAACTTCGGAGATCAAGTGTGGAGCATCATCGGCGTTATGTTTGCGGCATTAATTATTTTCTCATTCATGGTATCCATGATTGAACTGCTGCTCAGTGTCGTTTCAAGCTCAGTGAAAGAAGCACAATCGTACATGTCCATGATCATTACACTAGGTGTGATTCCGATGTTTTTCACCATGAGAGCAGGCGCTACGCAGCTAGATACGTATTATTTTGCGATCCCATTCCTTAATATTCACGCACTATGCAAGCAATTGATGTTTGGCATCATTGACCCGATGTCAATTGCCCTGACGCTCGGCTCCTCGGCGCTGACAGTGATGATCTTGTTTGTCATCGTGAGAAGTTTGTTTATGAAAGAGAAATGGATGCTTGCGAAATAGAAAGAACATTTCATTGATAGAAATGAAGAACTTGTAGATTTTTTCTACAAGTTTTTTGTTTTGTATGTTTAAGTGAGTGATAAAAAAGGGATCACAATGTGAATGAGGTGATAGAATAAAAATGCTCAGTCGTGTAAAATTGACTTCATTTTACTTAAAAGGGGTTTTGTATATGAGTGATCAATTAGAAGACGATGATGTTTTGGGGTTATGTAATATATATGCTCAGCAAACACATCATTTTGAAGCTTTCATTTTAGGGAATAAAAAAGGGCTGATAGAATTGAGAAATGCAATTGATAGAGCTTTAGGTTCTGTTGCACATTTATTCCAATCTGACTATGAAGGCGATGAAACTTATATTGCTTTAGTAGACGATGAGCAAAGGTTCGAGAAATTAATCACTCCTTATGTAGAGGAATACATAAAAGAAGATGATGCAGTTGATCCGATTGACATCATAAAAGGATATGATGCTGAAAAGGGGAATTCATCTTCATAGTATGTTGTATCCTTTTGTCAGTATACGCCTTGTAATAAGGAGGTGCGAAAATTGCCCGCAGCTTTCAGTTATGGAATCACCTGTTTCATCGCTTTTCTACTAATCATTTTCGTTCTCACCCATAAAAAACTAGAAAAAAAACTAGATCTCACAATTTTGATCGTAGTAGCCACCACATTATTGATGGTGAATGTTTTGTGGGTGTGGGTCACCATTTTCTTCCTTACTTGTTTGTATGTCGGAATCAAATATAGACATCAATCAAAAAAAGACTAAAGAAAACCCCCGGGAACCGGGGGTTTTTCTTTAGTTCTTGATGAACTTTTCAACCAATGAGCTTGTTTTGTAGTCGTTCAAATCAAGTTTCCATTGGTCGATATCGTTTTTCTTCATGTTCACTTCTACTGTTTCTTCAGAAGATGATGGTCCTAATTTTTTAAATTCATCTGGATAGATAGAAAGTAGATATTTCTGTGCATCATCATAAGATGCTGTACGGTTTTTGCTGTAGAATTCAGTTGCTTTTTCTTTTAAACGATCGACAAGCGGGCTTGCATCAATTGGTGTAAGTGTCACAGTCACGACAGCTTTATCACCGCTGATTGATTTTGTTTTCGTTGATACTTTTGATTTTTCAGCTAATGTTTCTTTTACAGCTTTTAGAAGCTTATCAAGGTTTTCGTCTTTTGCTGAGCTAGATGAAATACCAGAAGAAGAAATGTAGCCTTGTTTGAATGATTTATCAAATTCGTTTACGACAGTTGATTTGTTATCACCTGTTAGTTTTTCGAAATCGTCATTTTTCTTACCAAAGATCATGACATCAATATAAGATGAAAGGGCTTTTGCAGACGCTTGAAGTGTATCTGCCTTTTTCATCAAGTCTTTTCCTTTAATATCGAATTCTAGTGTTTTGTCATCTTTTTTCGATCCAGTACCAGGCTCTGTGTAGACAAGTTGATAGTCTTTTTCTTTATCAACTACATAGAAAAGACCACCTTTTGATACTTTACCTGCATTTAGAGAGCTTGAAGATAATACTTCGTTGTAGTCATCAGGAGAGATGGTAGACACCTGAGCGTCATCTTGGTAAAGCGTAAAGTTGCTTTTATCCACATTCAATGGTTCTTTGCTGATGTTTTTTACAGATACATTCACTTTTAGGACATATTGATCATCCTGAACAGATGTATCGTATTGAGGTGGTAAAGTGTACTCAGCACTTTCTACTTTTACTTCAGCTGCATCAAGGGATTTTTTTGTATCGCTTTCTTTCGCAGCAGTTTTGTCTTTTCCACCACTACAAGCAGCAGCGACAACAGTTACACACAAAATCAGAAGAAACAGGGATAATTTCTTTTTAAACATGAGATGTTTTCCTCCTCGGGTTTTATGGTGAATTTCATTGGAAAGCTTTAGTTCATATCGTTCTTTTTGCACAAAAAGAAAAATACTGTATGTTTTTTACTGTAGAATGAAGCGAAAGTACTGTCAATACCTCAGTGCGTTCGAAAGGTTCATCCACTTCAAGTAGTAAAAATGACACTATGTTGAGAGGAGAAATGTGTATTTTATTGTTTGAAATCTCCTGTAAAAACTCAACATTTTATATTTTAAGGTTTTGAGTCGGATTATTGAATAGGTTCAAATGACTGTTTTTGAAGAAGATGTAGCAAATAGAAGGATTTTTATGACTTGTAAATGAGTCGTTAGTAATGAATATTTTTTCCTGTGATGTGTATGATCACTAGGTTTGTGTGTTGTTGACATAGAGACACTTGTCCAGCGAAATGTTGAGGTATTTAGACAGGCTCTCGACACGGAATGTGTCTTTTCCCTTCAAAATGGCAGTCATCTACACAGAAACCCTACATAAAATAAAAGAGAAATGAATGGGAGGTGGATGTATGGCAGTGGTAAGAGCGACAAGCTCTGATATTGATTTAATGGCCAGACTGCTGAGAGCCGAAGCGGAAGGTGAAGGGAAACAAGGGATGCTGCTTGTAGGAAATGTAGGCATCAATCGTTTGCGTGCCAACTGTTCTGACTTTAAAGGGCTGCGTACGATTCCACAAATGATTTATCAGGAGCATGCGTTTGAGGCAGTCACGCATGGCTATTTTTATCAGCGAGCACGAGAAAGTGAAAAGACACTTGCGCGGAGGAACATTAATGGTGAACGATTTTGGCCTGCGAAATTCAGTCTTTGGTATTTCAAACCGCCTGGAAATTGTCCATCCACTTGGTACAATCAGCCGTTTGTGGCAAGGTATAAGTCACATTGCTTTTACCAGCCCACAGCTGAAACATGTGAGAATGTTTATAACACCTTTTAGCTTGATGAACAGCACAATCCTTTGTATTCAAGAGGATTGTGTTTTTCTTTTTTTCAAAATGGGTAACCATTGTGTATCAACAAGATGAAGCACGTGATTGGAGGAAATGAAGATGTATCAAGATTTAAAAGGGAAAACAGCCATTGTGACAGGTTCTTCTAAAGGTATAGGACAAGCCATCGCCTTGAGATTTGGACAAGAACAAATGAACGTGGTTGTGAATTATAAAGGTGATGAAGAGGGGGCTGAAGAAACAGTACAAGCCATTCAACAGCATGGAGGTAGGGCGGTGAAAGTACACGCAGATGTCTCCAAAGAGGAAGGGATTCAGGCGTTAATGGATGCTGCGCTGGAGAATTTTAACGCACTAGATGTGTTCGTCAATAATTCGGGATTTAATGGTGAAGAAGCAATGCCGCATGAAATGACGTTGGAACAATGGCAAAAGGTCATTGATGTGAATATCACAGGCTCATTTTTAGGAGCAAAGGCAGCAATCGCCTATATGATGGAGCATGATGTGAAAGGATCAATCTTGAATATATCCAGTGTCCATCAAGAGATCCCGCGGCCGTTCAATGTTCATTACTCTACTTCTAAAGGAGGAATGAATATGATGACGAAGACGCTGGCTCTTGATTATGCCGAAGCGGGTATTCGGGTCAATGCGATTGCACCAGGTACAATGGCAACGGAATCAAATGACGACCTTCAAGATGAACAGAAAAAACAAAAGCAGCTTGAGAAAATTCCAATGAGAACGTTTGGCGATCCGAAGGAGATTGGATCCGCCGCTGCATTTCTCGTATCGAAAGAAGCGGCCTATATTACAGGTACTACATTATTTGTTGATGGAGGAATGACACTTTATCCATCTCAATTAAATGATGAATAATAGAAAAACATCCGCCCCATTAGCCGGCGGATGTTTTTTCTTTGTAGCGGTGTGCTGACTTTGCTGGTTTGCCGAGCAGCATAGGATACTTGCTCAAGAAAGAGATACATGGCACCATGAGCAGCAATGTACCGATCGTATAAAAGAGCGTCCAAGAAAGCTGCGCTGTATCAGAGATATTGATGCCTAGTCCGTAATAAACAAATGCCTTCATGATATCGATACCGGCAAATTGCAGAACGAGAATCACAATGGAATGACGTCCGAGATACGTCAATATCGTGGACGTTTTCAATTTGAAGCTTAAATAAATAACAGCAGCTGAACCGAGCAGTGAACAAGCATAAAAAATGAATAGATCCCCATAGTCATTGACCCGCATATCAATTCGTGAATTGAAGCTTTGCATATATGCAGTCAGTACAAGCAGACCTGTACATAACAGAAGGGTAGGATCTGTTTTTAATTCCACAAACCATTGTTTTGCTAAAAATCCGATTGAATAAAACACAACAGCCGTTAACGCAACGTTGGCATTCCAAGGGAGACTCTGGTTTAACAATAGCGTGGAAGCATATCCGGCTCCGCCGCAAAGGACGGTCAGTAAAATCAATACAGCTGGTTTTCCTTTTGTCAGACGATGCATCAAGAAAAACAACATTTCCACTAAAAAGAGCGTCGTTAAAAACCAGATGGCTGGGTTATGCGTCAGTCTTGCTTCATCGGCATTTGAAATGAAAATCCCTGTAAAAGGAACGAAGGGATCAATATCTGTTTGCCCCTTAAAGGCGAAAAATCGGGTTACCGTGAACCAGAAAACGTACGTAATAATGGAGAAATAGAGATAAGGTAAGAGCAAGCTTTTTGCTTTTTTCTGTATAAATGACATAGCAGGTTGTGAGGATGATCGAAACATCATACCTGATAGTAAAAAGAAGAGAGGCATATGAAAAGAATATATAAATTGCTTGAATGAATCAGGAATGGGTACATGTGCCATAACGACGAGCAGAATGCCGATTCCTTTAGCCGCATCCACCCAGTCGAGTCGCTTATTCAAGGCCAGTCATCTCCTTCCTTCTCAGCATTGTAAACCGTTACTTCATATGTACCTCTACTATATAAAAGGTACACCTACCATGCGTTTACAGTTCGCTAACGATTAGAAGACACATTTGCGATCAGATGACAGAAGGAAGCTTTTTGACATCTCGATGTTACATTTCCCATTTTTTATAACAATGTAAAAAAAGAAGCCAATGAAAGATTGGCTTCAAAATAGTTCTGCGATTCGTTCAAAGGAACGCTGTTTTTCCATTGGATCAAATGAATTGTTTAATATCATGATCTCGTCCGTTTGATAGCGGTCCATTAAGATTTGTAGCTGTTCTTTCACTGTTTGCTTTGAGCCAACAATCATTCGCTGGCGGTTTTGTAACAATTTTTTCTTTTCTTGCTCAGTGTAATGATAGTTCTCTGCTTCTTCTATAGAAGGAACGCGACTGTCCAGCCCTTTTTCAACCCGAAGTAGCCATAAATCTGTACTGGTGGCAATGCGGCTTGCTTCCTCGTCTGTGTCTGCGCAGATCACAAAGACAGCAAACATAGACTGAGGCTGACGTGAGAAAACGGATGGAGAAAAGTGTGACCGATACGCTTCAAAAGCTTGCCGGCCTCGTGCAGGATGAATAAAATGTCCGAAAATATAGTTGATTCCAAGTGATGCCGCCTGGATGGCACTGTTTTCCCCGAGTCCAAGCAGCCAGACTGGCGGATAAGAATCAACGAGCGGAGCCGCTTTCACTCCTGCATGCCGATGACCAGAAGGCAGGCTGTCAGATAAGTAAAAAAGAAGGTCCTCCAGCTGGCGGTCAAATTGAGATAGTTCTTTCTTCACGCCGTCTGTCAAAGCAAGTCTCGTCCGTTCAATTCCGCCTGGGGATTTACCAACCCCGATCTCAATCCGCCCAGGGTAAAGGGCTTCAAGCTGGCGGGTGACTTCTGCTACTTTAAAAGGGCTGTATTGCGGGAGTAAAATACCCCCAGAGCCTGTGCGCAAAGTCGATGTGTGTGAAGCAATATGTGCCATTAATATTTCAGGCGCTGTACTCGCGAGTCCTCTCGTGCTGTGGTGTTCAGCAAACCAATATCGCTCATACCCCAGTGTTTCCGCAAGCTTGGCCAGCTCTGTCGTATGAACCAATGTTTCTTGTGCGGATTGGCCTTTAGGGATGGCGACTTGATCTAATATATGAAGTGATGGCATCATCAACACCCTTTCATCAATACGTTGAATTCTATTCATAAGTATAAAGAAAGTCAGGAACGGAAGGAAATGAAAGGGTTTATCACAGCTATGTACATGAATTTTCTATATCAACATATGAAGCGGCATCGATCCCTTCGTTTAAGCGAGAGGCTGTGTAACGGGAACATTCGACAATGTTTCACATGAAACACTTCTTTTACGACATGAATCATTTTTGTCATGGATCTTTCTTTAAAAAAATATCATCATATTGAAACCTCTTTTATACATAGATCGTATATACTAGTAAATAGAAAAAAGAGTAAGAGGCTCCAATGTCATTTCATGAATTTTGTCGAATTTTCATGTATGATGATTTTAATAGGGTCCATCGCTTAATAAATAGATTTTTATTATGCTGGAGGAGTGATTGATTTGGCGATTACATTAGAAAAAGGTCAACGTATTGATTTAACAAAAGGAAAAGCAGGACTAACCAATATTCTAGTTGGACTTGGCTGGGATCCTGTGTCACAAGGCGGCGGTTTTCTTGGAAAGCTGTTTGGCGGCGGAGGCGGCGCTGATATTGATTGTGACGCTTCAGTGCTGATGCTGAAAAATGATAAGTTTGTTGAAAATAAAGATTTGATTTACTTTGGTAACTTGAAAAGCAAATGCGGTAGTGTTGAGCATACAGGTGACAACCTAACAGGTGAAGGAGACGGAGATGATGAACAAGTCCTCGTCAACTTAAGCAAGGTGCCAGGCAATGTGAATAAATTGGTGTTCGTTGTGAACATTTATGATGCACTTAGAAGAAACCAACACTTTGGTATGATTCAAAATGCTTACATCCGAATTGTTGACCGTTCAAACAATCAAGAATTAGTGAAATATAATTTGAAAGATGAATATGCAGGTAAAACATCATTAATCGTTGGAGAGCTTTATCGCCACGAGAATGAGTGGAAGTTTGTAGCTGTAGGAAATGGTACAAACGATGCGAAGCTTGCCGATATTACGAGAAACTACATTTAATTAGAAGGGAGAGGTTCCTAGTGGGAATTTCTTTAGCGAAAGGTCAAAAAATTGATTTAACAAAAACGAATCCAGGTTTAACAAAAGTAGTCGTAGGTCTTGGCTGGGATGTAAACAAGTATGATGGCGGACATGACTTTGATCTAGACGCAAGCGTATTCCTTTTAGATGCAGCAGGGAAAGCAAACTCTCCATCTGACTTTGTCTTCTACAATCAAACAACTGGCGGTGGCGGAAGTATCGTACATACAGGCGATAACCGTACAGGTGAAGGAGACGGAGATGACGAGCAGGTCAATGTTGATCTTTCAACTGTACCAGCAAGTATTGAGAAAATCTCCTTCGTCATTACAATCCATGATGCAGAAGCACGCAGCCAAAACTTTGGACAGGTGTCTAACGCTTACGTCCGTATTTTAAATGCGGCATCAAATGAAGAGCTCATTCGCTATGATTTGGCAGAAGACTTTTCAATTGAAACAGCGATTATTGTAGGTGAATTATACCGTCATGGCGGAGAGTGGAAATTCTCAGCTGTTGGATCAGGCTATCAAGGCGGACTTGCCCGCATTGCAACAGACTTCGGCTTAGATATCGGGTAACGCCCGTTTTCATATTTTCAGAAGATAGGAGAGATACGAATATGGCGATTCAGCTTTCAAAAGGACAACGTGTCGATTTAACGAAAACCAACCCAGGGCTGACAAAAGTGATGATCGGACTTGGCTGGGATACGAATAAATATTCAGGCGGAGCCGAATTTGATTTGGACGCTTCGGCTTTCTTAGTAGATGCAAACAATCGTTGTCAACAAGATACAGACTTTGTGTTCTATAATAATCTGCAGCATCCAAGTGGCAGTGTCACTCACACCGGTGATAACCGTACGGGTGAAGGAGATGGAGATGACGAGCAAATTCTCGTTGATTTCTCGAAAATTCCTGCTAACATTGATCGTATCGGAATTACAGTTACGATTCATGATGCAGAGGCACGCAGCCAGAATTTTGGACAAGTCTCTAATGCATTTGTTCGTGTTGTAAATGAAGAGGGCGGGGAAGAATTGATTCGTTTTGATTTAGGCGAGGACTTCTCAATTGAAACAGCTGTCGTTGTATGCGAACTATATAGACACGGCAGCGATTGGAAGTTTAACGCAATCGGAAGCGGATTCTCTGGCGGACTTGCAGCTCTTTGTCAAAATTATGGGTTAGAAGTGTAAAGAGAAGAAACAACTTCATTCAAGAGGCGCTGCCAATGACTCATATGAGGGTATTTTCCAAAGTGAGAAAGAAACAGCGATCAAGAATAACAGCAGGCGAAAGCCTGCTGATGCTTCTACACTTATAGGAGGAAAACCAGTTGGACATTTTGAAACATATGTTGGACACGTATGCCTCGTTTTTTGATTGGCATATGTGGGCAGAGGTATTAACAAACCCTGTCTCTTGGGGGCTTATTGGGACCCTTGTCGTGCTTGAAGGTTTGTTGTCAGCGGATAACGCACTTGTATTAGCTGTTATGGTGAAACATTTACCTGAAAAGCAGCGTAAAAAGGCATTAACCTACGGATTAATTGGCGCTTATTTCTTCCGTTTTCTATTTATTGGCGTAGGGATGCTGCTTATTAAGTTTTGGTGGATTAAGGTACTAGGCGCTGCATACTTAGCTTGGCTGGTCATTAAGCACTTCTGGTTAGGTGACGGAGATGACGAAGCGAAGGAATTGAAAAAAGAAGGCTGGATGATTCGTGTATTTGGCGTCTTCTGGGCAACTGTTATTTCTGTAGAAATTATGGACCTTGCCTTCTCGGTAGACAGTATTCTTGCTGCATTCGCTGTATCTGAGGAAGTATGGATTCTTCTTTTAGGTGGAATGCTTGGAATTCTCATGATGCGTACAGTGGCACAATTATTCCTTGTGCTCATCGACCGTATACCAGAGCTTGAGAATACGGCATTTATTCTCATTGGAATTATTGCCATCAAAATGGGCTTAAGTGCTGCTCATATTGAAATCCCGCATCTTGCATTCTTTGCGATTATTATCCTAGCGTTTATCGGAACGTTTATTGTTCATAAAATCAATAAGAAGAAGCATCAAGGTGTAACAAACGAAGCTGCGGCTTCAAAAGAAGAATAGGACGATCAAAAAGGAATGGAGTTGACTAGCGGCTCCATCCTTTTTTGAATCATCAAGTCATTACAACAGGAGGTGGCACTGCATGCGATATTTTCGTTTTTTATCAGAGACGAGGCAGCACGATATTTTTTTAAAGCGGCCGGCGGCAGTTCATTCATTGACGCCAAGGCATGTACTTGCGCATGCATTAGGTGCTACTTTGTATATGCCTGCGACAAGACAGGATGTAGCAGACATGCTGCTTTCGCAGAAATATGAAGCGCTTTGCTCTGTTGTGTTTTGCTTGGAGGACGCCATTGGTGATCAGGAAGTGGACATGGCTGAACAGAATATAGTGGCACAATTGACCTGCCTTTCTGAGACATTTCATCACTCTCCAGAAATGGCTGAGCATTTGCCGCTTTTATTTATTCGGGTTCGTTCGCCCAAACAGTTGCTCAAAATGGCAGATTTGCTCGGTCCCTCTCTTCATTTACTGACTGGTTTTGTGTTTCCAAAGTGCTCCGTTCACAATGCAAAGGAATATGTGGACAGTTTGAAACAGGCTTCAGCACAAACTCAGAAAACACTATACGGAATGCCCATTTTAGAAACACCAGATTTACTAGAAAAAGAAACGAGATATCAGGTGTTGTCTGAATTAAAGCAGATCATGCTGAATGATGAGGAATATATTTTGAATATTCGCATTGGGGCAACGGATCTGTGTGGATTATACGGCATTCGCCGTGATCGCGAGACCACCATTTATGAGATCAGAGTCATTGCTGAGTTGATCACAGATATCATCAATTATTTTGGTCGTTCTTTTGTGATATCAGGAGCTGTATGGGAGCATTTTGGACCGGCACGAAAAGAACAAAATCCATTCATCCGTGCAATTTCTAAGAGCGGTGAGTCTTCCTCATCTGAACTCGATCATATGCAAGGTCTGCTCAAAGAGACAAAGCTGGATGTGGTAAACGGTATTCATGGCAAGACAGTCATCCATCCAACACATCTCAAGCCAGTTCAAAGCATGTACGTTGTCACAAAGGAAGAGTACATGGATGCATTAAGTATTTTAGAACATGCAGATGGTACAGTCGGCGTGATGAAGAGTACCTTCTCTAATAAAATGAACGAAACGAAGCCGCACTATCGCTGGGCGGAAAACATTTTAATGAAGTCAGACATTTACGGGGTGTTTCATGAAAATAGAAGCTATATCGACATACTCACAGAATCAGAAGCCGCATACGCTGAACATCTTGGAACATATGGAGGTGGAGCTTAACCTCAAAGAGGGTACGCTTCAGCTTGAAAAAGAACATCTTTTTGACATGGCGGCACGGGTGAACAAAAAGAGAGCCTTTTTATTTGTTAGTAAGGTGCTCGGGAAACATATGCCTGTTCACCCGTTGAAACCACTCCTCGTCTCAGGTCTTTTGGCAATGGCTTATGCAAAAGAACAAACAGGCAAGACGCCCCCGCATCAAGACGATATAGTAGAAGCACTAAAAACGAATGATCATGTTAAGTTAACCGAAGCCTATGCTGCGCTCAAAAAAGAGAAGCTTTCGGCGGTAAACGAGCCGATTGTGATCGGCTTTGCTGAAACGGCAACTGCGCTTGGTCATGGTGTGTATGACGTCATAGAAGGAGCATCTTACATTCATACGACACGTGAACAGCTGTTGGATCTTGATCCTTCACTCGTATTTGAAGAGGAACATTCTCATGCGACAGATCAGCTTTGCTACGCAGACGACGCCTTACTTCGGACGGATCGTCCGATTGTGCTAGTAGATGATGAGGTCACGACAGGCCGGACAAATATGAATATCATTCGGGATCTGCACGCAAAGCACCCTAGATCCTCTTATACGATTCTATCCATTTTAGATTGGAGAACAGAGGAGCACGAGGAAGCGATGCTTCAGCTTCAAGAGGAGCTAGGTGTAAATATCACATCATTATCTTTATTAAAAGGGCAGATGATGTTTCGGGGGACAACGCTGGATGAGCCTGCTTATTCGTATGAAATTGCTGCGCAAGAGAAAAGACCTGAACTCTCTTTTCATTCTCTTCAATCCTTCTTTAAGCAAGTGCCATATTCACTTTCCCATGCAGTCAATCCGGCGGGGCATTCGCCGTATATCCATGAAACAGGTCGTTTCGGTTTAAGCGCAGCGGACACGGACGCCATTGATCAAGCAGCTGTTGAGGCTGGGCTGAAGCTTCAGCGAAAACGAAAAGGAAAACAGACACTCTGCTTAGGAACAGGAGAATTGATGTATGTGCCGATGAGACTTGCAGCTCATATGGGCGAAGGTGTCCTTTTTCATTCGACGACAAGAAGTCCGATTCATCCGGTTGAAAAGGAAGGGTACGCTGTCCAAAACGGATTCACATTTTTGAGTCCGGAGGATGCCCGCATTCAGCACTACGTGTACAATATCCCTAAAGATCAGTACGATGATGTCTTTTTGTTTTTTGAGAAAAAGGTGTCTCAAGAAGCTTTGATGCCGCTGATCCACTTATTTGCTGAGCGGCATGTGAAGCATGTGCATATTGTGACTTTATCAGATGAGGTGAAGGTGAATGGCTAACGTGTATACAAAGATGGGAAGCTATCCAGAGCAGGACGTAACCTTCTTACTCAAGGATTTATCGTCGATTGAGATGGAGAAAAGTACTGAGGAGCGGGAGCGCTCTATTCAGAGCGGTGCCCATTACTCAGAAATGCTGCCAATTGAATATAAGCCGACGGCATCTTATATGGACTTATTCTATCAATCTCTTGAAGAAAGTAAGCAAAAGGTAGCGGAAGCCGTATCGGTTGTCGCAGAACAAATTGTGAAAAAGCGAGGTTTTCAAACCGTTCTGTGCAGCTTGGCACGGGCTGGGACACCAATCGGGGTGCTCATTAAACGGTATATCAGAAAGACGTATGGTCTCGATTTGCCGCATTATAGCATCTCTATTATTCGTGACCGTGGAATAGATGAAAATGCGCTACATTATATCCTCAAAGAACATCCAGGTTTTGAGATTGCCTTTATTGACGGCTGGACCGGAAAAGGTGCTATTTCTAAAGAGCTTCAAAAAGCGGTGCTTGATTTTGAACAGAAATATGGAATTCGTCTTTCGAGTGAGCTAGCTGTGCTTGCTGATCCTGGTTATTGTACGAGTGTTTACGGAACGAGAGAGGATTTCCTCATTCCAAGTGCCTGCTTGAATTCAACGGTCTCTGGTCTAGTTAGTCGAACGGTGCTAAACAACCGCTGGATCCATGCCGATGATTTCCATGGGGCCAAGTATTATGAAGAGCTCATTGATGAGGATGTCTCTAATCTGTACGTGAATACAATTGAAGAAGCATTTTCTGAACTTAAGGCAAATGTACAAGAGAAAGCAGAGACCCTGCTCGCACAAGGAACGCCTCCTGACTGGCGGGGGATGACCTCCATTGAAGCAATTGGTCAGGAGTTCAAAATAGACAATACACATTTGATTAAGCCGGGTGTCGGTGAGACGACCCGTGTGCTGCTCAGAAGAGTCCCTTGGAAAATACTCATTCAGCCTGGATCTCGGGAGAAGCTCAAGCACATTTTACTACTCGCAGAGGACAGAGGCGTGCCCGTCATTGAATATGCCAACATGTCCTACACATGCTGCGGACTCATCCGCCCATTGGAGCAATCGTCATGAAGAATATCGCATTTGCCAGTGATTTAGACCGGACACTGATATACTCACATCGAATGCTGGAGCAGTATGCATACAAGGGAGCATACGAATTAATTGAGGTGCTGGACGACCGGCCGCTTTCCTACATGTCGATTGAAACGAAAGCATCCTTACAGGCAATTCATCAAGCAGGCTGGTTTATCCCAGTGACGACAAGAACGACAGCACAATTTGAACGAATCACTCTCTTTCAGCAAGAGATTAAACCAGAGTATGCCATCACGACAAACGGCGGCTGTATTCTTCATCACGGTAAGCCGCTTGAGGAGTGGCAGGCGATTGTAGATGAGAGACTGCAAGAGTGTATGCCAGTGATAGATATGCTGCGGGCGATCTCTGAACTTCCGGTTGCCGCTTGGGTGAAACGTACTCGAACAGCTGAGGGAAGATTTCTTTATTTAATTATGAAAGACGAGTTTCTTTCTCATATTCCGCTCGCTGAATTAAGGCTGTGGGGTGAGGAGAGAGGCTGGCAAGTTTCTCTTCAGGGCCGAAAGCTGTATTTTATTCCAAAGCCGCTCAATAAGTGGGCTGCTGTTGCTTTTCTAAAAGAAAGGCTACACCTTGAATATGTATATGGTGCGGGCGACTCCTTGTTAGATGCTGATCTCATACGTCAAGCGGATAAAGGCTTCGCTCCGAGTCATGGGGAAGTCTTAGATGTTGATCTATCGCTTGAACCGACGACAGCCTCTGGCATGGCGGCGGCAGACGAAATCGCCGCTTCTGTCGCAAAGAAGATGAACACAGCAAAAAAGCCTTCGATTCGATAGCAGAAGTAGAAGGCTGAATGATATGATAGTAGTAGCTTTCGAGAAAATATAGGAGAAAGGAAGGAGCGGCGTGAGTTATAAAGAAATCAATGTAACCCAGACACGGGCGAAACAGGAAGCCTGGAAAAACCTGCTGAAAAAGCCGCTCCCTGAACGAGACGGCTACGTCAAGGACGAGCACACCTTATCCTTGCCGCGTCTCGCCGCCCGTGTCCTTGGAACTCCGCATGATGCAACCGATTATTTTATTTATTTACATGAATTATACGAAACTGACGGCATGCATATTTTAAGTGAAACCCTCAACCGGCATATTGAGCCGGAGCACTTTCAAGCGCTCCAGCGGATTCATATGATCAATCAGGAAGAAAAGGGATTGTCCGTGAATCGATTTGTGGCTTTCTTAGACGGTGAACAGCTCATTGTCCGTCATCCAAACCCAGTGATGAACCGGCATATTCGCCTTTCGTTAATCCAGGTGTTTGAACATTTCAAGCAGTTGCATGAAGGGGGATTCCAGCATCCTGATTTCCGCCGCGTGCTGCTAGATGTAGTGAAGTTTTCAAATAATCATCTAGGACCATGGCTGAAGGAAGTCAATATGGAAGAAAAAATGCCAGCTGTCATTTGGTATGGAGAGGCGAATAAAAGTCAGCTTTATTTTCTTTACTATGTCATGCTGATTGGCTGTGATGTGGTGCTGTTTCATCCAGAGGGCAAGGATCAATTTCGTGAATTAGATCCAGAAGAAAAGCTGACTTTTATTGATCAGTATCCAGGGACGTCAAAGCTTGAACCGTTCCCTACTGAAAAGCCTGAGAGGAAATCAACGGTGGCGTACCGTTCGACAAGAGAGCTTGAAGAGGTACTTCACACAGAAGATTCCATGCTGTATAAGCCATGGCAATTCAGAGATCATACCCCTCATTCTATTACGCTAAAGACAACGTATGATGAGCTGTTTTTAATTGCAAAGGAACGGTCGTTTATCCGCCCGAATTTCAAAGCAGACCGTGACACCATACAGATTCCGAATCTTTTTGCGAAGATGATGGGGGTGACGAGAGACAAGCGAGAATATTGGGACCGTATCCATACGCTAATGGAGGGGAAAGAAACGAAAACGATCCGTCATTTCCCTTTCACACAAGAAGTGTCTTCGAATTATCAATTTCATTATCAGCATGCACTCTCTAAAGCAGGAGAGGTTGACCCTGATTTGTTAATGAAAAGCAATGTGTGGCAGTTCTCGCATTTATATGAGGGCACCCAGCGTGCGATCGCAGAGGCCATTTCTCGAATTTGTCAGCATCCGAAGCTGTTAAAAGAAGGTCATGAGACCGAATTAGATGTGCGTATTTATTTATTCAAGCAGCTTTTGCATATGAACCAAGATGTAATTGAACTCATTCAAACCTTTGATTATGCCCAGACTGTACCGAAAGTGATTTTATACCATACGGAATATAATGGTGAGCTGACTCGTTCTGATGCGGCTGCCCTGATTTTCCTAAATGAAATGGGTGTGGATCTCTTCGTGTATCATCCCGCCGGCTATCAGTGTATAGAGCGGTATATAGACGATCAATTATTTGATACACATTGGCTTGATGAAATGGTCATGAACCAAGAGTTTAAAGAGCCGTCCATTGTGAGAAAGTTATTTCAATCCATTAAAAACCGATAAGGAGATCAAAGCTTATGACAAATACAAACGGAAATGACATCATTTCAATTGATAAAGAGGAAATCACGATTGAAAAGGCAGACGATATTCGCGTTCAGCTGCGCAATGAACCAGAAGTCCAAAACATTGCGAGACAGATTGATGCCAAAAATCAGCTTGAACTGCTTGAATACGGAAAACAGCCGGCTGTCGAAATCTCTAAGTTTTCTGACCGTATCCTCTCTATGATGCGTTCAACAAGTGTCACAGACTCAGGAACGATGCTTACACAGCTTGGAAAAATTATGGATCGTTTTGATAAAAATGATTTTGACGAGCCAAAGGGCGGTTTGTTATCAAAAATCTTTAAACGCGGCGGCAGCATGATTGAGAAGATTTTCAGCAAATATCAAACGCTCGGTGCAGAAATTGAAAAAATCAATGTGGAAATTAGTAAATACAAAGATGAAATGACCAAATCGACGGTTACGCTTGAAGAAATGTATGAGCATAACATTCAATACTATATGGAGCTTGAAAAGTATGTCGTCGCAGGGCAAATGAAGATCGAAGAATTAAAACAATTGGTTCCTTCTTATGAAGAAAAAGCGGCGGGGGGAAACCAGCTGGCACAAATGGAGCTAGATACGCTTCGTAATGGAATTCAAGCGCTTGAAGAGCGTGTATATGATCTTGATATGGCACGGATGGTGGCACTTCAAACGGCACCACAAATCCGTTTGCTGCAGCGTGGTAATACGAAATTAATCGGGAAAATTAACTCTGCCTTCATCATTACGATTCCAATTTTTAAAAATGGAATCATTCAAGCGGTAACAGCGAAGAGACAAAAGCTTGTGGCTGATTCCATGAGTGAGCTGGACAGAAGAACGAATGAAATGCTGAAACGAAATGCTGAAAATATCTCAAGTCAAAGTGTTGAGATTGCTAAATTATCAGGTCGTCCAAGCATCGACATTGAAACGATCGAATCATCCTTTAATACGATTGTACAAGGGATGAAAGAGACGAAGCAGATTGAAGAAGAAAACAAACGATTACGTGAGGACGGAACAAAACGTATGCTTGAACTTCAAGATAATATTAAGAGAGCTGCCCTAGAGTCCTAAAAAAACAGGCTGTCTGTAACGAAAGTTGCAGGCAGTTTTTTCATGAATTTGATTAAAATTTGAGAAAAAAGGTTTTTATGTGACCTTTTTCGGGTAAATCCTGTTCAGGGGCATGGTTCATCCATGAAAGAAAAAGCCCGCTACCACAAGGATTCGACTTATTTTTTAGCACAATAAGGAATTTCCAGTAAAATATTGTCTGGTGAGAGAAAATACCCCGTAAAATATGTAGTTTATGAAGCATTCTATAGGATTTACGAGTAATACGGCGTATAAACTGTAATCACCAGACCTCTATATGGAATTCATACATATTGTACGGAAATAAGCGAATTCTAAAGATTGTTCGCATCATAACGCTTATGTTACGGTTATAAAGATGCTAATTTGGAGGGAAAAAATGAATTCTGAAGAGAGAAAGATCAAAATCAAGATAAATAATGTATCTAAAATTTTCGGTAAAAATGCTAAAAAAGCATCTCAAATGCTTGAAAAAGGGAAGACAAAAAGAGAAATCCTAAAAGAGACCGGCGCAACAGTTGGTGTCAATCGAGCAAATTTTGATGTGTATGACGGCGAGATATTTGTCATCATGGGGCTATCAGGGAGCGGAAAGTCCACACTTGTGCGGCTGCTGAATAGGTTAATCGAACCAACCTCCGGCGAAATTTATATTGATGGGGATATGATAACAAATATGTCAAAGGATCAATTGCGTGAAGTCAGACGGAAAAAGATCAGCATGGTCTTCCAAAACTTCGCATTGTTCCCGCATCGTACCATTCTGGAGAATACAGAATACGGGCTTGAATTGCAAGGTGTAGAGAAGGATCAGCGCCGCTCTAAAGCGCTTGAATCTTTAAAGCTTGTTGGACTTGAAGGTTTTGAAGAGCAGTACCCAAATCAATTAAGTGGCGGTATGCAGCAGCGTGTTGGATTGGCACGTGCACTAGCTAATGATCCTGATATTTTGTTAATGGATGAAGCGTTCAGCGCACTAGATCCATTAATTCGTAAAGACATGCAGGATGAATTGCTTGAGCTTCATACGTCTGTAGGAAAAACAATTATTTTCATCACGCATGATTTAGATGAAGCGCTTCGTATTGGCGACCGCATTGTCCTCATGAAAGACGGGAATATCGTTCAAATCGGAACACCAGAAGAAATTCTGATGAACCCATCGAACGAGTATGTTGAACGTTTCGTTGAAGATGTAGACCTTTCTAAAGTATTAACCGCTGGTCATATTATGAAACGTGCAGAAACAGTTCAGATTGATAAAGGGGCACGTGTTGCGCTCACGCTCATGAAGAACCTTGGTATTTCGTCTATCTATGCAGTAGATAAGAAAAAGCATTTATTAGGTGTTATTTCTGCACAAGCAGCGAAAAAAGCGGCAGAAACGGGTGCGTCGCTAGAAACTGTTCTCGATAAAGAATTTACGACAGTATTGGAATCAACGTATTTAACAGAGATCTTTGATGCAGTATCTGATGCGGCAAATATTCCAATTGCCGTTGTAGATGAGAAAAACAGAATGAAGGGTATTGTGGTCAGAGGTGCATTGATTGGTGCATTATCAGGAAATGATGAATATATCAACATGTCTTCTAACAAACTAGAGGAAATTAAAACACAAGAGCCTTCTGCACAGGAGGTAGAATAAGATGTTTAGTATGAGTGATTTACCTAGAATTCCGTTCGCGGATTATATCGATCAATTTGTTGACTGGTTAACATTAACCTTTGGTGGTTTCTTTGATGGCATCACAAATGGATTAGCTGGAACAGTAAATGGTATTGTAGCTGCACTTGGCGTCATTCCATCTATTATTTTAACGCTTATCTTTGCCGGCATTGCTTGGTGGATCAGTACAAGAGGAGTTGCTCTTTTCACACTTATTGGATTCTTACTGATCGACTATTTAGGCTATTGGCAGCCAATGCTTCAAACGCTTGCGCTCGTTCTGACAGCTGTGGTCATTTCTATCGTGATCGGGGTTCCGATCGGTATTTGGGCATCACAGAAGGAAACGGTGCGTAAAATTGTCACACCTATTTTAGACTTAATGCAGACAATGCCTGCATTCGTTTATCTTTTACCAGCAATCTTCTTCTTTAACATTGGAGTAGTACCTGGCGTTGTGGCATCTGTTATTTTCTCTATGCCGCCAACGATTCGTATGACCATTCTGGGGATTAAACAAGTACCATCTGATTTAATTGAAGCAACCGAAGCATTTGGTTCAACGACATTCCAGCGTTTGTTCAAAGTTCAGCTTCCACTTGCTACAAAAACCATCTTAGCTGGTATTAACCAAAGTATCATGCTTGCTCTATCCATGGTCGTCATTGCGGCAATGGTAGGTGCACCAGGACTTGGTTCGGAAGTATATAGTGCGGTAACACAGCTGAAAACAGGGATTGGTTTTGAAGCTGGTATTGCCATTGTTATCGTGGCAATTACACTGGATCGTATTACACAGAACATTAAAACGAAAAAAACCAGGGGGAATGCTTAATGTGGAAAAAGTCTCTCTACATTGGGATGACCGCCCTGCTTGTCTTTTTACTAGCCGCTTGTGGTGCAAAGTCGGACTCAAATGCGAGTGCAGCACAGCAAGTGAATAAAACCATTATCGGTATTGATCCGGGTTCAGGTATTATGGCGCTGACGGATCAAGCGAAAAAGGACTACGGTTTAGAGGATTGGACGGTTGTGTCTGCCTCAAGTGCAGCGATGACAGCGACATTGAAGAAATCGTATGACCGTAAAAAACCGATTATCATCACTGGCTGGAATCCTCACTGGATGTTTTCCCGCTACGATTTAAAATATTTAGATGATCCGAAAAAATCATATGGTGAGGAAGAAGAAATTCACACCATTTCACGTAAAGGATTTGCGAAGGATCAGCCGGAAGCAGCCAAAATGCTCAGTCAATTTAAATGGTCTCAAGATGATATGGGCGAAGTGATGCTTGATATTCAAGATGGCGTCAAACCAACGGATGCTGCTGTTAAATATGTGAAAAAGCATAAAGATCAAGTAGCGAAATGGACAAAAGGCGTGAAAAAGTCAAACGGTGACAAAATCAATCTTGCCTACGTTGCGTGGGATAGTGAGATTGCAAGTACCAATGTGGCCGCAGAGGTATTGCGTGAGCTTGGTTTTAAAGTGACCTTGACTCAGGTTGAAGCGGGCCCAATGTGGACAGCAATTGCAACCGGAAGTGCTGATGCATCATTATCTGCATGGCTTCCAAATACGCATAAAACGTATGCAGCGAAGTTTAAAGGAAAATATGATGACCTCGGTACAAGTATGAAGGGTCTTCGCATGGGTCTCGTTGTTCCGACTTATATGAAAAACGTCAACTCGATCGAAGATTTGAAAAAATAGCCAATTGTATAACAGTTCCCTTATAATAGAAGGGAGCATATGGAAAAAGCAGTCTGCTCAAAAAGCGACTGCTTTTTCTTATATATAAGGATGGTGGATGAGTTGTCGATGGTGGAAAAACCAATGATGATTTTCCTGCACGGTGGAGGCGTAAGCAGCTGGATGTGGCAGGAGCATATGGAAATATTCAAGGAAACGTATGAATGCTATACCCCTGATTTTATCGGTCACGGGACAAGAGCAAATGAAACGTCGTTTTCCATGCGAGAAAGTGCTTTTGAAATCATTTCATGGATAAAGGAGCATGCACATGGTCGTACAGTCATTCTAATTGGCTTCTCTCTAGGTGCACAGGTAGCCGTTGATGTATTATCGAGAGAGCCAGACATCGCAGACATCGCCATTATCAATAGCGCCCTTGTGTTGCCATTACCATGGCTCTATTTGATGGTAAGGCCCATTTTACCTCTTACATATCCGTTATTAAAAAAAGATTGGTTCATCCAGCTGCAAGCAGAAAAGATGGAACTTCCAAACGATGTACTGGATCATTATGCAGCGGATTCCAAACAATTGCAGAAGAAGACGCTGCTTACGATGTTTCAAGAAAATCTTCATTACAAGCTCCCTGAGACGTTTCAACAAGCGAAGGCACGGATTCTTGTGACAGTGGGAGAAAAGGAAAAGAGCATTATGACTAGGTCAGCAGAGAAAATCACGAATGCACACCCGAATGCAGCCGGGTTCATCGTTCCTGACATTGGACATACGTTTACTTTTGAAAAGAAAGAACTTTTTGTCAACATGATCAAAAGCTTTATAGAAGAGCGTGCGTTACCAGCGGAATTAAAGGAAATAAGGAAACTAGGCCATTTAGAAAGTGAAGATGAGCATAAAAGGGGCAGGCATGTATAAGACATTGTATGATATAGGTATAAAACGTTTACAGATGAATGGGTGTATGGATGGAAGCTCGTAATTGAGCCATGAAGGAGGAAGCATGAGTAAAAACTATATCATATTTGGTGCGAGTCAAGGATTAGGGGATGCCTTTGTAAAAGGTCTTCCTTCAAGTGGAGATACAGTATGGATTGTGTCACGAAGTGAACCAAGTAGTTTGAACATAGACGATGGGGTGCGTAGAATTTGGCTGAAGATCGATTTATCAAGCCAAACCCATATCCCTTTTATGCTCGAAGCATTGAAGGATCAGACAATTGATGTACTCATTTATAACGTAGGTTTATGGGAAAAACGCGGCTTTGAAGATGATTATTCTTTCGATCATGATCAACCGGAGGATATCGCTCATTTAATCAATGTGAACGTTACCTCAACGATTACCTACATCCAAGCTCTGCTTCCGCACGTAAGGACATCTGAGAATGGAAAGATCATCGTCATTGGTTCTACTGCGGGACTTGACCATACGAATTTGCCTCAGGTTTCTTTTGTTGCTTCTAAATTTGGGCTTCGTGGTATTGTGAACGCACTAAGAGAGCACGTAAGGAAAGATAAAATATCCGTTACCTGTATCAATCCAGGAGAGTTGGCGGCAGAAGTTCCGTACGAAGATGGCGCCGACAAAGCCATTGCTCTGTATGATGAAACGAGAATACCTGTACAAGATATTGTCGAGCTGGCGAGATGTGTCATTCATCTATCCAGGGTGTCCTGTGTGAAAGAAATCAATGTACCGGCAATGACAGATGTGAATGCGTAAAATAAAGGAGACCACCCGCTTAAAGAAAAGACGGGTGGTTTTTTTATTTTACGATGAATGCTGCTGAAGTGTTTCGTATACAGCTTCCGTCAAAATCTCAATGCCGGTCAAAATCGCAGAGCGATCGAATGTCATATAAGGGTGATGAAGCCCAGGTTTTAAATCACAGCCTAAACCGAGCATCGTCGATTTAATATGAGGAAGCTTTGCTGCATAAAAATGAAAGTCCTCTCCGCCTGTCGTCACGATCGGTGGATCGAGCTGTTCTTTGCCTAGCACTTGCTCTATAGCATGTGACATGATCTCCACAGCTTCTTCATTTAATGTCGCAGCTGGAAGACGATGATCAGTTGAAAGTGTGATAGAGGCGCCAAAAGCATCCGCTACAGAATGGCATGCTCTTTCAATTTCCTTTTCTAATTCATCCATCACTTCGTTTGTCTGTGCCCGAACGTCGAGTGTAAAAGAGGCCTTGCCAGGTATGATGTTGGAGCTGCCGCCGCCTGCATTTAAATTGGTCATTTTCACAGAATGGGCGACTCGTGGATCGACATGGATATGTGCCAGTCTCTGCACAAGCGTAGATGCAACTTCGATGACGTTGACCCCAAGGTGCGGGCGTGCACCGTGTGCTTCCTCCCCTAGAATGGTTCCGACGTAATGATTACTTGATCCGTGCAAAATGGCAGGAGCGCAGCGTCCGTTTAAGGTTTCTTGAATTGGGCGCACATGCACCCCGTATAAATAATCGACGTCAGCTAACACACCTTTTTCGATCATCTTTAAAGCGCCGCCGCCTCTTTCTTCGGCAGGCTGAAAAATGAATCGGATCGTGCCACTTGGAAGTTCTTTTTCTTTCAATGCCATGAATGTCCCAAGTGCCATCGTCATATGTGCATCGTGTCCGCATGAATGGTTGGCTTGAAAAACGCCATCTACTTCCTGCCACAGTGCGTCAATATCGGCTCTCACAGCAACCACTGGTGCGCCTTCCCCAATTTCACCGATTACCCCTGTACAGTCTTCAAATGTTCTCGTTTTACAGCCTAATTTCTTTAATAGAGCTTCAATATAAGCTGTCGTATTTGTCTCTTCCCAGCTGATTTCTGGATGGGTGTGCAGATGTTCAAAGATGTCTGTCACGGTTTGTTTCATCTCGTTTGTCAAAGTTGTCATGAGAAGCCTCCTTGCTGACAGATAATCTGCCAAAACATTCTTTTAGTGAAATAATATTGATCTTAAATATCATCAGTGTTTATAATATAACACATCATTTGATTATTCAGAAAATTAAGTGAAATTCCGATCGGGACAAAGGGGTTTTGACAGATGAAAACAGCAACAGTATCAGCACCTGAGAAACAAAAAAGAAAACTTCAGATGCCGGATGCGTATGTACTCTTATTTATGATTGCTTTAATTTGTACGATCGCAACGTATTTTGTACCAGCCGGTGAATTTGATCGGAAAACGTCAGGAGAGATCACAACAGCTGTTCCTGGCAGTTATCACCGTATTGATCAATCACCAGTTAGTCCGGTTGGTTTTTTTACAGCGATTCAAGAAGGGATGGTTGGTTCATCCTCTATTATTTTTCTGATTCTTTTTACTGGCGGAACCATTGCAATTTTGGAAAAGACAGGTGCCATTAACGGGATGATTCACAATGTCATCAGCCGGTTCCAAACGAAACAGCTGTTGTTTATTTGTATTGTTGGCGGATTGTTTTCTGTACTTGGGACGACCGGAATTGTGGTGAACTCAGTCATTGGTTTTATTCCTATTGGGATCATTGTGGCACGTTCTTTAAAGTGGGATGCAGTGGCTGGAGCGGCGGTTATTTACATCGGCTGTTATGCAGGTTTTAACGCAACTATTTTGTCTCCATCTCCATTAGGTTTATCACAAACGATTGCAGAACTGCCGATTTTTTCTGGTATTGGGCTGCGTGTCATCATTTATCTTTGTTTTCTCCTATCTAGTATTGTGTACATCTATTTATATACAAAACGCTTGAAAAATAAAGAAAAGGGAAGCCTGCTTGGTGACGAGTGGTTTCCAGCTAAAGGGCTAGGAGGAGCTGATGCGGAATCTGTGGACAAGCCTGAATTCACCGGTAGACATAAGCTGATTTTAGCGGTGTGCGGTTTGTCGCTTGGGGGTTTTTTATATGGTGCGCTTCAGCTCGGCTGGACCGATAAGGAAATGGCTGGTGTGTTCATTTTCATGGCAATTGCTGCTGGCCTGCTTGGGGGATTAGCTGCCAATGATATTGCAAAAACGTTTATTGTCGGCTGTCAAAGCCTTGTATACGGCGCACTCATTGTCGGCATGGCACGCTGCATTTCAGTCATTTTGGAAAACGGCAAGCTGCTTGATACTGTGGTGAATGGGCTTGCGAGTATGCTGACAGGGTTTAGTCCAATCGCTGGTGCGATCGGCATGTATATCGCCAGTGCGCTCCTTCACTTTTTGATTTCATCAGGATCAGGAGAAGCGGTTGTTTTTATACCGATTCTTGCGCCGCTTGCTGATTTAATGGGTATCACGAGACAAGTAGCGGTAGAAGCAGTGATGCTCGGTGAAGGGGTGGTCAACTGCGTGAATCCGACTTCAGGTGTGTTGATGGCTGTCTTGGCTGCAAGTGGGATTCCTTACGTGAAATGGCTGCGTTTTATGGTACCGCTTGCGCTCATTTGGTTCGTCATCGGCCTTGTCTTTATTTGTATCGGTGTCATGATCAATTGGGGACCTTATTAAATAAGAAAGAAGCTGCCAAAGAGTGTTTGGCGGCTTTTTTCTTATGAGAAAATGTATGGGGACAGCGGTTTAAAACCACAATAAGAGTGTTCACAAAATGGCTACATTATTTTTTTGAGCAATCCCCTTGCAAAAGTTTGTGAAGTATTGCACAATAAGAATGTGAAATACTTCACATAAGAAAAACAACTTAGTTTTACTCAGGAGGATGAGATAAATGACAAACGAAAAAGTAAACAAAGTAGCACTTATTGGAGCAGGTTTTGTCGGCAGCAGTTATGCCTTTACATTAATAAATCAAGCAATCACAGATGAATTGGTAGTCATCGATTTGAATCAAGACAAAGCAATGGGTGATGTCATGGATTTAAACCACGGGAAAGCATTCGCCCCGCATCCTGTGAATACTTGGTATGGAGATTATGAGGATTGTCAGGATGCTGACATTGTATGTATCTGCGCTGGTGCAAACCAAAAGCCAGGTGAAACGAGACTTGATCTTGTAGAGAAGAATTTAAATATATTTAAAGGCATTGTAGACAATGTGATGAAAAGCGGATTCGATGGTATTTTCTTAGTTGCTACGAACCCAGTTGATATTTTGACATATGCGACTTGGAAATTCAGCGGACTGCCAAAAGAACGAGTGATTGGCAGTGGAACAACGCTTGATACGGCAAGATTCAGATACATGCTTAGTGAGTACTTTGAAGCAGCGGCGCACAATGTGCATGCGTACATCATTGGAGAGCATGGGGATACAGAGCTTGCTGTTTGGAGCCATGCGAATATCGGAAGTGTACCGATCACAGAATTAATGAAGAGAAATGACCAATACAAACAAGAAGATTTAGACGACATCATGGAAAATGTCCGTCATGCTGCTTACCAAATCATTGAGAAAAAAGGCGCGACTTATTACGGCGTAGCGATGAGTTTAGCCCGTATTACTAGAGCCATTTTACACAATGAAAACAGCATTTTGACTGTCAGCACTTATTTAGATGGAGAATACGGAGCAGAAGATGTCTACATTGGTGTACCTGCCCTTGTGAACCGAAATGGTGCAACAGAAGTGATGGAGCTCGCACTGAACGACACAGAAAAAGAAAAATTCGCACACAGTGTGAATGTGTTAAAAGAGATTTTAGCTCCTCATTTTTAATCAATCAAAGGCAACCTATCTGAGCAGAAAAGGATGAATCACTATGTGGCAGCAAATATATGATCCGTTTGGTAATGAGTTCGTCAGTGCATTGGTGGCTATGCTTCCAATCTTGTTTTTCCTACTAGCATTAACTGTATTTAAGTTAAAAGGGGTATTAGCCGCTTGTTTTACCTTGATCGTCAGTTTTGTAACAGCTGTTTTCTTCTTTCATATGCCAATTGAAAAAGCATTATCTGCTGTGGTGCTCGGTGTATCTAATGGGCTGTGGCCGATTGGATATATCGTCATCATGGCCGTGTGGCTCTATAAAATTGCTGTGAAATCTGGAAAGTTCGATGTCATTCGCTCTAGTATTGCAGGAATCTCTCAAGATCAACGTTTACAGCTCTTATTAATTGGTTTTAGTTTTAACGCATTTTTAGAGGGAGCCGCTGGATTCGGTGTTCCGATTGCGATTAGTGCCGCTCTTTTAACAGAGCTTGGGTTTAAACCACTGAAAGCCGCCATGCTCTGCTTGATTGCAAATGCTGCGTCTGGCGCTTTTGGTGCAGTAGGTATTCCGGTTATTACAGGGGCGCAAATGGGGAATATGACGCCGCTAGAGCTGTCTCAAACCCTTGTGTACACCATTCCTTTTATTTCTTTCTGTATTCCGTTTCTGCTTATTCTCATTGTAGACGGCTTTAAGGGAATCAAAGAAACACTTCCAGCCTTGCTTGTTGTAAGTGGAAGCTATGCGATTCTGCAGGCTGTTACAATGGTCACGATGGGCCCTGAGCTTGCCAATATTATTTCAGCTTTAGCGAGTATGGGAATTTTGGCTTTATTTCTTCGAAAATGGCAGCCGAAACATATTTATCGTGAAGCAGGGGCACCAGCCATTGAGAAGAAACAAACGTATAGCGGGATTGAGGTGCTGAAAGCATGGTCTCCGTTTTATATTTTAACTGCCGTCATTACTGTATGGAGCCTACCAGCTTTTAAAGCATTATTTGCTGAAGGAGGACCGCTTAACTGGACAACCATTTTAGTGAAAATGCCGTTTCTGCATCAGCAAATTGTGAAATTACCGCCAATTGCTCAAACAGAAACACCGATTGATGCGATCTTTAAAATTGATGTTATTAGTGCAACAGGTACCGCCATTCTAATTGCAGTGATGCTGACAGGATTGTTCAGCAGACATATTACATTAAAAGAAGGGGCTGCCTGCTTAAATGCAGCGGTCAAAGAGCTTTGGGTTCCTGTTCTTACGATTTGTTTTGTCATGGGCTTTGCCAACTTGGCGAATTTTGCAGGTCTAAGTTCTGCTATCGGACTAGCGTTTGCTAAAACAGGCGATTTATTCCCACTTGTCAGCCCAGTGCTTGGCTGGATCGGCGTGTTTATTACGGGATCTGTTGTGAGTAACAATGCCTTATTCGGCAACCTTCAAGCAGTCACCGCTTCTCAAATCGGCTCTCAGGCAGGTTTGTTAATCGGGGCAAATACGACCGGTGGTGTGATGGCGAAATTAATTTCTCCACAATCCATTGCCATTGCAACAGCAGCTGTTGGAGAAACAGGTAAAGAATCTGAGCTCTTCCAAAAAACAGTGAAGTACAGCTTCATTTTGCTTGGCATCGTATGTATATGGACATTCATTCTTGCTCAATTTATATAGGTTGATCGATTGATTGAAAAATGGAAGACTGAGAGATTTCTCAGTCTTTTTTTTATGTGGATTCTCGTGTGACAAGCCGAGTAGGTAGCTGAATATGTTCACGTTGTAATGGTTTTTGATCTTGGAGCAGCTGAATCATTTGTTTTACAGACTGCTGGCCGAGCTCGACGATGGGGATGTCGATGGTCGTGATCGTTGGTGCTGTCACCTCACAAATGTCTTGATTGTCATAACCGATCACCGCTAAATCCTTAGGAATGTGATATCCATATGAAATGGCTTGTTTAATGAGGCCTGCTGCCACTTGATCATTGCCGGTGAAAATCGCATCCGGCGCATCCGGCATCCGGTGGATTAAGTCCATCAAACGAAAGCCGTCTTCAATGGTAAAAGCCTCGCCGAACAGCCAATCTTCTTTAAGCGGCAAACTGTGATCAGAAAGCGCATCAAGATAGCCTTGCTTTCTTTGTTTTTGCGCTTCACTGCTTTCTGTATCAAAGCAAAATCCAATGGATGTACGCCCTGATTGAATCAAGTAGTCAACCGCTTTATAAGCAGCTTCCCGCTCATCATATCCGATAATCGGAATGTCTGCTGTTTGATGATACTCATTTGCCATGACGATCGGGCCGTTTGCTAAAAATGGCTCGATTGTTGCCCACTTATTTTCTAACGCCCCCAATATGACACCATCTACTTCTTTTCTTTTTAATAATTGAAGCCCTTCAAGTTCTACTGATTCTTGATAAAACGTCTGTAGCACGATGGCTTTATACCCTTGATCCAGCGCTTCCTTTGAAATGCCTTTAATCAATTGTGCAAAAAAAGGATGGTCCACAGCTGGAACAGACACAGCAATGGTTTTTGTCTGATGTGACCGAAGGGTGCGGGCCGCTGAGCTTGGTGTATACTCCATTTCCTTCATCACCTGTAAAATGTGCTGGCGCTTTTCTTCGGATACATATGGATGGTTGTTCAGCACCCGAGAAACAGTGGTCGTTGAAACCCCGCAGCGTTTGGCAATTTCATAAATTGTACACATATTAACAAATCCTTTACACAAAGTTATTGTTCTGAAATCGATAACATCATTTACAATGTGAAACAAGTTAAATATTAACAAATGGAATTGATTAATTGGAGGGAATGGAATGCAAATATTGACGAAGATATCAGGTAAAAGCAAGGATTATCTACCGTTGCTGGATATGATCAATCAAGGTGTTCAAGTAAAGGCTGATTCAGTTGAAAAGAATCTAGCGAATGATAAGCTTGCTGCGTTCCTTGAGCAAGATATTGCGCGTACAGGTTTGGAAAAAATTCTCTTCCATTATAAACAAAATAAGGAAAAAAAGATACCGTTCCTGCCGGTCGATAAACTGATTTCAGAGGATGAGATTGATGATATTATGCAGGTGCTGAAAGAAGTATTAAGTTCAGGCCGTTTTACATCAGGGCCTTATATTCCAAAGTTTGAAAAGACGCTTGCAGCGTACTTAGGGAAAAAATATGTCATTGCCACATCAAGTGGAACAGATGCCTTGATGATCAGTTTAATATCAGCAGGCGTCCATTCTGGAGATGAGGTCATCCTACCTGCCAACAGCTTTGCTGCAACAGAAAATGCAGTGCTTGCGATTGGTGCGGTTCCAGTCTATGCCGATATTGATCCAGACACCTACTGCCTAGCGCCGAATGAAATAGAAAAGCATATCACAGATAAGACAGTATGTATTCTCCCGGTTCATTTGTATGGAAAGCAAGCGGATATGAAGGCCATTTCGACGATTGCGAAACGGCATGGTCTATCGATCATTGAGGATGGCTGTCAGGCGATTGGCAGTAGCGGGCTTGGGGAATTTGGGGATGGACTTGTTCTCAGCTTTAATCCTTACAAAAACCTTGGAGTTTGCGGAAAGGCAGGAGCCATCGCGACAAATGATGAAGCCCTAGCCGAAAAATGCATGGAAATCAGCTATCACGGTTTTGAACCAGGAAAGAAAAACGTGAAGCGCAGTGACTATGGCTTTAATTCTAAGATTGATAACTTACAGGCCGCAATCGGGCTAGAACGAATGAAATATTTAGGTTTGCAAAACTTTAAACGCTTTTACTTGGCAAAGAGATACATAGATCAGCTGCAAACGCTGGAGGACGAGGGCTATATAAAGCTTCCGAAGCTAACAGAGGATCATGTATGGCATCTATTCCCGATCAGAGTGGTGAAGGGAAGCCGAGATGAGCTGGCAGAGAAATTACTGGAAATGGGCATAGAAACAGATGTCTATTACCCAATTTTATCGCATCAGCATCAAACGAATCTTGTTTCTCAAAAGTATAAACAAACGGCACTTCCACATACGGAAAAAGCCGTACAGCAATTACTCCATTTGCCGCTTTATCCAGGTATGCCGCTGCAAGATCAGGAGAAAGTCATCGAGGGGGTCCATCATGTTATCAAATCTTCCATTCAATAAAAAGCTGGTGCATCAACCACAACATCCGCAGTGGATCGTCTTCTGTGATTTCGATGAGACCTATTATTCTCACGGAATGACCGAGGAGCAGAGAGAGGATGTAAAACGGCTGGAAGCTTTTGTGGCAGAAAAGAGCGAAGCCGGACAGCTCATGCTGGGCTGGGTGACGGGAAGCAGCCTTGATTCTGTTACGAGCAAAATGGAGAAAGGCGGTTTCTATCAATTCCCGCATTTTATTGCGTCGAATTTAGGAACTGAAATCGTGTATACATCAGATGGGAAATTTGGACAGCCGGATGCAGAATGGATGAAACGGCTTGATGCACAGGGCTTTTCAGACGAAAAAATTGAAGATATTCTGCAAGCCGTACGTGAAAAGGGGATCACCCTTAGGCCGCAAACGCAGCTAGGCAGCTCTGGGTATAAAAAGAATTTCTATTATCAGGAGCAGGATGAACGAACAGATCTCCATCATCTATCATTCATCCAAACACTTGCGAAGGAGCGGGGAGTGGCGGTGAACATCAACAAATGCAACCCACTTGCGGGTGACCCTGCGGATTGCTATGACGTTGATTTTTTACCAGTGGGAACAGGAAAGGATGAAATCGTTCGGTTTATGCTGAATCAATATAACCTGTCAAAAGATAAGGGCTTTGCTTTTGGTGATAGTGGGAATGATCTGCGGATGCTTCAGTCCGTCACGCACGGCTTTCTTGTCCAAAATGCAACAGCCGAAGCCAAACGGCATCATCATCAAATTTGTCATCATGGGTATGCAAAAGGAATCTATGAAACACTGAAAACAGTGATGTATAAACATGAGGAGGCACATTCATGAAGAAAATTGGAATTGTTGGAGCAGGGAATATTGCAAAAGCACATGCTAGAGCATTATCAACGATCAAAGGTACAGAATTATCTGGGGTCTATGACTTGCACGAATCCGTCGCACAAGGATTTATTAAACAGTACGGTGGACGGGTGTATGCCAGTATCGAAACACTAGCGGATGCATCAGATGGATTGATCATTGCTTCCCCTAACTTCTGTCACAAGGACCATGCCCTTCAGGCGCTTAGAGCAGGACAGCCGATTTTATGCGAAAAACCGATGGCTGTATCGTTAAAAGAAGCGAAGGAAATGGTGGAGACAGCCAAACAGTTCCAGATTCAAGCCAGTATGGGCTTTAACTATCGCTATTTATCCTTTGTGAATATTTTGAAGAACTTGATCGCCAATGGTGAATTAGGACGCGTTTTGACAGTACGGACACATTTTAAGAAAAATAGTGCCCTTAGAAGAAAGACATTTTCGTGGAGAGACAGCGGCGAAAGTCTGCGTACAAGCGGTGCATTAGGAGATTTAGGGATTCATTTGATTGATATGCTGTGGTACTTATTTGGCAGTGAAATGAAAAAAGAATCCCTTAATACGAAGATGCTGACACATGTAAAGGAAAAAGAAGAGAAAAAGGTACAGGTCGATGACCATACCGAAATTTTTGGGCAAATGGAGAATCAAGTGTTCTTTCATTTGGTGACGTCCAAAAGTACGCAGCCGGAAGAATGTGGATTTAGTGTAGAAGTGGTGGGGCATGACAAGGTTTTTAAATACCATACAAACATGAAAAACGAATATGAGATCAGTGATGGCTTGTGTGTAGAGCGTCATCAAATGCCGCAAACATTGCTGACAGATCCGCCGAATGAATTTTATGGATGGTCTGATACATTCCGTGATCAGCTGATGCATTGGGTAAATACAAACTCATATCCATCTCATATGAAGGTAGCTGATTTTGAAGATGGTTATCGCGCGCAGGCTGCGCTGAATACGTGCTTCGAGAGGGAAGAGGCTGTCGTCTCTGCCCGCGCATATTAATGAAGAGGTGGAGCGGAGGATATCATGACTCCGCTCCTTTTTAGAGGAAGTGAAAAGATGAAAAAGGTGTTTTATTTTGGCTGTATCTTTTATTTTTTTATTGGGACCATTCATGTGTTTTTTGGCAGTTTAACGCCTTATTTGCTGTCTAGTTATGAGAAGGGTCCTGGGGAATTATCTTCTTTAATCTTCTTTCAGTTTATTGGCTTTTTGACAGGCGTTCTTTTGTCGCCCATTCTTGTGAGGAAAAAAGGCTACGGCGCTGTTTTGACGATGGGATTGCTGCTGATGATTGGAGCGCTTCTTCTTGGCCTTTTGGTGCCAGGTTGGACGATTCTTGTGGTGGCAGGTTTTTTCCTTGGGAGCGGTGCTGGCAGTCTTGAGACAACGGCCGGGGCGTATGTCATTTCAATGGCAAACAGTGCAAAGCGAATCAGCATCATGGAGGTCTTTTTTGGATTAGGTGCGCTATTATTTCCTCTATTGATTCTGCTGACTGTGACAGAGGAAACGTGGCATTATGTGTTTTTATTTCAAGTCGGTGCACTGACTTTTTTCCTTATGCTGTGGCTTACTTTTATGAATAAACTCCCTCGTGGGCAGATGGCGGCTCCTATTCAAGACATGAAGAAACCGTCCTTGCTGTTTGATCGAGGGAATCGAATGATTGTGGTGCTGATGATCTGTTTTGCGTTTTTCTACGCAGGAATTGAAACGAACTTTGCGAACTTTTTACCGTCGATCATGCTAGAAAAAGGGGGAGACAACTGGGGTCTTTTTGCGGTCTCTACTTTTTGGACAGCGATCGTCATTGGCAGAACTGTCATTGCGAGAAAAGCCGATCAGCTGCATCCGCTTCGTTTTTTAAAGTTAAGCGCAGCGCTGATGATTGTGCTGCTCGCCGTATTTGCTCTAGCCACCCACATCGCCGCGCAGCTAATTCTTATCTTTTTCATCGGTCTATGCGCAGCTGGCATGTTCCCCATTGCCTTGACAGCTTCTGCATTAATGATTGAAAATGCCATCGACGAGGCCACGAGTTATTTTATTGCTGCCGCTAGTTTAGGTGGAGCTTGTTTGTCCTTTTTGATTGGGTTTAGCCTTGAGTGGGCAGGTGCGGCAAGCGCCGTCTTTGTTTTCTCCTTTTTAGCTGTTCTCCTTTTTGCGGCTGCCATTCAAATGAATCGATCTCGGAAAAAAGAAACCATACCCACACAGCCGCCGGCGATGAAAGCCGATCGATAAGCAGCTGCTCTGGTGGCTCCTCCTTTTGTATAGCTTATCTTCAGAAAAGGTGACGAAGGACTTGTACTAAAACAACGAAAGCGTGAATAACATGTACAAGTCAGCATCAAAAGGAGGACGTCTATGTGGCGGTGTTTTTTGGTTATATCTTTTTAGGGTTGTCACTTTCAGCGCCTGTTGGGCCAGTCAATGCAGCCCAAATCGACAGAGGGATTAAAAGTGGATTTTGGCACGCTTGGATTTTTGGTGTGGGGGCTATGGCTGCGGATATTGTCTATATGCTCCTCATCTATTTTGGTGTCGCCCAGCTTTTGACTGCACCTCTTGTGAAAACCTTTTTGTGGCTGTTCGGCTTTTTCGTTCTGACCTATACCGGTATTGAAAGCCTTCGTAAAATCAATTTGCAGGAAAGCCCGAAGAAGGATGGAGGCAACACGTCGATCGGGCATTCGTTCATGACGGGATTTTTTATTTCTCTTTCCAATCCGCTTAGTATTTTATTTTGGCTTGGAATTTATGGAAGTATTTTGGCCAATACGATTGAAAAGTATGGAGCATCTCAAATGCTGATGTACAGCATCGCTATTTTCATCGGCATGCTCTTATGGGATTTCTGTATGGCGCTACTCGCCAGTACGTTTAGACGGTATTTAAATGAACGAATGTTGCACGGCTTATCCGTTCTGGCAGGTCTCTCTTTACTTGGCTTCGGTGCCTATTTTGGATATCAAGGGATCATGGCGCTCATTGGATAGAATGGTTGATAAGAAAAAGGGCTAAAATCTAAATCATTTTAGCCCTTTTTCATATTTGACAGAAATAGGACACTCTTCAATCATGATGGAAGATACATAAAATTGAAGGAGTTTTTGCCATGCGTATGTTCCTGCCAGCATTCAACTATGTGTGTATGCTGATTTTGTCTGTGATCACAGCGACATTTGTTTATACCATGTTGTTTGCCCCACCTGAATCCAGATTCAGTTATGTGGAGGTCACCAGTCTTTTCATTTTGATCGCTTATGTCCTATTTGCTACACCTATCCAAATGGTTTTACACCGTCATCCTGAGAAGTTTCGACGCCGTGATTTATTGGTTTATTTTATCGGGGCGTGGGTGGTTTGTACGGCGCTCGCATTATGGATTGATTATGGTGTTGTCGTCTTTATTAGCTACAAAGTTTATCTATTTAGCTTTTGCGCGGCCTTTATTTATTGGCTGCTTGATTCCATCTTTTTAAAGAAGAAACAATCATAAAGGCTTTTCCCGTTTTTTCTCTTGAACATGAACGTGTATGACCTTCGAGAGTCCGCTTGATACAAAAGCAAGAGCCGTCATCAGAAGGACCCAGTATAGATTGCTAAGGTCAAATCCAGTATAAGCGAAGATGAAAATCATCGAAATCACGGACGTTAATATGAGGACAGGCCATATCCGTTTAAATAGCAGATAACCAACAAATCCCCAAAGGAAAGCCATCACTGGTAGTGTAAATAAGATCAGATACATCGGATGGAGAAAAAGAAGACGCATGTCATTCACCCATTTCTTTTATAATGACCAATTCTATTAGATAGAGGCGGCTAAATGATGATATGCAGAAGCATACTCATACATGATTAGATAAATGGAAGTGAATTCCTGCCTCATCCGGCAAATCAACCACCTTGTGAATGTCCAGTGAAAGTCGTTGAAGGACAGTCACCACAGCTTTTTCCTCCTCATAGGCTATGGAGAAGACGCTAAAACGAGGTGGAAGAAAATGGCCCAGCTGTATGCAAAAAGTTGCCTTGATCAAAATCTACGATCACTCGAAGAATGGAAGCAGGATGCCTTCACACAGTTTGGAGAGATGGTAGGGGATGAGGCAGATACATTTCCGTGTGTACCAGGCAGACAAGGATTTTTTCTCGATCATTTGCGTTATGGATTTGTCGGTGATCCGCGGGGAGAAGAGGCCGTGAATGAATTAGCAGAGCTTTTAAGGGAATACCAAAGCTGCTCTAGGGAAACCGGTCAATATGCTTCGTTCATTTGCTTTTTTGAAACACCGCAGGATATGAAGGAGTATTCGCTCGAAGAGTATGAGGAGCAGTTTTGGTCGGTTGTTCAGCAATTACATCAAAAGGATGAAATGAAATGGCCAGAGGAAATTCCATCAGATCCTGAAAATCATGAATGGGAATTTTGTTTTCATGGGGAGCCTTATTTTATTTTATGCGCGACACCAGCGCATAAGCTAAGAAAAAGTCGTCACTTTCCTTATGTGATGTGGGCCTTTCAACCAAGGTGGGTGTTTGAAAAGATGAACGGTTCCACCACATTTGGTCAAAAAATGAGTAAACTCGTTCGGAAGAGGCTGAAGGCGTATGATCAAGTAGATGTACACCCAGCATTAAAATGGTACGGGGATCAGAAAAATTTAGAATGGAAACAATATTTTCTCTCAGATGATGAGGCGGAGAAACCAGCCTCCGCCAAATGTCCATTTACTGCTTTAAAAAACATGATGAAATTATGATGCGGCCTGATCCTGTTTCCACTTTTTTCTCATAAAGAGTACCATGATGCCAATCACGGCGATGATCCCAAGGCTTATAAAAAAGCCGGGTCGTCCGCTTGCCTCTGTCAGAGTGCCTGTAACGGCCGCACCGATTAAGAGCAGGGCAAGAACCGTTTCACACGTTTGACGAGTAGATGGTTTTGACAGCTTTTTACTTGATAGCAGAATAAACACCCATGTGTATAAAAGAGTTAAACCGGCTGCTGTTGTGAGATGCTCATATATGTGTTTGGACAAAAAGAGTGCCAGCAAAATCGAGACAATCAATCCAGCAGCAGTTAACAAGATCGAAGACCATCTAACATGAGATGGTTCTTTTTGTTTAAAACAAGCAGGTGCATCGTGATGCTCCGACATCGTGCCAAGCAGCGTCGTGACTGCATAGAGGGAGGCAACCAATGTTGAAAACCCGGCAATAATGAAAATGCCATTAAAGATATGAAGGAAAATCGATAAATGAAATGGTTCCAGTGATGTAATAAATGGACTGCTATTCTCGTTAAAGGCTGTCACTGGCACAAGCAAAAGCGCAAGTCCGATGGAGACGATATAAATGACAGCAAGAATGATCAGCATCACACGTCCAGATTTTGCGGCGTCTTTCGGATCTTTTAAATGAACCGCCATCAGCCCCATGACTTCAATTCCCCCGAAAGCATAAAACGCATAAATCAGCCCATTCCATAGACCGAGTGGGCCGAGCGGCATCCATTCATGGTCTTTATTTGGCAGGTGGAGGGTGGGCCTATGCTCTGTGAGAATGCCGCATAAAACAAGAACGGCAAGGACGACAAACAATAGGATCGCCCCGGTTTTCAGCACGGCAAGGACATTTTCCGTCTTTTGAAAAGAAGAAAGCCCAATGATAATCACAAGCAGGGCAAGAGCGGAATAAATCGCTGAAAACACCCATAGTGGAATGGATGGAAACCAGTGACGAGTAAAAAGAGAAATCGCCGTCAGTTGACTCCCTGTGATCAGCATTTCTGAAAACCAATACACCCAGCCATTACTAAAACCCGCCCAACGCCCATAGGCTTTTCGGGCATAGGAACAAAATGATCCCTTATCTGGGTTCTCGGCTGTCATCGCAGCCAGGTGTTTAAAGACGAGATATGTGCCGACTGCCGCAAGCAAAAATGAAATGCAGACGGAATAACCGGATTTTGTAATAGCGATGCTGGAACCAAGGAAGAAACCAGTGCCGATTGTACAGCCGACTCCGATAAGAGAAAGCTGCCACCAAGATAAAGATTGTTCTTCTTTCAATGCATGTGCAACACCTTTCCGATTCAATAGCATTAGCTTGTGACCGCCTCTTTTTTTTTATACATGATCAAGAGGACGTTTTGGGCATACTGTCAACATGGAAAGGAGTGCATGTGATGAACGGAGAATACGTGATTTTACCAAAGGATGGGCTTGGTTTTCGGTTAGGAAAAGGACAATGTATGCGAGTGGTTGATGTCGAAGGGCAGCAAGTAGCAGATGTGATGGCCTATCATGAAAAGGATTTTTATGAAAAATTTGATCAAGGCGCTACAATGGACAGCCTGTTCTCTTCCAAGGTGAAAAAGGGAGATCAGCTTTATTCTAATTTATATAAGCCAATGTTTACGGTCATTGAAGATACAGTCGAATGTCATGATTTATATATGCCTGCGTGCCGGCAAGAAATGTATCAGCTCTTATATGGCAGGACGCACCTAGAGGTCATGCATACATGCTACGATAATCTCAGAACAGCTTTTGAGCCATTCGGAATTCCAAAAGAGGATATGTATTATCCTTTTAATGTCTTTATGAATACAATCATTGATGACAAAGGAAAGTTGTCTGTCGAGCTGCCAAAATCGCTCTCCGGTGATTACATTCGTCTGCGTGCAGAAATGGACCTCATTGTCGCGGTGTCTGCATGTCCTGCCGACATTGGAAAATGCAATGGCTCAAGCTGTACATCCATCCGGGTGGAGATCGATTGAAAAGGAAAGACCAGTCAAAGAGACTTGGTCTATTTCGTTTGTGAATGTTTGATCATTTATGAAAAAGGGGAACGTCTAAAAAATATCTTTTTTCAAAACATGATATAATAAAGTGGCTAAAATCGTAGGTAAATCAATTGAAATGGAAGTAAAACCTGTTCTCTTCATGTAGAGGATGCTTAGGAGGAAAAGTGTATGAGTTTGCAGAAAAAAATCAGCCAAGAGTTGCATGTGCAGCCCTCAATTGACCCAAAGCAGGAGATCGAAAAACGGGTTGGATTTCTAAAGGCTTACTTGAAAAAGACCGGTGCAAAAGGATTCGTTCTCGGTATTAGCGGCGGACAGGATTCAACGCTTGCCGGTCGTCTCGCTCAGCTCGCTGTAAGTGAGCTTCGTCAAGAAGGAAAAGAGGATGCTGTCTTTATTGCAGTCCGTCTACCGCATGGCACGCAGCAAGATGAAGACGATGCGCAGCTGGCTCTATCATTTATTCAGCCGGACAAGTCTTGGAAATATGACATCGCACCTGCCGTGACGGCATTCAGTGAACAATATCAAAAGGAAACAGGCGGTGCGCTGTCTGATTTTAATAAAGGGAACGTCAAAGCACGCATGAGAATGATCGCACAGTATGCCGTCGGTGGACAGGAAGGCTTACTTGTCATTGGAACGGATCATGCAGCTGAAGCTGTGACGGGCTTTTTCACGAAGTATGGTGATGGCGGTGCAGATGTTCTCCCGCTCACAGGTCTGACGAAACGCCAAGGACGGACGCTACTAGAAGCGCTGCAAGCACCAGAGCGTCTATACTTAAAGAAACCAACAGCCGATCTGCTGGATGACAAGCCTCAGCAAACGGATGAAACAGAACTCGGCATTACGTATAATGAAATTGATGATTACTTAGAAGGTAAGCCCGTGTCAGATCAAGCAGCAGAAGCGATTGAAAAACGCTATGTTCAATCAGAACATAAACGCCAAGTACCCGCTTCCATGTTTGATGACTGGTGGAAATAAAATAAGTGACCTCTCCAGTAGATGGAGAGGTTTTTTTCTGTCAAATTTCAGCTGAATTTGACAGAATGAATCGAAAATGGTTCATTAATTAGTAGAACGATCTACATAAGTCTGTTTGACTAAATAAAGGGTAAATTGAAGAAGAAGTGGTGAAATAATTAGTTCGATTCACTTAATTTCTCATCAAAAGACAGTATTTTCAGAAAAAATGATTGACGATAAAAACGAATGCGCTTACAATGAAAACACATTCCAAAAAGTGAAATTGAATTCCACTAGACGGAATAAAAGGAGTCGTTCATCTCCAAATAAGTGGCTAAAGGAATGATTCACACAATGAAAAATCGAAGTGCACTGGAAATATACAAAGAAGGAGGCGCTTGGTGGGAGACTGAGATTAGTCATATTCAAAAAAATTCAATTGAACTTCGGGGCTATCCAATTGAAGAGCTTATTGGTCAATTATCGTATCCACAGATGCTTTATCTACTGCTTGTTGGTGAATTACTAGATGATTCGAAGGCAGCTCTTTTTGAAAGTGTTCTTGTCGCAGGTGCGGATCATGGGCCAAGAGCACCGTCTATTGCAGCGGCAAGAATGGCGGTTACGTGCGGCATTTCGTTTAATTCTTCTGTTGCAACAGGGGTGAATCTATTAGGTGATATTCATGGCGGAGCTGGTGAAAAGGCGATGCGTATGTTATACGAAGCCAAAGCGGTTTATGATGCACAAAAAGATATGAAGTATGCTGCAAAGCAAGTATGTCAGACATGGTTAGCTCGCAAGGAAAAAATTCCGGGAATCGGTCATCAGCTGCATGATGATGATCCTAGAGTGAGACGGCTGTATGAGCTGAGTCAAACATATGTGCAGCAAGGTGATATCAGCGGAACGTACTTACGGTTAGCTGAGGCGATTAGACATGAGCTTGAACAATTAAAAGGGAAAAAAATCACGATGAACATAGATGGTGTATCTGCTGCGATCCAATGTGAATTAAACATTCCAGCTGAAGCGGCAAAAGGCATCTTTTCCTTATCCAGAGGAATGGGCATCGTGGCGCATGCATATGAAGAGCTGACAAAAGGTGCCCTAGTGAAAGGTCCATGTCCGAATGAAGAAAGACTTGTTCGTTATGCGGGGGTCGGGACGCGTCACTTGAAGGAGGGTGAGAGAATTTGAGTGAATTGAAAGCGTTGTCATATATAAACGGCGAATGGCTGGATGCAAACCATGTCAAAGAAGACATTATCAATCCATACTCTGGGGAAATGATCGGTACATCCTATCTTGCCTCCTCAGAAGATATAGAACAGGCGCTTTCTATTGCGCAGCAAGCTAAAAAACAATTAGCGGCAATATCAGCATTAGAACGCTCAACGCTTCTAACAAAGGCAGCTGCCTTATTGGAAGAACAAAAAGAGCATTTTGCAAAACTCATTTCTTTAGAATTAGGCAAACCGCTTAAAAATACAAGAGATGAAGTCTCACGATCAATTGAAACGCTGGCGCAGTCAGCCGAAGAAGCCAATCGACTAATCGGTGAGACCATTCCTGGCAATGTATCTTCCCGTGGACAGAGAGCAATGGCGATGACATTTAAAGTGCCGGTTGGGGTTGTGCTGGCGATTACGCCTTTTAATGCGCCTCTCAACTTAATTTGTCACAAAATCGGTCCAGCTTTTGCGGCAGGGAATGCCATTATTTTAAAACCAGCACCGCAAACATCAGCTGTTGCCACAGCGTTTGTTAAGCTCCTGCTTGAAGCAGGGTTTCCAGAAAAGAGCCTGCAACTTGTGATTGGAGGAGTAGACGCCGGCAGACAGTTAGTCACTGATGAAAGAACCAATCTTGTTTCTTTTACTGGCGGTGCGGTGGGCGGAGAACATATTTCAAACTCTGCTGGATTAAAAAAGGTACTACTGGAACTCGGAGGAAATGGAGCGACGATTGTTCATCATGATGCAGATATCGAGCAAGCCGCATCTCTTTGTGCCAAAACGGGCTTTAGCAACTCTGGTCAAAGCTGTATTTCTGTTCAAAGAATTTATGTTCACAAGCAAATTATGTCGACATTTACTGAGACACTTAAACAAAAAGTAGAACAGCTCGTCGTTGGAGATCCGCTGTCTAGTGAAAGTGATATCGGCTGTATGGTTGATGTACAGGCAGCAAAACGTGTGGAGGCTTGGATACAAGAGGCAGAGAAAATGGGTGCCGAGCTTCTATCTGGAGGACAACGAAATGGCGCAAGCATCACACCGGCTATTTTGCTAAACCCGCCAAAACAAGCCAAGGTCGTCTGTGAAGAAGTGTTCGGTCCAGTTGTCAGCATTCTCCCATATGAGGAGCTGGATGAGGCAATCAAAGAAGCAAACGATAGTCGATATGGTTTGCAGGCAGGTGTCTTTACGAATCAGCTAGATATTGCGTTACACGCAGCAAAAGAGCTTGAAACTGGCGGCGTAGTCATCAATGGGACATCGAATTTCAGACTAGATCACTGGCCATATGGCGGGATTAAACGAAGCGGTATTGGAAGGGAAGGCCCACGTTTCGCCATCGAGGAGATGACCGAAACCAAAATGGTTGTGCTGCCAAATGGGCTATAAAGGGGGCAGATGGATGTGAATGTCTTTCAGCAAAAGTTAAAAAATGTGCAAAATGGCGGTCAGCCAATGATTTGTACGCCGCTCATTGGACAAACAAAGGAAGAATTGTTTCTTGAAGTTGAGGTGTTAGCTGAGAAAAAGCCTGATGTGATAGAGTGGCGAGCGGATTTTTTCAATCACCTCAATGACAAGGAACAAGTCATCGACACCCTAAAAGGGATGATCGAACAGGCAGATAACATCCCATTTTTATTCACCATTCGTTCTGAAAAAGAGGGCGGCGAACGCATCTCACTCTCAGAGGGTGAAAAGGTTTCCCTGCTTGTTGAGCTTTGTGCCACTCAGCTTGTGGCTGCCGTTGATTTTGAATTAATGCATGATGTCTCGCATATCCAGCAAGTCAGTCAGGCGGCTAAGAGAAACGGGGTCATCTTGATTGTGTCGTACCACGATTTCCAGCGTACCCCTGCGGCGGATCGGCTTGTGGAGCTATTCACCCATGCAGAATCGGTTGGCGCCGATATCGCAAAGATCGCCGTCATGCCGCATTCCTATGAGGATGCATTGACACTGCTTTCTGCGACGGGCAAGGCGAACAAGCATCTGTCCATCCCCGTTATTTCGATGGCGATGGGGGAATATGGCGCCTTCACAAGAATGGTAGGTGGACTCTTTGGGTCTATCATGACCTTTGCTGTAGGGAAAGAAAGCTCAGCACCTGGACAAGTTGCGATACAGGATTTGAATACCGTTCTATCGATTGTGTTTTCAAAGAATCAGTGAGTAGCAGATTCATAGCTGCACCGTGAGAGGAGAGAAACATGAAGAAGAATATATCTACACAGGTCATTCAGTATTTAGAAAATCGAGGAGTTGAGCATATCTTCGGTCTGTGCGGTCATACGAATATTGCTTTTTTATCAGCGCTAGAAAAAAGCCGTATTCAATTTGTGAATGTCAGACATGAACAGATAGCGGCGCATGCAGCAGACGGTTATGCACGAGCGAAAAAACAGACGGCTGTTGTGCTCAGTCACTTAGGTCCTGGACTCACCAATGCGGCAACAGGCGTAGCGAATGCTGCACTCGATTCCATTCCAATGGTTGTTATTGCAGGAGATGTTCCAAGTCATTACTACGGAAAGCACCCACACCAAGAAATCAATCTTCATTCCGATGCTTCTCAATACGAAATTTATCGCCCGTTTGTGAAAAGAGCATGGCGAGTCGACATTCCAGAATTATTTCCAGAAATTTTATCAAAAGCGTTTCAGTTAGCTGAAAGCGGCCGCCCTGGGCCAGTCCTGATTTCAGTTCCGATGGATGTGTTCTCAAAAGACTTAGATGTGTCGTTATTTGAACAAATCGCTCATCATACACACACCGTTGAAAAACCATCTATTGATGATCAAACAGCGAATCGGATATTAGATCGATTGCTGCAGGCAGACAAACCGCTTTTATATGTAGGGGGAGGCATTTTACTAGCCGATGCAGCAGAAGAGTTAAAGGCATTTTCTGACCATTTGAGTATCCCTGTTGCCCATTCTTTGATGGGGAAAGGGGCGATGCCAGATGATCATCCAATGACCCTTGGTATGACAGGGTTTTGGGGGACGAAATTTATCAATGATCAGTGTAAAGCAGCGGACTATATATTGGCTTTAGGCACCCGTTTTGCTGAAGCAGATGCGAGTTCGTGGGAATCGGAGTATACGTTCAATTTCCAATCAACCAAGCTCATTCATATTGACATTGATCCGAATGAAATTGGCCGAAATTATCCTGTGGAAATTGGAGCGGTAGCAGATCTCAAACAGGCGTTGACCGTACTCAATCGTGTGGCGAAAGAAAGGCTACCAGAAGGTCTGGATCGCCCTCAATTGAAAAAGGATATTGCGGTATATCGTGAGGAATTTCAGAAGAGCAATTTGACGAATATTCAAGACGAGTCTTTCCCAATGAAACCACAACGTATTTTGCAGGAGGTGCGGGAAGTATTGCCGCCTGATGCCTTCATTACAACCGATGTTGGCTGGAATAAAAATGGGGTCGGACAGCAATTTCCTGTATTCACCCCAGGCACTATTTTAACCCCAGGTGGTTTTGCGACGATGGGATTTGGCGCTCCTGCTGCACTTGGAGCAAAGATTGCCCAGCCTGACCGTGTCGTTGTATCACTTGTCGGGGACGGCGGATTCGGTCAAAATCCATCTGTTCTTGCAACAGCTATGGAAGAAAACATTCCTGTTGTGTGGATTGTGATGAACAACAGTGCGTTTGGGACGATCGCCGGCTTGCAAATGGCACACTATGAAACGACATACGGCACTGTTTTTAGAAAAGATGGAGAAAGCTATTCGCCTGATTTTGCAGCCATTGCAAGAGGTTATGGGATGAAGGGGATCAAAATTACGGCGGCTTCTGAATTCAAAGAAGCTTTGGCTGAAGCGATCGCTTCTCAGGAACCGTGTGTCATTGATGTAGCGATGAAAAATGATCCTGTGCCTACTGATGGACATTGGAACATTAATGATATTTATTCACCAAATACAAAACGTTCACATGTCAGTGTGAACTAAACATGACTAGGGAGGAATCAACAATGAAAATTAAAGTATTAAATCCATTTCAAGACGGTCATCCATTATGGTTAGGTTTAGATCATCCAGAAGAGAACATGATTCGGAAGGTGTTTCAAACGATCACACCAGATACCGTTGGATCAGAGCATATGATGGCAGGTCTCACTATTTTTGAGCCGGGAGAAGCAAGCTCAGTACACAATCACCCGGGTTCAGAGGAATTTGATTATGTGATTAAGGGGTCTGGCGAAGTCATTTGCGATGGAGAAAGACAATCATTTAAACAAAATGACTTTATGTTTATTCCAGACGGTGTCTCGCATCAGCATGTGAACACAGGGGATGAACCTTTATGGCTGATTTGGCTCTATACACCGCAAGGGCAGCTGCCGAAGGACTAAAGAAACCTTGCACGAGAGAAAGAAGAAAAGGGGCTAAAATAGAAAGCATTTTAGCCCTTTATCAATTGAACGAAAGGGAGTCAAGCAATGAATAAGAATACACCACTTGAAGGAATCAAAATATTAGATGTTTCAACGATGATTGCTGCACCATACGGCGCGGTGCTTCTAGGAGATTTCGGTGCAGAGGTCATTAAAGTCGAGATTCCTGGAAAAGGGGATACACTGCGGCATGTTGGCCCTTTTGCAGATGGTGAACCTTTGAGATGGTCAGGGCTTTCAAGGAATAAGAAATCTCTTACACTCGATCTACACAAAGAAGAAGCAAAAGACATTTTTAAAAAGCTTGCAGCGCAGGTTGATGTGATCATTGAAAATTTTCGTCCGGGCACACTTGAAAAATGGGACGTTGGGTACGATGTATTAAAAGAAATCAACCCTCGTTTAATTATGATTCGAGTTTCGGGTTATGGGCAAACCGGTCCATTTAAGGACAAGGCGGGGTTTGGTACACCTGCGACGGCATTTAGCGGCTTTACATATATTCAAGGGTTTCCAGATCGGCATCCAGTCAGCCCTTCCTTTTCCCTTACGGATTATATCGCAGGAATCTATGTGGCGTTTGCCACTGTGACAGCGATGTATTACCGTGACACACATCCAGAAGGAACAGGGCAAATGGTGGATTTGGCTCTCTATGAATCTGTGTTCCGCATGTTAGAATTTTTGGTTGCTGAATATGACAAGCTAGGGAAGGTGCGTGAGCGTTCACCAGGGTTAAGCGGTCATTCAAGCCCTGCCGGCACCTATGAGACAAAGGATGGGCATTATTTGGTTCTTGTGACGAGTACAGATTCGACCTTTAATCGATTGGCAGAGGCGATGAATCGCTTAGATTTACTAGAGAACGAGAAATTCTCTGTGAATGCAGCCAGGCTGAAGCATAACGATGAAATGGATGAGATCGTCTCGCAGTGGATTGCGTCCAAAACAAGAGATGACGTCTTAGACATTCTAGATACACATGGTGTGCCTGTGAGTCCGATTCTAAGCATTCGGGATATCTTTGAGCATCCGCAATTTAAAGCACGAGAAAATATTGTCGAGGTGCATCATCCACGTCTTGGAAAAGTGAAGGTGCCTGGAATCATTCCGAAGTTTGAAAAAACCCCCGGTCGTATTCGCCATATTGCGCCTGATTTAGGTGAACATAATTATGACATTTTAACGAAAATGCTTGGCTTCACAGAAGAAGAGTGTAAACAGTTAGAAAAAAAAGGGGTCATTTAAGACACTCAACCGATCCGCACGCTGCGGAAACAAAGGAGGATGGTTATGAAAGTGCATTCAGAACTGAAGGGGAACGACTTGCGGCCTGCTTATGCGAAACCAACAAAAGCTCGTTTCGGCATCTTGATTCTGTTGTTTTTTATTACCGCTATTAACTATATTGATCGAGCCAGTGTATCTATTGTTGCACCTGCGATTCAGTCTTCATTGCAATTAAACCCTGCCTTATTAGGCCTCATCTTTTCAGCATTTAGCTGGACCTATACAGCCATGCAGATCCCTGGCGGCTTTATTCTTGATAAGTTTGGATCAAAGGTAACGTATGGAATATCACTCATTACTTGGTCTATTTTCACCGGTTTACAGGCGTTTGCGAACAGCTTTGCCTTCTTATTTGGCTGCCGTTTGTTTATCGGAATTACAGAATCTCCCGCATTTCCTGCGAATAATCGCATTGTGACCACATGGTTTCCAAGGCGGGAACGCGCATTTGCAACAGGGGTTTATACCGCTGGAGAGTATGTGGGGCTTGCATTTGCGACACCTCTTCTTTTTTGGATTATGACAACTTTCGATTGGAGAACCGTCTTTATTACTGCTGGTGCGCTCGGTATTATATTTGCTTTCTTTTGGTACAAGTATTATCACGAACCAAAAGAGCATCCGAAGATCAATGAAGATGAATTAGAATTGATCCGTCAAGGCGAAGGACTGACTGTGGCATCACAGGAGAAACTGAAATGGGCAGACTTTGCCGCACTTTTAAAATATCGTAAATTGATTGGACTCTATATTGGTCAATTTTCTGTTGCGTCTACCCTCTTTTTCTTTTTAACATGGTTTCCGACCTATTTAGCAGAGGCGAAAAATATGGCCTTTCTCAAAGTGGGTTTTGCGGCATCCCTGCCATACATCGCTGCATTCTTTGGGGTGCTGTTTGGAGGCTATGTGTCTGACTGGCTGCTTAAAAAGGGTGTATCGGTCAATGTAGCGAGAAAGCTGCCGGTTGTGGTCGGTCTGCTTCTGACAAGTACCATTGTTTTAGCGAATTTTACAACGAATATCCCGCTTGTGCTCACTATTTTATCCATCGCGTCCTTTGCGCAAGGACTGTCTAATATCTCCTGGACCATGCTGTCTGAGGTAGCACCAAGAGAAATGGTCGGGCTGGCTGGCGGCGTATTTAACTTCTTTGCTAACTTATCCGGCATCATCACCCCGCTGATCATCGGATTCATTGTATCGGCGACAGGCTCTTACAACGGCGGTATTTTATTCGTCAGCCTAGTGGCATTAGGCGGAGCGTTGTCGTATATCTTTATTGTAGGTAAGATTGAACGGATTCAATTAAAATAATAGAGAGTAAGAAAAAGAGAACTCATTGGGTTCTCTTTCAGCGTGTAGACAAACCCTCGCATTCGGTGTCAGTCCTGTGTGCCAGTGCTCACGAATGTCAAATTCGCTCCGCGCCAGTACTCGTCCTTCCTAGGGCTACAAAGGTTTTCTATCGCGCTGAAAAAAAGACAAAGGGCTAAAATAAAGTTCATTTTAGCCCTTTGTCAACAATCTTAAAAGAGAACTCATTGGGTTCTCTTTTTCTATGAATAAAAGATGACGGTGATGATCGTTGCACATGCGATACCCATGCTGATATAAAAACCAGCAAACCAGATATTCCATCGAGTGATTCGGTAAGGGTTGACCTTCATCAAATCGGCTAATAGGGAGACAGATACATTATATGGGCTAAACATGACCGTTGAGGTCCCAGCGATAATGAGCATGATTGCGATGGGAAGGGCAGGCAGTTCATGAATGACAGGTGCCATCAAGCTCACTAAGAGAGCAAGCGAAACGAGCGGGTGAAAACCGCAAAGAGCGGTGATGAGAAAATACAGCCCGATGACCCCATAAACCCAAATGGCATGATCTGATATACTGACGATAAATGCTTGAATCGGCTGCAGGCTGTTTGTGACAAGCAGCATATCGACAAAGAAGCCCGCGCTTAAAAATAGACACATATAATTGGAGAGCTGGCGGGTCCGTTCTTTCCAATGGGGAATAGAGACGGCTACATATTGTTTTCGTTTTTTGATGATAGACGAGAATAATAGAGCGAAAGGAATAATCGTCAGCACAACAGCGAACAGATAACCTTTCCCAATCCAGGCGTCAACAAGCGAAACGACTGTCATAAAACTGAGCAGCATGAAAGCAAGCTGAATGGTTTTTCTCTTGATGCGATGAGGGTTGGAGTGAGCTTCTGCCGGCTGGATGATATGCGGCAATCGTTTGCTTTGACGAGAAAACAGCAACCAATCCGTCAACAGCACAAGCACCATTAAACAAAAGGTAACGGGTGCAATCTGATAATATTTCAATTTGGTTGCATCAATCGTGACACTCACCAGTACTTCGACAGGACTCCAGCTAAGACATAGCGCATATGACCTTAAAAGATTGCGCGTATAAAGGTGCTGTTTGACTTGTTCCTGAAGGGTGTTCAGCGACGTCTTCAAGGATGTATATAATAAGGGAATCGTTGCGATATTTAAAAACATGCCAAGAACATGAGTGACAAAAGAACTCTTGCGATAAAGCTGATTTGTACTCGTTGTATGTAAGGTAAGCAGTTTATTTAATTGAGTATCGAAATGTCCAACATGTATGAGAGAATGAATAAATGGCAACATGAAAAATAAAGAAAGCAAGCCTAGCATGGAATGAAAATGAAGGAAAAGCGTATGCAAAGGCTGTTCTGACCAGAAAAATAACACCAATCCAATCAAGAGAAACATAGCACCCGTTTTCAAATAAAGCCCATTGGCCTTCTTAAAGGAAATGGTGAGCGAAGCAGCCGCCAGCAGACCAACCAAATAGGAGAGAATGGGAGCAGGGAATAGTTGATGAACGATGTATAAGCTAATAAGAAGTGTGAAAATGAGCAGGTAGATCATGATATCTCCTCCATCAAAACATCTATCGGTTTTATTCCGTACAGTGGAATTTGTTTTCTTTTAATGGAACATTTAAAATGGATTATAGCAAAATTGGTCAATCATGTCGATAAGAAATCAAAGGGGAAAAGGAGAAAGTGAACATGGCTGATAAGAAGTCAAAAGAAGAATCAGGATTGCGTACCGTTCAGCGGGCTTTGGATATTCTTTCTTGCTTTAGCGAAGAACGTCAAGAGTTGACGCTAACGGACATTTCAAAAGAGATGAACTTAGCAATGTCTACCACAACGAGACTGCTCAAGGCACTTGAAATGAATCATTTTGTGGAAAAGAACCAAGAGACGATGAAGTACCGGCTCGGTCAAAGACTTTATCTTCTCGGTTATATTGCTGGGAAGTCCATCAAATTGAGGGAACTGGCAAAACCGCTCATGTACACACTTCGTGATGAAACAAAGGAAACCGTCAACCTGTATGTGCTCGATCACAAAAGCAGGGTATGTATTGAACAAGCCGAAGGGCTGCAATCGATTCGGCATCTTGTGAAAATCGGTGAGAAGCTGCCGTTATACGCTGGTGCTGGTGGAAAGGTGCTGCTTGCTTTCCAAAGCGAAGAGTTTCAACAGCAAGTTTTCGCGTCTGAGGCTGATCACATGACGATGGAGGAATGGCAAAAAGAATGTCGGCATATTCTTGAAACGCATACCGCTTGCAGTATTGATGAACGGGAAGTCGGATCGGCGGCAGTGGCGGCACCGATCTTTAACATTCATGGGGAGGTGCAGGCATGTTTATCCATATCTGGACCGACCCAACGATTTACTGAAGATGTCATCCCTCAATTGCAGCAAAAAGTGAAAGAGCATGCCGAGAAGCTCTCCGAACAGCTCGGTTACGTCGTCAAACACAATTTTTAAGAATGCCTATCTTTTCTCAGTCCATTTATCATATAATAGAAACATTATGTAGCATTCCTTGTCGTAAGGAGGACGTGTCACGAACATGAAAAACAATAGAGAGATTCCTGTGAGACAGCGAAATATTGTCCTCATTGGCTTTATGGGCGTTGGGAAAACAACCATTGGGCAGCTGGTTGCCAAAAAGTTATATAGAGATTTTATTGATGTTGATCAGGAGATTGAGAAAAAGTACAACATGACGATTCCAGAAATGTTTCAGCAAAAAGGAGAAGATTTCTTCAGACAGGCTGAAAAGGACTATATCGTCGATTTATGTGAACATACTCAGCTAAAGATCGTGTCTCTTGGAGGCGGTGCGTTTAAACAGGAAGAAATCAAACGATCTTGCTTAAAGCATTGTACGGTTCTTTTCCTTGACCTATCTTGGGAGAATTGGAAACAGCGGCTGGATATTTTAATTGAAAACCGTCCTGTTCTTCATAACCGCACGCTTGACGAGATGAAAGAGCTGTTTGAAGAGCGCCGGGAAATTTATTCCCTTCATAACTCAAGAGTGGAAACAGATCATCTAGAAGCTGAAGAAGTCGCCAATTATATTGTCGACACACTCAAGCTTGGCTGGGATCTATATTCGAAATAAAAAAGTCTATCCTAAGGGGGTAGACTTTTTCTATTAGATCAGGAGTAGTCAAAGAAATCACAGTCTGATGGATGAAAAAAAGAAGAAAAGATGTTTTTTCCTTCGTCATTATATCAAAATGTATGCATCCTTTATGTGGTGTGTCTAGCCGTTTGAAAAAAGTGGTGATCAGACTACAACTAGGTCAAGATGATGAGGTTTTTTGATTGATGTGGGAAACGAAATATATCTCTCATTTTCTTTTTTTGAAAAAATAAAATAGTATATAAATTCTAATAATCATTTTTTGAATTATTATAATTTTTAAAAATATTGTTGACACCTTCGGTTAGATCATTCTATGATTATTAACGTAAACGCTTACCGTAAACGTTTACTATAACGGATGGGGAGGAATTTGTTGATGAAAAATAAAGAAAAATGGAGCGGTGTATTCCCGGCAGTCTTAATTCCTTTTAAAGATGACTATTCAATTGATGAACCTGCTTTTCGTAAGCTTGTTCGCTGGGTGGCGGAGCACGAAGGGATTAATGGGATCGTTGTCAATGGACATACTGGCGAGATTATGACTTTGCTGCCACATGAACGAGCTGAAGCTGTGCGTATTGCAGCCGACGAATTAAAGGGAGAAATTCCTGTCATTTCTGGGGTTTCTGCTGAAGGGACAATTGAAGCGATCCAGCATGCAAAAGCAGTGGAGGAAGCTGGCGGAGAAGGTATTCTTCTTATGCCGCCACATTCATGGCTGAGATTCGGTATGCAGCCTGAGTCACCTGTCCAATTCTTTCAAGATGTTGCAGAAGCAATTGATATTTCAATCATCGTCCATCAATATCCAACATGGACAAAAACCTCTTATACAACCAGTCAATTATTAGAAATGTCGGAGATTCCAAACGTTGTCTCATTTAAAATCGGTCAAAGAGACATGGCGCAATATGAAGTCGATGTGCGCGCACTGAAAAAGCATGCACCAGATGTATCATTGCTCACATGTCACGATGAATATTTATTGCCAACATTAGTTCAAGGAATTGATGGGGCGCTTGTAGGTTTCGGCTGTTTTGTACCAGATTTGATTGCTGAGCTTGTGAAATGTGTGGAAGAACAAGACCTTGTAGCGGCTAATAAAGTGTACGATAGAATCTTTGAATTAAAGCATGCTGTGTATAAAATGGATGAACCTTCCTCTACCTCTCATCTGCGAATGAAGGAAGCGATGTTCCAGCGAGGTTTGATCAGCAGTTCGCTTGCGAGGAAGCCAGTATTACCTTTAACTCAAAAGGAAAAAGAAGAGATTCGTCAGGGCCTTCAAAGTGTTGGTTTACTTAAGGAAAACGTTAGTAAATAACAGACCATTGATTTCATGATGAAGGTGAGTCAGGTTATAATAGAGTATAAAACAACAGACTCCCGGAGGTATGAAATGTGTCAGTAAGTATTAAAGATGTCGCATTGAAAGCTGGAGTATCTATCGCCTCTGTTTCCCGAGTATTAAGTGGCAAACCAGGAGTAGGTGCTCAAACGGCTGAAAGAATTAAACAAGTGATTGATGAATTAGGCTATCGTCCTAATTTAGGAGCTAGAGGGCTCGTTAAAAGAAAGACTGGCAATATTGCTGTCGTGGTTCCTCGTGGTTCATATATTTTGAATAATCCATTTTTTTCGACGATTTTAGATGGGATAGCGAAGGAATTAGATGAGACTGAATTCAATATGTTGATGTCATTTACATCTGTACAGCAGCAGCGATTACTTGAAACGCAGGCTGTAGATGGTGCCATTTTATTTTCTCCAAGAAATGAAGAATTGAGCATGGATTGGTTAAAAAGTTTAGCTATTCCCATTATCGTTGTCGGAAGTTACTTAGAGGATTCTCCATTTCCATGTGTCAGGCCCGATGATGAAGAAGGTGTGTGCCAATCTGTCACGGCCTTATTTGATAAAGGTCATCGAACCATTGGACTGGTCAATGGTCCAATGAGTTCGATGCATAGTGTGAGGTATTACAAGGGGTATGAGCGTACACTGAAAAATTTAGGATTAACAATGAACAAAGAGCTTGTGTTTGAGTTAGATGAATTTGATGGGGGAAAAGTAGTAGAAGTGGTTTCTCAATTTCTCCAAGGAAACCAGCACATGACTGGAGTTGTTTGCTCTTCAGATTTTTTGGCGATAGGGGTCATGAAAGCGGCAGATATCGCAAATGTGTCAATACCTCATGATTTGTCTGTCATTGGTGCTGATGATGTGCCCATTGCAAGTTTTCTAACCCCTTCTTTATCTTCTGTTCATGTTGATTTAGTTGGAATGGGAAGAAAAGCAGTTTCTTTACTAACGCAGTTAGTAGAAGGAGAACAGTTAGAGAAGATGGAACATATCTTCCCGATGTACTATGTAGATCGTGGCACCACGGGAACGCCAAAAAAGAAATGATAGATGCTGAAAACTCATATGATCGCTTTAGAATGTCTCTTCATTTAAAATGTAAGCGATTTCTTTTGTGCTCATCAGCATGTACTTTTGCATCATTTCCTCTATTAAGGAGGAGATATCATGACGTTAGAACTCAGCGGAAATTCAAATTCTCATGATGAGCAAGTTGTTGATAGAGCTTCACAACTATTGACTAGGATGGAAAGTGTACCTTTTTCGAGATGGCATTTAAAACCTCGTATCATTATGGGATCTGCTACCTTTTTTGATGCTTTTGATGCACTATCTTTAGCGTTTGTTCTCCCAGTTCTCATCGGCATGTGGAATTTATCACCTGCTCAAATTGGTCTTCTTATTGGGTCTGGTTATATCGGACAAGCGATTGGTGCTATTTTCTTTGGGTGGTTAGCAGAAAGACGTGGCCGTGTATTTAGTGCAAAGTGGACTGTATTTCTCATGTCTATTATGAGTATCGCATGTGTATTTTCAGGTAACTTTATGGCCCTTTTTATTTTTCGTTTTATACAGGGGATTGGAGTAGGAGGAGAAGTGCCAGTAGCGGCCTCATATATCAATGAGTTGTCCCGGGCCCAAGGGAGAGGGAGATTTTTTATGCTCTATGAGATGATTTTTCCATTAGGATTAATGATCTCAGCTCAAATTGGTGCATTTGTTGTACCTAGCTTTGGGTGGAAATGGATGTTCTTGATTGGTGGAATCGGCGGTTTAATCGTCTTTGTCTTCTTTTTCATGTTACGCGAGTCTCCAAGATGGCTTATTTCAAAAGGCAGGTTAGATGAAGCCGAAAGAATCATTGAAGAGATTGAAGCTAGTACGGATAAACGAATGCCTGTTGCAAAGCAAGTGTCCAGCAGCACTGAAAAAGGCGACTGGAAAGAGCTCTTTTCTACTTTTTATCGTAAAAGAACATTGATCGTATGGGGACTATGGTTTTCTGCCTACTTTGTATCGAATGGATTAAATAACTGGTTACCAAGTCTTTATAATACGGTTTACAATTTGCCAGTTGGAGATTCATTAAGGGCAGCCTCTCTCACAAATATTTTACAGACCATAGGGGTATTCGCTTGTGCATTTTTAATAGATAAAGTAGGACGGAAGCGTTGGGCAACCATTGCATTTATCGTAACAGGTGCTTTATTAACGGCTTTATGGATCAGCGGAGCAAATTCTCCAGAAAGCGTTATTTATTTAGGGTCCGCTGCCTACGGAATGATGGGGACAATTACAGTTCTTCTCTATTTATATACACCTGAAATCTATCCAACCCGTATGAGGGTAATTGGTACGGCATTTGCTACAGCGTGGCTTAGGCTGGCCTCAGCGATCGCTCCTATTATGATAGGTTTTATTTTAGAGGTGAGCGGTGTTTCAACTATTTTTATTCTTTTTGCAAGTGTGACTGTAGTGGGAGCAATTCTTGCTTTTAAAATGATCGAAACGAGAGAGAAAGTATTAGAGGATATTGCACCGTAAGTGATGCATGCAGTGAAGAACTTATTCTAAAGAGGGTAGGTTCTTTTTTTATTCAGAGGATTTACGTACACTTTTGAAAAAGCCTAACCTACCTCAGTTCAATTATCTTATAATAGAAACATCATGCAGCACTCCTTGTCACGAACATGAAAAGTAATATCTATCAGATAGTGGAAATGTATATTCATAATATAAAAGTCTACCGGCTAGGGTAGACTTTTTCGATCAGTTTAATGTTTGATCCCTTGAAGCAGTGCAGCTTTTAGGCAAAAGGATGTTGGCTGACGATGTTCGTCGAATTCCAGTTGAAACAGCTGTTTCGTTTCATCGCCTGCAGCATGAAGGTGGGCAACGATTTCCTTTTGAACATTTTCTGGTGTACGTCCTCGTATGATCCAGTCCTGATAATCAATATGCAGATCCCAGTAACGGATATCTTCTTTCGTCAGATGGTTGTCAGCGAAAAGCTCTTTCCATTCTGATAACGAGCTTTCTCGCACATGGGAGGGATCTCTCAGTCTATTTAAATGATTAATAAAGTCATCCTGTGCTTGGTTTTCAGGTGCATAATGATCGACAAGTAGAAATTTGCCGCCTTTCTTTAAGACTCGGCTGATTTCAGACATGGCTGCCGGGAGATGTGGGAAGTGATGAGCAGCAAATCGGCATGTGACCAGATCAAATGATGCATCAGAAAAGGGCAATGCGTCTGCGGATGCCTGCTCAAACGTAATGTGGTTCAGCTGTCGCTCTTCCGCAAGTGCTGTAGCAACCTCGATCATTTTGGGTGTGACATCAATCCCGATTCCTTTAGAGATGACGTCTGAAAAGGAAAAAACGGTATGACCTGCCGCACAGCCGATATCAAGTAGATGCTCATTGCCCTTTGCCTTCGCCGCCGTTTTCATCCATTCAAGTTCTTTTCCAGCTGCAAAGATGGGTGAATCTCGGTAGTTCTCTGCATTTTGTGAGAATTGTTTCTCGGCTTTTGAATATGGATTCATTACTTTACCCCCTTTTTGTTGTTTCTTTATCGTAGGGTTCTTCCCGTGATTTGTCTAAGACATAAAAGATATGATATGAATAGTTAAAACCTATGAGGTGAGAGAAGTGGATATACGAATGATGGAATATGTCATGGAAGTGTACCGGCAGCAAAGCTTTACAAAAGCAGCGGAAAAACTTCACATTGCACAGCCCTCGTTAAGTCAGCAAATTAAAAAACTTGAGGAGGAATTAGATACTCCTCTGTTTATTCGGAAGTATGGACAAGTCACTCCTACACCTCAAGGAAACCGATTGATCAAAAGAGCAGAGACCATTTTGAAGGAACGAGATGATTTATTGCGTGAGATGGGGGAAGCTGCTTATGAGGTAGGGAAAGAACTGATGATCGGTGCGCCAGCTGTCACAGGGGGATATGTCCTGCCAAGTTTATTAAAAACCTATTGTCAAACGTATCCGCACGTTCACGTTCATTTGATAGAAGAATCGCCTCGTGAGCTAGAAAGACGTTTACTCGCTGGGAAACTGGATCTGGCGATTCTTTCTCTGCCTGTCGAGCATGAATCATTGAAAACAAAACAAATGCTAACAGAGCCGCTTCTCCTCGCCATTCCGCAAACGGCTCAGCCGTGGTTGACGGATGAACTGAATGAAATCATCAATCAAGCGGATCAAGAAGGGTCTGTCCCGTTTCACCTTCTGGAAAACGCCCCATTTATTATGCTGAAAGAGGGATATGGCTTTCGGCAAGTGGTCACGGAACTGTGCCGTCATCATGGCTTTCGGCCGAGAATTGCATTTGAAACAAGTCATATTCAAACAGCTCAGGCATTGGTTGAAAATGAGCTAGGTGTGACGGTGGTGCCGAAAATGGTGGCACAAGAGGAAAGGAAAGCAGTCACTTATTTACACATTGATTCATGCCCAACCCGTACTCTTGTGTTTGCATATGTGGAAGAAAGATATTTAACGAAAGCCGCTCAAGCCTTCATGGACCTTCAACAGAATCAAGGAAAAGCTTAAACAAACGTTTAATTAAACGTAAAAAGCAGGGGAGTCCCCTGCTTTTACCTTTTTTCAGCGTGATAGAAAACCTTTGCAGCCCTAGGAAGGACGAGTACCGACGCGGAGCGAATTTGACATTCGTGAGCACCGGCACGCAGGACTGACACCGAATGCGAGGGTTTGTCTACACGCTGAAAGCAGGGGGCCCCTTGCTTTCTAATATAAATCCAGCCGCTGATCTGTCATGACGGGGATTTGTTGTCTCACTTCATCTACGAGCTGAAGATCAATGTTTGCATAATAAATGTCTTCTTCATCATTTGTCTCAAGTAGAATGCGTCCGAGCGGGTCAATCACCATGGAGTGACCAGGGAATTCAGTGTCTCTGCTTGTGCCCGTCCGGTTCACCGCAATCACAAATGACTGATTCTCAATGGCTCTTGCGATGAGCAGACTGCGCCAATGGTCCACTCTTGCTGACGGCCATTGAGCGGTATTAACAAGCACCTTCGCCCCTTTGTTCACGAGCGTCCTAGAAAGCTGAGGGAAGCGGAGGTCATAGCAGATCATCGCACCAATCTTGACATTTTCACCATAGTCAAATAAACCAAGCTGATCACCAGCGGTTAAATAGTTATGCTCATCCATTAAGCGGAATAAATGAATTTTATCATAATCTAACAAAAGCTCACCTTGGCGGTTAAAGACATACATTGTATTGGTGATGTTTTCATCTTCTGTCCTCTTATTTAAAACACTGCCTGCGATGAGATACACTTGGTGCTTGCGGGCAAAGGAAGAGAAGAGTTGTTTTGTTCGCTCGCCATCTGCATCGGCAAGCTCATCCGCTTGCTCTAACGCATAGCCGGTATTCCACATTTCAGGTAGAATAATCAAATCAGGCTGTTGGCGGATGGCTTCTTCTAAACATGCTTCTGCTTTCTGAAAGTTTACATCAGGTTCTCCTATTTGTACGTCCATTTGAATCAGGGCGATGTTCATGTCGGTCTGCCTCCTTTATTCGTTTCATGCAATGAATGGTTCGGGTGATATTGCCTGAAGCATCTAGTCTTCAAGCCAGTTTCTTTATCATAAAGCTTTCCGCCATCTTTGCCAATAGAAATGTCAGAAGGTTTTGTTAAATGACTTTCTCAATCAAGAAATGAGTGGTATGATACTCATAACTAATAAAACAAAGGGGAATAGTATGATATGCAATTGTTCGATTTGTCACTAGAAGAGCTAAAAAAATATAAACCAAAGAAAACAGCACGTCCTGATTTCTCAGACTTTTGGAAGAAATCGCTCGAAGAACTGCGCCAAGTGGAGGCAGAGCCAACACTTGAATCTTATGACTATCCAGTGAAAGGCATCAAGGTGTACCGCTTGACGTATCAAAGCTTTGGACATTCTAAAATTGAAGGCTTTTATGCTGTGCCTGATCAAACTGGTCCGCATCCAGCGCTCGTTCGTTTTCATGGCTATAATGCCAGCTATGACGACGGCATTCATGACATCGTCAACTGGGCGCTGCACGGCTATGCAACATTTGGTATGCTCGTCCGCGGTCAAGGTGGCAGTGAAGACACATCAGTGACGCCAGGCGGGCATGCATTAGGGTGGATGACAAAAGGCATTTTATCGAAGGATACGTACTATTATCGAGGCGTTTATCTAGATGCTGTTCGTGCACTTGAAGTCATTCAGTCTTTCCCCGAAGTAGATGAACACCGTATCGGCGTGATCGGTGGAAGTCAGGGGGGTGCGTTAGCGATTGCGGCCGCAGCCCTTTCAGACATTCCAAAAGTCGTTGCGGCAGACTATCCTTACTTATCAAATTTTGAGCGTGCAGTTGATGTTGCCTTGGAGCAGCCTTATTTAGAAATCAATTCATACTTTCGCAGAAACAGTGATCCAGAAGCTGAAGAAAAGGTATTTGAGACATTAAGTTACTTTGATTTAATCAATTTAGCCGGCTGGGTGAAACAGCCAACATTGATGGCGATCGGTCTGATTGATCAAGTGACACCGCCATCCACCGTGTTTGCGGCATACAATCATTTAGAAACAGATAAAGAGCTGAAAGTGTACCGATATTTTGGGCACGAGTTTATTCCTGCTTTTCAAACAGAGAAGCTGTCCTTTTTACAAAAGCATTTGCTTCTATCAACATAAGAGCATGACAAAGAGCTAAAATGACATTCATTTTAGCTCTTTGTCTTTTTCAGCTATTGGAGCGATCAGCTTAATAACTGGTGTTCTGTCTTGTTTTTTCATCAGGCACTAATGCTGTAACGATCAGGGCAAGGGCTGTGATGATGTGAAGGATGAATCCGAGAATCGGAATCCATGCAAGGCAGGATGTGACAATCCCAATGATACTTCCAATCATTGGTCCCTGGTCTCGCTTCGATAAGACGAGTGTGATAATATGCAGAATAAGCATGACCATGAGCGGTGAATAGCCATTGCTGATAACGAATAGACCTCCGATCACAGGGATAGCAAGGCAAGCTTCAAAAATCCCAGTGATCCATTTCATAATGCGAGATATAGACATCAGATCCAACTCCTTTTTCATATATGTCTTATTCGTATTTTCCCAAAAGGTGAAGAAGTCATGCAGAATTCTATAGAAAGAGTTGATGGACACTTGAGAGAGAGAATTAAGGAAGAGCTGAAAATCATCGAAGAAACGTATGACGTCAAGATTTGTCTTGCCGTCGAATCAGGCAGCAGGGCATGGGGTTTTCCCTCGACCGATAGTGATTATGATGTTCGCTTTTTATATGTTCCCCGGAAAGAATGGTATTGGGCGATGGAAGAGCATCGTGATGTCATAGAACGACCGATTGATGACATGCTTGATATCAGCGGCTGGGAGCTGCGAAAGGCGCTGCGTTTATTCAATAAATCGAATCCGTCCATTATGGAATGGCTGTCTTCTGATATCATCTATGCTGAATCTTTCTCTTTGGCAAAGGAGCTAAGAGAATTAAAGGATCGAGCGTTTTACCCTGCGGCTTTGATGTATCATTACCTCAATATGGCGAAGCGGAATGAGAGCCGGCATTTACGAGGAGAGCAGGTGCGAATCAAGAAGTATTTCTATGTGCTTCGTCCGCTGCTTGCCTGCAAGTGGATTGAACGTTACCGAACAGTTCCACCAATGGACTTTCATGAATTACTCAAGGAGCTTGTGGAGGAAGGCCCGCTGTTAGCAGAAATTCACGAACTGCTCAAACGTAAAATGGACGGAGAAGAAATGGATGTAGAGAACCGTCTCGCTCATGTCCATCCATTTATTGATCAAGAGCTGGCGCGTTTTGATGAATTGGTGAAAAGCTACAATCAGCCGAAAGACAATCTGATGCAAGAATTAAATGAGCTTTTGCAGTCTACCCTTGATGAGGTGTGGGCGTAGGAGGGGAGAGTCAGCCGGATAGCGGCAGACTCTTTTTTTATCTCTTATTGTGATAAAACCACAAAAAAAGTCAGAATTTTTGTCATCTTCAAATATTGTAGCGGACAGCTCATGAGCCTTACAATAAAGACATAGCTTACAAAGAGTGGGAGGTGCCCTTTATGGAGTCGGTCACAAGAAATTTCTTCTTGTTTTTGTCAAAGAGCAGTCTCTTGAACCATATTGCTCGTAATTGGGGAAGTGCTGTTGCATCAAAGAAAATCATCGGTGGGAAGGATTTTGAGAGCGCTATCCCTGTTATCAAACGATTAAACGATCAAGGTATGGCCGTAACGGTTGATCACCTCGGTGAGTTTGTCACAAAGGCAGAGATTGCAAATGAGCGGACGAATGAGTGTATTCAAACCATTCAGCGAATTGCAGAGGCGGGACTCAATTCCCACGTGTCACTTAAAATGACATCGCTTGGCTTAGATATTGACGATGACCTTGTGTATCGCAATATGAAAAGCATTTTAGATACGGCAGAGAAACACCGTATTATGGTGACAATTGATATGGAGGATGAACAGCGCTGTCAAAAAACGCTGGACATTTTTAAAGAAATGAAATCTCAATATGAGTATGTCAGTACGGTTTTGCAGGCGTATTTGTACAGAACAGAACAAGATCTTGATGACCTAAATGAGTTGCAGCCATTTTTAAGACTTGTAAAGGGTGCCTATAAGGAATCCGCCGAAGTGGCGTATCCAAACAAAAAAGACGTCGATCAGAATTACAAGAAGCTGATCGAAAAGCAATTACTCTCAGGGAACTATACAGCCATTGCGACACATGACGATCAAATGATCGAATTTACGAAACATATTGTGAAAAAACACAATATACAGACAAGTCAGTTCGAATTTCAAATGCTGTATGGCATGAGATCAGAAACGCAGCAAGCACTTGTGAAGGAAGGCTATCAAATGAGGGTCTACACCCCGTATGGACGAGAGTGGTATGGCTACTACATGAGACGTCTTGCAGAAAGACCGGCAAATATTGCATTTGCCTTAAAAGGGATGACGAGAAAATAATTTGAAACGGGAGCGTGACAAAGATGACAACACCTTACAAGCATGAACCATTCACGGATTTTAGCCAGGAAGAAAATCGCCAAGCGTTTGAACAAGCATTAGCCAAAGTAACAGAATCACTTGGGCAAACCTATCCGCTTGTGATTAATGGAGAAAGAATCGAAACAACAGACAAGATTGTCTCGATCAATCCGGCGAAGAAGGAAGAAGTCGTGGGTACCGTATCAAAAGCTGGGAAAGAAGAGGCAGAGCAAGCGATTCAAGCTGCGGCAAAAGCGTTTGAAACATGGCGCTACACGTCTCCAGAAGAAAGAGCCGGCGTCTTATTCCGCGCTGCGGCAAGCATTCGCCGTAAAAAGCATGAGTATTCAGCCCTTCTCGTAAAAGAAGCAGGGAAGCCTTGGAATGAAGCGGATGCAGATACAGCAGAAGCCATTGACTTCCTAGAGTATTATGCCCGTCAAATGCTAGAGCTTGCGAAAGGCAAACCTGTGAACAGCCGCGAAGGGGAACGCAATCAATATGTGTACACACCGACTGGCGTGACGCTTGTCATTCCACCATGGAACTTCTTGTTTGCAATCATGGCAGGAACAACCGTTGCACCAATCGTCACAGGGAATACAGTCGTATTAAAGCCAGCAAGTGCGACGCCTGTCATTGCTGCCCGCTTTGTAGAAGAACTGGAGCAAGCAGGTCTTCCGAAAGGTGTTGTCAACTTCGTGCCAGGTAGCGGAGCAGAAGTTGGAGATTACTTAGTAGATCATCCGAAAACAAGCCTTATTACATTCACTGGATCAAGAGAAGTGGGCACACGTATTTTTGAACGTGCGGCAAAAGTACAGCCAGGACAACAGCATTTAAAGCGTGTCATTGCTGAAATGGGCGGTAAGGATACAGTCGTAGTAGATGAGGATGCAGATGTTGAATTAGCCGCTAACGCCATTTTCACATCAGCCTTCGGGTTCTCAGGTCAAAAATGTTCAGCTGGATCTCGTGCTGTCGTCCACGAGAAACTGTATGACCAAGTCGTTGAGCGAGTGAAGGAAATCACAGAAACGAAAACAACAGCGAATCCGTTATCAGCTGATGTGTACATGGGACCTGTCATTGATCAAGCTTCCTTTGACAAGATCACGGAATATATCGAGATTGGCAAGCAAGAAGGTCGTCTAGTCACTGGCGGAACAAGTGATGATTCAGAAGGGTACTTCATTCATCCAACCGTGTTTGCAGATCTAGAGCCAACATCTCGTTTAATGCAAGAAGAAATCTTTGGACCTGTCCTAGCTTTCTCAAAAGTCTCAAGCTTTGATGAGGCGCTTGAAGTAGCCAACAACACAGAATACGGGTTAACCGGTGCGGTCATTACAAATAATCGTGATCACATCAACCGTGCGAAGCAGGAGTTCCATGTCGGGAACCTTTACTTTAACCGTAACTGTACGGGAGCGATTGTGGGATACCACCCATTTGGCGGCTTTAAAATGTCAGGAACTGATTCAAAAGCAGGCGGACCAGATTATCTTGCTCTGCACATGCAGGCCAAAACGATTAGCGAAATGTTTTAATATGGAAAAGCATGAACTCGTGCAGGCGAGTTCATGCTTTTTTTACCTGTCTACGACTTGTTTCTATACAAATATGACTGGAAAGAAGTATGATAAATGTATCACTTATTCAGGGAGCAATCGGGATGGAAGAGATATTAGAAAAGCTTCATACATTTTTTGATGTCGATAAATTAATTGCATTTATTAGTGGGTATTTAAAAAAACCAGTCATTTTAGAAAGTACTGAATGTCAGCTGCTTGCTTATAATTCTTACAGCATCCAGCAGTTCGACCCAGTCAATCAGCAAACCATTTTCTCAAAGGAATGTCCGGGAGCTGTGGTGGATTGGTTAAAAAAAACAGGGGTCATTGAGCAGCTATATACAGATTCAAATCCTTTTTATGTGAATGGTCATGAGGAGCTCGGGTTTAATCGACGAGTGGCTGTGAGCGCCAAGCACAAACAAGAGGTTGTCGGCTTTATTTGGGTGCAGGACATTGAAGATTCTCTCTCTCAAGAGGAGCTGCAATTTTTACACGAGGCATCGTTTCAGGTTGGAAAAGTTATTTATAAAAATAAGAAACAGTTGGAGAAAAAGGAAGGCAAGATTGAAGAGTTCTTCAAAAAGGTCATGGATGATCATTTTTATACAGAAGAAGAGCTGAAATGGGAAGCTGAGAATTTAAGCATTCCACTGCCAGCTGTCTTTACTGTGATGGTTGTTCATGCCGCCGATAACAAAAGTGAGACGGCAGAAGATGTGAAGGATATGATTAGAACCTATTTACAGCTAGAAGACAAGGTCAATCACGTCTACTCTGTGCAAGCAGACATCGTCGTGATATTAGGCAGTTTGTCAGATCGCCACTCACCAAAAGCGACCGCTGCGGATGTCGTCGCCCATCTTCAATCGAAAACGCATACACACCCATCTCCTTTATATATTGGGATGGGAAGAGAATATCGAGATGTCATGAAAATGAGCACAAGTCGATTTGAAGCGATAGAAGTCGTGAAAGCAGTGAAGATTGTCGGCGGACAGGAATTGATTCCATACGATTACGAGCATTTGGGGGTCTTCCGGTTCTTAGACTCGATTTACAGTCACCAAAAAAAGAAAAACGACTTTAATCCAGATTTGTTGCGCCTAAAGGAAAAAGACCGTGACAGCCAAACATCATTTTTAAAAACCTTAGAGGTCTACTTATTGAATAATTGCAAGCTAAAACCAGCTGCAGAGCAGTTGTTTATTCATCAAAATACATTAAACTATCGAATGAAACAAATTTTTGAAATGACGTCTATTGATTTAAGTCATTTTAGCCAGCGATGTGAGTTATTTATTGAATTGATGCTGATGAAAAAAGATCAATAGACGTGGACTCCGCAGGTGCAAAGGATGACCTGCGGATTTTTATGCGAGATCATAAAATGGCATACAATTGCCTTATTTCGTTGTATGATAGATAAAGATTTTATGAGGAAAGTGAAAGGAGGGCCACCTTTGGGATCAGTCACCTTGGCCATTTTAATTTTCATCATGACCCTCGTCCTTGTCATTTGGCAGCCAGGACGTTTAACCATTGGATGGTCAGCGTGCGGGGGAGCGATTCTTGCTCTTGCTTTTGGGGTCGTTCATTTGGGCGATGTATGGGAAGTTACCCAAATTGTCTGGAACGCCACCTTTGCATTTATTGGAATTATCATCATTTCATTGATTTTAGATGAGATTGGTTTTTTTGAATGGGCGGCACTTCATATGGCAAAAGCCGCAAGAGGGAACGGGGTCCGCATGTTTATTTATTTAACATTGCTCGGCGCTGTGGTAGCAGCTTTTTTTGCCAACGATGGAGCGGCACTTATCTTAACCCCGATCGTTTTATCTGTGGTCAGAGCGTTGAAGCTGGATGAGCGTATGATTCTGCCATTTGTCATGGCAAGCGGCTTTATTGCAGATACGACGTCTTTGCCATTTGTCATTAGTAACTTGGTCAATATCGTATCAGCCGATTATTTTCATATTGGCTTTCTTGAATATACAGCAAACATGTTCGTCCCAAACCTTGTATCGCTTGGCGCTAGTATGCTTGTGCTGTATGTGTTTTATCGGAAACTCATCCCGAAAACGTACGATGTTTCGCAGGCGAAGGAACCAGCTTCGGCCATTCGTGATCTGCGCATGTTCCGGTTATCTTGGTATGTGTTAGGGTGCTTGCTTGTTGGATATTTTGCTGGGGAATTGGCAGGCATTCCGGTGTCAATCATTGTAGGAGGCATTGCCATTGCTTTCTTATGGCTGGCGAAACGGAGTCCACAAGTAGCGACAAAACGAGTCGTCAAAGAAGCACCGTGGTCGATTGTGTTTTTCTCTATCGGCATGTATGTCGTGGTGTATGGGCTGAAAAATGTCGGCCTGACAGAAATTTTAGCGGCGTGGATTGAACAGGGGGCGTCACACGGTTTACTTGCGGGAACGATGTTTATGGGGGTTCTGGCAGCAGTACTATCTTCAGTCATGAACAACCTCCCAACCGTTTTAATTGATGCGATTGCCATCGGTCACACAGATACAGCAGGTGTGATGAGAGATGCACTGATTTATGCCAACGTCATCGGCTCAAACCTTGGTCCGAAAATGACCCCAATCGGTTCATTGGCGACACTGCTGTGGCTTCATGTCTTGAAGAAAAAAGGTGTGCATATTTCTTGGGGAGCATACATGAAAGCTGGAATCATTCTAACCATACCAACGCTGATCATCACGTTATTGGGGTTGTATGTGTGGTTATGGTTGATACATTAAAAAGCAGATCCAATGGATCTGCTCAGCGTGAAGACAAACCCTCGCATTCGGTGTCAGTCCTGCGCGCTGGTGCTCACGAATATCAAATTCGCTCCGCGCCAGTGCTCGTCTTTCCTAGACTGCAAAGGTTTTCTATCACGCTGAAAAGAAAACAAAGGGCTAAAATCAAGTTCATTTTAGCCCTTTGTCAACAATCTAAGCAGATCCAATGGATCTGCTTTTTGTTGTTATAGATATTTTGCATAGCGTTTTTCCAAAAAGTCTTGGAGCAATGAGACCACACTGCATATGCCCCAGTAAATCAAGGCAACCAATATATACATGGTCATATAATCGAATTCTCGTCCACCCACAATTTTTGCTTGCTGGAAGAGTTCGGGCACAGTAATCATTGCCGCTAGTGAGGAAGCTTTGATTAAATCAAGCATGACGTTGGTCAGGGGCGGCAGTGCAATGCGCACGGATTGAGGCAAAATGACTCCACGCATCGTTTGCCAATAGCTGAGACCAAGTGATTTGGCGGCTTCCACTTGACCACTTGGAACAGAGGAGAGAGCCGCCCGGTTAATTTCGGCAATGTATGCAGCACTATTGAAGCTGAATCCAATAATAGCAGCAGTGACAGCTGTAAATTCAATGCCGATGTAAGGGAATCCGAAATAAAGGATAAACAAAATGACCAGAATGGGAACCCCTCGCATGAATGAAATATACAGCCGTGCAGGCAGCCGAAGGAACCACGTATTTGCCATTCTAGCAAGGGCAATAAAAAAACCTAGAATCGTACCAAAAAACATGCTCACAAAAGAAATGAGCAGCGTCAGCCAGATGCCTTTCATCACAAACGGAAATGACGCTTTTGCCAGTGCAGGATTAAAGATATATTCTAAATGAATATCTCCCACGTCTGCGGCTCCTTATTTAGAAATGTCGACATCTTCGACATCAACATCAATTTTCTTTGAGACGTCAGCATGATTAAAGAATTTCTCCGAAATCTTTTTCATGGTTCCGTCTTTTTTCATCTCTTTTAATACACGATTTAATTCTTTTTGAAGCTCTGTATTGTCTTTTTTCATCACAAACCCTTGTTCATTCGGCATGTATTTTAGGTCTGGATGGATCGTAATATTTAGCTTAGGGAATGCAGCAAGCGCCAGTGTTTGTAAGTAGTAGTCATTTAAAATGACATCTGTACGGCCATTTGCGACATCCTTTAAATATTGCTCGTTTGTGGCATTATCATAGATGACTTCTTTTGCACCATACTTACGGGCAACATCCATATAAATGGTCGTTGCAGCACCTGCTGCTTTCTTTCCTTTTAAATCCTTTAGCGTTTTAATACCTGACAGATCATCTTTTCTAACGATAGCGGTTCCATAGGAGTATTTATAAGGTGTTGAAAAGGCGAACTTATCTTTCCTGTCATCTGTGATGTCGATATCGTTTGCAGCGGCATCCACCTGACCTGAATTAATGGCACTGAGCATACCGTCATAACCCATTTCTTTAAATTCTACTTTTACGTCAAGGCGCTTAAATGCTTCTTTGACGACTTCCACTTCATAGCCAGTCAATTGATCCTTGCCGTTCGATGTATCATGATAAGACGTAGGATACAAGGTGCCTGAAGTAGCGACCACGATTTTCCCTTTCTTTTGAATCTGATCCCACTTTGATTCTCCAGACTGAGATGAGCCTGATTGATTGCAAGCAGACATGACAAGCATGAGAGCAGACACAACAAGCAGCACCCATATAGGTTTTCTATGATAAAAACGACTCATTTAAGAATCCTCCTCTATTTTTTATACAAAACAAAACATAGCACGCTTTTTCAGTTAGGACAACGTTTTCAGATGAAAAGCGAAAAAGTAAGAATATTATGTGCAATTTGATGGTGTGAATAATGTATAAAAAAGGAAAGAGTGTGCAAATTAAAATCGAATAAAGGAGGGAACGACAGAGATGAAAAAAACAAGTGGTTTGATCTTACTAACGATGGTGCTATTATTTGGTTTTCAGGTGAATACGGCTCATGGAGAAACACCCCAAATGGAAAAGCGCCCCGTCACGCATCAAGTAAAATTAACGACAGAGCAACAAAAACAAATTGAAGTTCTTGAACAGCAAATTTTGTCTAAACGAAAAGAAGTGATTGAAAAATACGTTCAGTATGGTGTGTTAACGAAGGAACAAGGCACGCACATCACAAAACGAATGGATGAACATTACAATCATTTAAAAAATAACGGGTTTGTTCCATTACTAAAAAAACCACAGCACCATCGACCATAAGTTCAAGAAAACCGGCAGCAAGGTGCCGGTTTTTATTGTTTATGTGTTAAAAGGTCAGTGTCTCACCATCTTGAGGGACAAAAATGGCCTGATCTGCATGATTCTCTTGAATGTAAGATGTTAATGCCGCTCTTGTTAATAAACAATGATTCACGGCTTCAAGGTGACAGGCGATGATTTGAGCTTGTGGTTGAGTATGGTGAATGTCTACAATCTCTTCCTTTGTCATCGTAATAGGGTCTCCCTCTAAAAATTGGGCAGCCCCACTATTGACCACAATAATATCTGGCTGGCATGTATTCACAACCTCTTTCGGCTCATCACACCAAATGGTATCTCCTGCAATATAAAGAGTAGGCTCATCAGGATGAGAGAAAACAAAACCGCTCACTTGTCCCATCCGTTTAGCGGTTTCTCCTGTCCCGTGCTGCCCGCCAGTTCGTTTCATATGAACACCGCAAACATCCATTTCATCTTCAATGCATGTAACATGCTGAAATCCAGCTTCTTTCACTATCGTGCGATCTTTCTCTGATTGAGTATAGATCGGCAAAGTTTGCGCTAACCTCTTTTTTGCCTCGTCGTCAAAGTGATCTACATGTAAATGAGTGAGCAGGACAGCATCCGGCTGTAATATCTTGTCCAAATCAATGTTTGCAGGCAGATCCACAATTGGATTGTTTACATGTTGATTGGCAGTATGCGGGAACGGTGGATAGGTTCCTTTTGCTGCTAAAAAGGGATCGATTAAAAATGTTGACGGACCATATTGAAGGTATAAAGTAGCATTACGAATGAGTGTTATTTTCATTAGAAGGCCTCCTTTTTTTCTCATTAAGTTTACAGTATATTAAAAGAGCTTCATGTGACAGAGGATCATGAAAGTCTTTCAGCGGAACGACTTGATTTTTGAAAGAGGTGAGCCAATGCTAGACAAAACAGATATGGATATATTAAAAGAACTCTCAAAAAATAGCCGATTGACGATGAAAGCACTTGGTGAAAAAGTCCATTTAACCGGTCAAGCTGCTAAAAATAGAGTTTTAAAGCTTGAAGAAGAGGGGGTTATTGAAGCCTATACCATTTCAATTAACTGGCGGACACAGCAGAACATCCAAACATTTTTACAGCTCTTTACCCGAAGTCATGATCATGAACCGCTTTTATCGTTTCTCCATCAAAAGGAAGAAATCAAAAACCTGTTTAAAATAAGTGGAGAGGGCTGTTATATGGCTGAAGGACATTTCTCCAGTCATGATGAGCTTGATCAATTTTTAACGGAGCTAACAAAGCATGCAAACTATAAATTGTCTATCGCTGTGAAACGTCTCACTCATCAAGAATAGATGAGGCGCAGGAGGAAATAACCGATGAAAAGATTAATTGAACATCAGGCTGAACCGATCACAAAGGAAAGAATCAAAGCGGATTTGGTTCAACTTGGTGTAAGGAAGGGCATGATCTTATGTGTCCACTCATCCTTGTCATCTATTGGCTGGGTGAATGGAGGAGCTATAGCCGTTATACAAGCTATGATGGATATTTTAACAGATGAAGGAACACTGATTATGCCGGCACAAACATTAGAGCTGTCGGATCCTGCTGATTGGATCAATCCGCCTGTTCCTTATTCTTGGTGGAAACCGATCAAAGACACGATGCCTGCATTTGATCCGGCTTACACAGCTCCAACAGCAATGGGAAAGGTAGCGGAGACCTTTTGGAAATACCCAGGCGTAGAAAGAAGCAATCATCCTCATTTCTCATTCACCGCCTGGGGGAAAAGGAAAGATGAAGTGTTGAAACACCATGCGCTTCCTTATGGTTTAGGAGAAAATTCACCTCTTGGACGTATGTACGATCTTGATGCAAAAGTGCTGCTAATTGGCACGTCATTCGAGAGTGTGACAGCTTTTCACTTAGCTGAATATCGAATCTCACAGCAAGACCTCATGACACGAGGGGCCCCCATTTTAGAGAATGGTTGGAGGGTGTGGAAAGAGTATCAAGATATCATCACAAGAGAAGAACTATTTGAACAGATTGGTCGTGATTTCTTACAATCAGGATGTAGTTATAACCACAGTCAAATCGGGCTAGCCAATTCGTATTTATTGCCGATGAGAGAATCGGTCGATTTTGCGGAAAAATGGCTTGAGCAGTACGACCAGGCGTGATCTAAGCATTCTGAAAATCAAAATAATAGAGATCTTGATCAGGGTGCTCAGATATATAGCAGGTGAGCTGATAGTCTCCTTTTGGAATGGAGAAAGACAGTACCTGTGCCATGACGCTTGTCAGATAAACATGATCACTTGAATGAATAAATGGCACTGTGATGACTCTATCAACGGATGATGGAGGCTCATGGCTGTTTAATGTCACGATAATAGAAGCTTTTCTGTTATTGATGCCTTCAAAAGAAATACCTCGATCCCCAGTTGCGAATCCTTGAAGAATATCGTCATCTGTCCAATCAATCACAGGTGGCGTCGTGCTTCCAGTGTATACGGTGATTTGGTGATAGGAGATAGATAGGGGATACGTTTGATTTAAATCATTCATATAGATAACTCCTTTATTCATAAAATTTGTCCAGCTGGCGATCATGTTGAAAAGTGAATGTTTGAAAGTAAGATAATTGAAGAGAATGTTAGGCAGCAAGACGATTGTCGCCGTCTTGCGCTACTGTATGAGGGATCTAGATGTGAAATTGCGAAACCATTTCTTTTAGGTCTCCTGCTAAATGGGCGAGAGCCTCTGATGAAGCTGTTACTTCTTCCATTGCTGCAAATTGTTCTTCTGTTAAACCTGCTACTTGTTGTGAATGTTCACTCGTCAGTTTAACGCCTTCTGTGATAGAGGCAAAGGTTTGCTTCGCATCATTTGTATAAGCTGCGATTTTTTGGGATGCATCTGATAAATGTTTAATGCCATCTGCCATTTCCTTCATTGACTGCTGAATGTCAATAAATGAATCCTCTGTATGAGAAATAAGAACAGCCCCTTGAGCCGCTTCCTCTCGTACTCGTTTAATGGCACTCGTCGAATGATTCATCTCTTTTTGTATTTCGGAAATGAGATGTGAAATCATGTTGGATGATGTTTGCGATTCTTCTGCGAGCTTCCTCACTTCGTCTGCCACAACGGCAAAACCTTTTCCATGTTCACCTGCGCGTGCTGCCTCAATGGCCGCATTAAGAGCAAGTAGATTTGTTTGGTTAGCGATATCTGTAATCACTTTGGAAATTTGATCAATCTCGGCTGAACGTGTTTCTAGCGCTTGAATTGCTGTACCATTCTCTTCAATTGATTTTGCAATAGATGTCATTTGTGAATTGACTTCACCGATATTTTGTACACCTTTTTGGGCCATTTCTTGTGCGGACTGGCTTCTTGTTGCCATTTGTCCCGCATTTTCAGTGATGTTTACCAGCTCGTTAGATACTTGTCTCATCGTGTGCTCACTAGCTGTCATTTGGGCTGATTGCTGTTCAGACGATTGAGCGACTTCTTGAATGGTATGGGTAATCTTTTCTGATGCTGCACTCGTTTCTTCTGCGCTAGCTGACAGCTCCTCAGAAGAGGTGGCTACTAATTCAGATGTTTTGATCACATTTAAAATGGTTTGATTTAATTTCTCACGCATCTTATTAAAGTGACCTGCCAGCTCAGAAAGTTCATCGCCTGTGTGATCTGTCACGTTGATGGTTAAATTTCCTTCGCCCGCACTCTTAATAGCAGATGCCATATGTTTGAGACGTGTCTGAATCCGCTTTGTGAAAATAGAAATAATGATAACAGAAACAATTAAACTTAACAGTAGGACCGTGACAAATTGAATAAAGAAAGACTGAAGCATTTGTGAAATCATGCTTTGATTTGCACCGGTATAGAAAATACCAATCGTTTCCCCTGTATCATTTTTGATGGGCATATAAGCCGTTTGGTAGTCTTTCCCGGCAACATTGGCTGTTCCGTAATAATTCTCACCTTTATCCAAAACAGCGGCCTTTACTTCAGGTGAGACTTCGGTTCCTACAGCTCGTTTCCCGTTTAACATGACATTTGTGGCAACGCGGGTATTTCCTTGGAAGATCGTGATTGTATCACCAGTATACTCGGCTAATTGATCAACCAATGTGTCATGGTTATTGATTTGAGTATTTCCTTTGTAAAGCTTGCCATCTTTTATCTGCCACGAGCCAGCAACCTTTTCAGTTAGGTAAGCGTATCCTAGCTTTAGATCGCCTTTTGCTTTTTCGGTGGCCATTTGCTTAATGTTCTCTGTCATTTCGCGGTTCACTACATAACCAACCACTGCTGAAAATACGATGAGGACACTTAAAAAGATCAGCATTATTTTGGCGCCAAGCCTCAGTTTTCCTTTTTTCTTCATGCTTTTTACTCCTTTAGGTATAAGGTAGGGTATCCCTCCTTAAAGATTATCGGCATGAAAAAAATGTTTGATATACGTGAATGCACTTACACAGAAATTTTTGTTATGAAAAAAGGAAAGATCGTGCTACTCGATAATAAATTGGATTCTTGTGCCATCAGGATCATCTGATAATTGATGACTTACCCAAGAGCCTGCCCCCCTATTATCCGAAGGACGTACATATTTGACAGAAGCCCCTGCTCCACCTTCTTTACACATCGCCATTGGCCATTCATCACGATCATAACCACGCTTTGTTGGAATGCCATGAAGTGATTTGTCTCTTTGCTCATCACTATTTTTCCGATCAATGGTGCAAATGGAAGAATGACCTTCGTCAATAGCTTCTTCTATGTGCTTCGCAGTTTCTGGATAACGATCTGATGGAAAGTGAATGGTTTTGTCATAAGAAGAGTTTGTCGTCTCTTGTTTATGTTGCCCTAGTTGGACATAGCCTGTCGCTATACCAATGACAATCAATAAAAGCAAGAGAATGGTTTTAAGAAGTTTCATAGATGCTAGCTCTCTTTCTCTTTAGCGTATTTTGTAAACAGAAGTATAGCAGAATTACTTACCAATTTCTCCTCGTTTTGAAAAAACGTCTTTTAAAGTTCGAAAAACGTTTTTTACCTGTTTATGCTCTTTTCCTATTTGAACAAAAATCACAAAAATTTTAATTTTGCTGCTCATATTACAATTCTGCTTATGTAAAATGGCTTTATCACAGGTTTTTAGGCTAATTTCAAGATTTTAACACACAGAAATTTCAAAAAAATAAAATTGACTAGACCGATATGCTTTAATAATATGGAGTCAAATATCAAAAAATGTCGTAATTTATCAAAATATGATTCCATTTACATGACAGGAGGGAAGTACAAATGGCGGATGTCTCTTATCGGCTCGGAATAGACATAGGTGGAACATTTACTGATTTATCGCTGATGAATGAAGCAACAGGGGAGCTGACTGAACTCAAGACACCTACAGTGACAGATGACCCAGCTCAAGGAATTATCAATGGGCTAAAACTTCTAAAAGAAAGAGGTGTCGATTTATCCAAAATCCAATATCTCGTACACGGCATGACAATCGGTCTTAATACATTATTGCAGAGAAAGGGAGCAGATTTAGCCCTTTTTGTAACGGAAGGTTTTCAAGACATTTTGTCATTACAGCGTTTACGTCTACCCATTCCTTATGACTTCAATTCTCAATTGCCAGAACCATTGATACCACGAAAACATGTATATCCAATCTCTGAAAGGCTCATACACGATGGTTCGATCAAAAAACCTCTCCAACTGCAGCAATTAGATGATGCTGTCCAGCAGGTCATCTCTAAAAAACTAGCAGGCATTGTCATTTCTTTTTTACATAGCTATCAAAATCCAGTTCATGAATTACAGGCAAAAGCCTATATTCATCATCATTACCCACAGTTAGAAGTCCTGACATCATCAGAATTATGGCCACAAATGAGAGAATATGAGCGGACAGTGATGTCTGTTGTCAATTTGTACATTCAACCAAAGGTGAAACAATATTTACAAACGTTGAAAAACCGTTTGAAAGAAGAAGGTGTACCAATTTCTCCATACATTACCCAATCAAATGGTGGTTTAATGGATGCAGAAAGCGCAGCCACTTCACCCGTTAAAACACTTTTTTCTGGCCCGGCAGCTGGAGTAATTGGTGCGGCAAGAATTGCAACATCTGCAAATGAACCCAATTTAATTACGTTTGATGTTGGTGGCACAAGTGCAGATATCTCGATCATTCAAAATGGGCAGCCTACAATGGCTCAGTCGAATCAGCTTTCAGGATTTCCGATCATTCTTCCATCTGTTGCAATGTATTCGATAGGGGCTGGCGGAGGTTCTGTTGCATGGCTTGATCAAGGCGGGCTTCTTAAAGCAGGACCGGAATCAGTTGGCTCGCAGCCTGGGCCTGCTTCGTATGGAAAGGGAAAAAAAGCTGCTTTAACCGATGCATTTCTCATATGCGGTTACCTCAATCAAGATCGGTTTGCCGGAGGACATTTACAATTGCAGCGGTCTGCAGCGGAAATAGCCTTTCAGCCAATTGCTGATCAGCTTCATAAAACGGTCGAACAGGCGGCTGACCAGTTGATTCAAGTGGCTGTTGCCAATATGTACACAGAACTAAGCAATGTCATGGAGCAGCAAGGGTTTGATCCTAGAGATTTTAGTTTGCTAGCATTTGGCGGGGCAGGGCCTGTTGTCGCGAATTTCCTTGCGAGAGAAATTCATGCGAAAAATGTGGTCGTCCCTCCAAGTCCAGGGACATTATGTGCGCTAGGTGCACTTACAGCCGATTTTATCCATGATGCTGTGTTGTCTAAGAAAATATGCTTACAAGACTATACGATGGACGAATTAAAACAAGATTATGAAATGCTTTCTCGCAAAGCAACGGATTGGTTCAGCCAGCAAAATATTCAACATATCAAACAAACGTCCATTTTGTTATTAGCAGATGCCCGCTATCAAGGACAGGCATTTGAGATTGAATTGCCATTATCGGTGGATTGGCTAAAGCAGGAACAAGACGTCTATCATCTGATTGAAGCTTTCCACAGCCTGCATGAGCGTCAATATGGCCATAGAGATGATCAGGCGAACATTGAATTTACTCATTTGCGAGTTCGGGTTATAGGTGAAACGCCTCCACTGCCTTTCTCTTCTGTTGATGAAAGCAGCGGACAGCCTTTAATACCACAATCATACAGACGAATCTTTATAGAAGAAAAAGAGTACGAAGCATCTGTTTACAATCGGAGTACTTTGTCATTAGGTGCTGTTGTGAATGGACCTGCCATCATTGAGCAAGATGATACGACAACATTGATTTTGCCAAACTGGGCAGGCAGCATAGACCATTCAGGAAACTTGGTGATTTCAAGGGAGGCGGCTTTACATGGGAACTGATCCAGCAAAGCTTGAGATGATGAGGAGTTATTTTAATGCGATTGCATCAGGCATGGGACATGTCATTGAGCGGACATCCTTTACAACATTCGTAAAAGAATCGGCGGATTTTGCCACAGCATTAGCCACGCCTTCTGGAGATTTCTTTGTTTACCCAAAAACAGTCGGTGTCACGATCTTTTTAGGGCTGAGTCTCAAAAAAGCGATTGAAGAAAGCGGACCGATGCAGCCGGGTGACATTATCATCACAAATGATCCTTATACGACAGACGGTTTAGCGACTCATTTGCCAGATGTTCATATCATCAAACCCATTTTTATAGAAAATGAAATTGTCAGCTATGCCTGGTCTTTTGTTCATGTAAGTGATGTGGGAGGTCTTGTCCCTTCAAGTATTTCTCCAACTGCCACGGATGTTCATCAAGAAGGATTAAGAATTCCGCCAGTGAAAATCTATGAAGGTGGAAAAGAGAATCAGGTTGTTCGTACCTTTTTAAGAGCTAATAGCCGGGCGAGTCATTTAAATGATGGCGATATTAATGCGATGATTGCCGCTGTTAATACAGCAGAAATCAGACTAAAAGAAATGATCGAGAAATTTGGAAAAAACGAAGTGAAGCAAGGAATGATTGATCTGCTGAAGCAAGCAGAGGATCGCGCCGGAAAAGTAATTGAAGCCATCCCTGATGGAACGAGTGAATTCGCTGATTACTTGGATGATGATATGATTTCGGATGTGCCGATCCGATTAAAGATCAAGCTGACGGTCAAAGGGAAACAGCTGACACTGGACTTCTCTGAGTGTGACCCGCAAGTTAAGACAGCTTTTAATCTTGTCACCAATGGTCAAAAGCACTCCTTCTTATATCAAGGATTGATTAATTACATCATTAGTAAAGATCCTTTTATTCCGATTAATGGTGGGATTACGTATCCGATAGACGTGATTTCACCTAAAGGAACGCTTGTCCATCCAGAATATCCGGCTTCTGTCGGTATTCGGCATTCCATTACAATGAGACTGTATAATGTCGTGCTAGGTGCTATTGGTAAGCTGTTGCCTGAAGCAGTGCCGGCGGCAGGTGCAGGTCAATCCGCTATCGTCGTTCTCTCTGTTCCTGATGATCAAACAGGAGGCAGAAAAATGTCTGTGGTTGAACCGTTAGGCGGAGGCGGCGGTGCTCAAAAAGGGACTGATGGAGTCGATGGAATTGATCATTCGTCAGGATTTTTAAAAAATACACCTATCGAGAGCTTGGAACAGCATATTGATATTCATGTACACCGATATGAACTGCTGCCGAACACAGGTGGAGCAGGGGAACATAGAGGGGGACATGCGATTGGCTTGGAATTTGAAATGATCAAGCCAGAATCGATGGTGACGGCACGAGGAATGGAACGAATGAAGTTTCAACCTTGGGGGTTAATGGGTGGCCGAGCAGGAGCAATTGGTGAGGTGAAATTGACCAAACCAAATGGGGAGACACAAAACCAGCCGAAAATTGATGTTATGCGTCTTGAAAAAGGCGATATTGTTCAATTGGTTTCACCAAGTGGGGGAGGATGGGGGAATCCATTTGCTAGAAAGAAAGAAAAAGTCCTTCATGAAGTGGAAGCAGGGCTATTAAGTGAAGAAAGAGCACTGCAGCAATATGGCGTCAAAGTCTATCGAGACCATAATGAATGGAAAATTGATGACGAACAGACGAGCAGGCTTCGTGAAAAGATGAATGATGCTGATGCTGTCGCTTGGGATTTTGGAGAGCAAAGAGCAGCTTATGAGAAAGTGTGGACGGACGAAGCCAGCAGTGAGCTTGCTGTGCAGCTTCGTTCATACCCAGCAAATGAGCGTACGCACTATAAACATGCGGTTCATTCTCATTTTGGTCATAGACAGGAACCGTTAACAAAGATGGATATTATTCAAGCACTTCATCACTTGAATCAACAAAAAGGGGGAAATGAATCATGAAAAGAAGAGTAATCGCCATATTTGCAGGTGTCCTATCCGTCATGTTACTGCTGTCTGCATGCGGTGGAAATGGGCAGGACCAAAGTAAACAGCAGCAGACTGTGATCGTTGGTGTCTACGGAGGAGATTGGGAAAAGAATATTAAGCCAATCCTCGAAAAGTTTGAAAAGGATACAGGCATTAAGGTACAAACGGTCTCTGGGGCAGATTCTGAATGGTTTACAAAATTAAAAGCATCTAATGGTAAAAATCCACCGTATGATTTGCTTATTTTACAGCCTGATACGATTCAAAGAGGTATTGCGGCAAACGTTCTTGCGCCTATTGATGAAGATCAAGCGCCAAATGTGAAAAAGCTTTATCGTTCTGTTCAAAAGAAACTCACTGTTGATGGAAAACAATATGCAGCAGGCTTTAGTATGGGACAGCTTGGAATTGCTTATAGAAAAGATCTTGTCAAACAGGAGCCAAACAGCTGGACAGATTTATGGAGCGATCAGCTGAAAGGGAAAGTGGCGATTTCTTCCCCAACTTATTCAGCGGGCTTACAATTTTTCTCTGCACTTGTCCATGCTCAAGGAGGGACAGAATCAAATCCTAAGGATATTGATAAAGCATTTAAAAGCCTCGCACAATTAAAAGGGCGTGTAGCTGCTTTTCCTGATAACCCAGGGTCTATTCAAACGCTGTTAGAACGTGGTGACGTGACGGCAGTTCCATATTGGGATGGCCGAGCATTTGCACTTGAAGAAGAAGGGATGGATATTGGATTCTCATATCCGAAAGAAGGCGCTGTGGCAGCAGTTGCGAGCTGGGCGTTAACAAAGGGAAGTCAGCATGAGGAAGCGGCTTATAAGCTATTAAACTACCTTAGCGGGAAAGAAGCTCAAGAAGCCTTCTCAGAAAAATCTTACTATGGCATGTCGAATTCTGATGTGAAATACGGAGACAAAATTAAAGGGAAAGTGAAAGTTGGCGAAAATTATTATAGCAAGCTGACTTGGGTAGATTACGAAACAGCGACTTCAGAGCTCGGTCAATGGACAAATCGATGGAATGAAGTATTAGGCGGAGGAAAATAGGTGATCGCATGAGTGGAATCAATTTAGAACATATCAGCCAGCATTTCGGCGAACAAATTGCTCTTGATGATGTCAGTCTTACGGTAAAAGAGGGAGAGTTCTTCTCCCTTCTTGGCCCTAGTGGCTGCGGAAAATCAACTTTACTCAATATCATTGGCGGCTTTTTAGAACCGACAAAAGGAGTCGTCTATATTGGTGATCAGGATGTGACGACTTTACCTCCTTATCAAAGGAAAACGGGGATGGTCTTTCAAAGCTATGCACTTTTCCCACATCTCACCGTATTTGATAATGTTGCATATGGGTTGAAGGTTCAAAAGAAAAAGAAGGCGGAAATCAAGCAAAAGGTGATGGAGAGCTTGTCGCTTGTTCAATTAGAGTCATTTGCCAAACGTATGCCGCACCAATTAAGTGGTGGTCAGCAGCAACGGGTCGCAATTGCACGGGCACTTGCTATCCAGCCGGCTGTTCTCCTTCTGGATGAACCACTCAGTAACCTAGATGCAAAGCTAAGAAAAAATATGCAGACGGAGCTGCGAAATATTCAACGGAATGTCGGAATTACGACTATTCTTGTGACGCATGATCAGGAGGAAGCCTTAAGCCTTTCCGACCGAATTGGGATATTAGGTGAGGGGAAAATTCAGCAGATTGGGACACCTTTAGAAGTATATCGTCAGCCAAATAATCGTTTTGTTGCTGAATTTATCGGACAGGTCAATCTATTTGAAGCGGAGTATGATGAAGTTACTTCCACATACACTGTTCCACATTTCACTCAATCAAACGGGAAGCAAGTTCAGCTAAAAGCCGCATTTAAAGAGAAGAGCGAGAAGCGTTTACTCATGCTGCGTCCTGAGAGAATCAAGTTATCTTCTGGCGGGGAGGAAGTTCAGCCAAATCATGTCACAGGAATGTTGGCAGATGTCAGTTATATTGGGCACTCTTTACGTTTGGTCGTTGGACTTGATCAAGGTGAAATCATTGTCCATGCATCAGACGCAGCATTTCCCGAGCTGCCTCGAGTTGGAGAAACTGTGCATATTCATTGGCAGCCTGAAGATATTGTGTTCTTAGATTCGAAGGTGCATGCGTGATGCGAATCAAAAAAAAGAATCAGCGCTTTCATTGGTTTATGCTGCTGCCAGCTTGTTTGTTTCTAGTTGTATTCCTTCTTGCTCCGCTTGTGATGATGTTTGTCCTCAGTTTTCGTGATGTGGATTCGATGATGAATACGTTACAATCCTATAGTTTGTCTCAATATTTACATGTATTTACGACAGATGCATATGTGAAAGCAATTGGAAGTACTGTGTGGGTGGCCTTACAGACAACGGTGATTTGTTTATTGATGGCATATCCTGCAGCTTATGTGCTAGTGAAAGCACCTCATCCAAGATTGCGGGCTTTTTTCTATATCTTACTTGTATCGCCGCTTTTGACGAGTGTCGTCATTCGGACATTTGCATGGATCGTTCTTCTTTCGCAAAATGGCTTGATCAATGGCATGCTGATCGATTTACATCTGATTGAGAAACCGCTATCGATGCTGTGGAATATGAATGCGGTCATTATTGCTTATGTTCAAGTGATGCTGCCTTTTGCAGTGCTGCCTATTGCAACGAGCTTAACTGATATGGACCGTCACTTAAGACCGGCTTCTATGAGCCTTGGTGCTGGGCGTATACGGACATTTTTTCATGTGACCTTGCCGCTTACGATTCCAGGCATGATCACCGGAGCAATTATTGTCTTCTCACTTGCAGCAGGAAGTTATATTACTCCTCTGCTAGTCGGCGGACGGATGCAGCCGCTCTTGCCACTGTCCATTTATCAGCAGGTCATGCAGGTGTATAATTTGCCTCTTGCCGCTGCGATGTCTTTTACTTTATTGATTTGTGTGCTAGCGGTCGTCAGTCTATTAAGCTATCTATTGAAGCGTTGGGAGGCGAGGATGCATGCGTAAAAAATCAATAAGTGACCGTTTGCTTTCGGTTCTGATATGGACCGCAGGCTCACTCGTTTATCTCTTTTTAACCGTACCTGTTCTTGTCATTGTTCTTTCTGCTTTTAGCCCGAATGCCTTTCCTGAATTCCCGCCGACTTCATTTTCCGTTCGTTGGTTTCATGAGGTCGTGTCGAATCCAGAATGGATGGAATCTTTGCGTATCAGCGTGATTCTGTTATTGATTGTGACGCCGCTTACTGTTCTTTTAGGAACGATGGCTTCTTATGCTTTAGCAAGGCTTTCTTTTAAGGGAAAGGAAGCTGTTCAAGCCTTTATTTTGTCACCTCTTATGATTCCTCAGGTGGTATTAGGGATTGCGATGCTGTATTTGTTTACGGCTATGGGTTTTACAGGGTCTTTGTGGGCATTAGTCATTGGGCATGTCATCATTGGTTTTCCTTATGTGGTACGAACCGTGGGTGTCAGTGTTTCAAATCTTGATCCACGTCTTGAGCTAGCTTCCATGAATCTTGGTGCAGGGCCCATACGTACTTTCTTTCGTGTGACACTGCCCTTGATCAAGCCGGGCATTATCGCAGGTGGGGTGTTTTCTGCTGTGACATCATTTGGTGAAATTTCGATTAGTTTGTTCGTTTCTTCACCTCAAACCATTACGATTCCCGTGAGGACGTTTAATTACATTGAGCAAACTTTTGATCCGAGTGTCAATGCGATATCTGTCATATTTATTATCATTTCTATCATTGCGTTGCTCATTATTGAGAAAACGATTGGTCTGTCTAAGGTGATGTAAATATAATGAAGAAACAAGGAGCTGTCATTTGAAATGACAGCTCTTTTTGTATTGTTTTTTATGGTAAAAATATTCAAAGTTTTAGGGAATATAGTTCTTAAGATTTAAGAAAATGCGAGACATGATAGGAGACCTCTCTCCTACATTTTCGGTCATATTTGCAAAATTTAAGGAAAAACATGAAATTTTTGCGGTAATTGGTCATTTATTTTCGGTGGAACGCAACTATTATTAGTTATTTTCGGTAAATATCGTAAATTATGATGTGATCCCTTCGGCATAACGCATGAATCTTTACACCCATTTTTCGGTGAAAAAAACAATAATTTCATATAAAGTGGACGTAAATAGAAAATATCTAAAAGAAAAGAAGAAAAAGGCAAATCTATGGAAACATAGAGACGCAAAGCCATGTCCTAAGGTAAAAGTTTCTTTTTTACTATGGTCGGCAGGTTACCGAATCAAAATGGGAGTCCCTCCGTTTTATTCGGGGTGGGCTCCTTTTCTGTTATTCGTCTATTTTAATGAAATAGACTTGGTTCTTTTGATATAGAGGGTGCAGGGTATCACATTTGGTGGAGAAAACATAGAAGAGCGGAGGATAAGAATGAGTACAGTTTATTACCCCTTAACACATGCGCAAAAGCGAGTATTCTACACGGAAAGATTTTATCCAGGCACAAGTATTTCTAATTTGGGTGGGTTTGCCAAGTTAAGATCGGTATCAGGTCTAAATCCTTCTTTGATCGTTGATGTGCTTCAAGCGTACATTCGTGAAACTGATTCTCTTCGTTTAAGGCTGGTGTATCAACATGAGCAGGAGGAGCCCGTTCAATATATCAAGCCATATGAAAAACAGCCGATTCGTTTGGTGAAAGGATGGAGTGAAAAGGAAGTCAGGGCGTGGGCGAACGAGGAGATTCGTGAGCCGATGGAACTGATTGACCGTTCCTTAATCGAATTTACGGTCTTTCAAATCAGTGATCAAGAGTGCTGGCTGTTCTGTAAAGCACATCATATTGTGGCTGATGGTATTTCAATTATCTTGATGGGAAACCGAATCATTGATCTATACCATGACATGCTGCAGGGGACAGACATCTCCCCAATTGAAGACATTTCCTTCGTTGATCACATCATGAGTGAGCAAACGTATGAATCTTCTAAACGTTTTCAGAAAGACCAAGCTTTTTGGAACGAGCAATTTGCCAATATTCCAGATTTCGCTTCTTTAACACCGCATAAAGGTTACGAGATGAGTTTACATGCGGAGAGATTTTCAGGGGATATTCCAGATGCTTTAAAGGAGAAGCTTCGCGTTTTTTGTGAAGAAGAGAAAGTCAGTATGCTTTCTATGTTTATGTCCGCTGTCTATATTTACTTGCACCGATTTAGCGGCATGGAGGATGTGGTCCTTGGAACCTTTATGGGCAATCGGACAAATGCAAAGGAAAAAAAGATGATTGGGATGTTTGTGTCGACCATTCCGATGCGCGCATCTGTGCAAGGATCCCTCACGTTTCTTGATTTCGTGAAGCAGGTCATGGCGGATCAGATGAAGATCTTGCGTCATCAAAAATATCCTTACAATGTGCTCATGAATGATTTAAGGGAAAGAGATGGATTTACAGGACGCCTGTTTGATATTTCTTTAGAGTATCAGGTCATGCAGTGGCAGAAAAAAGAGAATCTTTCGTTCATTACGGAGCCGATTTTTAGTGGAAGCGGAATGAATGATATATCGATTCATGTGAAAGACCGCTGGGATACAGATACATTGACCATTGATTTGGATTACCGTACAGATCTATTTAGTGAAGACGATATGAGTAAGCTGTTTGATCGATTGATGATTTTGCTGGAGGCGGCAGTCTCTCAGCCAGATCAGCTGATTGGGGCTCTCTCTTTACTGCCAGCAGATGAACAAAAGCAGCTGCTTCAATTATCTAAGGGAGAAGCATTTGATTTACCAGGAGCGAAACCAGTTCACCACTTATTTGATGAGGCAGCTAAAAAGTATTCAGAACGGGCAGCTGTGGTAGCGGAAAATGGAACGTTCACTTATGGAGAGCTGTATCAAAAAGCGGACAAACTGGCACGGTTTTTACAGATGAAAGGTGTCTCGCGTGATGTACCAGTTGCCGTTTTAATGGAACGGACGGCAGATGCGATGGTTGCCATTTTTGGGATATTAAAAGCTGGCGGTGCATATGTACCGATCGATCCGGCATTACCTGAGGAACGCATTCAATTTATTGTAGAAGATTCTGGTGCTTCTATCGTTTTAACAGAAGAATCGTTTGTTCAGCGATATTCATCCATTGCGGAAAAAATGATTATCCAGCAGCAAATGGAATTAGAAGATCGTCCGCTGCCTGAGCTGATCGATCAGACGACATCACAGGATTTGGCTTATCTCATTTATACATCGGGTACGACTGGAAAGCCGAAGGGAGTGATGATCGAGCATCTTCAGCTGCATCATTTGGTTCATGCCCTGCATCACGAAGTGTATGAGGGGGCAAATCAGCTTCAAGTGGCGCTTCTTGCACCATTCCATTTCGATGCATCTGTTAAACAAATCTTTGCTGCTCTTTTATTTGGACATACGCTTCATATTGTGCCAAGAGAAATGACACGAAACGGTGTACAGCTAGCGGCTTATTACAAAGAACATCAAATTGAAGCAACAGATGGAACGCCAGCACATGTGCAGCTTTTACTTGCAGTGGATTTGGATGGGCTTGCACTGACTCACATGCTGATTGGGGGAGAAGCACTCCCTGCGAAAGCAGCGCAGGCGCTGATTGAAGCTGTCCGTGTCAGCCAGCCCGATTTTGCCTTGTGGAATGTGTATGGTCCGACAGAAACGTGTGTGGATGCGACGGTTCACCGTCTAGATCTCAGTGAGCTGCAGAAGTCACCAGAACAGCGCTATGTGTCAATTGGAAAGCCACTGGGCCATCATCGGATTTATATTTTAAATGAACATGAACAACTACAGGTGCAGGGAGCTGTGGGAGAACTATGCATTGCGGGAATAGGAGTGGGACGGGGCTATGTGAATCAGCCTGAATTAACGGAGAAGGCATTCAGACCAGATCCATTTTTCTCTGAAGACCGGATGTATCGCACAGGTGATGTAGTGAGATGGCTTCCAGACGGCACAATTGATTACCTTGGAAGAATAGATGACCAAGTAAAAATAAGAGGTTACCGCATCGAAACAGGTGAAATTGAGGCAGTCATGGAGCAGGTAGACGGAGTCGATCGGGCTGTCGTCCTTGTCGTGGATGAACCGGACGGTGGAAAGGCTTTAAGTGCTTACTATCAAGCACGACAAGAATTTCTTTCCGTGGACACCCTGCAAGCCGCTATCAAACATCAGCTGCCAGCTTATATGATGCCGCTTTATTTCAAGCAGCTTGAGGCATTTCCACTGACAGTTAGCGGGAAAGTCGACCGGCGTGCGCTTGCTGCATTAAAAGGAGATAAGGCTGTCAGTGCTGTTTATGTAACGCCTAGAAACGATGTAGAAACGAAGCTTGTTCGTTTGTGGGAAGACGTTCTTCATCAAGAGAACATAGGTGTGTACGACTCATTCTTTGACCTAGGCGGGCATTCACTCAAAGCGATGAAAGTTCTTACAATCGTTCAGCGGGCTTTTCAAGTGGAGGTCCCTTTATCTGTTTTATTTGAACAGCAAACAATTGCAGCACTTGCTGTTTATATTGAACAAGCGGAAAAGTCTTCACAAGTGGTTATACCGAAAGCACCGACTGCCGCCGATTATCCACTGTCACCAGCGCAGCAGCGTGTTTATATGGTGACTCAGCTGGAGCAGAGCATCGCCTATCATATGCCTGCCGTTGTGAAATTAAGAGGAACGCTGCAACGAGAGAAATTGGGGGCAGCTTTTGAAAAACTGATCGCACGTCATGATATGCTGCGCACTTCTTTTCATACAGTCAAAGGAGTCCCTCGTCAGCGGGTAGCTTCATCCGTTCCATTTCAAATAGAACAGGTGACAGGCAGCACGATGGAAGAGAACATGCGTCAATTTGTCCGACCTTTTTATCTTGAGCAGGCTCCGCTTTTGCGTGTTGGGCTACAGTCTTTACATGATCAGGAGCATCTTCTCTATTTCGATATGCATCATCTGATTTCAGATGGTCTTTCAATTGATTTAATGCTGCGTGAGCTGTCTGACGCATATGAGGGATTAGTGAAATCGCCTTTGAAGCTTCAATATCAAGATTATGCTGTTTGGCAAGAACAACAGGCAGAGCAAGGCAGTCAAATAGATGAAGTATTCTGGCTGAAAGAATTTTCAGGAGATATCCCTGCTTTGCAGCTGCTAACGGATTATCAGCGTCCGGCTGTCCAGTCTTTCGCTGGAGACCGCGTTCTCAGAAACATCGATGAGACGTTAACAGGCCGTTTGCAGGAGCTTGCAGCTAATCATCATACGACGCTGTATACGGTGTTGCTTTCTGCTTACTATACATTGCTTGCGAAATACACAGGTCAAAAGGAGTTTGTGGTGGGGACGCCAACAGCAGGCCGGGTGCATGCAGATTTGAATGACATGATCGGCATGTTTGTCCAAACACTTGCTTTACGTTCAGAGGTAGATCCGAACGGTTCAATGACACAGTTGATTGAGCAAGTAAAGGAAAAGACGATGAGGGCGTTTGAGCATCAGCAATATCCATTCGAGCGGCTGCTTGAAAAGCTAAATGTGCAAAGAGATTTTAGCCGCCATCCATTGTTTGATACGGTCTTTACTCTGACGCCAGATCATTCAACAACCCAGCATATTGGAGAGATGAAAGTCGAAGTCGAGGAAACCAATTTCCATATTGCGAAGTTTGATCTCACACTTCAAGCGACGGAGTCAAGTCATGGTCTTTCCTTTGTTCTCGATTACAGTACGGCGTTATTTAAACGAAGTACTGCCGAGCAGATGCTCAAGCATTATGTTTATCTTCTGGAGCAGATGGTCGAAGTGCCGGAGCAAGCGATTCAATCATATCGCTTACTGTCTGAACAAGAAGCAGAGGCTCAATTGAAGATGTGGAACCCGTTACCTACGCCTTATCCTGCGGAAGAAACCATTGTGACGCAATTTGAATCACAAGTACAGCAGCAGGGTCATCAGCCTGCTTTGCAATGTAAAGATGAGGTTCTTTCTTATCAAGAGCTGAATCGCAGAGTGAACCAGCTGGCTCATTATTTACACGAACATGGTTTTGAAAAAGGGATGAAAGCGGCTTTATTCTTTGAACGTTCCAATGAGATGGTGCTGTCGGTTTTAGCTGTGCTAAAGGCTGGCGGTGTCTATGTGCCAATTGATCCTGACTTCCCTGATGAACGTATCAAGCACTTTTTGACAGATAGTGGTGCACAGTTTGTCCTGACCCATCAGGTGCTGCGTCATCGTTCTGTGCTTACTGCGTTTGAAGGGAAAATCATAGAAACAGAAGATCAAGCCATTGATCAGCAGTCAGAGAGCAATCCAGTTGTATGTGTTTCGCCTTTGGACTTGGCGAATTTGACCTACACATCTGGTACGACAGGCAAACCTAAAGGGAACATGGTGACGCATCGGAACATTTTGAGAACAGTGAAGCAGTCGAATTATCTCACCATTCATCATAAAGACACGGTGATGAGCCTTTCAAACTATGTATTTGATGCATTTATGTTTGATGTGTTTGGTGCTTTATTGAACGGAGCGAAACTCATTGTTTTGCCAAAGGATCACATTTTAAATATGAATGAGCTTTCTGGCGCGATTGAGAAGGAAAAAGTCAGTATTTTAATGATCACGACCGCTCTATTTCACTTACTGATTGATATGAAAAAAGGCAGCCTGAAAAACGTCAGAAAAGTGCTGTTTGGCGGGGAACGTGCTTCTGTGCCGCATGTTGTGGCAGCGCTTGAAACGGTTGGAGAAGACAAACTTATTCATATGTATGGACCTTCTGAAAGCACGATTTTCACAACGTATTATCCGGTGAATCACATTGAAGAACAAGCACTGTCGATTCCGATCGGAAAGCCGGTGAGTCAAACGGCTGTTTATATTGTCGATGAGTTTGGACATGTGCAGCCGCCGGGAGTAGCTGGAGAGCTTTGTGTCGCAGGTGACGGACTGGTCAAGGGGTATTATCAACAGCCAGAACTAACGAGCGAAAAGTTTGTTGAAAATCCTTTCCGATCTGGTGAAGTCATGTACAAAACGGGCGATCTCGCACGATGGCTGTCAAATGGAGATATTGAATTCATTGGGCGAATAGATCATCAAGTCAAGATTCGAGGTCAGCGTATCGAGCTTGGCGAAATTGAACACCAGCTATTGCAGCATCCGCAAGTGAAGGAAGCCGTTGTCATTGCGATATCAAATGATACATTGTGTGCATATTTCACAGCAGAAGGTGCTGTTCCGCTGTCGGATTTACGTGAGCAAGCAGGACGAGAACTTCCTGTTTATATGATGCCAGCTTTCTTCATGCAATTAGACGAGCTGCCACTAACGGGGAATGGCAAGGTAGACAGACGGGCATTACCTGTACCTGATGTAAGTGAGCAGGCGGCAAATGAATACGTCCCTCCTCAATCAGATACAGAGCGTATATTGGCACACATTTGGGAGGAAGTTCTTGAGGTGCCGAAAATCGGCAGACATGATCATTTCTTTGAATGCGGTGGTCATTCACTGCGCGGCATGAAAATGCTGAACAGGCTCTATGAAGAGATGCATGTGGAATGTACTTTGAAAACATTATTTGAATCACCCACTTTAGAGGCGTTTGCCCTTGCGGTGGATCAAACAGATCGAACTGAAATCAGGCGAGTGGAGAAAGCGGAAGAAGCGGCATTTTATCCTGTGACATCTGCTCAGAAAAGATTGTTTGTTCTGCAAAAAATGACAGATGCCGAGCAGAGCTATCATATGCCAGCTGCTTTAAAGCTTGAAGGTGTATTTGATGAAAAACGATTTAAAAAAGCCATTGACCAGCTTGTTCATCGTCATGAAGCATTCCGTACGAGCTTTGACTTCGTTCAGGGTGAACCTGTTCAGCGAATTGAAACGAATGTTTCTGTGAACATTGAAAACATCGAAGGGGAAGGCCGAGACATTCAGCAATTAATGAATGATTTTATTCGTCCATTTGATGTAGAAAAAGCGCCGCTGCTTAGAGTGAGGCTTGTGTCTGAATCGGAGAGTGTTCATTATTTGTTGATTGATATGCACCACATCATTTCAGATGGTGCGTCTGTCGGTATTTTAATTGATGAGCTATCGATCTTGTATCGAGGAGACGAACTTGATGAATTGCCTATTCAATATAAGGATTATGCGGTTTGGTCAAACAGTGAAGAATCTCTTGTGAAAAAAGAGGCTGAAGCGGCGTTTTGGTTAGAACAATTACAAGGAAAACTGCCTGTTTTGGCGCTGCCTGAGGATCTTCCGAGACCAAAGGTTCAGACGTTTGAAGGGGACCGCGTCGAATTCTCTATAGACGGTGCGCTTAAAGCGCAATTGGATGAGCTGGTTAGATCACTCAACGGTACAACGTATACAGTGCTGCTTGCTTGCTACAGTACGCTTTTAAGCAAGCTTTCGAGACAAGAAGACATCATGATCGGTTCTCCAGTGGTGGGCAGAACTCATCCTGATATTCAATCAGTCATCGGCATGTTTGTGAATACGCTGGCACTCAGAACAAAACCAGAAGGACATCAGACATTTTCTCAATTTGCGTCAACAGTTCATGAGCTTGTTTTAGCGGCAAATGAACACCAGCTTTACCCATTTGAAGAATTGGTGGACCAAGTACAAACGGTTCGCGACACAAGCCGCCATCCAATCTTTGATGTGGTGTTCTCGATGGAAAATGCAGATATTCGTGACCTGTCGATGGATGGACTTGATATCATTCCTCAGCCGTTCAATGAGAACATAGCAAAATTTGACTTAACCTTAACTGGAAACGAATCTGACGATCAAATCGAGCTTGTGTTTGATTTTAATTCTTCTATCTTTGAACGGTCGTCGATTGAGAAGTGGAAGGAGTATTTCCTTTACTTGATCGAACAAATGGTGTCAGCACCAGATCAATTATTAGATCAGATGCAATTATTATCACCAGCGCAACAGCAAAAACTGCTTGATGAATGGTCCGGACCTATCCTAGATGTCCCGACAGATCAAACGGTTCATGCATTGATTGAGGCGAAGTCACAGGAAGTACCTCATCAAAAAGCCGCAACTTTCTGCGGCACAAGCTGGACGTATGAAGAACTGAACAACCGGGCGAATACAGTCGCCGCAAGACTTATTTCCAGCGGCACAAAACCGGGAGACCGCATCGGAATTCTCACGCGTCCATCGCTCGAGATGACAGCCGCTGTTCTCGGAGTTCTCAAGGCAGGTGCGGCATTTGTGCCGATTGATGCCGATTATCCAGCGCAGCGCATTGCCTACATGCTGGAAGATGGCGGGGCAGAGGTCCTTCTGATTCAGAAAGAGCTCACTGCACCACCTTCTTTCACAGGTCATACCCTCTTCATAGAAGGGGCAGTAGAAGGAGAAGCACACGAGATTCAGGTTCCTATCAAACCAACGGATCTCGCCTATATGATTTACACATCTGGAACGACTGGACAGCCGAAGGGTGTCATGGTCGAGCACCAGTCCCTTGTCAATCTGGCTTACTGGCACAATGATGCCTTCCAGGTGACGAAACAAGACCGAACCGCCAAATATGCCGGCTTTGGCTTTGATGCCTCCATTTGGGAGATGTTCCCGACATGGATCGCCGGCGCAGAGCTCCATATCATCGACGAAGCGATTCGCCTCGATATGATCAAGCTCAATACGTATTTCAATGACGAAGGCATTACCATTGCGTTCCTGCCAACACAGCTATGTGAGCAGTTTATGTCGATGGACAATCATTCTCTCCGTTACTTACTGACAGGCGGGGACAAGCTGAAACAGGTGAAGCCCGTTCCATACAAACTCGTCAATAACTACGGCCCAACAGAAAATACGGTCGTGGCGACAAGCGGGATCATTGATCCAGATCAAGGCACGCTTCCTATCGGAACAGCGATTGCCAATACTCGTTTTTACATTATGGGTTCGTTATATGACCTCTCGCCGCAAGGCGTACCGGGTGAGCTCGTGATTGCGGGGAAAGGACTGGCAAGAGGCTACTGGAATCTCCCAGAGGAAACGAACAAACGGTTTGTCCCAGATCCGTTTCATCCTGGAGAGCGCATGTACCGTACAGGCGACTTGGTGAAATGGACAGAGGATGGCGAGCTGATCTACCTCGGTAGAAAAGACCATCAAGTGAACATCCGCGGATTCCGGATTGAGCTATCAGAAATTGAAGCCCAGCTCCTTGCGCTAAATGAAGTGAAAGAAGCCGTCGTGACAACGGTCAAAGACGCAAGTGATCAAGACGCTCTTGTCGCTTACGCCATCACAGATAAAGAAACGGATACGTTGAAAGAAAGCCTAAAGCGCACCTTACCTGAATATATGGTGCCATCATGGATCATCAAGCTAGACCAACTGCCAATGACGGCAAATGGCAAAGTGGATCTCAAAGCACTGCCAGCACCTGATGTGGAAGCGAATCAAATAGCATACGAAGCGCCAAGAGATGAAGTGGAAGCACTGCTTTGCGGCATTTGGGAAGATGTGCTTGGCGTCAGCCAAGTTGGTATTCACGACCATTTCTTCTTCCTTGGCGGAGATTCGATTAAAGGCATCCAAATGGCAAGCAGACTCACGCAAGAAGGCTGGAAGCTCGATATGAAACTGCTTTTCCAATATCCAACGATTGCGGAGCTTCGCCCATATATCGAAGAAGCGGACCTTCTCACAGCTGATCAATCACCTGTCGAAGGGGAAGTCATTTTAACACCAATTCAGCGCTGGTTCTTTGAACGGAACTTCAGCAGCCAGCATCATTGGAATCAGTCCGTTATGCTCCATGCGGCAAATGGTTTGGATGAAGCACTTGTCAAGCAAGTGCTCGAGCAGATGATGACCCATCATGATGCTTTGCGATTGGTTTATCCGATAGAAGAAGGACGCATCATCCAGCGTCATCGTGGAGTAGACGAAAACGATGTAGCGGTGGACGTGATAGAAGTACAAGGAGAACGATCACAGCAAATCGAGCAGGTAGAAAAACTGGCAAATGAAGTGCAGGCGAGTATTTCTTTAACAGAGGGACCATTAGTCAAACCTGCGATTTTCCGTACGGATCATGGAGATCACTTATTGCTCGTTGTACATCACCTTGTCATTGATGGTGTGTCATGGCGTATTTTCCTTGAAGACTTCATGGCTCTTTATGAGCAGGCGAAGCGCGGGGAGGAGCTGACACTTCCTGAAAAAACACATTCATTCCAAGCATATGCCCAGAAGTTGACGGAATACGCAGTGTCAGATGAGCTGCTGGCAGAAAGGGACTATTGGAAAAAGGTACTTGGGCATTTAACTGCACCTCTGCAAAAGGATCATGTCACAGAGGATCAAAGAATGCTGCATACAAAAACCATTCGCTTTACGCTGTCTGAGGAAGAAACACGCAGCCTACTGACAGAAGTACATGAGGCGTACCATACGGAAATCAACGACATTTTGCTAACCGCTTTAGGATTGACCTTGAAAGAGTGGACAGGAGAAGACAGACACTTTATTCACCTTGAAGGACATGGAAGGGAAGACATCCTTCCGGCGGTCAATGTGTCGCGGACCATCGGCTGGTTTACGAGCATGTATCCTGTGCTGCTTGATTTGTCGCATGCGGAGGATCTTTCGTATCAAATCAAGCTTTTGAAAGAAGAGCTCAGACACATTCCGAACAAGGGAATCGGCTATGGCGTTTTAAAATACTTAACGCCTGACAAAATGAAGGACGGTCTCGCATTTGATGTCACGCCAGATATCAGCTTTAACTATCTTGGTCAGTTTGATGAACAGATTGGCGGGGGTGAACTAAGTCGATCCACTTGGCAGGCAGGTCAATCATTAAGTCCAGAATCAGAGAAACCTCATGCATTAGATATTGTTGGTTTCGTAGAACAGGGCATGTTCCAGATGACGATGTCCTATCACCAGCTTGAATTTGAAGAGCAGACGATGGAACAGTTCAAGGACCTTTTAGAAAAGAAAGTGAAGGCACTCATCTCACATTGTGTATCACAAGATGAAGCGCAAATTACGCCTAGTGATGTAGGAGACGATGACCTGACCATGGATGAACTTGAAAAGCTAATGGATATATTTTAAGCAAACGAAGAGGTGGACTATGAGCAAACAGAAGATTCAAAAGGTATATCCTTTAACACCAATGCAAGAAGGCATGTTATATCATGCCATGCTAGACCCTAATTCGTCCTCTTATTTCACACAGCTGGAGCTTGGAATAAGAGGGGAGTTTGATCTCGATCTTTTTGAAAAAAGTCTCAATGAGCTCATCGGCACATATGACATTCTCCGTACAGCCTTTGTCTATCAGCAATTACAGAAGCCGCGTCAGGTTGTACTGGCAGAGCGCAATCTAGATGTGTATAGAGAGAATCTATCTCACCTGAACCATCAGGAACAGCAAAAGGTACTAGATCAATATAAAAAGCAAGTGAGAAAGCAAGGCTTCCATTTAACGAATGATTTGTTATTGAAGGTCGCTGTTTTTCAACTGAATGAAACAAACTGGCATCTCATTTGGAGCAACCATCACATCATCATGGATGGTTGGTCCATGGGAGTTTTGATGAAAAAATTGTTTCATTACTACGAATCTTATCGGAACGGCAAAACGCCGGATCGCTCACAAGGAAAACCTTATGCAGATTATATTCAGTGGCTTGGCAAGCAAAATCAACAAGCAGCGGAAGGCTATTGGAAGGATCGCTTAGATGGTGCGATTCAGCATCAAGGGCTTTTGCAGCAAAAAGAAGCGAACGGACAATATGACCATCAGGAATGGACGTTCACATGGGATGCTGAAATGGTCAGCACCATTCAAGAGATCGCAAGGAATTGCCAAGTGACAGCACCAAATCTATTCCAGGCTGTTTGGTCGGTTCTTTTAGGCACTTACCATGCGGCACATGATGTCACTTTCGGAACAGTCGTATCTGGCAGGCCGCCAAGTGTGGCTGGTATAGAACAGATGGCAGGACTTTTTATCAATACAATACCGGTCAGGGTAGAAATGGATCAGGAAGACACCTTCAAACAGCTGTTTCAAAAAGTTCAGCAGCATGCGCTGGAAGCGGAAAACTATGATTTTATGCCGCTTTATGACATTCAGCAACAGACAGCTGCAGGAGGACAACTCTTCGATCACTTGGTCGGGTTTGAGAACTATCCTTTAGATCAAGAGCTATCTGGTGACACCATGTCGGAACGTCTAGGGTTTTCCATTGATGTAAAAGACGGATTTGAACAAACGAATTTCGATCTAAATGTCCTTGTATATCCAGGTGAAACATGGACATTGAAAATCAAATACAATGCGGTTGCTTTTGAAGAAGAGGTCATTGAAAAAATATCGAAACACCTGACCAACCTCATGAAGCAGATCATCGAGAATCCGGAAGTTCGCCTTCATGACGTGACGTGTATCACCGAAGAAGAAAAACAGCAGATTGAAGCATGGAACAAGACAGAACGAGATTATCCAAAGCATCTGTCTATTCCTGAGCTTCTTAAAGAACGCATTCAAACGCAGCCAGACCATCTGGCGTTAGTCGAAGGAGAGCGGGTATTCACCTATGAAGAACTCGGCCAAGAAATCCATCGTGTTGCGGGATATTTGATTGATAGCGGAGTGAAACAAGAAGATGCCGTCGCAGTGTATATGAATCGATCTGCTGAAGCAGTGATCGCCATTTTAGCGATTCTTCAAGCAGGGGCTGCTTATGTACCAATTGATCCAGCCCAGCCAGAGGAGAGAATCCGCTTTATGCTTGAAGACAGCGGCGCATCCGTTTTGCTCTATGCGGACAGCCAGCCGCCAGTTCATGAAAGTATCCAAGCCGTTCGTGTGTCGGACATATCGAATCAGTCAAACGGACCATTCGAAGTCGAGACCTCTCCTTCGCAATTGGCGTATATCATGTACACGTCGGGGTCAACCGGCCAGCCAAAAGGTGTTCAAATTGAGCATCAGCATATTGTCAGATTGGCATGTTCTCAGGAGGCACTGGGCTTGAACAAGTCGGATCGTATGGCACATACAGGAGCAGTCAGCTTTGATGCCATTACTTTTGAAATTTTCACCACACTGCTGAACGGTGCAACGCTTTATCCTGTTGACCGTGACACGTTATTGGACATCAACCGGTTTGAACGCTTTATCCAAACGAATCAAATCTCGGCGCTCTTTTTAACAACTGGTTTGTTTAATCAACTCGCTCAGCAGCGGCCGCATATATTTAAAGGACTGTCCAAATTGATCACAGGCGGTGATGTGATCAATGTGAAAAGTGCAGAGCTTGTGAAGAAAAATCATCCATCACTTGTTTTACTGAATGCGTACGGCCCAACAGAAAACACCACCATCTCGACCATTTATGAGGTGAGAGGGGATGAAACGGGCACGATTCCAATTGGTCAGCCGATCAATCATTCGTCCGCTTACATTTTAGATGACAATCAAAGACTTCAGCCAATTGGCGCGCCAGGAGAGCTGTATGTTGGCGGAGACGGTGTCTCAAGAGGATATCTCCATCGTCCAGAATTAACAAAGCAAGCATTTATCGCTGATCCTTTCAAGGCAGAAGGGCGTTTGTATCGAACAGGAGATTTGGCTAGGTACGGTTCAAATGGTCAAATCGAATTCCTCGGACGGACAGATGATCAAGTGAAAATCCGTGGTTTCCGTATTGAGCTCGGTGAAATTGAAACGATTCTTCAACAAGAGACGGGGATCGATGATGCGGTTGTGCTCATCCATGCGTCTCCTTCAGATGAAAAAGAAATGACTGCTTACTATATGGGAACGATCACGGAAGAAGAAGTGCGGGCTCTATTTAATCAAGCACTGCCAGCATATATGGTACCTCATCACGTCATGAAGCTAGATGCTTTTCCGCTTACCGCAAACGGAAAGGTCGATCGAAAAGCTTTACCAACGCCTGACGAAGCTGATCGTGAAGAAATCAGGATCATTCCACCTGAAACCGAGACGGAAAAGGCGCTTGCTCAAATTTGGGAGGAACTGCTTGGGAAAGCGGTGGGAATAGATGAGCATTTCTTCATGACTGGCGGACATTCACTCAAAGCAATGATGATGTCAGCCAAAATCCAAGAAGTGTTCCAAAAGGAAGTTCCGATTCAAGTGATATTCGAAAAGCCAACGGTTCGATCACTTGCGTCATACATTGACCAGGACGGTCAAGAAGAACAAGGACATCCGATCTTACCCGCAGTGAAGGCGGAAGACTACCCAGTGTCACCAGCTCAGCGGCGCTTATACATTTTACAAACACTTGAACCTAAGAGTACGAACTATCATATTCCGATCGTCTTAACGCTTGAAGGTACGCTCGATCATCAGAGGCTCACCTCAGCATTTGATGAATTGATTCAAACGCATGAAATCTTAAGAACGAGTTTTCATATGAAAGGCGAGAACATCGTCCAAAGGGTACATGAACGATCGGCATTTGACCTCCCCATCCATGATGTAAAGGAAGAAGAGGCCGAGGCATTTCTTGCTGAACGTCAGGCGCCGTTTGATTTGACAGCCGCTCCCCTCCTGCGGGCACAGCTGCTCAAAGTGAGTCATGATCGTCATCTATTAGTTCTGGAAGCACATCACCTGATTACAGATGGCAGCTCCATGAAGACGTTCATTCAGGATTTGGCGAAAGCCTATGATGGAGAGGCACTTGCAGAAAGAGCCATTCATTATAAAGATTACGCTGTCTGGCAGTTAAGTGAAGAAGAATCAGAGAAACAGCGTGTGCATGAAGCGTATTGGCTGAAGCAATTCGAAGGAGATGTACCGGTTTTAGATTTGCCGACAGACTACCCGCGTCCAGTGGAACGTGATTTTTCTGGAGAACGAGTGATGTTTGGCTGTGATCAAGCGACAACTCAGCGTATTCATGAGCTGCTCAAGAAAACAGATACGACGTTGTACATGTTCTTGTTATCTGCATTTCAAGTGCTGCTCGCATCCTACAGCGGACAGGAAGATATCATTGTCGGATCTCCTGTTGCGGGGCGAACACATCCAGATATTCAGGACATGCCAGGGATGTTCATCAATACCATTGCGATGCGCGGGAAACCGGAACAAACAAAGTCATTTTTACAGCTGCTTGAAGAAATAAAAGAAACGAGTGTAGATGCTTTTGCACATCAAAGCTATCCGCTCGAAGAGTTAATCGCGCGTCTACCGCTTGATCGTGATACAACCCGAAGCCCACTCTTTAGTGTTTCGTTTAATATGCAGAACATGGATGTTCCTGCACTAAAGCTCGGCGATCTGAACATTTCGCCTTATGCAATGCAGCACCGATCCGTCAAATTTGATCTGTCTCTAGAAGCATTTGAACGTGAGGGAGAAATAAAACTAAGCCTAGACTATGCAACGGCATTATTTAAAGAGGAAACCATCCGCCGGTTCGGAACACATCTTCTTGCGATTATTCGTGAGGCGGTCCAGCATCCGAATGAACAAATTGGCTTGTTCAACCTCTTGGATCAGCATGAGCAAATGGAGCGGCTGGAGAAAAGGGATGGAGAACAAACAGGTCAACATGAGCCGTACCATGTGCAATTTTCACGTCAAGCCATGGAAACGCCTGATGCCATTGCGGTGATGGATGGTGAAAGGAAGCTGACCTACCGTGAACTAGATCACATGTCCAATGCTCTTTGCAGTGAGCTGAAGATGCAAGGCGTAGAGAAAGAAAGCACAGTCGCACTTATTCTTGATCGCTCTGTCTATGTCATTGTCTCCATGCTAGGTGTAATGAAAGCAGGCGGTGCATTTGTACCAATTGATCCAACTTTTCCTGCGGAACGTATTCGTTACACATTAAAAGATTCAGGGGCAAAAGTCATCGTGGCAAATGAGTCTCTTGGCGATTCGTATCAGCATCTCAAGTCGATTCAGGTCGTACATGTGGAGAAAGCCGTCCAACGAAACGATTCTCTAGACCTGCCGGACGTATCGGTTGATCAACTGGCTTATGTGATTTACACATCTGGAACAACAGGGAAGCCAAAGGGTGTACAGCTCACGCATCGTAATCTATCACACTACGTCAATTGGTTGACACATGAAGTGACTTTACAAGAATGCGATCGAACGGCACTCCTGTCTTCTTATGCATACGATCTTGGTTACACAAGCATTTTCCCGGTTCTAAAAGCAGGCGGGACACTCTATATTCCTCGTGAAGACGTGTATACAGACCCTGTACGTCTCATGCGTTTTATTGATGAACAAGAGCTGACTTATATCAAAATGACACCATCCTTATTTCATATGATGGCAGATTCGAAGGGTCATACATTTGACGCTTTACGGCTTGTGGTATTAGGAGGAGAACCGATTGTCTCTGAAGATGTTGAGACATTTATGAAGCAGCATCCATGCGTGGCAGTGATGAACCATTACGGTCCGACAGAAACAACGATTGGTACAGTGAGCAAGCTAATGACACCGCATGAGCTGGACGCTTTAAAGGAGCGTTCTATCATCGGAAAGCCTATTGCTCATACAAGAGCGCTCGTATGCAATCGCGAGCAGCGCCTTGTTCCTTATGGCGCACCGGGGGAGCTTTATATTTCAGGTGATGGTGTTTCAAGAGGTTATTTGAATCAGCCTGAATTAACAGCGGAGCGTTTTCTTGAAAATCCTTATTTCCCTCAAGAACGGATGTATCGAACGGGAGATTTGGTTAGACAGCATGCTAATGGGGAGATTGAATTCCTTGGAAGAGTAGACGATCAAGTGAAAATTCGCGGTTATCGAATTGAGAAACAAGAAATTGAGCATGCCGCACGTGCCCTTCCAACCATTCAAAAAGTGTATGTCAAGGTGATCAACACGTCTCGTTTACCGGAGCTGGTGTTATATTATACAGCACCTGATCACATTGGAACGCTGACATTTAGAGAAAAGCTTTCAGAGACACTACCGGATTACATGATTCCTACTTATTTTGTCAAAGTGGATCATATGCCGCTGACACAAAACGGAAAAGTAGATGCAAAATCTCTGCCGCTTCCTCATGAGGCACATATGAACCGCACAGCACATGCAGCACCAGAAACGGAGCTTGAGCAGACGCTTTGTGATATTTGGTCAGATGTTCTTGAGATTGAAAAAGTCGGCATTGATGACCATTTCTTTGAATTAGGCGGGCATTCTTTGAAAGGCATGGTGCTCATTTCGAAAATGCAAGCCAAACTGAATCAGCATGTTCCACTCAAGGTTCTTTTTGAAAAGCCAACGATACGGGCGATAGCTGCCTATTTGGAAGAAGCTGATGCTTCGCTCGTCACATCCATTCAGCCAGCGGAAAAGCAAGATTTCTATCCAGTCTCTTCCGCACAAAAGCGAATGTACGTATTACAGCAGCTGCATCCAGAATCCGTCACCTACCATATGCCAGCCGTTTTCATGATGGAAGGAAACCTTGATCTGAAGCAGCTAGAAGGAGCGATTCAAGCTTTAATTGATAGACATGAGTCATTGCGGACAGCCTTTGTTGAAATTGATGGCAGTCCCGTCCAAAAAATCTATCGCCGTGTGCCGTTTACGTTACAGATGGTTGAAGTAGAAAGCGATCAGGTACAATCCGTCGTAGACAACTTCATGACACCATTCTCATTACATCAAGCACCTCTAATGAGAGCTAAAGTGGCAAAGCTGTCTGATGACAAATATGTGTTCATGATGGATATGCACCATATCATCGCAGACGGAGTGACACGCAGTCTGCTTATTCAAGAATTAGCGGAGTTGTATGAGCATAAGACGTTACCGCCAGTTCAGTTGCACTACAAGGATTATGCGGTATGGCAGCAAGAGGAAGAGCAGCAAGCAGCACTTGAAAAACAGCGGCAGTATTGGCTGGAGCAATATGCACAGCCGCCAGAAGACTTAGCACTTCCGCTTGATTTCCCGCGGCCTAGCGTGCAGTCATTTGCAGGAGACCGGGTTGATAGATGGCTGTCTGCTGAAAAGGCGCAGCATATCAAAGCGCTCATGGCTGAAAAAAATGTGAGTTTGAACATGGTGATGCAAACGGCCTTTGCCATTCTCCTTCATAAATTGACTGGACAGCATGACATCGTCATAGGGGCTGTAACGGCTGGACGTACACATGCGTCAATCGAACGGATTCCGGGCATGTTTGTGAATACACTGGCCCTTCGACATGACGTTCAGTTAGAAGAAACTGCAGAGCATCTGCTAGAAAAAATAAGAGATCACAATCTATCAGCTTATGAACATCAAGGATTCCCATTTGAGGATTTGGTCGCGCAGTTAGACCTTCCGAAAGACACGAGCCGCAACCCGTTGTTTAGTGTCATGATGACAACGGATGAGCGTGATCTGACGTTACCGGAATTGAATGGACTTACGCTTTCGCACAAACAGCAAGAAGCCGTTCAGGCAAAATTTGATTTAACGCTCGGTGTCTTTGAGGAACAAGATCAAGTGGGCTTGCGCTTTGAATATGCAACGGCATTATTTAAAAAGAGTACCATTCAGCGATGGAGTCAATATTTTGAGCGAATCATAGACGAAATGCTTGCGAAATTGAATCAGTCGATCTCGACCATCTCCATCTTAACAAAAGAAGAAGAGCGACATCTGCTTGATGATTGGTCAGGACCTGTCCTAAATGTCCCGACAGATCAAACGGTTCATGCATTGATTGAGGCGAAGTCACAGGAAGTACCTGATCATAAAGCCGCATCCTTCTGCGGCACAAGCTGGACGTATGAAGAACTGAACAACCGGGCGAATACAGTCGCCGCAAGACTCATTTCCAGCGGCACAAAACTGGGAGACCGCATTGGCATTCTCACACGTCCATCGCTTGAGATGACAGCCGCTGTTCTCGGAGTTCTCAAGGCAGGTGCGGCATTTGTGCCGATTGATGCCGATTATCCAGCGCAGCGCATTGCCTACATGCTGGAAGATGGCGGGGCAGAGGTCCTTCTGATTCAGAAAGGGCTCACTGCACCACCTTCTTTCACAGGTCATACCCTCTTCATAGAAGAGGCAGTAGAAGGAGAAGCACACGAGATTCAGGTTCCTATCAAACCAACGGATCTCGCCTATATGATTTACACATCTGGAACGACTGGACAGCCGAAGGGTGTCATGGTCGAGCATCAGTCTCTTGTCAATCTTGCTTTTTGGCACAATGATGCTTTTCAGGTGACGAAACAAGACCGAACCGCCAAATATGCCGGCTTTGGCTTTGATGCCTCCATTTGGGAGATGTTCCCGACGTGGATGGCCGGCGCAGAGCTCCATATCATCGACGAAGCGATTCGCCTCGATATGATCAAGCTCAATACGTATTTCAATGACGAAGGCATTACCATTGCGTTCCTGCCAACACAGCTATGTGAGCAGTTTATGTCGATGGACAATCATTCTCTCCGTTACTTACTGACAGGCGGGGACAAGCTAAAACAGGTGAAGCCCGTTCCATATACACTCGTCAATAACTACGGCCCAACAGAAAATACGGTCGTGGCGACAAGCGGGATCATTGATCCAGATCAAGGCACGCTTCCTATCGGAACAGCGATTGCCAATACTCGTTTTTACATTATGGGTTCGTTATATGACCTCTCGCCGCAAGGCGTACCGGGTGAGCTCGTGATTGCGGGGAAAGGACTGGCAAGAGGCTACTGGAATCTCCCAGAGGAAACGGACAAACGATTTGTCCCAGATCCGTTTTATCCTGGAGAGCGCATGTACCGTACAGGCGACTTGGTGAAATGGACAGAGGATGACGAGCTGATCTACCTCGGTAGAAAAGACCATCAAGTGAACATCCGCGGATTCCGGATTGAGCTATCAGAAATTGAAGCGCAGCTCCTTGCGCTAAATGAAGTGAAAGAAGCCGTCGTGACAACGGTCAAAGACGCAAGTGATCAAGACGTTCTTGTCGCTTACGCCATCACAGATAAAGAAACGGATACGCTGAAAGATAGCTTAAAGCGCACCTTGCCTGAATATATGGTGCCATCATGGATCATCAAGCTAGACCAACTGCCGATGACGGCAAATGGCAAAGTGGATCTCAAAGCACTGCCAGCACCTGATGTGGAAGCGAATCAAATAGCATACGAAGCGCCAAGAGATGAAGTGGAAGCACTGCTTTGCGGCATTTGGGAAGATGTGCTTGGCGTCAGCCAAGTTGGTATTCACGACCATTTCTTCTTCCTTGGCGGAGATTCGATTAAAGGCATCCAAATGGCAAGCAGACTCACGCAAGAAGGCTGGAAGCTCGATATGAAACTGCTTTTCCAATATCCAACGATTGCGGAGCTTCGCCCATATATCGAAGAAGCGGACCTTCTCACAGCTGATCAATCACCTGTGGAAGGGGAAGTCATTTTAACACCAATTCAGCGCTGGTTCTTTGAACGGAACTTTGATCACCAGCACCACTGGAATCTCTCAATGATGCTTCATGCACCAAAAGGGTTTGACTTGGCTGTCACAGAACAAGTTCTGCAAAGACTGCTCTCACATCATGATGCACTGCGCATGGTGTTCAGACAGGAGCATGATGACATTCTGCAATACAACCAGCGGGAGCTGACAGAACCATTTTCAATTATTTCTTGTGATGTTTCAAAAGCGCAAGATGTGAAACAGGCGATTTCCACATACGCCAATGAGTATCAGCGTCAACTGAATCTTGAAAAAGGTCCATTGATGAAAGTGATTTGTTTCCATACAGAAAACGGTGATCACTTACTCATCATCACCCATCATCTTGTGATTGACGGCGTTTCTTGCCGGATTTTACTAGAAGACTTTATGTCTCTTTATCATCAGGCAGAAAAAGGAGAAACGATGGTTCTGCCGCCAAAAACGCACTCTTTCAAAGAATGGGCAGAAGCGGTTGAACGATACGCGCAGTCACAGCTGCTAAAAAACCAGAAGGAGTATTGGGCAGCGATTGAAAATAGACCGTTTACGACTTTACCTGTTGACCATGAAGTAAAAGAAAGAAAAGTCGCGGATACGAAAGCGGTCAAAATGCAGCTGACAGAAGCAGAAACCGAGCATCTGTTAACGAATATCCATCTTCCATACACAACAGAAATGAATGATATTCTTCTATGTGCGCTCGGGCTGGCCGTTCAGGAATGGACAGGACAATCTCATGTACATGTACAGCTTGAAGGTCATGGAAGAGAGGACATTTTATCAGGATTAGATATATCCCGCACAGTTGGCTGGTTTACGAGCATGTATCCAGTCGTTCTTGAAGCGAAGCCGAATCAGACCATTGCAGATGCTATCAAAGGAACGAAAGAGATGCTGCGGCGTGTACCGAATAAAGGGATTGGTTACGGTATTTTAAGATACATGACACCAACCGAACCGTCAGTCAAACACGTGCAGCCTGAAATCAGCTTGAACTATCTCGGGCAGATTGATCAGGAAGTGACGACAGAACTCTTTGGGCCCTCCACCTATGATATGGGTCGTCAAGCAAGCTCTGAATCAGAAGCTGTTTATAAGCTGAACCTCAGCGGTCTTGTTCAGCACAATCAATTCATTCTGTCGTGCTCATATTGTGCAAGTGAATATGAAGAACAAACGATACAGCAGTTCATCGCATTGTTGAAGGAGAAAATCAGATCCATCATCACTCATTGCTTAGCGCATCAAGAGCGAGAATTTACGCCAAGTGACTTCTCGGCTGCAGACCTTGAAATGGATGAAATGGACGATATCTTTGACATGCTCGAGGAGAAATTGACGTAACACCACTAGATCAGTCATGAAAAAGGAAAGGAGGAATGAAATAGATGAGTCAATTTAAAAGGGATCAAGTTCAAGATATGTACTATCTGTCACCGATGCAAGAAGGAATGCTGTTTCATACCCTCCATCATCAAGAAAAAGGCTTTTATGTAGAACAAATGGATATGAACGTGAAGGGGACACTTCGGTCTGATCTGCTTGAGAAAAGCATGAATATCATCGTGGAACGGTACGATATTTTTCGTACCGTGTTCCTCCACGAAAAAGTGAAGCGTCCTGTCCAAGTTGTATTAAAGAATCGACCTTTCCAGCTTGATATTGTGGACATACAGGATCTTTCTGAAAGTGAACAGCTTGAACGTATCGATCGTTTTAAACAAAAGGATCAGCTGAGAGGATTTGATCTCTCGAAGGATCTGCTCATGCGGGCCTCTGTTTTTCAAACGGGTCCTTCAAGCTATCGCTGGATATGGAGCTATCACCATATCCTTCTAGATGGCTGGTGTTTTGGCCTAGTTGTGCAGGAATTGTTTGCGATTTATCATGCACTTTTGCATGACGTCCCTTACAGGCTGGAGCCAGTCAAGCCATATAAAGAATATATTCAATGGCTGGAAAAACAAGATAAACAAGCCTCACTTGAATATTGGACGCAATCTTTGGCGGGTTTTGAGGGGCAATCGACTTTTAAAGAACAGCGAAAGCAAACAAATGAGCATGAATTAGGCGAAATTGAATGGGCCATGAGTAAAGAAGAAACAGCTGCTTTATCAGAGTTAGCCTTGCAGCAGAATGCCACGTTAAGTAGTGCGCTTCAATCGATTTGGTCTATCTTACTCAGCAGGTATCAGCGCTCAAACGATGTGTTGTTTGGAACGGTTGTGTCAGGACGTCCGGCAGATTTGGCTGGTGTGGACAGGATGGTGGGATTGTTCATCAATGTCATTCCAAGACGAATTCAGCTGACAGACCAAATGACGTTCCGTTCTCTATTATCAGAGACGCAGCAGCAGTCTTTAGCGGCTGAACCGCACCAATATATCCCGATTTATGATATTCAGGCTAAAGCAGGTCAGCAGCAGCTCATTGATCATATTGTGGTGTTTGAGAATGTCCCTGCTGCAAAGAAAGACGAGCAGGAGTCACTGCTTGGCTTTACAGTAGAAGACATGAATGTCTATGAAAAATCGAACTATGATCTCAATTTACTTGCATCACCTGGGGAACAATTGCAGCTGAAGCTGGCCTTTAATCAGCGTGCATTTGATCCTGCATTTGTCCATAAATTAAAGGATCAGCTGACCCTTTTGATCAAAGGGACCATCAAACATCCAGATCAGTCAGTTCATACACTGACACTTGTGACAAAGCAGGAAAAGCAGCGAATGTTAGAGGAATGGAATGCACCTGAGCTGGAGCATGATCAGCTTTATTTGACAAAGTGGTTTGAACATAATGTCCGAAAACAGCCGAATGCAGTGGCATTATCGACAGGTGATCACACGATGACATATGCGGAGCTGAACGAACAAGCCAATCGACTGGCAAGGCATTTGCAAAAAAATGGGGTCAATCATCAAACGGTGACCGCCATTTTAGCAGAGCGGACACCTGAACTCATTGTCAGCTTACTCGCTGTCTTAAAAGCAGGTGCCACCTATGTGCCGATTGATCCAGATTATCCAGAAAGCCGTATCCAATATATGCTGAAAGACAGTGGAGCGACGCATCTTCTGACTCATTCATCCTTTATCAGTCAGACGAGGTCACTCGCATTTGATGGCACGTATCTTTTTGCAGATGATCAAGAAATTTTACTGATGAGCTCAGAGAATCTGCCACTTGAAGCAGGTTTAGATGATACGGCATACATCATGTATACATCAGGAACAACCGGACAGCCAAAAGGCATCATGACGACCCATTCCAATATTGCCCGGGTGGTCAAAAATACGAATTATTTAACCATTTTAGAAACAGATACATTGCTGTCGTTATCAAATAGCGTATTTGATGGCTTTACATTTGATGTATATGGTGCGCTTTTAAACGGAGCAAAGCTTGTCCTGCCGCAAAAAGAAACCATTTTAGATATGGGGAAGCTCACTGAGCTGATAAAAGGAGAGCATATTTCTGTCATGTTTGTTCCAACCGCTTTATTCCATCTTCTCGTTGATGAAGGAACAGACTGGATGCGCGGTGTGCGTAAGGTGCTGTTTGGGGGAGAGAGGGCATCGGTTCAGCATGTGAGAAAAGCCTTTGATGTGATGGGAAAAGGCAGATTGTTGAATGTATACGGACCAACCGAATCAACGGTTTTTGCCACGTATTATCCGATAGATGAAGCGATCCCTTTAGAGGCACATTCTATTCCAATTGGGAAGCCGCTCAACCAGACGGGCGCTTATATATTAAGTGAGCACAGGCAACTTCAGCCGATTGGAATGGTTGGAGAGCTTTGTCTGAGCGGCAAAGGACTGGCAAAAGGATATTTGAATCGTCCTGATCTGACAAAACAAGTGTTTATTCCTCATCCTTTCGCTTCGGGTGAGCGCCTGTATCGCACAGGGGATTTAGCTTACTTTCGAGAAGACGGTCTGATTGAGTATGCAGGCAGAGTTGATGATCAGGTGAAAATTCGAGGACACCGTATTGAACTGACAGAAATTGAAGCCAACCTTCTCATGCACCCAGGTGTAAAACAAGCTGTAATCCTAGCGGATCATGATGAAACCAATCATACAAGGCTGCTTGCCTATATCACGTGTGATGATGCATGGAAAGGCAAACTCGATGACATCAAATCAAGGCTGAAAGAGCGTCTTCCAGCTTATATGTTGCCTCATGAGCTGATTGAACTGGAGAACCTTCCACTTACGCCAAACGGGAAGGTTGATAAACGCCAGCTACCAAAACCAGAGGCACCGCAAGGAAACCGCCGTGTGAAACTGCCCGCAAATGAAGTGGAACAAAAGCTGTTGGTGATGTGGCAGGAAGTACTTGAACGAGAGGATATTAGCACAGATGACCATTTCTTTGAGCTTGGCGGACATTCTTTAAAAGCGATGTCTCTTTTGTCCAAAGTATCAAAAGAGTTTGAGGTTCAGGTGCCGATCCATTTGTTGTTTGAGACCCCGACGATTGAAGCGCTTAGTCATTATATTCAGCATCAGGATGGGGAAACCGCTGGCTATCTTGTATTCAATGAATCTCAAACATCAACAGTCTTTGCTCTTCCGCCATTACCAGGCTACGGCTTTATCTATCAGGAAGCAGCAAAAACGCTTGATGATGTCCGGTTGATCGCCTTTGATTTTATTGAAACGAATAACCGAATGGCGCAGTACGTTCAGCATATTCAGCACCTTCAGCCAAAGGGGCCGCTGACGTTGATGGGGTACTCAGGCGGATGTTACCTCGCCTTTGAGCTTGTTCAAGCGCTTGAACAAGGAGGACGGACAGTCGAGAAGGTCATCATGATCGATTCCTATAAGAAAATTGGAGAAAGTGATTTAGAAGGGCGATCCATTGATGATGATATTGAAGCGATTGTTCATCAAACGAAACAAAGCGAACTTGCTCAAGGAGAGATCGTTCAAGAAGCGCTTGCGCAAAAGACGCGCGCCTACTATGAAACGTTTGTTAAGGGGGTGAATCAAGGCAAAATACAGGCAGATATTACGTTCATCCAATCTGAAGAACAAATAGCGATCCCGGACTGGATGGAAGAGTGGACACAGGCAACGGCCGGATCTTTTACCCAATACCAAGGCTATGGCCGGCATGCTGATATGTTCAAACATAAAGAATGTGCAGCTCAAAATGCAAAGCTGATCAAGCATATTGTCAATCAAACAAATAGAGAACGAGTCTTGTAAACTTTAGATTAGGCAGGATGCAGCCTTTGCAGTCCTGCCTAACAAAAAAGGAAAGGAACTCATATGAAACCATCAACCATTAACCAAACGAGTATACATGAATCAATGGATGCGATTTTACAAGATGTAAAGACAACCATTTTACAAACCAACGAAATCGAACGCTTCGCTGTTTTTTCACGTGAAAAAACCATTCGACCGCGGCCGTATCACCTCTCTCATTTATTTCTCGACAAGCACATTGAGCAGGAGGCCGCAGCGGAAGCGATACAGACGCAAACGGCTGTACCTGCTTTGGCCGACATGCCGCCCGCTCTTTCCTATGGAGGGGATCTCGACGTCACACAAGGCGCACAGACCTTACAGGAAGTCTTAACAGAGGCTGCAAAAACGACAAATGGGCTTACGTATATCGTGAATAGCAAGAACGAACTCACACAATCTTATGCACAGTTACAAGGAGACGCCGAGAGGGTTCTGACTGGTTTAAGGGCACTGGGGCTTAAGGCAGGCGATCCTGTTTTCTTTCAATTCTCATCGAATCATGCCATGGTCACTGCCTTTTGGGCATGTGTATTAGGCGGATTTGTTCCAACGCTTGTGTCGGCTGCCCCAACCTATCGGGAGATGAATGCTGCAGTGAAGAAGCTTCATCATGCTTGGAAGCTGCTCGAGCATCCGCTCATCCTAACAGATGACTCACTGATCGAGGAGGTGCAAGGGTTAGCCTTACTGTGGCATACAGACCAATTACGTGTCGCAGCAGTTGAGCCGATGCTGACATTAGAAAGAGATACAGCCGCTCACCCTGCCGCGCCGGATGATTCCGTCTTCTTTATCTTAACGTCTGGAAGTACAGGGATGCCAAAGTGTGTAGAGCATTCCCATAGAAGTGTGCTGGCGAACGTCAAAGGAACAGTAGCAGCGAATCAATTTACACAAGAGGATGTCTCGTTAGACTGGATGCCTTTAGATCATATTGGTGGCATCGTGATGTTCCACCTTGTCAATGTGTACACAGGCTGCGAGCAGATTCGGGCAAGAACAGATGACTTTATCGCTCAGCCGCTGCGGTGGCTTGACTGGATGGACCGCTACCGTGCAACGAAGACGTGGGCACCTAACTTTGCATTTGCGATGATCAATGATTATGAGAAAGAAATTTCATCAGGGTCTTGGGATCTGTCGGCGATGACCTGCATGATCAATGGGGCAGAGGCGGTCGTTCCAAAAACCATCCACCGATTTCTACACCTGCTTGCTCCGCACGGCTTAAAGGGAGATGTGATTAGACCGGCTTTCGGCATGTCTGAAATCTCATCAGCGGTTGTGTTTTCCTTTGCGATTGAGCGTGGAGATGAAAACAGCGGGGTTCTGACTTTTGAGGAAACATCGCTGACAGAGCAGCTAAGACCAGCAGAAGCACGTGAGACAGGAACCGTCAGCTTTACTGAGTTGGGCAAACCGATTCCAGGTATCACGATACGCATCGTCAATCATCAGCATGAGCTTCTTCCAGAAGATCATATTGGCCGTGTACAAATAAAAGGCCCAACCACCATGAAGGGCTATTACCGGAATGACGAAGCGAATCAAGAAGTATTTCAAGCGGATGGCTGGTTTCACACGGGTGATTTAGGTTTCCTGCACGAAGGAAGGCTGACACTAACCGGTAGAGAAAAAGACATGATTATCATGAACGGGAAAAACTATCACAACTATGAAATTGAAGCCATAGCAGAGGAAGTACCGGGAGTAGAAACGAGCTTTGTGGCTGCTTGTTCCGTCCGAATGGAGGCTTCTGCATCCGATGAACTGATTCTCTTTTTTACACCGAAGCTGTATGAGCCGGCTTATATTATGAGGGCAAGTCAGCACATTAAATCCCATATTGCAACAAAAATGGGCTTGTCTGCATCTCGCATCATTCCTGTCCAGAAGCATGCATTTCCCAAAACCAGCTCTGGAAAAATAGAAAGGGCACAGCTCAAGACAAGATGGCAAGAAGGCGAATTTGATGAAATGATCATGGAAATGGACATGAGACTTGAAAATGAACATACCTTGCCTGATTGGAGTTATCAAAAGAAGTGGATACCTGCTCCACTTGATGCAGCTGACAAGCAGATCATAGGGGACGTTGTGATCTTTGCAGATCCATTAGGACTGGCAGATCAATTGAAATCTTTTGCAAACAGTGAACAAACATACATTACGGTTGAACCGGGTCAAGCGTTCAAACAACTCACACACACTCACTTCATCATCCACCCGAATCGGCCGTCTGACTACGAACAACTCTTTGAGACGCTCCGTTCGTATGGCGTTTCGGTGAAACACATCATTCACCTTTGGAACTATACAAACCAAGAAGACAAGCTTTATGTGGCCAAGGCGAAACAAGCGCAGAAAACGGGCAGCATGAGTGCATTATTTTTAACAAAAGCCATTTCCGTCTATGAGGAGCAGGTGGCCATCACTTTTGTCTCAACCCATGCGATGAATGTGCCGGAGGATCACATCCACGATGTAGAAAAAGCAACGACAGCCGGACTGATGACAGCAGTTCAGCATGAATGGCCGTTTATCAAGGTGCAATGTCTTGATTTTTCACTAGCAGAATCGGTATCTAGTCATTCCCATGCAATGGCGATTATGGCAGAACTCACACATGACCAAGACCGTCATGTCGCTGCTTATCGTCACGGTGTTCGTTATATTCCCTTTTTAGCACCTCTTCATTTGGAAAAGGAACAGAAAAGGAAAGAGCCGCCATTTGAATCATCTGGGCTTTATGTCATAACAGGCGGGCTAGGCGGAATTGGACGTTTAGTCAGTGAACACCTACTGACATCTTATCAAGCACATCTCGTGTTGCTTGGAAGGAAAGAGAGAAAGGCACTTTCTAGTGACCAGCAAGAGACATTGTCTTTGCTAGAAAAGCAGGCAAAAGTGCATGGCGGCAAGGTTCTTTATGAGAAAGCAGACATCACGGCTGAAAAAGAGGTGGAAGCGATCATCTCTAGACATGAGGTCGCTGGAAATCAAAGGCTGGATGGCATCATTCATTTCGCAGGTATCATTCAAGAAGAACTGCTTGCTGATATGACATCTGTGTCTCTGAATGACATGTACGAAGCGAAGGTATATGGAACGATTGCGCTTCATGAAGCTGCCTCCAAACGCAGGAATGTTTTATTTCTTTCCAGCTCGTCAGCCCGAACGCTAAAGGGCGGTATGACTGTCGGTGCCTATTGCGCTGCCAATGAGTTCGTGGAACAATTTGCTCATTATCAGAAGCTGACATCTACAGTGAAGCCATATTGCTTTAGTTTCAGCATGTGGGACGAGATTGGCATGAGTGAAGGCTCCATGATAAAAGGCATGTTAAAAGAAAGAGGTTATCTACCAATTTCAAAGCAGGCAGGCTTCCAAACAATGCTCGCATGTCTGATGACAGATGCTCCGCTCATTTATGCGGGATTGGATCGATCGAAGAAAGAGATTCACGAGATGATCCATGCGGATGCGGAGATGCAAACAGAGCAGACCTTTTACGTCTTTTTCAAAACTGATCAAACAAAGGCGGTGGAAGAGCGGCTGTATCAATCGATTCATACATGTTTACAGTCCCGTCTATCTGGTGAATATGCCGTACATTTGTTTCCTGAGGAATATTGGAAAGAAACAGAAGATGGATCGCCAGACGAGGCATATTTTCATGAATTAATAGAGGAAAGCGGAATGGATGCAGACAACAGAGCACCTCACACAGAAACGGAGAAACTGCTCGCACACATTTGGTCAGAGCTGCTCGGTGTCTCAGATGTCAACTGCGGCGATCATTTCTTTCTACTAGGAGGTCATTCGCTGAAGGCGACGCAAATGCTGTCTGCGGTTAGGCAAAAAACAGGGTTTGACGTGCCGCTTGCTGTGTTGTTTGAACATACGAAACTCGGAGAATTAGCAGACTGGATCGATTCAAATGCCAAAGCAGATGAAGTGATTCCGATGAGAAAAATGGAGAAGGGTCAGGAAATTCCGATGTCTTATGCCCAGAAAAGACAGTGGTTCCTCTATCAATTAGAGCCGGATCTGCCATTTTACAATAATACGATTTCGTTTCGGATGAATGGGCCTTTAGATATCAAGGTGCTTCAGGAAAGTCTGCAACATATGGTGGAAAGGCATGAATCGCTCAGAACGTCCTTTACGATGAGCGGGGATGAACCGGTACAGGTCATTCATGAACAGATGGCCCTGCCAGAGCTTGAGGTGATGGACCTTTCAGGCATAGCGTCACAGGAAGAGAAAGAACAAAAAGCGACTGAATGGGCGAAAGAAGAGGCATCCACACCTTTTCAATTAGAACACGAAGCGCTCTTTCGAGTGAAGCTGATTCGACTTTCATCCGCAGAGCATATCTTGCTTATGTCCATTCACCACATCGTGTCAGATGGCTGGTCGATTGGCATTGTTGCAAGAGAATTATCCGAGTGGTATACAGCGGCGATCGAAGGGCGGGAGCCTCACTTGCCGGCACTGCCTATTCAATATGCGGATTATGCACTGTGGCAGAAGGAGTATTTGACAGGAGAGCCATTGCATAAGCAGCTTGCTTATTGGAAGGAGCAATTTGCGGCACCTGTTGAAGATTTGGTATTGCCGTATGATCATCCGCGGCCGGCCGTTCAATCCTACAAAGGGAAGACGAAAACATATCAGCTGTCGAAGTCACTGTCTAAAAAGATTGAGGCGCTATCCAAGAAAACAGACAGCACACTGTATATGACCTTGCTGTCGGCTTTCTCTACGCTTTTACATCGATTGTCTTCACAGGATGAGTTTGTCATTGGCTCGGTCATTGCTGGGAGAAATCGAACGGAAATGGAGCATTTAATCGGATTTTTCGTGAATACATTGGCGCTTCGGATCGACCATAGCGGGAATCCAGCCTTTACGGAATTATTAGAGCGAGTGAAGGAGACAACTGTCGGTGCTTATGCACATCAGGATGTTCCGTTTGAGATGGTGGTCGATGAATTGAATATTGTGCGTGATGCCAGTAAGCAGCCGCTGTTTCAGGTCATGTTTGTTCTGCAAAACCTACCGCTTGAAGCATCTCCAATGGGGGAGGCGACGTCGGTTTTAGCCATTGAAGATAATGATACAGCGAAATTTGATCTCTCCCTGTTTGTGTTTGAAGGAGCTGAAGGTCTTCAGTTAAAACTTGAGTATCAAGCGGATTTATTTTCTGATGACACGATGGAGCGATTCCTCGCATACTACGAGCACCTGCTTGAAAGCATTTGTGAAAATCCAGCGCAGCCGATCAGACAAGTGAATTTCCTGCCAGAGAAAGAAAAGCATCAATTGCTCTATGAATGGAGCGGAAAGACTGATCAACCAAAAGGTCCGCTGCTTATGACAGAACGATTTGAAGCGCAAGTGAAAAAGACACCTCATGCAGTGGCGCTCGAGTTCCAGGGAGATGAGTGGACGTACCAAGAGTTACATGAGAAAGTCGATCGTCTAGCAGCCTATTTGCAGCAGCGAGGCGTGACGCCGCATGAACCAGTTGGACTGCTCATCGACAGATCGCCTGAAATGATTCTTGGGGTGCTGGCCATTGTGAAAGCAGGCGGGGCTTATGTGCCAATTGATCCTGAATATCCAGATGCCCGCATTGATTATATGCTGAGAGATACAGGGATTCAGCTTTTACTGACAAAAAATGAATGGCTGAAAAAAGTATCCATCCATCAAACGGAACTCATTTGTCTTGATCAAGGGTATGAAGAATTTTTACCAGAAGCAGAGGTCATGCCCGCTGCACTAAGACCTGATGGACTTGCTTATATCAATTACACATCGGGGTCAACTGGACAGCCAAAAGGAGTACTGATCCCGCATCAAGCGGTCGTCCGGCTTGTGTGTGACACAGACTATGTCACCCTTAATGAACAAACGCGCATTTTACAAATCGCCAGCTTCTCTTTTGATGCATTTACGTATGAAATATGGGGAGCCCTTTTAAACGGGGGAAGGCTCATACTGACGGATCGAAATACCATTTTATCAATGGATACATTAGCGGAAGCACTAAAAACTCATCAGATTACAACAGGGTTCTTGACTGTGCCGCTGTTCAACCGTTTAACAGAAGAACATCCAGAAGCTTTATCTGGACTTCATGCATTATTGGTCGGCGGAGATGCCTTATCAGCCGCTCATATCAGAAAAGCACTGCCGTATTTACCTGAAGGGCTTTTAAATGGTTATGGACCAACAGAGAATACAACATTCTCCTGTGTGCATCATATTCGGGCACTGGAAGAAGATCAGGCGACGGTCCCGATTGGACAGCCTATTGCTTATTCACAAGCTTATGTATTAGATGACCAAATGCAGCCAGTTCCGCAAGGCGTCATCGGCGAAATTTATGTTGGCGGCACAGGGCTAGCACTTGGTTACCTTGGAGATGAAGAAAAAACAGCATCATCATTTATCCCGCATCCTTTCCAAGAAGGAGCGCGTTTATATAAAACAGGCGATATGGGCCGTTGGCTGTCAAATGGCATCATTGACTGTCTTGGAAGAATCGATCATCAAGTGAAAATTCGTGGACACCGCGTGGAATGCGGAGAAATTGAAGCCGCTATGCTGACATTTGATGACATCACAGAATGTGCCGTTATCCCGCATCAGCACGAGAGTGGTCATAAGCGATTGATCGGTTATTTTGTCCAAAAAGGTGGCATGACCACGCAAGACATTCGCCAAAACTTAAAAGACATTCTGCCAGATTATATGGTGCCAAGCCTATTAATAGAGCTGGATGAATTACCGCTCACGCCAAATGGCAAGGTAGACCAAAAGCGTCTTCCGCCGCCAGAGTGGAGACAAGAAGAAGTAGAAACAGCCATTGATAAAGCAGCTACTGAGGAAGAACGTGTGTTAGAAAAAGTGTGGTCTCAGCTGCTAGGCGTTCCTTCTATTGGCGTCCATGATAACTACTTTGAGCTTGGCGGAGATTCCATTATTGTCATACAAATGGTGGCACGCTTAGCACAGGAAGGCTACGTCATCCAGCCGAGAGATGTATTTGAAAAACAGACCATCTCACAACTCGCACAAGCGATGAGAAAGGCAGAGGTCTCTACGGTCTATGATCAATCACCTGTGACAGGAGAGGTTCGTCTTCTCCCGATTCAATCTTGGTTCTTTGAGCAATCGATGACCAATCAAGATTATTGGAATCTATCGGCGCATATTGAAATGAAGCGATCTGTTCCACATGAACAGTTAACACAGGTTCTTTCAAAACTGGTCGATCATCACGATATGCTGAGAGCTATATATACAAAAGAGGCAGATGGCACATGGATTCAAACCATTCGTGAGCCTGGTGTCACACCATGTGTCACATTCTTTGATGTGACGGATGTATCTCAGGAAGAAGCACGGGAACAAATCCGCTTGGAGACAAGTGCCTGTCAAGGAACATTGTCATTAGAGCGCGGAGAAGTGATCAAAGCGATTCTTTTTCATACAGGTGAAGACACGTCTGAGCTCTTTATTGCTGCACACCATCTCGTCATGGATGGCATATCATGGCGCATGATACAAGAAGATGTACTAAATGGATTGAAACAGCTTGCTACGGGGCAGGACATCATATTTGCGAAAAAAACCGCCTCCTATAAGCAGTGGGCAGATGCCTTATATGAATATGCACAAACAGATCAATTACAAGCGCAGGCCTCTTTTTGGCAAAAAATCAAGGATCAAGAGGAAGAAGGTTCTCCTTTCCAACTGCCTGCGCTTTCTAATATAGAAGAACATGCAGAGATCCTGTCGGTTCAGCTCACAAAGGAACAAACAGATATGTTACTTAGACAGGCCTCACAAGCATACCGAACAGAGATTAACGATTTACTGTTATCAGGACTCACGCAAGCCATTGGGAAGCCAATGCTCATCACGTTAGAAGGGCATGGACGCGAGGATTTATTTGAACAGATGGATTTGTCACGGACAGTCGGCTGGTTTACAAGCTCTTATCCTATTTTTATTCCTTTTATACAAACCGATGTTGCAAGACAAATCAAAGACGTCAAAGAAACCTTACGAGCTGTGCCGCAAAAGGGAATCGGCTATGGTTTGCTTCAATACATGACAGAACCTCGTTTACTCAAAACGGTAGCGCCGCAGATGAGTTTTAATTACCTCGGTCAGTTAGATCAGGCAGATGGCGAAGCCAAGCTTTATATCGCAGACGAACGAAATGGACATGTTCACGATCCGAAAGCAGAAAGACAGCATTTGATCGATGTGTATGGATATGTGACAGATGGTCAGTTGCAGATGAACTTTATGATCAATCGTGAACTGCTGCAAGATCAAGAGGTGCGGTTGTTACCTGAACGTTTTAAAGAAAAAATGGAGATCATCTTGACGCATTGTGTTGAAACGAGCGGCGGCTTTACACCATCTGATTTTCCAATGGTTCAGCTCACGCAAAAGCAAATAGATGAACTTCCAGACAATGTAGTCGATGTGTATCCGCTGTCTCCAATGCAGCAAGGAATGCTGTTTCATGCACTGCTAGATCAAGCCTCACAAGCTTATTTTGGTCAGGTGCATATGACGCTCCAAGGCTTAACAAACGGTGATGCCTATGAACAAGCTTGGAACCTTCTTGTAGAACGTCATTCGATTTTGAGAACAAAATTCGCTTGGGAAGGGCTGAAGGAGCCTGTTCAGTTCATTCAATCAGAAGGAAGCATCCACCTCACTCAGCACGATGTGCGCCACCTGAGTGACGCGGAGCAAGAAGAGACAATCGAACAATTTTTAGTATCTGATCGTTCAAAGGATTTCAATTTAGACCATATAGATGAACCGCTTATTCGGATTGCTTTATTCCGTTGTGATGAGGAAAGATGCACGTTTGTCTTTAGTTTTCATCACATTTTAATCGATGGCTGGAGTTTGTTCAGTTTTATTCAGGAATCTTTTGCGCTGTATCGCTCTCTTGTGGACGAACGAGAGATCAGTCTTTCTACAGTCCGTCCATATAAAGATTTTATCGAATGGCTGAAGAAGCAGGATCAAGAGAAGGCGCAAGAATTCTGGCAGCGTTATATGTCAGGCGTAGAGGAAGCGACACCGCTTCCAGGAGACGGCGAAGAACATGCTTCAGACCAAGAAGCAAGCATGGCGCAGTCCAGCGTCAAACTGACGCCAGAGATGCAGCAGAAGCTGGAGAAGATGACTGGCAAGCAGAAGGTCACGATGAGCACACTGATTCAATCAGCGTGGGGACTGCTTTTGCACCTTCATTCGGGCGCAGAGGATGTCATATTTGGGGTGACCGTATCTGGCCGGCCAGCCGACTTACCAGAAGTGGAAAGCATGACAGGGCTCTTTATTAACACATTGCCGCTTCGTCTGCCGATCCATTCGGACTGGACGATTGCGCGATTGCTCGCCTATACACAGGAAACCGTTTTTCAGATGAGAGAATACGAGTATACCGTATTGCCAGATATTCAGCAGATGACGGAAATTCCAAATGGAGAGGCATTGTTTCACAGCATTGTCGTGTTTGAAAACTATCCGATTGAGTCCATTGAGCCGTATGGCGTACGCATTTTAGACATCGCCAGTCATGAAGAAACAAATTATGACTTAACCCTTGTCGCAGTGCCGGGAGATACGCTGGAGCTTCGGATCACATACAACTTAAATCAATATACAGAAAAGCAAATACAAACGCTGATGCAGCAGCTGATTCACACACTTGAAGCCATGACAGAACAAGTGGATACGCCGCTATCTTCCTTCACCATTGTGACAAATGAGGAAAAAGAGCGGATGATCAGTGATTGGGCGAAAAACGCACATGTCAGCGTGCTATACCCAGACCAAGAAGAAGTTTATGCAGGCGTACATGATCCTGCCTATGAAACGGAAATATATGTCCTGAATGAAGAACATCAGCTCATGCCGATTGGATTTCCTGGAGATATTTTTATCGGCGCCAAAGAGATCAAAGCACTTTTTGGAGAGCTAGCCGATTGGATGGAGGCGCATAAAATTCCGCATCCATTCAAACATCAAATAGGCGAATACCTTTATCCGACAGGGGATGTCGGCGTTTGGGCGGAAGAAAGCAAGATTCAGATTTTGGATTGGATGTAGGAGGAGAAGAAGAATGCTAGTTAGTAGACGAAAAGGAAATGCAGCAAATCATATTGTCAGGATCAATGGAAAACGAATCGATCTCAAAGCATTAGAGAAAGTCTTCATGCTTCACTTTCCACTAAAGGAATGTGCGCTCATCCCGAAGAAAAATCAAGAAGGAGGCCTATCGCTTGTGCTGTTTGCACAGGCGAAGGACCCTTCGTTGACAAGAGAGGATTTGATGAAAGGACCACTTCATCCTGATGAAGTGCCAGCCGCACTCGTCCTCGTCCCTTCCTTGCCGCGAAAAGAAAGTGGAGCGGTCGATACCGAGGCGCTGCTTGCCATTGACGTACTAGATGAAGAGGAACGAAGAAAGATAGAAGAGCGCACGAAAGCCATAGATGGAGTAGAGGAAGCAGCCGTTTTGATAGAGAGACAGACAGAAAAACAAACACCCTATCATTTAGATGACCTCTTCCCAGATAGACAGCGTACAAATGGAAACGAATCGTTTTCAAAAGATGAAGTCAGTCAAACCATACAATCCTCCGTACAAGAAAAACCACCAGCTCTTGTTTATGGAGGTGATGTGATCAGAAAACCAGGTACACCAGTCACATTGACAGAGGTACTGATCCGAGCCGCCTTTATGTCACCAAATCGCGGAGTCACGTATCTCAAAGAAGGCGGTCATGAGGTGATCCAGACTTACCCGGAATTACTCACAGGAGCGGAACGTGTCCTATCTGGATTAAGGGCAGCCGGACTTTCAAACGGCGATCAAGTGCTGCTTCAATTGAAAGACCATCAAGATTTTATCACAGTATTCTGGGGCTGTATTCTCGGTGGAATCATTCCAACCCCAGTCTCTGTACCACCTGTGTATGATGAAATGAATCAAGGTGTGAACAAGCTCAAGGGCGTGTTTCAGCTGCAAAATGAACCATTCATTATTACAAACGAAGCGAGTGCTGAGGACATTGCAGGGCTACGTAAAACGTTTGAATCAAAAGCGATTCCGATTTTAACAATCGAAACATTACTTGCCTGTGACCCAGATGAACAGCATTATGAGCCAGAGCCGGATGAGCCTGTGCTTCAGCTGCTGTCCTCAGGAAGTACGGGTGTGCCAAAGTGTATCCGGCACAACCATCAAAGCATTTTATCTAGAATCATTTCCTTTGAGCAGGCAAATGGTTTCACGCATGAGGATGTATCAATGAACTGGATGCCGCTTGATCATGTAGGGGGCATTGTCATGTTTCATGTCCATGATGTCTACCTCGGCTGCCAGCAAATTAGTCCATCCATTGATCAATTTATCGAACGGCCGATGGTGTGGCTGGATTGGGTAGAAAGATACGGTGTCACAAGGACGTGGGCGCCAAACTTTGCCTTTGCGATGATGAATGAATATGAAGACGACATTCGCAAAGGGAGATGGGATCTCTCCACCTTGACCTATATCATGAACGCCGCCGAAGCAGTTGTTCCTAAAGTGACGCAGCGTTTCATGCACATCATGGGTGAGCACGGATTAAGCCGCCATGCGATGGTGCCGGCTTATGGCATGTCAGAAACATCATCAGCCATTGTCCAGTCAAAAGAATTCATGCGTCATGATGATCAGGGTGGACAACTGACCATTGATCAGACCTCATTAACAAGTGAGATTCAATATGTGACGCACGATCATCCGCACAAGATGACTTTTACAGAAGTCGGTGCACCAATCCCTTCTGTATGGATTCGGATTGTAGACGAGCATCACCAAGTGTTGCCAGAAGATCAAGTCGGCCGCTTGCAGGTGAAGAGTCCAACGATTATGATGGGCTACTATCAAAATGAGGAAGCCAATGAAGAAGTATTTGCGGAAAACGGCTGGTTTCATACAGGAGATTTAGGATTTATTCATGAAGGGCGCCTAGTCCTCACAGGACGGGAAAAGGATATCATCGTCATCAACGGAGCGAACTATTTGAATTACGAAATTGAAGCCGTTGTGGAAGAAGTTGAGGGGGTTGAAGTCACCTTTGCCGCTGCGTACGGCATTTACAATCCCGAATCAAGTAATGACACACTCGCCGTCTTTTTTGTCACGCAAAAGGATTCGATAGAGGATCAAATCACAATGATTCAGCAGATTAGAGAGAGCATCATTCGCAAAATGGGAATCGAACCTGACCATATCATTCCGGTGAAAAAAGACCAATTTCCGAAAACAGAAAGCGGAAAAATCCAACGTGCCCAACTAGGTGCGGCACTGAAAGATGGGGTATTTCATGACATTGAACGTGCACTTGATCTTGCTTCGGAAAATGAACAAACCCTCCCAGATTGGTTCTTTAAACGTATTTGGGTAAAAGAGAATATCGGTCCATCCCAGCCAGTATCCACTGATCATGTACTCGTATTTGAGGATGAAAAAGGGCTTTATCAATCGCTTTATACACAATTTGAACAAATGAACCTGCCTTATGTTTCTGTGAAAAAGGGTTATGAATTTTTACGCCTGTCAAAAGGGATGTATCAGATGAACCCTCGAATTAAGGGGGATTACGTCAGGCTTGTGGCGGCGCTTGAAGCCGATGAATTAAAAATTGACCGTATGCTCCACTTGTGGAATGTATCAGACAGGGAGATGATTGCGAGCCCTGAGCAGTTCAAAGAACTGAATGCAAGCACTAGCCAATCCATTTTGTATTTGTATCAAGCATTGAGACAAGCAAATAAAGAGCCGATGCGTCTCGTTGTTGTCACAAAAGGTGGTCAATTTGTAAAACCGCAAGATGAGCTTCATGTGGAGAAAACGTCTCTTGCCGGATTATTAAAAACCATCCCGCAAGAATGGGAAGGGGCAGAAGTGTCTCACCTTGATATTGAAGCGGAGAATGTGGAACAGGATGCCAAGCATATTACGGACGAACTAGGTGCGATTCATTTGAAAGCAGAAGTGTCTTACCGGCATGGCCAGCGCCTCGTACCAAAGCTGGAAAAAGTGAATATGATGACGGCACCTCAGACAGAAGGGTTTTTAGAATATGAAGGCTTGTACTTGCTGACTGGAGGGCTTGGCGGTATTGGATTTGAACTGTCTAAGCAAATGCTCCAATTTGGCTTGAAGCTCGTGTTAATTGGACGGACATCCCTTGAAGAAGACAGAGAAAAAGAGGCGTCATTCTCACAACTGAAAGATCTGGGAGACGTCCTTTATGTACAAGCCGATGTGACGAATTTATGTGACGTCGAGCGGGCGATTTATGAAGCAGAAAAGCATTTCGGACAGTCAATCCGAGGAGCGCTTCATTTAGCCGGTGCTGGCAATGTATCTGAGCACTTTCAGCATGTGGATACGTACACACTAGCTCATACAACAGAAGAAGATTTCGTAAAAGAACTTTCAGGGAAGGCAGATGGTGCTTGGGTGCTGCAGGAAGCTTTCAAGCATGATCCGTCTGTCCCACTCGTCTTTTTTGGATCAGTGAATGGCTTTTTTGGCGGCACCACATTTGGCGCATATTCTGCGGCGAACAGCTTTTTAGATGGACTCGCACATGCCCTTACCTATCATGAGGGAAGAAGAGCGATTTCGTTGAATTTCAGCATGTGGGATAATCTTGGTTTGTCTAAGGGACATACTGGGGCTGCGCTAACCGTTCGCAAGGGCTTTCAATTGATTGGAAAAAAACAAGGACTCCATTCATTATGTCTAGGTGTTCGGCTGAATGAAGCGCATCTATTTATTGGCCTAGATGGGGCGAATCAAGAAATCGCTGAACATCTTCAACCAGCACCAATACCACATTTTGAAAAGAAACTGTACTATACGGTGCAATCGGGCAAAGAAGTGGATGCTGACAAGATCACAGGAATCATAGAGGGGAAATGGGACATCAGGCAAGTGGAAGATATACCGAAAAAACAAGATGGCTCTATTGATCACGAAGCCCTCAAACAGTTCCATCACAAACACGCACAGCCGTTTGAAAAGCAATTGCCAGAAACGAAGACAGAGCAGGTGCTTGCGGCCATCTGGGAGGATATTTTAGAAGTCGATCGTGTGTACAAAGAGGATCAATTCTTTGACCTTGGTGGACATTCATTAAAGGCCACTCAAACGATTTCTCGTGTTAATCATGAGTTTTCAATAAAGGCACCGCTAAAAATATTATTTGAAAGCAAGAATCTGGCACACTTGGCACAAATGGTCGATGACATCAATGGAGCACCAGCCATTCAGGAAGCCAGCATTCCAAAGCTGGAAAAACGAACAAGCTATGAGCTGTCACACGCTCAAAAGCGAATTTGGTTCTTATCTACATTAGAAAAGAGCCATCATTACAATATATTAGGTGCTTGGAAGCTGATGGGCCAATTACACATCCAAACGTTAACAAAGGCGATCGGTCTCTTAACAAAACGTCATGAAGCACTGCGCGCAACATTTCAAACCATTGGCGGCAAGCCGGTTCAAGTCATCCGTGAAGATCTTCCGCCATCAGTAACCGTTGCGAATTTCTCATTGTTTAATGAAAAAACAAGAGCGAGAAGATTGGAACAGCTGATTCAGCAAGAGGCGAACCGCATCTATGACTTAGAACGGGGACCGCTTGCACAATGGACAATTGTTGATATGGGGAAAGAGGAATATTACTTGCTTTGTGCGCAGCATCATATCATTTCCGATGCATGGTCGCTCAGCCTGCTTATTCAAGAATTAGAAGTCGTGTATGGTGCGCTATTATTAGAGAAAACGCCTGAGCTACCTGCACTTGAGATTGAATGGACCGACTACGTTCATTGGGAGAATGAGCAATTAAAGAACCACCATGAGGCTCAGAGCTATTGGCTAGAAACGTTACAAGGAGAGTTGCCGGTATTAGAGCTCCCGTTCGACCGTCCTCGTCCGCCGGTTCAAACATTTAATGGGGCTACAGAGCAAATCGTGATAGATGAACCGCTTGTTCGTCGTTTACATGCTTTGTCGAGGCAGCAGGGGACAACACTATTTATGACGATGTTGTCAGCCTATTATGTCCTGCTTCACAAGTTGTCTGGACAAACAGATGTCATTGTTGGATCGCCGATCGCTGGCCGTGATGTCGAACAATCAGAGAAGCTCGTCGGCATGTTTGTCAATACATTGGCGCTGAGACAGGACGTTTCAAAAGCCGATACCTTTGCCGATTTACTGGAAAAGGTGAAAGAAATGACGTTAAAAGCCTTTGAGCATCAGCATTATCCATTCGACAAGCTTGTAGATGACCTTTCAATTGATAGAGACCTAAGTCGTTCACCGATCTTCCAAGTCGCCATGGGGTATGTCACTGATTCGCTGGATATCAACCTAAAAGGACTGACATCGGAACAAGTGATGGTCCATCATACCGTCTCTAAATTTGATCTCACCTTGCATGTATTTGAGCAGGAGGACAAGCTGTCTATCCATGTGGAATATAATACGGATTTATTTGAGCAAGAAACGATCCACCGTATGATGAATTATTATCTCAATCTGTTAGATGGCATGACGGCTCAGCCTGAACGGACATTTGCTGACTTTTGCGTCATGGACAAAACAGAACAGGATGCCATGATCATAGGGAAAAATCAAACTGACACGCCTTATCCAAAGCGTACGCTGCAAGAATTATTTGAAGAACAAGTGCAGCGTGACCCGCACCGGATTGCTGTATCTTATATGGAAGAGCATATGACGTATCAAGATTTAGACGAGAAGGCGACAAAACTGGCTGCCTATTTACAATCAAAGGGCGTTGGACCAGGTTCACTTGTCCCGATGCTGTTTGATCGTTCGTTTGACATGATGGTCTCAGTTCTAGGGATCGTCAAGTCGGGTGCTGCTTATGTACCGATGTCACCTGAGTATCCAGATGCCCGCATCGGTCTGATCGTTCGCGATACACAAAGCGATATCATCTTAACCCAGTCGCATCTGATCAATCGTTTAGACGATCTGAGCGGCACAAAGATTGAAATGGACAAGCCGTTACCAGAAACAGGCGCAGTGTATCAAAGGGAAAAATCGATTGTAGGAGAAGACCAGATTGCCTATGTTAACTACACTTCAGGCTCAACAGGCACACCAAAAGGCGTGATGCTTCCTCATGCAGGAGTGGTCCGCTTAGTGAAAGAAACAAACTATATTGAGCTTGGTTCAGAAGATAAAATGCTTCAGCTGTCTAACTATGCATTTGATGCCTTTACCTTTGAATTATGGGGAATGCTGCTCAATGGCGGTCAACTGGTTCTGATCCCGAAATATGCTGCTCTGAATATGGACGAATTAACTCGTTTAATCAAAACGCATCAAGTCACAGCCAACTGTTTGCCAACTGCATTATTCAACCGGCTGATTGAGCATGATCCAAAAAGTGTAGCTGGATACCGTACATTACTTGTTGGCGGAGAAGCCATGTCTAGTGAGCATGCACGAAAGGCATTGCCACATATGAAGGGTGTGCTGATCAATGCTTACGGTCCAACAGAAAACACAACATTAGCGACCACTTATCAAGTCACACACGTACCCGAGGATGCAAGATCAGTGCCAATCGGTGTGCCAGTCGCCAACTCAACGGTTGTCATACTAGATGATCATCTCAATCCAGTACCTACAGGCGTTAAAGGAGAAATCTATATCGGCGGAACAGGGCTGGCGAAGGGATATTTGCATGACCCAGAGCGTACGCAGGAGCGGTTTATTGACAATCCATTCCCGGCATTAAAAGGGGACAAACTGTATCGTTCCGGTGACCTGGGGAAATGGCGGTCTGATGGCAGTATTGAATACCTTGGCCGAAAAGACAACTTGGTCAAAATTAGAGGCTACCGAATTGAATGTGGAGAAATTGAGACAGCCCTGCTCAAACATCCACAAGTAAAAGAATGTACCGTCATTGCTAAAACGTACGGCAGCTCAAAACGGCTGGCAGCCTACCTTGTCACAGATGGGGGAGAGCCTGTTCCTGGATGGAAAGCATTTTTACAGGAAAGCCTGCCAGGCTATATGATTCCAAGTTACTTTATCGTACTTGACGCAATTCCTGTCACAACAAATGGGAAGGTCGATCAAAAAGCATTGCCGGAGCCGACAGACGCAGTCTCTTCCTCACATGAAGACGATCAACCGGCAACAGAAACCCAGCAGCTGATTGTGACAGCTTTCAGTGAAGTGCTTGGTGTCAAACGAGTAGGAATTCATGATTCATTCTTTGATTTAGGCGGAGATTCCATTATGAGTATTCAAGCCGTTGCCAAATTAAAAGAAAAAGGTGTCCGTGTTGATCCGAAATGGATTTTCATGCACCCAGCGCCAGCGCAGTTAGCGGCATATTTGGACACAGTGCCAGAAACAGGCGAGCCTGTCGTAAGAGCGCCGAAAGACTATGTAATCGAGTTGAAAAAAGGGGATCCGGCTGAACCGAGAATTTTCTTTGCACCGCCTGCTGGTGGAACGGTGATGGGGTATATTGATGTGGCCAAGCTCATGACACATGAAGGAGCTGTTTACGCCTTGCAGTCTCCAGGCTTGTATGAGGATGAAGAACCACAATTCCTTCATTATACAGAGCTTGTCACCATTTTTATTGAAGCCATTGAAACATTCTATCGACCAGGCATTGATTATTTGGCAGGGCATTCCATGGGCGGACATCTTGCTTACGGAATGAATCAGAGACTCTGTCATGCAGGAAAAGCGCCAAAAGGATTGATCATTTTAGATACGGTTCCGGTATTAAGAGATGAGGCAGATCAAGCGCTTCATGCCGATATGAACGAAGAAGAAGTGAAAATGCTGGCCCTCGTCCTGGGTATGGGGAACCTCGTCGGCATCAAACCAGAAGCATTACAAGGGCTCAGCTTCCAAGAAGTGAAGCAGAAAATCCTCAAAGAAGCAGAAAAGGATGAAGTCGTTCATCAATTTATGAATGATCACTATTTAGATAAATACTTGCAAATGCAGACTCATAATACCATCATGTCACAAGCCATTGAATTAGAAAAAGACCCATTCTCTGTGCCGTTTTATATTATACAAAGCAGCGATCACGCCACAGATTTCCAGAAAAAATTTGCCGATTGGGAAGCTTACACGAGAGAAACGTGCTCGTATTATCAAATAAAAGGCGACCATGTGACCATGATGAAAAGACCGCAGGCAGATCAACTTGCGCAGATTCTTGAAACGATCGTAAAGGGGTAAGGACGTATGAACCAATTATTTAAAACCTTTGAAAAAAAATCAGATCTCATTCAGCTTATTTGTTTTCCTTTTGCAGGCGGATATTCCGCCTCTTACCGTCCGCTCTTTGAACAGCTGAAGGACACGGCCGAAGTGACAGCAGCAGAGCCTCCGGGTCATGGAACGAACCTCATGCCGCTTGAAACAAGCATTGACCGGCTGGCTGAATTGTATAAAGAAGGACTGACAGGCAAATTAAACCGTCCATTTATTTTGTTCGGACATTCCATGGGCGGACTTGTGGTGTACAGGCTGACTCAGCTGCTAGAAAAGGAAGGCATCGATCCGGCAGCAGTTGTCATTTCTGCCATTCAGCCACCGCAAACAAAAAGACAAATATTGACCCATTTATCGAATGAAGCATTTGTTCAGCATATCGCTGAAATGGGCGGGATTCCAAAAGAATTGTTAGAGAACAAACCAATGATGGATTACTTTACACCATCCTTACGTGCCGACTATCAAGCATTAGAATCCTTCCAGCACACAGACAAAACAATCATTGAATCACCCGTTTATTTATTGAACGGAAAGCAAGATAAGAAATGCATGGAAGACGCAGACGGCTGGCTAACATGGGCAAACGCCATCGAACGCACTGATTTCGAAGGAGGTCACATGTATATCAACACACACCTCGAGCAGTTCGCAGAACATATGAGGCATGTCATTGAGCAGACAACAAAAAGGCAATTCATCAGCCAATAAAAGAAAACAACGGCCCCGTCAAACGAGGGCCGTTGTTTTCTATAGCTGAATATCATTTTAAACGCAGAGAAACTGCTATTTAGGATAACGTTTCAAAGAATCTTTTTTCAAGCTGACCTTCATCAAATATTTCTTCGGAAGGTTTTTTTTCTGAATGAACGATTTGTCCTTCATTTATAAAAAGGATCTCGTCACATAAGTTAGCGGCAAATTGCAGGATGTGTGTAGAAAGAATGATCGTTTTATTTTGAGCCTTAAATTCTCTTAGATGTCTTTTCATAAGTGTCATATTTGCTGGGTCTAGACCGGTAAATGGTTCATCTAATAAGATAATAGATGGATTGTGTAAGGTGGTTAATATAAAAGAAATTCTCTGCCTCATCCCTCGGGATAGAGAAGAAGAGCGAATATGGGCTTGTTTTTCAAGCCCATATTTTTCTAATAAATGTTGAATCTGTTTTTTATTTAACGGTTGTTCAACTAGCATGGATTGATATTTAATCAATTCGAAGCATGTTAAGTTTTCAAAAAGTGTTGGATCATCTTCCATGTAACCGACAGTTGAAAAACCATTTGCTATATCCTTTTGTATGATCAATTCACCTTTATCTGGTGTGATCAACCCCGCGATTATTTCAAGAATGGTTGTTTTTCCAGCACCATTTTTGCCTAATAATCCAACAATTGAGCCTTTATGAAAATGTAATTCATGAATTGATATTTTGAAGTTGGACTCTGTATATTCCTTGATTAGATCATGAATTGAAAGCATACAACCCCTCACTCGAATAATGTTTTAACTGATTTGCAGTTTTTGTTAATCGTTTTATCCCAAAATAAAAACATGATGACGATGATGATCACTGTACAAACAATCATGATCGTATTTGCCGCAATAAAAGAGGCTAGGTTATATGAGGACATAACGGATAAGCCTAAAATGAAACTGAAGCAAAGGTTTAATGTTAATTTGCTCAGTGTGCTAGGAACTTGATACACATACTCCCATTTAAAATAAGGAAATAGAACAGTAGAACCAACTGTGCATACGCCTATTAAAACGCTACTAACTAACAAAGTAAATATCACATAAAAGGGGTGATCTACATTTATTGTAAAAGTAGAAAAGATAGCATATACAATACAAAAAAACATATGTAATAAAACGGATAATATCAACTTAGAGTTTATTTTGTTCTTTATAAAGTGAGGTAACCTATGTTTTAAAGGAATAATGGGACCATCAACATCAAAAGAGACATAAGATTGAAGGGCGTTAGAAATAAAAATCATAGGGAATATCACACTAAAGATAAACAAAAAATCATTTTCTATATTCAGTGTTTCGATTTGGTTTGTATGAACACCATACAGAATGAGAGTAAATAGACCACCAGATATTGTTAATATAAATAGTAAAACCGACCATTGTATTGGAGGGTTTCTCAAAAGAAGGGTGATTTCAAAAAATAAAATATGATCGAAAGATCTTGATGTTGTGTTTTGATGATTTCTATCCTTCTCATCTGAATGGAAGATAGGCGTATATCTAAGGTTCTTTTTCCAATTGATTAACAAAATAAGACTAGTAAGAAAGATCAAAGCAGTAAGCGTAAGCACCAATTGGTTAGAAAAAGGAATAGAAAATAATTCGAATTTAAAAACAAAAAACATCCAAGAAGCAATGATCCCAGTGGTGATGTATTGAATCATGGGTGTGATTGAAAAGAATCTAGGTCTAGTAAGAAGTAATAATAAGTTCAATCTAAGTAAATATCCGAATAATAACGAGCTAATGCCTAAGGCCCCAAGAATAAAAGAATGATACAAAGCATGTGTGTTTAAAATCATGCAGAAAGAACCTAAAAAAAAGCATATAAAACCAATCATGACACCGAAAAATTTACTCATATCTTTCCCAAAAATATATTGATCCATATTCAATTTCAGGATGGCCATTTGTTTTTTATCTGAAGAAAATAAGATTCGCATAAGACTTTTATCAAGGTGAATCGTTGTTAAAAAAATGAAAAAAGAGATGTAGATGATTGATACGTTTTTGACAAAAAACGCAAGCAGTCCACCTAGGAAGAGTGGTGCTAGTATGTAGTTCATCGCAAATAACACATATAAATAAGGTCTGTTACGTTGATAGCCTCTTAACTCGTTGAGGATCAATATCTTTGTAAATACTATAAATATATGCACTCATAACACGTCCATTTTAGTTTGTATAATAAGGAAAGGTTCTCTCTCCTTATTATACAAAAAAATACAAGACAATAAATGGTTTTGTTGTTAGTTTTGTCTAGTTCTTCTGTGTTGAATTCCCCTTCCTCACCACATTCCCGCCAATCACTCCGCCAATGACGAGCACAGCCCCGATGAGGTGAACCATATCAATCGTTTCATGTAAAATAAGCACGCCAGCGGCAATGGTAATGAAAGCAGAAAGATTGTTAAAGATACTCACCTTTGCTGCTTCAAGGTGGGAAAGAGCATAGTTTGATAAATACGCTGTGAGCAGTGAAGAGAGAATGCCTAAAAAGAGCATAGACCATACAAAGGATGGCTGCGTAAACGGACTAAAAAACTGCGGTAGTGTAGCATTTACCGAGTGCCGAATGAGAGCAGCAGCATTAAAGAAGACAAATCCAAAGAATGTCATCACGAAAGTCAGTTCAATGACATGGAATCGCCGTGTCATCACCCTGGCAAATACGCTATAGGCACTGGATGATAAGGCTGAAAGTAAGATCAGCACATAACCAATGAGATGAGAATGTTTCACATCAATTCCCTTCACCACAAAGAGGAGCATCACCCCGGACACAGAAAGAATGGTAAACAGCACTTGAATCGAGGTAGGACGTTCCTTTAAACACCATGCTGCAAGCACCATTGTCAAAATAGGGATGGTCGCCTGAATAATGCCGGCCTCTGATGAAGAGGTGAACATCAGCCCCCACACTTGAAATGCAAAAAACAACACAGGATAAAGCAAGGAAAATGGCACAATGTAAATGAGATCACGCCATTGAATGGAAAAACGGTACTTTTTTCGTAAAAATGGAAATAACAAAAGAGCCGCTGCGAAAGAAACGGTAAATCGGTGTGCCAATACATCAATCGGATTCGCTGATGCTAAGGCTACTTTGACAAACAAGAATGAAAAACCAATAATACAGGCGTATGCGATCGAAGAAGCATACGCTTTTTGTTTTGACATATCCATCAGAATTCTCCTTACACGAGCATGCATGCTTCAGTTGAATTGACCGGTTCTGTCTTTTTATCGTAAACGGATCAAGTAAAGTGTACAATAAGAGTTATTGATATCTGTACCGGTACAAGGAGGGTAGTACTGTGAGGAAATATGATCAGCTTGTGTTGAATATAAAAAACAAAATCGAGAGCGGTGAATACAATGCTGGAATGAAAATTCCATCCATTCGTCACTTAGCGGCTCAATATGCTGTGAGCAAAAGCACTGTCATAAAAGCACTAGACACATTAGAGCGTGAACACTTGCTGTACTCTGTAGAAAGAAGTGGCTATTTTGTCGTGAAAACCAATCAGTCAGCCGTTAAGAAGGGTAGCACATGGATTGATTTTGCTTCCTCTGCGCCTGATCCCATTGTGTTTCCGTATGTCGATTTTCAGCACTGCATCAATCAAGCGATTGATCTGTATCAAAATGATTTATTTATCTATGGCACCACCAATGGATTACCATCTTTACTGCCAATCATTTCAAAGCGTTTAACGGATTATCAAGTGTTTGCCTCTCCAGAACAGATCGTCATGACTTCTGGTATTCAGCTGGCTTTATCGATTTTAAGCACCATCCCGTTTCCAAATGGAAAACAGACCATATTGGTCGAACAGCCAGGCTATCACCTATTCCTCCAATACTTAGAGAAAAACCAGCTACCTGTCCGGGGAATCCAGCGGACGGAAAACGGACTCGATCTTCAGGAATTGGAGCGTATCTTCCGAGAGGAGGATATTCGCTTTTTCTATACGATGCCAAGATTTCAAAACCCGCTTGGAACGAGTCTGTCGAAACAAGAAAAAATAGCGATTGCAGCCCTTGCCGAAGCATATGATGTCTACATCGTTGAAGACGATTATTTGGCTGATTTAGAATTCGATACAAAAAGAGACCCGATCTATTCATATGATCAGGCGGGGAAGGTCATTTATTTAAAAAGCTTCTCAAAAATCATTTTTCCGGGGCTTAGAACAGGTGCTGTCATCTTACCAAACGAGCTGATTGGCCCCTTTAGTGAACATAAACGGCTTATTGATATCGACAGCTCGATGCTCTCGCAGGCTGCTTTAGAAATTTATTTGAAAAGCGGGATGTTTGAGCGTCATAGAGAAAGGATGCAGGCGACCTATAGAGCTCGATCCAAACAACTTGTGGCCTGTTTGAAAAATGATCAAGGCGCTTATGAGCTGGGAGAAGAGGAGCCAGCTACCCATACCCACGTTCGTGTCGACCGGTCCATTCCGATGAATCAGCTCATTCAGCAACTAAAAAAGGCTTCTGTGATGGTTCAGCCGATCGACCGCCATTTCATTTCTACTTATCAAAAGGAGCCTATACTTCAGCTGAACATTTGGCATGTAAAAGAAGAGGAAATCGCACGAGGCGTCGATTTGCTAAAGTCATCACTTCAACAAATCACACGTTATTAAGGCGAGACAGCATGTTCTCACAAGTGAGTATCTCGACGTGCTCAGCCGCAGCGGGTTTTCTTGTACAAACCGCCATTTGGTAGGCAGGATCAAGCGAATATGTTTGGACAACGCAAGGGGCTTCGTGATCAGGTAATCTCAAAGTAGCCTGTCCATCCTTTGACAAGCGAGCGGTAAAGGATGAGAGACCATAGGATATTCCCTTCCCTGTCAGCTTGATAAAAGCCTCCTTCATGGACCATAAATGAAAGAAATAGGCTTCCTGCCGTTCTGCCGGCTGTGAGAGTAAATCTTGATATTCGTCAGCTGAAAAAAATCGTTTGGCAATGGCTAAATCAATCGGTTTAATCTCTTCAATATCAATGCCAACAGGCGCATCATCTACTGCGCCCACGACCCAATCACCAGAGTGAGAAAGATTAAAATGAAAAGAAGGAATTTGCCGGACAACAGGCTTTCCATTCCCTTCTGTTTCAAAAATGATCTGTTCCATAGGCAGTGCGTACATCTCATGAATGATGTGACGAATCAGTACCTCACCTAAAAGCGTTCTTCTTGCATCGATCAAAAAACGAAAGCGCTCAGCGGCGGCGCGTTTTTCAAGTGATACAAAAGGCTTCAGCTGTTCTATTTGTTTTCGTGCATTTTTATCATCTAAAGGTTGTAATTGAATAGCGAAAATCTTCATAACGGACCTCAATTTTTTACATTTATTGTACCATTGGATGAACCTCTGCAAAAGAGAAACAGACATCCTGTTCAATGAAAGCACAAAATGACAGGAAGGTGCGGGCGGTTCTCGATATAGTGGAAAAGGAAGGAGAGGGAAAAATGATTCACTTGATCATGGATAGTATCAATTATATGGAAGAGAGGCTGGATCAGCCTTTGCAGATTGAAGAAGTGGCAGAGGCCGCCTGTATGTCTAAATTTCATTATCAGCGGCTATTCCATATGCTGACAGGAATTGCAGTAGCAGAATATATTCGCAAAAGACGATTAACCCTTGCGGCAGAAGAATTCATGACCAAGCAAGTGAAAGTCATTGATGCGGCGGTGAAGTATGGCTATGAAACCCCAGAGTCGTTTGCGAAAGCCTTCAAGCGGCATCACGGATATACACCGGCAGCAGTGAAAACAGGCGAGTATACAGTGAAAGCCTACCCCCGTCTCTCCTTCGAACTTCAAATAAAAGGAGTCGAACCGATGCATTATCGAATTGTGGAAAAGGATTCATTTTCAATCATGGGCAGAAGACTAAAGACAACAACAAAGAATAGCCAAAACAAACAGGATATTCCCGCCTTTTGGAAGCGTGTCAATCAAGAAGGATGGACGGATTCACTGGCTCATGCAACTGGAGAACTCGGATATATCGGTGTATGTGCGCATTTTGATGAAACGCTTGAAACATTTGACTATATCATTGGGATTGAGCAAGGTGAGGAAGAACCAGATTCGACCATGACAGTCGAGCAGATTCCGGCCAGTACGTGGGCTGTATTTCAGGCAAAGGGGCCTGTCGAAACCGCTGTGCATTCAACATGGACACGTATTTTCACAGAATGGTTTCCTGCCTCAGGATATGAGCATGCTGGGGGAATGGAGATGGAAACGTACCCTTTAGATGGAGAGATACATTCTCCAGATCATGTGACATTGATTTGGATTCCAATCCGTAAACAATCATAAAAAAGGCAGCGTATCTCGCTGCTTTTTATCCTTGTTTGAGGACGTGAACACCGTTTGGATCGGTCGTATTCATCCCATGAGAATCCATCATCTTCACTTCAAGTAAAGAGAGACGTTCTCCCTTTTTCCAATGAATAGGTTGTGTCAAACCGTCCAGCGACTGATCGACCGCAGGTGTATGAGTCAAATCAGGTACTGCGATCGTCATCTCGGCAATTGCTTCTTCACCAGTTTCAATCACATCTGTCCGCCGCTGCAATTCAAGCCTTAAGCGCATCGGTGTAGAAAGAAACGTTCTTCGCTCCCCGGTCTGGATTGCCCAGTTTCTCTTTTGCGCTTGTACCAGCAACTGATCATATTCATCATCAGTCACTAGAAAGCCGATGTGATCAAAAAGGACTTTCTTACTATAACCAAATGTGATATTGATCTGTCCCTTTCTCATCTCAATGATTCGGAAAGACTGCTTCTTCTCTCTAAAATCATCCCATGTCAGCGGAGGGGGAAAGGAACCTTCCTTTGCGAAACGCCCCTTTACTTCAAAGCCTAATGAAGTGTACGCCTGCTCCGTCTCCTCAACAAATGGTGTCCAGTAATGATAATGGAAAAGCTGCATCAGAGGATCATCTCCTGTTTTAAGAATATTTCGTCTATTTAGTTTAGCACTAAACAAGCCATTCTTTTAGTAGAATGGCTTGTTCTTATCGGGTAAGGGTTTGAACAGGTTTCTCCGCTGTTTTTGTAATGAGCAGCTGCAAGAGCCGTGTCGATTGTGGCAATGAAAAACGAAGGACGAGTCCAGTAAAGATGGCTGTCAGAATCGTTCCAATGCCAATCGGGCCGCCGAGCATCCATGCAAATAGAAGCACGGTTAACTCAATACCATTTCGAACCCACTGTACGTTCAGCCCTGTTTTTGCTGAGATGAGCAGCATTAATGAATCCCTTGGCCCGGCGCCAAGATTAGCTGAGACATAAATGCCAACGCCATACCCAGACACAATCACGCCCGTAATAAATACATATAAAGCAGGTAAATACCCATGTGGTGCAGGTAATACTGCATTAAAGAAATCAATAAACACGCCAATCAGCACCATATTGAGAAGGGCGCCGATCTTTGGAAAAGATTTCGTGAAAACAGATGTCAGTGTCACAATCAGTGCACCAATAATGATCGACCATTGTCCAATGGTTAAACCAAAATGCTGAAACAGTCCATAATGAAAAGCGTCCCACGGACCAATGCCAAGGATCTTTCCCTTCACTGTCAGCGATAGTCCAAAAGCAAGTACAATCAATCCAACAAAATAAAAAAACCAACGTAAAAGATGTTCCCGCTTCAAAAGCTTTCCCTTCTTTCTTAAACACTCGATTTCAATCGTAACATACTCGCACGCCCCTTTAAATGGCTTTGCTCAATTGTAATCGCTTACTCGATAAAAAGAATTTTTTCCATAAAAAGAGCAGGAAACATCAAATTTTGGAGCAAGACTTTTGCCTTGTTTTTTTTAACAAAGTGAACCAATAATTAACAATTTTTATGAAAATAAGAAAAAAATTCAATATAAAATGACAAAAAAACAACCTTTATCCAATTAAAGAATATTCAAGATAAATTAGAATAGATTGTATGTAAATTGCGCCGTTAGGCCTGTTTTTATTGGTAGATAAAATATTTAATACACGATAAAAAAACTCGTTTTATTGGAAAAAACATAGATGGATCAGATGTCGAAAGCTGTATATGACAAAAGGGCTATTTTTGTCGAAAATAGTCTTTTAGTCATGTTGAGGGTTCTGAAATGTTACTGATATTCTTTACCAAAGTGTGGGAGGTGAACTGGTACATACCATTATGATTTAGAGCAGGGAAAAGGGGATGTCAAAAAATGAACATATTAAAAAGAACGAGTCAATTATTTCTAATATTGGTGCTGATTGCTGGGAATTTATTAACAGTTTCGCCACCTGTTACGAAAGCCGCTGGGACAGTGGTTGTCAATAACGCAGATTCCTACATGATTGGAAATGGGAAGTTAGTTCTTTATCAGCTTGATGGGCAAAATCCAACAAACGTAAAGGCTAGTGTACAGGTGAAGGGAATTAATTCGACTGTAGTGAACGGTGTTGCTGTGAATGATCAAGAAAACACTGTGTATGCAACTACGACAGCAAGTGGAGAGCCAGTTCTTTATAAAATAAATGCGACCACTGGACAAGCAGAGCGTGTAGGTGTTTTAGGCGGAAGAGCGCCTAATGCCGTTGTTTATAACGGTAAATATATTCATTCGTATGCGGTTGATGGAGAACCCTACCTTGCAACGTACGACTTAGCAACTGGTCAAAAAACGGCCAAGAAAATTGTCGGTTATGACGTTGGTCCTGGCATTGGCGGAGACATTGGCGGAGACCTTGTCGTCGATAAGGATGGCTATCTTTGGTTCGCATCTAATACCAGTGGGTCCATTGCGCAAATGAATCCTGAAACAGCTGAAGTCATTCGAGTGATTCCAATCACAAATGCAGATGGTAAACCGATTGAGGGAGGAGTACGAGGAATTAGCTTTTTGCCAAATGGACAAATGCTATTACAATCAGGAAAAGATGACTCTATTGGTCATTCTACTCTTTTTACACTTGATGCGAAAACATTAAGTACAACATATATGGGCACTGTAGGTGATTCATTATCTTACGACTTAGCTTCAAGGGTGAAGCCTGAATTCGATCCATATCCTCCTAACCTTGAATCAGAAAAATCTGTTACTTTACAGAAAAAAGCAGAAGGCAACACAGATGAAAAGCATCCAGAAGTAGGCGACACTTTGCTTTATACAATTAGAGCAAAAAATACGGTGCAATTCGGCATTCTTAAAAATCTGATCATATCAGATAATCTTCCGAGCAGCTTAACCTATGTTTCTGGATCTCTTAAGGTAGATGGCACAAGCGTAACAGATGCAAAGGATCAAGACAAAGGTGATTTTACAAACGGTACTGTGACAGGTCAAATAGGTGATGTGAAAGACACCGATTGGCACACTGTGACATTTGAAGCGAAAGTAGCAAAAGGGCAAGCGGGTAAAGATATTCAAAATACAGCGAATGTCAAAGGGGAAAACACACCGCCAGACAATCCAACAACAAACATAGAAATTTATCCTCGTGATCCGAAGCTTGAATCAGAAAAATCAGCGGTCTTACAGAAAAAAGCAGATGGGAATACAGATGAGAAACACCCAGAAGTAGGGGACACATTGCTGTATACCATTCAAGCCCGTAACGCTATTGAAGATAGTGTAATAGAAGACCTTGTGATTTCTGACAAGTTACCTCAAGGATTATCTTATGTACCAAATTCACTTCAGGTAGATGGAAATCCGGTCACAGATGTAAAAGATGACGACAACGGTGATATGACAGATGGAACTGTCACTGGAACGTTCGGTGAAGTGAAAGATACGAAATGGCATACCGTGACGTTTGAAGTCACAGTTGAAAAAGGCCAGGCAGGCAAAGATATTCAAAATACAGCGAGTGTCACAACCGGCAACACACCGCCAGACGAGCCGACAACGAATGTAGAGATCTATCCTCGTGACCCAAAGCTGACTTCTGAAAAATCAGCGGTCTTGCAGAAAAAAGCAGATGGCAATACAGATGAGAAGCATCCAGAGGTCGGTGATACACTTCTTTATACGATTAAAACAAAGAATACGATAGAAGACAGTCTCGTTGAAAATTTAGTGATCTCAGACGAACTGCCGGAAGGATTAGCGTATGTGCCGGATTCACTTCAAGTGGATGGAGAGGCAGTCACTGACGCAAAGGATGACGATAACGGAGACTTCACAGATGGTACCATATCAGGACAATTTGGTGACATTCAAGATACAGATTGGCATACTGTGACATTTGAAGTGACGGTTGAAAAAGGACAATCTGGCAAAGACATTCAAAATACAGCGAGTGTCACAGGTGAAAACACACCACCAGACGATCCGACAACAAAAACAGAAATCTATCCTCGTGATCCAAAGCTAGAATCAGAAAAATCAGCGGTCTTGCAGAAAAAAGCTGAAGGTAACAAAGATGAGAAGCATCCAGAAGTAGGAGATACCCTGCTTTATACAATTAAAACAAAGAACACGATAGAAGACAGCCTTGTGGAAAATCTAGTGATCTCAGATCAATTACCAAAAGGGCTGACGTATGTCGCTGGGTCTCTTGAAATTGATGGAGAATCTGTCACAGATGTGAAAGACGACGATAGCGGAGACTACACAGATGGAAAGGTCACAGGTTATTTTGGTGATGTGAAGGACACGGACTGGCATACCGTGACGTTTGAAGTGACAGTTGAAAAGGGACAGGCTGGTCAAGACATTCAAAACACTGCCGAAGTAACAGGTGAAAACACACCACCAGATGATCCAACAACGAATACAGAAATTTATCCTCGTGAACCAAAACTAGCATCAGAAAAGACAGCGAGCATTCAGAAAAAAGCAGAAGGGAACACAGATGAAAAAACACCACAGGTAGGCGATACCCTTCTTTATACGATCAAAACAAAGAATCTTGAAGAGGACAGCATCGTCGAAAATCTCGTGATTTCAGATCAACTGCCAGAAGGTCTTGAATACGTCGAAGGGTCATTAAAAGTAGATGGACAAGCCGTCACAGATGCAAAAGATGACGACAACGGAGACTACACAAAAGGCACAGTCACCGGACAATTTGGTGATATCAAAGACACAGACTGGCATACTGTTACTTTCGAAGCGAAGGTCGCAAAAGGTCAAGCGGATAAAACCATTCAAAACACAGCAAAAGTAACAGGCGAAAACACGCCGCCAGATGAGCCGACAACCGAAACAAACATTGATCCAAGAGATCCAAAGCTTGAATCAGAAAAAACATCTGAGATCTCTCAAAAAGCAGAAGGCAATACAAATGAAAAACAAGTTCAGGTAGGCGACACCCTTCTTTACACCATTAAAACAAAAAATAGTGTAGAAGACAGTGTCATCAGAGATTTAGTGATCGCAGATCAACTGCCAGAAGGTCTTGAATATGTCGAAGGATCATTAAAAGTAGATGACCAAGCCGTCACAGATGCAAAAGATGACGACAACGGAGACTACACAGAAGGCACAGTCACCGGTCAATTTGGTGATATCAAAGACACAGACTGGCATACAGTTACTTTCGAAGCGAAGGTCGCTAAAGGCCAAGCGGATAAAACCATTCAAAACACAGCAAAAGTAACAGGCGAAAACACACCGCCAGATGAACCGACAACCGAAACAAACATTGATCCAAGAGATCCAAAGTTTGAATCAGAAAAAACATCTGAGATCTCTCAAAAAGCAGAAGGCAATACAAATGAAAAAGAAGTACAAGTAGGCGACACTCTCCTTTACACCATCAAAACAAAAAATAGTGTAGAAGACAGTGTTATCAAAGATTTAGTAATCGCAGATCAACTGCCAGAAGGTCTTGAATACGTCGAAGGTTCACTAAAAGTAGATGAGCAAGCCGTCACAGATGCAAAAGATGATGACAACGGAGACTACACAAAAGGTACGGTGACCGGTCAATTTGGTGATATCAAAGATACGGACTGGCATACGATTACTTTTGAAGCGAAGGTCGCGAAAGGATCTGAAGGTAAAACCATTCAAAATATCGCAGTTGTGAAGGGCGAGAATGTTGACGAACCAGACAAACCTGAAAACTCAACAACGGTAGTACCGCCGCATGTGCCAGAGGTGCCAGCAAATCCAGAGCAGCCTTCTCATTCAGAACCGGATACACCTGGTCATCATCTTCCGAACACTGCAACAGAGATGTACAACCTTTTACTAGCAGGATTTGCACTTGTACTAATAGGTGCATCCCTTATTGTATGGAAAAGAAGAAAAAGAAACGGATAATCGTCCATGTTTCAAAAAATCATCTCAGCTCTATTGATTACAGCAGGTATTTGTCTTGTGATTGTAGGATATATGAAAATCGTTGATGGACAAAGACAAGTAGATCAATCATTCCAGTCTGCGCAAGCAGCCATCCAGCAAAAGGGGAAAATGGATTCCTCTTTTGTGCCGGAGGCTGGTGAAACCATTGGGCTCTTGCACATTCCAAAGTTAAACGCTGAGTTACCAATTGTAGAAGGAACAGCGGCGGAGGATTTGGCAAAGGGAGTTGGTCATTATCACGAGAGCTATTTTCCTAACGAACAGGGACAAATTGTTTTATCTGGGCATCGTGATACTGTGTTTAGACGAACAGGAGAACTTGTGAAAGGGGATCAACTTGTCATAGAGCTTTCATACGGTCGGTTTACCTATGAAATTGAGAAAACAAAGATTGTGAAAAAAGATGATCAAAGTATTATTACACTACAACAGGAAAAGGAAGAACTTGTCCTCACCACATGTTATCCTTTTTCTTTCATTGGGCCTGCGCCAAACAGATATATTATATATGGGAAGCGTGTTTAGCCATTGGATCAGCCTGCAGCTCATTCTTTCATTAATCGATTAGAGCGCTTAATCCCTTGATAAACAGGGAATCTTCTATATCCTATCTAGAGATGCAGGGGGGGTCAATTTGTTAAATAAAGAAGATGTAAAGTATATAGATAACGTTGGAAGAATTGTCCTGCCGACAGATATAAGAAAACGGTTGAAAATTCACCCACAAGATTTTATTGAAATCTATCAAGAAGAAAGTCACATTGTGATAAAGCCTTATTGGCAGGATAAACCTTGTATCGTTACAGGGCAAGTCACCTGTTCCAATAAGGCGCTGTCCGGCGGTGTAGTTGTCAGCCCAGAGGGAGCGAGACTGCTCCTGCAAGATTTACTAGCGCTGCGGCTGCAAAAAGAGATATAAAAAAAGGCTGTTCTCACATGATGAGAACAGCCTTTTTGATCATACTGGATTCAAAATCCGATTTAAGAATTGTTTTGTTCGTTCTTCCTTTGGTCGTTTGAAGATTTCTTCAGGAGGACCTTGTTCAACGATGACGCCGCCATCAATAAAAATCACTTCGTCCGCCACTTCTTGGGCAAACTTGATTTCATGTGTGACAACCGCCATCGTCCAGCCTTCTTTCGCTAAATCTTTCATGACCTTTAAGACTTCTCCGACAAGCTCAGGATCTAGCGCAGAGGTGGGTTCATCAAAAAGCATAAGCTCTGGCTGAATGGCAAGTGCACGGGCAATGCCGACACGCTGCTTTTGACCGCCTGACAGCTGGAAGGGATACAAATCTTTTTTATCCTCAAGTCCTACCTTTTGCAGGAGCTGAATCGCTTCTTTTCGCACCGCTTCTTTCGGACGGCGCTGGACTTGGACTGGACCTTCCATCACATTCTCAAGAACAGTGCGATGTGGGAACAGATGATAATCTTGAAACACCATGCCTGACTTCCGGCGAAGCTTGAGCAAATCAGCTTGTTTATTTTTTTTAGAAAAATCAATCGAGAAATCATCGAAGGTAAAGGAGCCGGCATTTGGAATTTCAAGTGCATTTAAACAGCGAAGCATCGTTGTTTTTCCTGAACCTGATGGACCAAGAATCGCCACAACCTGCCCTTTGTTGATCGTAAAATCAATCGACTTTAAAATCTCATTTTCACCAAAGGATTTGTTTAAGCCTTTGACTGTTAGCATGTCGTTCCCTCCTTACCTTGCGACATATCGATCAAGTCGTTTTTCAATTTGGTGTTGAACGAGCGATAGAATGAAGCAGAATACCCAATAGATCAGGGCTGCTTCCATATAAATAAATAAAATTTGATCCAAGTTCGCCGCAGCAATTTCTTGTGATTTACGGAACATCTCTGCCACGAGGATTTGGGAGGCAAGCGATGTATCTTTCACCAAACTAATGAATGAATTAGACAGCGGCGGAATCGATACACGCACTGCCTGCGGTAAAATCACGCGGACGAGCGTTTTGCGATGGGTCATCCCAATCGAATACCCCGCTTCCCATTGTCCTTTTGGAACAGATAGGACGGATGCACGAATAATTTCCGAAGCATACGCACCTACGTTTAAAGAAAAAGCGATGATAGCACTTGGATATGGATCAAGTGTGATATTAAATGTCGGAAAGAAATAGAAAATAATAAACAATTGCACAAAAAGCGGCGTTCCGCGAACAGCCGACACATAGATAGAAAAAATCCATCTGAGCGCTTTGATTTTAGACATTCTAGCAAGAGCTGTCACAAGCGCGATAAAAAGACCAATGATAAAAGCAATGATGGCGAGGGGAATTGTATAATAAATTCCCTGCATCACCATTGGCCAAAAAGATTGCTGAAGAAGATCCCACGGAATGACGACTCCGAGGATATTATTTTGTAACATCTTCACCAAACCATTTCTTAGAAATCTTAGCGAGTGTACCGTCTTTCTTCATTTCTTTTAGTGCGCCATTCACTTTGTCAACGACTTCGCCGCTGCCTTTTCTGAAGGCAAAATACGTTTCTTGTGGATCTCCTGTTTCAAATGCAACTTTTAGGTTTTTGTTACCGCTTGTTTTCAAGTAATTCAAGACAGCCAATTTATCATTGAACGTCAAATCAGCACGCCCTTGCTGAATCAATTGAATGGATTGTGCAAGACCTTCAACCCCTTCAATTTTAGCGCCAGCATCTGTAGCTAATTTGTTGTAGTTACTTGTTAATGATTGTGCTGCTTTTTTGCCTTTCACATCAGAAAGTTTCTTGATGTCATTGTTATCTGATTTTGTCACAACAATGGCTTGAGATGTTGTGTATTTATCAGAGAAATCATATTGATTTTCACGTCCAGTTTTACCAACTTGGTTCGCTACCACATCAAAACGTTTTGAATTCAGACCAGCAAACATGCTGTCCCATTGTGTTTCTTTGAATTCTGGTTTTAAGTCAAGACGTTTTGCGACTTCTGTGATGACCTCGACATCATAGCCAGTTAATTTATCTGTCTTTTTGTCATGGAAGGTGAAAGGAGCATATGTACCTTCTGTACCGATGGTTAATACGCCTTTATCCTGAATGGACTTCCAAAGGTCACCTGATTCCTTAGACCCAGATTGTTTATTTGCGCTGTCGTTTGCAGCTGATCCACATGCTGTGATCAATGCAACACAAGCGCCTAAAATAATGGCAAAGAACATTTTTTTCATTTTATTCCCCACTTTTCTTGTTGGTATTTACAACATATGATCTTACAGAGAAGCAACCTAAAAGTAAAGCATTTGAAACTAGCTTGAGCGAATCTCACCAACTTTATGCCTTGAACTGGTTGAACGGATAAACGATAGAACTATACCCAAAACAAAAGGTGGATAAAACCAAACGCATTCTCAAACGATGATGAAGAGAGTTCGATTGATGAGAATGTGAGATAGACTACTTAATGGCAAAATATGCTATGATTTTCACATCGAAAGAAGTTTATGTGGGTGTTGATCAGTCGACTTAAATGACTTTTTAAAGTACACGATCCTCCAGTGAACAAACGGAATAAAGGGAAGTGTGATCATTTGCATACATCGAAACAAAAACCTGTCATGATTTTAGTACACGAAATATACGGAATAAATGATCATATGAAGAGTATGATCGATCATTTTGACAAAGCTGGTTTTGAGGTTTATTGTCCTCATTTATTAGGACAGGCTAAACACTTCCCTTATGCCAGTGAGAATGAGGCATATGACTACTTTATGAATAAAGTTGGTTTTGATGAATCGGTAACGATCGTATTGAATGTGGCAAAAGAGTTAAAAACGAAAAATGCAGAGAGAGACATATGTCTGATAGGTTTTAGTGTGGGGGCAAAAATTGCTTGGCAATGCAGCCAATATGATCAGTTGTTTACCGGAGTGATTGGATTTTATGGTTCACGGATAAGAGATTTTCTCGATATGACGCCTGCCTGCAATACGCTGTTATTTTTCCCGGAAGTTGAAGCATCTTTTAACCCTCGGGAGGTTGCGAATGTTTTGGAGAAAAAGGAAAAGCTATGCGTGAAAATAGTAAAGGGGCAGCATGGGTTCGCCAATCCAGATTCTACGACTTTTCACGCTGAATCTAAAAATCGCTGCTTTCAAGATATAGATGGTTTTATCAAAGAGTGTCTACAAAAGGAAAATGACTCATGACTGTTTGAAATGAGACTCGAATAGAGGGAAATGAAACCAGTGTGTCATGTAAGTTTGCATGCTGGTTTTTTCGTGCAATTCTTTTGGATATAAGGCATCCTATCAAATGATCAGAATCACCGTATAGTTGTGCGAACATTACTAAAATAAAGACTTTGTAACAGTGACGATAGAAGGAAGCATATTTATTATAAAAGATGTATAATTAGTAGGTTGTTTTGAAATTGGAATAATCACATGGAGACATGTTTTGATAACAGAACATCTTAGAAGAAGGAGGGCATCATTGTGGATGTTGGACAAAATCAGCCCGAACAATTGAAAAGGGCGATGACCTCCCGCCATTTATTTATGATTTCTCTTGGCGGTGTCATTGGGACAGGCTTTTTCCTTGGAACAGGCTATACGATTGGACAAGCAGGGCCAGTTGGAGCTGTTCTTTCCTATATAGTGGGCGGATTGATTATGTATTTAACCATGCTGTGTCTTGGAGAGCTGTCAGTCGCGCTTCCTGTGTCGGGATCGTTTCATACGTATGCGACGAAATTTGTGAGTCCTGCAGCGGGTTTTGCGGTTGGCTGGATTTATTGGCTTGGCTGGGCAGCCACCGTGGCGCTGGAATTTTTATCAGCAGGGCAGCTGATGAGACGCTGGCTTCCACAAGTGGATGTGTGGATTTGGTGTCTCATATTTGGGCTGTGTTTGTTCTTATTAAATGCCAGGTCAGCGAAAGCGTTCGGGGAGTCGGAGTTTTTCTTTTCAACCATTAAGATTGTTGCCATCTTACTATTTATTGGCGTAGGCGGAGCGGCGATGTTTGGTTTTATTCAAACGACGAGCGGGGAACCAGCTCCTTACTTTAGTCATTTTGTGAGTGACGGTCTGTTTCCGAATGGCTTGCTGGCCGTTGTCGTCACGATGATCACGGTGAATTTTTCGTTTCAAGGGACGGAGCTGATCGGGATTGCGGCAGGAGAAAGTGAAAATCCGGAGAAAACCGTGCCTCGCTCGATTCATCAGACGGTTTGGCGCACCCTTGTCTTTTTCGTTTTATCTATTTTTGTCTTAGCGGGCATGGTGCCTTGGAAAGAAGCGAGTGTGCTGCAAAGCCCATTTGTCACTGTGTTTGAGAGAACGGGCATTCCTTATGCGGCAGATATCATGAACTTTGTCATTATCATTGCTTTATTATCTGTGGCGAACTCTGGCCTATATGCCTCTACGAGAATGCTGTACTCTTTGTCGAAGGAAGGAATGGCAGGGAAGGCGTTTAGACGAGTCAATCAGCGGGGCATCCCGATGAATGCCTTACTGCTCACTTTCCTGTTTACAGGTATTTCGTTATTATCAGGATTCTTTGCAGAGAAAACCGTTTTTGCTTGGATCGTGTCAATTGCGGGCATGAGTGCCCAAACCGGCTGGATTACGATTACATTATCACAGCTGCTTTTCCGCAGAAGATATTTGAAAGCAGGCGGAAAGCTGGAAAACCTAAAATTTAAAACCCCTCTTTATCCGGCACTGCCGATCATTGCGATCACGCTTAACTCGATTGTGCTAATCAGTCTTGCCTTTGATGCGGAGCAGCGGATTGGGCTGTATGTCGGCGTACCGCTCATGATCATTGGATATGTTGTCTATCACCGTTATGTGAAAAAACATCAGGTGAAAAGTGAACCGCTCCAGTTGCAAATCCACGGAGATGATGAAATTCGGTTTTAATTCAAAAAAAGAAGCCTTCCCATTTGGGAGGCTTCTTTTTCAATTTAATGCACGCCTTTCATCGCTTTCTTAATCACCGGTGTAAGCAGGAGCATAGCGCCACATAAAATGATGGCGAGCATGCCGATGATCCCGAAATAGACGGTTTCTGGCACTTTATCAAATAGCTTGACCACTTGCGCATTGATGGCCTGTGCCATTGCATTGGAAAGGAACCAAAGGCTCATCGTTTGCGCTGAGAAGGCAGCAGGTGCCAGCTTTGTTGTCGCTGAAAGTCCAACTGGTGATAAGCAGAGCTCTCCGATCACGACGAGGAAGAAGCTTAGAACGAGCCATAATGGGCTCACAAGTGTATTCGGACCAGACATGTAGGCAGGAATGATCATGATGATAAAGGATAATCCTGCGAACAGAAGGCCAAGTGAGAATTTAATCGGGGTAGACGGCTGTTTCTTACCGAGTCTGACCCATAACCAAGCAAATACTGGTGACAGGAGCACAATAAAGATTGGGTTCAATGATTGGAACCAAGAAGAGGCTAATGTCATGCCAAGGAAATTCAAGTTTGTTCGCTGATCTGCATATGTGGCTAAAATATTTGAGCCTTGTTCTTGAATGGCCCAGAACATCACCGCAGCTAGGAACAATGGAATATAAGCGAGTACCCTCGACTGCTCCACTGCACTCGTTTTTTTACTAAAATACATCACAATAAAATAAACAATTGGAATCAGCACACCAAGGACACTGACAAACCAAGTGAATAGATTAATCGTGAGCGCTCCTGTTCGAATACCGATGACAGCAAAAACAGCAAGTACAATCACGATCAATGTACCGAAAATTTTGAAGTTCTTGCGTTCAGTAGCTGATAGTGGATTTGTGACATAAGTGCCGGCAAGTCCAAGATTCGGCTTTTTCGTGATGACAAACGTAATAAGTCCAACAAGCATACCAACGGCAGCGAGTGAGAAACCAAGGTGGAAATTCACTTTTTGACCGAGTGTTCCGACAATTAATGGGGCGATAAAACCACCCATGTTGATCCCCATATAGAAAATACTGAATCCAGAATCCCTCCGAGGATCTGTTTTTGTATACAGGTCACCGACTATGTTTGACACGTTCGGCTTTAGGAGACCTGTCCCAATAATAATCAGCCCCATACTAATAAAGAGCGCTGTTGCTCCGCTAGGCAGTGCCAAAATGACATGACCAAGCATAATGAATACCCCGCCATAAAAGACCGTACTGGACGAACCAAATACCCGGTCGGCAAGCCATCCGCCAATAATGCCTGACATGTAGACAAGCGCACCATAGACAGACATGATCGAATTAGCGGTTGTCTGGTCGAAGCCAAGACCGCCTTTTGTCACCTCTGTGTACATATAATAAATAAGCAGTGCACGCATGCCATAATAAGAAAAACGCTCCCAAAATTCAGTGAAAAACAGTGTGTAAAGTCCTTTAGGATGTCCAAAAAACCCTTTTTGAGGAACACTTTTAACAATTTTATCGTGGTCAATTGTAGACATGGCATAGATCCTTTCTTAAAAAAAGAGATATGAGAAAAATGATATTCTTGTATAGTTCTTGTGTCAATATAAAACTATTCTAAAACAGGAAAATGTTAGTTCAATAGGTGTAAAGACTCAAAAAGATGAAAAATTCGCTCAAGTGAAAATCATCGGAAAGTTATTCCAGAAGAATTTATATAAAATTTGAAATATCGTACAAGCAAACCTTTCCCACATGCATAGGATGACAAGAGGACATGTGTAAAAAGGAGGGGTTTTCATTGGGGGATGTAAATGAATCTGATCTGAAGAAACCCATTGTCAATGTATTAGACTTTGGCGTGATTGCTGACGGGAAAACGGACTGTACAGCGAAACTGAACGAATGCCTGGAATGGACAAAAGCACAGGGCTACTCCCACGTCTGGCTGCCGAGTGGAACGTATCTAATAGATGCGGTGTACAGGGGGGATCAATTTTTTCCTTTTCGTCATGCCGGCATACGAGTGCCAAGTCATATTTGTATTGAGATGGCATCAGATGCCGTTATCAAAGTGAAACCAAATGATTCGTGGGGATATGCAGCCTTTTATATAGGAGAGGTAGAGCATGTGACCATTCGGGGCGGGCGGATCGAAGGCGACCGTGATGAGCATGTGTACAAGGCACTCCCGCCAGAAAGAAAAACACATGAATGGGGCTTCGGGGTGTGTATTGAAGGTGCTTCCCATGTGAATATCGATCGTGTTCAAATCAACAATTGTACGGGAGACGGCATCATTGTCAGTCCGCACGGTTTATTGACCCATATCGAATCGTACTCGCCTGCTTCGTCAATTCATATTTCTGGCTGCACCATCACTGACTCAAGGCGAAACAATATTTCTATTACAGGCTGTGATGGTGTCATTGTGGAAGACTGTTTGCTTGAAAGGGCAGGGGTAAACGGGGTCGAGCCAAAAATGGGCATTGATATTGAAGGATACGGAGAAAATGCGACCAACTTGGAGGAACCGCTGAATATTCAAATTCGAAACAACATAGTCAGAGGCGGCGCAGCCAGCTCTATCTATAATTTCAACGGCTATGGTGTGATCATTGAAGGCAATCAAACGGACAGCAGTATCTCCTATGGCTTCGCCACTGAAATGATCATTGCGAATAATTTGATTCGTGCAGTGAGAGGGGGCGTGACAAAAGCAGGGATTACGAGCTTAGGTGTGCCGCTTGATCAATCGGAAAACAATGTGATCATTATTGGCAATATGATTGAAGGGTTTGAAAAGGGTATTGATGTGAGGGGAGACAGCGTGCACATCACAGGTAATAAAATCAGTCTTTTTGAAGATGCGGCTGTGTCTGTCTATATGGCCAATCGTATTTTAATAGAAGGAAACCATATTGAGTCAGGGACAAACACACGGCTTAGAAGTACATCGCTGCGTATTTATCAATCAGACAGCATTGTCTTTTCAAACAATACCGTCTACTCTGTCATCGATGCGGCGATGGTCAGAGGAACGAATATCTTAATTCAGCATAATCAATTCAAGGAATTCAGCCGAGGGATATGGGTGCAGGAGGGAGAAGCGGGGATCAACGGCAATCACTTTATTCAAGAAGGACATTCACAGCTCGCATCTTCGTATACAATCAGCGTGACAGGAAATGCAAAGGCTTTCATATGGCAGAATCGTTTTAAGCACTATCAAAACTATGCCGTCTACAGCAATACGACCGCTCCTTTAGAGATTAAAGACAATTCCTTTGAAGAAACGTCCTTATATGTGGTGATGTATATTAAAAATGGCTCACCCCAAATTGGTGATAACCGCTTTTATTTAAATCGTTCAATCGGACAGCCGACAGCCGTTTTTCTTGATGAGGTTGTCTCAGCACGTGTGCTGCGGAATAACATCATTAATCTCTCTCCTCAAAAAGCGATTGCCGTCCGCACCACATCTTCCACTCATTCGGTGATTGCCCATAACGTACTAGAGCGCAGTCAATTGATGACGCACTCCACGGACCGGCTCATCGGAAATATTGAAATTGATCCACCGTAACCGCCTGTAAATCCCTTTTTTTGGAGGTTTAGAAGGCGGTTGACAATCATGTAAAAAGGGCATATAGTAATAATTATTTTTCATTTTTCACAACATTTGCCCTTTTTTTATGGATAAAACCGATTAATTCAATCAGAAAAATGTATCTTGTAAAATAATCACTTGATACAAGGAAGATATAGAAAGGATGAAGAACAAGTGTCACAGCCGAAACGGAAGCTCAAGCTAGGCGTATTCATCGCGGGAACTGGACATCATGTCGCCTCTTGGAGACATCCGAAAGCAGTACCAGACGCAGCCATGAATCTTGATTACTTTAAACAATTAGCGAAAAAGGCCGAGGAAGGGAAGCTGGATTTGCTCTTTTTAGCCGACAGCTTATCAATTAATCATACATCTCATCCAAATGTATTAACAAGATTTGAACCGCTCACCCTGCTTTCTTCGATTGCAGAGTCTACCTCAACAATTGGTTTAGCAGCAACAGCATCAACTACATATAGTGAGCCATTCCATATTGCGAGACAGTTTGCCTCACTCGATCATTTATCAGGCGGACGAGCAGCATGGAATGTGGTCACATCTTCTATTGAAGAAACAGCGAAAAATTTTAGCGGAGAAGAGCATTTAGCGCACCACAAACGATACGAACGAGCTGAAGAATTCGTCGATGTCGTCAAAGGTCTGTGGGATTCTTGGGAAGAGGACGCACTTATCAGAAACCAAGAAACAGGAGAATTCTTTGAGTCTAGTAAGCTTCATGAGCTGCAGCACAAAGGTGAATTCTTCTCTGTACGGGGACCGCTTAACGTATCACGCACCCCGCAAGGACAGCCAGTGATCATTCAAGCAGGATCTTCTGAAGATGGTCAAAAGCTTGCGGCTAAAACGGCTGAGCTTATTTTTACGGCACAAAACGATCTCGACAAAGCGAAGGAATTTTACCAAAGCTTGAAGGGAAAAGTAGAGGCTGTTGGGCGAGCTAGAGAGGATGTCAGCATCATGCCGGGCATCTTCCCAATCATTGCCGATACTGTCGAAGAAGCAAAAGCGAAGTATGAAGAATTACAAGAGCTGATTGTTCCAGAAATCGGCCTTAGCATTTTACAAAACTACTTAGGGGGTATTGATCTTTCCCAGTATCCACTAGACGGACCACTTCCAGAGATTGATCCAAGCGCGTCAAATGCCGTGAAAAGCCGCTTTGACCTTGTGATGAATATGGCGAGAAAGGACAACCTGACCATTCGCCAGCTCTACCAATCTGTTGCAGGGTCCCGTGGGCACCATATCTTCATTGGAACACCAGAGCAGCTAGCAGATGTGATGGAGACATGGCTCGTTGAGGAAGCAGCCGACGGTTTTAACGTGATGCCGCCATTATTGCCAGAAGGACTTGATGCCTTCGTAGACCGCGTCGTTCCGATCCTTCAGGAAAGAGGCCTGTTCAAAACAGAATACACAGGACAAACTTTACGAGAAAATCTCGGCTTAAAACAGCCAAAAAATCGCTACACGACATAAAGGTGAGGTGACTAACGTTGGGATATACGTTTCGTCTGGCAACTGAGGATGATATAGAAGCGCTGCTTGAACTGACAACAAGAGCCTACGAGCCGATTCGTGAGCTCGGCATTCAGTTCCAAGCAGCACATGCAGATGTCGCCCTCGTTCAGAAAAATGTACAAAAGAACCTTTGCTATGTAATGGAAGAAAACGGAGAGCTTCTCTCCACCTTATCACTCCGTATGCCGTGGGGAGAACAGCCAGGACCATTCGGCGTTCCGCATATTTGGTGGTTTGCTTCAGAACCAGCGGCAAAAAAAGGCACAGGCTCAGCCTTGCTTGAGTGGGTTGAAACGGAAGTGCTAAGGGACACACTAAAGGTACCGTTTGTCTCTCTTGGGACAGCTGATAAGCATCCGTGGCTCATGGACATGTATGAGCGTAAAGGCTATGTCAGAGCAGGTGAAAAGGATCTAGGCAAAGGCCATATCACCATTTATTTTAAAAAACAATTAAGATCAGATATTACACAACCATAAGAGGAAAGAAGGGTGTACGAACATGAAAAACAAAAAGTGGCTAGTTGTTTTATTTGCGGCAATGCTTGCGGTGTTAGCAGCATGCGGCGGGGGTAATCAGAGTGAAGGCAAAGACGAGAAAGTGCTTAAAGTGGGCGCTACAGGCCAAAGCTATCCATTTGCTTATAAAGAAAACGGCAAACTAGTAGGATTTGATGTCGAGGTCACAGAAGCCATTGCGAAAAAGCTAGGCTACAAACTAGACTGGCAGCTGAGTGAATTCAGCGGACTGATGGGCCAGCTGACATCTGGTAAGCTGGATACTGTATCAAACCAAGTTGCGATTACAGATGAGCGTAAACAAACGTTCAACTTTACAGATACGTATGCATACGCAGGAACACAAATCATTGTCAAGAAGGACAACAAGGACATTAAAGGACTTGATGACTTAAAAGGAAAAACGGTGGCGGCTGTTCTTGGCTCAAACCATGCCAAAAACCTAGAGAGCAAAGACCCAGACAAGAAAATCAACATTAAAACATATGAAACACAAGACGGTGTCTTAAATGAAGTCGCAAATGGCCGTGTAGATGCTTATGTCAACGGACGCAGTGTCTTGTTAGCTCAAATTGAAAAAACAGGACTTCCACTCAAAATCGTCGGCAACCCAATCGTATATGAAGAAGTCGGCTACCCATTTGCCAAAGATGAAAAGCACGACAAGCTAAGAGAAGAATTCAATAAAGCGATCAAAGAATTAAGAGAAGACGGAACACTGAAGAAATTGTCTGAGAAATATTTCAAAGACGATGTCACAGTTCCAATTAAAAAATAACAACAGCGGCGGTGAAAAGCAGACATGAATCACATTGATTGGCAGTATATGGTGACGGTTTTTCCAACCTTGATTCAATACTTGCCGATAACGATCTTCATGGCGATTGTCTCCATGGTATTTGCCATTATCATTGGTGTGGTATTCGCGCTTATAACGAAAAACCGGATACCTGTCTTATACCAATTTGCCAAGCTGTATATTTCTTTTTTCAGAGCGGTTCCAACTTTGGTTCAGCTCTTTCTCATTTATTTTGGTCTTCCGCAGCTATTCCCTGCGATGACCTCAATGGATGCCTTAACAGCGGTCATTATCGGTTTAAGTATTAAAAACTCAGCGTACTTAGCAGAAATTTTTAGAGCGGCTCTTAATTCAGTGGATGAAGGGCAGCTTGAGGCCTGTTTATCTGTCGGCATGACAAGATGGCAGTCTTACGTCAGAATTATTTTCCCGCAGGCCGTCAGAAATGCCATTCCAGCGACGGGGAATACCTTTATTGGACTTTTAAAAGAAACATCGCTTGCCTTTACCATTGGGGTGGCAGAAATGTTTGCGCAAGGGAAAATGATTGCATCGGCCAACTATAAGTACTTTGAAACGTATTTAGCGGTTGGCATTGTGTATTGGGTACTCACCATCATTTATAGTTTCCTACAAGACCTATTTGAACGAAAAATCAGCAAACCTTACCGGAATTAAGGAGGTGTGGACATGATCAAGCTCACCAATTTGAAAAAATCATTCGGCGACCTTGTCGTCTTAGACGGAATTAATCTTGACGTGCAAAAAGGGCAGGTTGTGGCCATTATCGGACCTTCTGGCTCCGGTAAATCAACATTGCTGCGCTGTCTAAATCTATTAGAAACGCCAGACGAAGGTACGATTGAAATTGGCGATGCGAAGCTGAATGCGTCTAAATATACACGTAAAGAAGCCCATCACCTGCGTCAGCAAACGGCCATGGTGTTTCAAAACTATAATTTATTCAAAAACAAAACAGCCCTGCAAAACATTACAGAGTCACTGCTTGTGACGAAAAAAATGACAAAACAGCAGGCAAATGAAATCGGTATGAAGCTATTGAAACAAGTAGGGCTAGAACAAAAAGCTGACAGCTACCCGGTCACACTATCCGGCGGCCAGCAGCAGCGAATCGGGATTGCCCGTGCGTTAGCGGTCGATCCACATGCGATTTTGCTGGATGAACCAACGTCAGCACTAGATCCAGAGCTTGTCTCAGGTGTGCTTCAAGTGATTAAATCCATTGCCATCCAAGAAACAACGATGATCATCGTGACACATGAAATGGCGTTTGCAAGAGAAGTAGCAGATCATGTGATTTTTATGGCAGATGGTCATATCATTGAGCAGGGAACGCCAACCGAACTATTTGACGAAACGAAGAATGAACGAACAAAACGATTTATCCAAAAAGAAGCAGCGGCTGAAGAAGCATAAGCTGCTTTTTACTCTTTAGAGGGGTGAGTATCAGTGAAATCAATAGAAAATGAAGCTTTAAACAAACGTTTAATTAACATACGCCGAGCGCTTCATGAGCATCCAGAGCTAGCATTTGAAGAGTATGAAACGACAAAAAAACTACGAGGCTGGTTAGAAGAGGAAGGGATCACAGTGCTCGATTTCCCAGATCTTCAAACCGGGGTCGTTTGTGAAATCAAAGGAGAACAAGAGGGACCAACGATTGCTCTGAGAGCCGATATTGACGCACTTCCAATTGAAGAAGCATCTGGCGAACCATTTTCTTCAAAGATACAGGGGAAAATGCATGCATGCGGTCATGATTTCCATACCGCTTCGATTTTTGGTGCGGCCGTCCTATTAAAAGAACGGAAACATGAGCTCAAGGGAACAGTGCGCATTTTGTTCCAGCCGGCTGAGGAAGTGGCGCAAGGAGCGAAACACGTCATAGAGGCAGGCGTCTTAAATGGAGTCGATGCGATATTTGGTATGCACAATAAACCTAACCTGCCAGTTGGCACCATCGGGATAAGAGAAAAAGCGTTAATGGCGAGTGTCGATCGGTTTGAAATCGACATTCAAGGAACGGGTGGTCATGCTGGAATTCCAAATCACACAATTGATCCGATTGCCATCAGCGGTCAGATCACAAGCGCCCTACAGCAAATTGTCAGCCGCCGCATTAGTTCTTTGCATCATGCGGTTGTCAGCATCACACGTATTCAAGGCGGCACATCATGGAATGTGATACCTGATCGCGTCGAGATGGAAGGGACCGTTCGGACGTTTGAACCTGAAGTGAGAGCGATGATTCCAGATCTCATGAAACAGATCGTGAGCGGTATCGCAGAAGGATTTGGCGCAAAGGCAGATGTGAAATGGCATCCGTATTTGCCTTCTGTGATGAATGACGAGCGTTTGACAAAGGTTATGGAAGAAACGGCAGGAGCACTTGATCTCGCAGTAGTGGAGGCAGAACAGTCACCAGGCGGAGAAGACTTTGCCCTTTACCAAGAACGCATTCCAGGCTTTTTCGTCTGGATGGGGACAAGCGGTACCGAGGAATGGCATCACCCTGCCTTTACGTTAAATGAAGAGGCACTCCCTGTTGCCGCTGCCTTCTTTGCCGAGCTTGCGGTTCGGACGTTGGAGTCAAGATCATGGAACTAACGAAACAGCTCGCAGAGGCAGTGCTATCTGCTGATCCGCTGCAAGATCAACAGGCCGTTCAAATGGCTCGAAACGGTTTGTTAGACGCTGCGGCAGCAGCGCTTGCTGCAAAAGAGGATGAAGGGATTCAGAAGCTCATGGCGCTGGTGGAACAAGAAGGCGGCGCGGCTCAAATTCCCGTCATTGGACAAGGGAAGAAGGTCAGCCGTCAATCCGCAGCCATGCTAAATGGCTACCTGATTCACGCCCTTGATTATGATGATGTGCATTCTGATGTGAGAGGACACCCAAGTGCGGTGATCATCCCGGCCTTGCTTTCCCAGCTGACCAACGGGGAGGCGTACAGTGATCGATTTCTAGCAGCCTACATTACTGGCGTCGAAGTAATGGCAAGGCTAGGTGAATCCATCGGCAAATCGCATTATGAGCGGGGCTGGCATAATACCGGAACTCTCGGAGCCATTGCAGCGGTCTGTGCGATTGGTTATTTGAAACAAGTTTCACAGAAAGAGCTGGCGAAAGCGATCGGCTTTGCAGGTGCGCAATCAGCTGGAATGCGAAAGCAGTTTGGGACTGATATGAAACCATTACAAGCTGGCCTCGCCGCTAAAACCGCCGTATGGTCCATGGATTTAGCTTGTTCAGGTTTTGGCGGGAGTGAATCGCTTCTGGATGGAGAGCTGGGCTTCTTTTCTCTCTATGGGGATCAGAAACTAGCGGAAAGACGTCTGCTAGAGGACTATGGCACTGCGTGGCGTATTGTGTCACCAGGTCTATGGTTCAAAGTCTATCCGTTCTGTTCAGCGGCGCATCATACAGCCGATGCGATCGAGTCATTAGTACAAGAACACTCTTACTTACAGGGGAAGATCGAACAGGTCGACGTCATGTTTCCGCCTGGCGGAGATGCCGCACTCACGGAGCGGACACCTTTGACGGGAGAAGAGGGACGATTTAGTGTCGAGTATGTCATCGCACTAGCGGTGTTTGGACAACCTTTATCACTGGATGCTTTTACGAAAAAAGCCATTTCACCAGAGCTGCGGACATGGATGAAGCGGGTAAATAGAGTATATGATCAAACGATAGAACCCCATCCAGACGCAGTGCCAAAAGGACGATTTACGATTGTAAAGCTCACCTTATCTGACGGAACCACCATCAGCAAACGAGTCGATATCCCTCGGGGAGCACCAGGCTGTGCGTTATCGACAGAAGACATCATACAAAAGTTAAGCAGCGTCACCAGCACATCACAGGCAAAGCAGCTTTTACAGGCGGTTGAAGAGGGGAATGACGCTGCTTATCTGAAGTTGCTCGTGTGATATGAAAAAAGCTCATCTTTGGAGATGAGCTTTTTAAATGTCCTTATTCTTATAAGAGTGAATACACTCTATGACGTCAAAGAAGATATTCTCTTCGTCAGGTGAACAATTGATCTACAACAATCACATTTAAAAACGACCCTATTCTATGACAGAGGCAAAACGAGTTTTATCTTTTAGGTGTATTTTTAAAGGTATCAAATCGCAAATCGACGAATTTAGTAGTACGTTTAAAGATTTAAATCATTTAAATGAAGGGAGTATGAAATGTTAACTATTCGTCGTATCTATCAAAAAAATTATCCTAAAGGAAAACAAGTATATTATCAATATACATCTGAAAAATACTATGAAATTCATATGGAAACCAGTCACAATGGTTGGAACATCTCCCTTACAGAAGAGGTATTTGAAGTGCCAGTTAAAAAAAATCTAAAAGAGGAGATTTTCGATCCATATAAAGAGGGTTCAGAGGTTTACGTGTCAGAGATGAATGGTGAAGAAACTGGAATTATAGTCATTCAACACATGAAATGGAATAATACATTACTCATTCATGATTTATATGTGGATAAACAATTTAAAAGAAAAGGTATTGGCAGCACTTTCATTAAAATGGCAAAAAAACGCGCTCGTGAATTGAGAGTTAGAATGATTGTATTAGAAACCCAATCATCCAATTTTCCAGCTATCCAGTTTTATTTGAAAAATGGCTTTCAACTGATTGGATTAAATGTCAATTCTTATTCAAATGAAGATATAAAGAAAAAGGAAATTCGCATCGAAATGGGGTGCCTTATAGAAAATCACAATTAGCTTCGTTAGGGCACACCGCCCTCGATATGCATGTCCAGTTCCAAACTGTTTTATATAGACCATTTATAACGATCAGGAAGCGTGTCATTTCATTCTTTTACTACATGGGAGACTTCTCCCTCTGAAAGAACGTAAATGACACTGTCCTCATCTTAGACTATCCCCTATAATTCCTTCATTTTTCCATTCTACTATATTAAAAAAGAACAATGTGATTCTCCAAAATGTCAACTCCATCAAAAAGTATGAATAAAAGATGACCAAAGCATGATAAGTTCATGAAATCGTATCAATCCAATTGAGATTTGAGAAGGAACATGTAAAATAAAGCTACATAAAGAAAAACAAAGGCAACAGCGGAGGCTGATGATGAAAATATTAATGATCGAAGATAACCAGAGTGTTTGTACAATGACGGATATGTTTTTTCAACGAGAAGGATTTCAAGCGGAATTCGTCCATGATGGATTAGAAGGATTGAATCGATTTAAGCAAGAGGAGGATTGGGATCTGCTCATCTTAGATGTCATGCTTCCTTCAATGGATGGTCTGACCATTTGTCAAAAAGTACGGCAGATTAGTGATGTTCCGATTATTATGCTGACAGCAAAGGAAACGGAATCCGATCAGGTGCTGGGCTTCGATCTTGGGGCAGATGATTATGTGACAAAACCCTTTAGTCCGCTCACCTTAATGGCAAGAATCAAAGCAGTGAAACGACGTTTTGCTCAAACAACATCTACTCAAGAAGGAGCGAAAGAGGATGAACGGCTAGAGACCGAACATTTTCAGTTAGATAAAAAAACGAGAGAAGTGTTTCTAGAGGGGAAACGGATCGAAAATTTAACGCCAAAGGAATACGATCTGCTGTGCTTTTTTATACAGCATCCTCGGCAAGTATTTTCACGAGAACAATTGCTTGAGCAAATTTGGGGATACCAATTTTATGGTGATGAACGAACAGTTGATGTTCATATTAAACGATTGCGCCAAAAAATCGGAGACGGACCTAAGCCCTTTCTGTATACGGTATGGGGCGTAGGGTATAAGTTCGATGAAGATTAAATATTTTTACCAGTTGCTGATTAGTCACCTTGGGTTATTGCTCATTGCCATCATTATTATCAGTACCCTCATGTCTCATTTTGTAAAAGATATTGCCTATCAAAATAGGGTAGACGAAATGAGTTCGTATGGGAATGAAATTTTGGAGAATTTTAAACAACTGTCGAAAGCCGAGATGAACTTCCGTTTGCGTCCATTTGAAGACATTCTTTCGACAAGACAAATCCGTTTTTTCGTCTTTGATGAAAAAGGGACTGTGCTGTCTCAGCAGCAAGAGATGCCACCGCATGAAGCGTTACTCACAAAAGATTTGTGGGCCAAGCTTGCAAAAGGAGAAGAAATCATTGTCAAGCGAAGTGATTCGCGCCGGCTTGATCAAGAAGCATCACTTGTGGCACTTCCTGTCATGGAAGACGGAAAGCTGAAGGGCGGGGTGGTACTCATAGCTCCTATTCAAGGAGCAGAAGAGCTGATTGCTCAAATGAACCGGTATTTATATATCATCGTGTTTGTGGCATTGACGATTACCTTTATTCTCAGCCTGTTTCTGTCGAAGTTCCATGTGAATCGTATCAAAAAACTGAGAGAGGCAACTGAGAAAATTGCGCATGGTGACTACAACATTCATCTTGAAAACAAACACCTTGATGAAATTGGCACACTAGGTGAGGATTTTAATATGATGGCCAATCGTCTTCAACGGTCAAGAGAGGAAATTGACCGGCTTGAAAAACGGAGACGCCAATTCATTGCGGATGTGTCTCACGAATTGAAAACACCGCTGACGACCATTCGAGGATTGGTCGAATGGCTCAATACTGAGGATGTGCCGGCAGAAGAGAAAGAGAAATGCTATGCGCTCATCACTGATGAAACAAAAAGAATGTTGCGTCTCGTCAATGAAAATATGGATTATGAGAAAATCAGGTCGAATCAAATCACCCTTCAAAAATTTCACTATCCACTCATTGATACGTTTGAAGTGATTAAGGAGCAGCTGAGCCGAATGGCTGAAGAGAAAAACAATCAGCTCATGGTAGAGGTTCACCCTGAACAAAAGGTATACGCAGATTATGACCGGCTCATTCAAATCCTCGTCAACATCACAAAGAACGCCATCCAATTTACAGAAGGCGGCCGTATTTCTTTGAGAGGGAAAGAAGAGAACGGGGAAACGATCATTGAAGTAGAAGACACGGGAATCGGCATTGCACCCGAAGAAGTCAAACACATTTGGGAACGTTTTTATAAAGCGGATATTTCGAGAACGAATACACCATATGGAGAATACGGACTTGGATTGTCGATTGTCAAGCAGCTTGTGGACTTGCATGACGGACAGATTGATTTAAAAAGTGAAAAACATAAGGGAACAACATTTATCATTCGATTGCCGCTCCCACAAGAAAAGGGCTAAACTCCGTTTAGCCTCAGCGTGAAGACAAACCCTCGCATTCTTTGTCAGTCCTGCGTGCCGGTGCTCACGAATGTGAAATTCGCTCCGCGCCGGTACTCGTCTTTCCTAGACTGCAAAGGTTTTCTATCACGCTGAAAAGAAGAAAAAGGGCTAAACTCCGTTTAGCCCTTTTTGGTGTATCATCACTTATTCTGTTTTGGAGAACGTTAGGCCGATATGAGCAAGTGCCTGCGGTAAATCCTTACGAATGGTGATGTCTTTAAATGAAATATTCGATTGAATCGCACTCAGCGCAAGGTCTTGCTTAATTCCTGTTAAAACAGCTGAAATGCCTAACAGTCTTAACGTTTGCGCATAGCTGACCAAGTATTGAATGCTTTGTTCATTGAGTCGTTTTGTCCCTGAAACATCAATGACCAAATGAGAGAGCGACAGCCTGTAGCTTTCCTGTAAAATGGTTTCTAAAATATGCTGCGCACGTGTCTCTTCGATATCACCAAGAAGAGGGAGCACGGCGACACCGTCAACAACAGGTACGATCGGTACAGATAATTGCTGAATCTGCCGATTGGCCTGGTCGAGTTCTAAGACGTAACTCAACAAAGATGCCATCGTTTCAAACATATGAACATGCTCTTCTGTAAATTGCTGCGGCCTTAGGTCAAGTCCACAAATTGTTCCATAGTTCGTACCATCAGTAAAATCGATGGGAACCCCAATAAATGAGCCGCCTTGCAGCTGTTTCGTGACGTCTAAGTTTTTTGAACGCTCGTCCAAGCGGATATCAGGGATCAACAGCGTATCGCGATGATCGACCGCCAGCTTGCAAAATGTCTTCTCGTAAGGATTTTCTTCCCCTTCTTCAAGAAGCTGCTCGTCATGATTTAGCACCTTCACAATCTGATTGGTGTTTTGATCATTTTTAGCAATAAACAGTGTATTCATATGAATGAATTGACTCATCATGTTTAAAATACTTGTAGAAGCATCATGAAAATTGCGAAACTGTTTTAATAGTTGTTGACGAGGCATGGATTAGGACTCCTTGTAGCTCCGATCAATGGCCGGAACAATAGTTGATTTGTCTCTATCATACAAAATCAAACGAGAAATAGATATACTTTAATGCGCAAATCGTGTGAGATCAAAAAGACTGCCGATCCGGAGATCTGACAGTCTGCTGATTAAATGGAGACAGGCACCGTGGACATAGAGAAAAATTCCTCATATAAGGCTTGAACGGCTTCTTTTTCTTGAGCTGCTTTGACGCCAAACATCATGCTCACCTCTGAAGAGCCTTGGTTGATCATTTCAATATTCACTTTGGCTTTTGACAGCGCTTTTGCTGCTCTTGCTGTTGTACCAACATTATGACGCATCGCTTCTCCTACGACCATAATAAGCGAGAGGTTCCGCTCTAAAACCACTTCATCTGCATCAAGCACAAGCTTTAATCGGTCTAAAAGCTCTTGTTCAATCTGCTGCTCCTCCAGCTGATCCTGCCTTAAAATAATGGTCATATCATCAATGCCAGAAGGCACGTGTTCATACGTAAGTCCATATTCCTCTAACGTTTGCAACACCTTACGTCCAAAGCCCACTTCTCGGTTCATCAAATACTTAGAGATATAAATACTGCAAAATCCATTGTCTGACGCGATTCCCACAACAGGGCCATTCGTATGATCCCGTTGATTTACAATTTTTGTGCCTTTGGCCGTTGGATTATTGGTGTTCTTAATCTGAACAGGAATGCCTGCCCGAAAGGCTGGAATAAGTGCCTCATCATGAAATACAGAAAAACCCGCATAGGACAATTCACGCATTTCACGATACGTCAGCTCTGTGATTTCCTTTGGTTCATGAACGATCGTTGGATTGACGGCGTAGACTGCATCCACATCCGTAAAGTTTTCATACACATCTGCCTTCAGTCCATTTGCCAAAATGGAACCGGTAATGTCTGATCCACTACGGGAAAAAGTGACGATATCACCCGCTAGACTAAAACCGAAAAAGCCAGGGAACACAATAATGCCAGAGCGTTCTCTTAATTTGTACAAATGATCATACGATTCTGGAAGGACTTGCGCTTGACCAGGCTCGTCACTGACAAATAGACCGGCTTCTTTTGGATTCACATAGTGCGCTTCGACGCCTTGATGCTGAAAGTAGGCTGCAATCAGCTTTGCGTTATTATCTTCACCGCTTGCTTTAATCGCATCAAGATACCGCTCAGGATGAGAAGAATCAGCCTGTAATAACGTGTTTACATCTTGCCGGATGGTGTCAATAATGTCTTGACCTAATCCCAGCTCATCCGCAATCGAGGCATATCGCTCGATGACAGCTTCTTGTAAATCGTGTGCTTCACCTAAACGTAAATATTGTTCACCGCAGCTAATTAATAGATCGGTGACCTTCGTATCCGTTGAATGCCGTTTTCCTGGTGCGGAAACAACGACTGCTTTTCGAGCTGGATCTGCTGTGACAATGTCAAATACCTTTTGCAGCTGCTTGCCAGAAGCAAGAGAACTGCCACCAAATTTAACGACCTTCAATGCATACATCTCCTATAGTAAAAATTTTCTCACAAATTGAATAGTTTCTATTATCAACTCTTTTCTTCAAATTATCAAGGTTTTTCTTCTCTGAATGAACAAATGTATTTTTGGAGAGGACGTTATGTATGAATAGATGAAAAAAGAGCCGGCGATATGCCGAGCTCTTTGTCTTTATGAAGAAGAGGACGAAGAAGATAGCTCCTGCTTCATCACTTTGTTTTCACGTTTTTCTTTTAAGAAGAATGAAAGGACGAGTCCAATGACCGCAATAGCACCAGACACGATAAATGACGTATTCATGCCATGAACGGTTGACTTCATTGGATCGGATAATGCTGCATTGGCAGCAGAGCTGCTCATAATGGAGACAAGCACAGCCGTCCCGATAGAGCCGCCCATTTGTCTCATCGTATTATTCATTGCTGTCCCGTGCGGAATCAAATGCGGTGGTAACGAGTTAATACCTGCTGTTGTCAGCGGCATCATGATCATCCCAACCCCAATTAAGCGAAGCGTGTAGGCCACTGTAATGAGGGCAATCGATGAATCAAGGCTCAGCATCATAAATGGCAGGGAAGTGACAGCTAATATCGTAAACCCGCCTAGAGCCAGCCCTTTACCGCCTACTTTGTCAAAAATTCGTCCGATAATCGGTGATAGGAATCCCATAAAGAGAGCCCCTGGCAATAAGATCAGCCCTGTATCAAGGGCAGATAACCCTCTGACATTCTGCGTATAGAGCGGCAGAATCGTCTCTGTTCCAATCAGTAAGGCAAAGACGAGCATACCGAGGAAGGTCGTTAAGCTAAAGATCGCAAACTTAAAGACGCCAAACTCAAGCATCGGTCTTTTCAAATTCGACTGACGCAGGATAAAGAAGAACAAGCTCACAGCACCGACAATGAGTGAAATCAGAACGGTCGCACTCGTCCAACCATACGTTCCGACACTTGAAAATCCGTACAGCAGTCCGCCAAATCCGAAGGAAGACAGGATCACCGATAAGACATCGATACGAGTGTCTCTTTGCTGTGTGACATTTTTCATTAAGAAGAAAGCAAGAATGAGATCAATAATACCGATTGGAAGAACAATATAGAATAAGAACTTCCAGCTAAAGGAATCGACAATCCAGCCGCCAAGTGTTGGTCCAAGCGCCGGTGCGAATGAAATCACTAGTCCGACCATACCCATGGCTTGCCCGCGTTTTTCTTTTGGGAAAATGGTTAAAAAGATCGTTTGCATGAGCGGCATCAAAATTCCTGCGCCGGCTGCCTGCACGATACGTGCTGCAAGAAGCACCGGGAAATTCGTGGCGAACGAAGCAAGAATGGTACCTGCTGTAAAAATGCTAAGAGCCGTTAAGACTAAGGAACGGCTTGAAAATTTCTCAATTAAAAAGGCCGTAATTGGGATGAGAATCCCGTTTGTCAGCATAAAGGCTGTGGTCAGCCATTGGCCTTTACTGACATCAATATTGAACTCTTCCATGATATGCGGGATCGCTGGAATGAGAAGCGTTTGGTTTAAGATCGCAACGAACGCCCCAACGAGGAAAATCCCAACAATCACAGACCGGTTATACGATGTTGTTGATTGGTTCATATTATCCCTTCTTTATCTATAAAATAATGCTTTTCAGCTGTGACACGTTTTGAGATAAAACGCTGTGTTTGCCTAAATAATCAAGCAATGAGCTGATTAAAAAGGTTCTCGGTTGGTCCTTTGACAGTTCTTGACTCAGCAGTTCAAACGCAGAGAGGAGATCGTCCTTTTCTTCTCCGTTTGATAGTGTGTGAAGCTCTTGTTTTATTTTTGTTAAGTACGAGATGACAAGCTTTTCTTCATCATATTCTTCCTGTGTGGAAAGCAAATAAGAGTCCATCAGCTGATCTGTTAGCACAGGCTCAATGGAGCAAGGCTTTATTGATACACGATCCATCACACCGATGATCATTTCGGCGGCATTTTCTAATTGGATGTTCTTGTGCTCGATCGCCAACATCAAGATGAATTCTCTCATTAATCCGTTGAGGACAATCACAAGATCCCACACATAAGGCGCAACAGATTCACCATATGTGCTTAAAATGATGTCTCTGTGTCGCTGCATGATAATGGAGCGTGTCTCACGTAAATGCTTAATGACGATGGGCGAATGCTGTGAAAAAGCTTCAAAGGACAGCATATTCAAAAATTTATGATTCTCTTTAAACTCTTCAAGCTCAAGCTTAATCTTTTTTGTGAATTTTTCCTTTTTGGACAGCGTCGTTTCGGAATGAATGATCTGAGAAATCTCTCTCATTTTGCGCTGATTGTATTTAATCAGTTCCAATAGAAGAGCTTCCTTTGAATCAAACAGTTTATAAATAGACGCTTTTGATATTTTACAGGCATCAGCAATTGACTGCATGGAGACACTCATATAGCCTTTTTGAGAAAATAATTTCTTCGACACCCGCAAAATCTCTTCTTGCTTTTCGTTCATCTTCATAAGTCCTTTCCGAATCGGCAAAACCATATGGTCACAATGGAAACCGAGTGGTCACTTTTGCTATGATAACAAAACCAATGGCACATGACAAGAAAATGAACTTAAAAAAATACCTATCTGATGACAGGTATTTTATCCTTCCGCATGTGCGGCATATATGTGGATTTGTCCGTTACGTTCGATGATCAAAAGATCTTCCCGCTCCTTGACAGAGTAAATAGGTGTTCCTTTTTTCAACCGAGAAGCTGTTCCATGTTCAAAATGTGTGGCAGCTGTTTTCTGAATGACACCTACTTGCTGATGTTTTGTTACATTTAATGATTTTGTCCAATCTATGTTTGTTTCATAGATCGTTTCTTCCCATTGAAATAAATCTGCCTGTGGATCGAGAGCTAATAACTCTTCTGCACTAGGTGGTTTTGACTCAAATTGCTGAACAGATTGGCAGGCGCATAAGCTCGTTGCCAATAAGAGCATGAATAAGCAAGTCCATATTGTACGTGTCAAATAAGGTTCTTCCCTTCAAAATAGTGTCTATGAGTCATAGTCGTTTCCAAAGGTTGTCTTGTTACAATGTCATAGGCGAGTAACGAGATTGTATGTTAGAACAAAATACGATACATTTATCGTATGAATAATCCAAATCATCCAACCCAAGAAAACATGAGACTCATTTCTGTGCTGCAAGCATTGGCTGACCCTGTTCGGCTGGAAATTGTCCGCTGCTTAGCAGAAGCGGGTGAAAGAACATGCGGTACGTATGATATGAACATTGCCAAATCCACGCTCTCCCATCACTTCAAAGTGCTGAGAGAGGCTGGCGTCGTGAAAGTGAGAATTGACGGGAAGCACCGTTACTACTCTCTCAGAAAGGACGACATTGATACCGCTTTTCCAGGCCTCTTGTCATCCGTATTAGCTGTAGACAAGGAGCGGTGGTAAGAGAATTTTGCATCAATAAATGACAAATCCCCAAGGCATTGTAACCTTGGGGATTTGTGATGCGTCTCGTGTAAAAGGGAATTAGGCCATTGAATGATCCATAGACAGATGGATAATCTCATAAGTGTGAATTTGCTTCTCTATATTCACTGGCAATGAGTCTAGAAAAGAATATTTGACGCATTTCCATTTATCGGGGTTATATACGATGACTTCACCCTTATTGTCGTTAAAATGGGAAAAGAGTTGAGCGATATCTAGGTTTTCCAGACAATCAGTAGGATGAATCGTCACATACTCTTCAAGAACGAATGTGCTACGATGAAAATCATCTGTTAAACGAACGGAATACGTGATGCCAATATTGATTTGTTTCCAGCCAAAAGAACGTAAAATATGATCAAATGACCCCTTAAACACAAAATCCGTCATGCCCTCAGATTGTTTCCAAATATACAATGGGCAATAGCCATTGTGTAAACTCCTATGTTTGTCTTTTTCAGTGATCAAATAAGCTTTAAATAATAAATCCTGATATCCATCTGTTTTCCATCCATTGTTTCGTACTCTTTTTCTAATGATATTCATATCATAATCCGCAGGCAGATCCACATGATATTGCATGGCATGCATAGAAACACTCCCTTTCAATAGCCATCATAATCGACTTAAAACCAGTTGAATAATACATATTTGTGTTATTGTTATCACAAAAAGTGATAGGTGATCATGATGAATATAAATGATTTGATTATTTTTATAGAGGTGTATCAAAAAGAATCGATTAACCAAGCGGCTAAAGCTTTAGGGTATGCGCAATCCAATATTTCTCAAAGAATCAAAGCGCTTGAAACTTTATATGATGCAACATTTTTTATCCGGCATCATCATGGAATCAGTTCAACAGGACAGGGGGATTTATTTTATCAGTACGCTCAAAAAATCGTAAAAGAAACGAAGGCCATTCAACAAAAATTGACTTCAAAGAAGAAGACCGTTTTATGCTCTGAGCTTCTATTTAACGTTTTATACGAGCAGCATGTTTTAGAGGATATTCAAGCCACTGATTTTATCATTGCTTCATCAAGTACGATCAACAAAAAATTAACAGAGGATGTGTATGATCAAATTATTTCTTTTAATCAAATGGAAAAAGCGGAATATCAATTAAAAGAGGTAAAGAGCTTGGCATTGAACGTATATGGAAAATCTAAAGAGATATACGATGATGATATTTCATTGGTCGTGAATCGTGATCAGCTTTGCCCATTAAGACATGAGGCCAGACGTATGCTGGGTGATCGAACCCTATTTGAGTTAGATTCGTTTGAAGGAATGATCAAAATCGTTGAACAGGGAGATGGTATTGCGTTACTGCCAACCAACTTAAAAAGCCTTCAAACACTCGTAAAATTGCTAGAAAAAAATATTCACATCAACTATTACGTTTATGAAAGAATGTGATCGTAACACTCCTCTATGGGTTTAGTCCCGTCAAAGGAGCGCCACGATTCATCTACATGAGCTGTTTCATTTCCCATAAATCGAGTCATACAGGCGTTTCACCGCTGGCTTAATATCCTCTGGCCGCATATGAGAGAAACCGAGGACGAGCGGGACAAAGCCTTCTTTGTGACCGGGTACATGCTCATCAAGGGTGAAACGGTCCATTCCGTACATTTTTAGCTTTCGCTCTTTGGCACGCTGTAAAATCTCATGCTGCGTCCGATCAGAGCGGAACTCTGCGATAAAATGAAGACCAGCATTTTCACCAATAATCCGCACATTGTCAGCAAAAACCGTATTGAGCTCTCCAATGAGCTGTTTTCGTTTTTCCTCATATAGCCCATTCATTCTTTTAATATGCCGCTGATAGGCGCCATCTTTTATAAAATAAAGAAGGGTGTATTGTGTAAAGAGATTGGCCGTTTGAATAAAAAAGTGCTGTTCTTCTTTATAGCGTCTTAGTAAATGCTGCGGCAGCACCATGTAGCTGATCCTCAAGCCGGGCAGCAATGATTTCGAAAAGGTCCCCATATAAATGACTTTGTCATAGCGGTCAAGGCTCTGCAGTGCCGGTATGCTGTCTGTGCCATACTTAAATTCACTGTCATAATCGTCCTCAATGATATAGCGGTCTGGCTGATCAGCCGCCCAGTTTAACAGCTGTATCCGCCGGGAAATCGGCATGATCACCCCTGTTGGGAACTGATGAGAAGGCGTAATGATCAACACATTTGGCTCTTTCTTCTGAATATCGCTCATCCGCACCCCTTTTCGATCAATGCCAATCGTTTCAATCCGGTGATGATTGTTTTTCAGCATTTGATACAGTCTGCGGTAGCCGGGGTTTTCTAATCCGTATATTTGATCAGCTGGAAGGATGCTAGATAACGAATGAATGAGCGACTGTGTACCCGCACTTAAAATGAGCTGTTCAGGGTAGCATTTGACCCCTCGTGCAAGTCCAATCAGCCGGGCAATCGTTTCCCTCAGCTCATAGACGCCTTGTGGGTGCGGAAGCTCACCAAAGGCTTCTTGGTGGAGATGAATCGCTTTTTGCTCACTTTTCAGCCAGCTTTTAAAAGGAAAATTGGCTGTATCAACAGAAATATGTGAAAAGGAATACCAGTCATCTCGCTCAATCGGATTCTCTTTTAAATCCGCTGGAAGGGAAGAGGGTTTCAGTTGACCTGATTCATGAAATGTTTCCAGTGATTCCACGAAAAAGCCTTTCCGTTCAACTGAATATAAATATCCCTCGGCAAGCAGCTGCTGATAGGCGCCATTCACTGAATTGACGCTGACGTTTAAAGTATCTGCTAACTCTCGTTTAGACGGTAATTGATCGTGTGGTTGCAGGTTGCGGTTTAAAATTTCCTCTTTAATTTTCGTGTAAATTTGATGATAAATAAACCCGTTTTCCCCTGTTTGATCTAGTTGAATTGTCAGCATCTCGTCATTCCATCCTCTCTGGTACCATGAAAAAAATGATATTGGTACTTTCTATCATACCAAAAAATATTCAGAATAATAAAAAAGACATAAAGGGGATGGATGACAATGAGTCAAACGACAACAAACCGTTTTTCAACAGAGGAATGGCAGGGGAAAAGAGATCAATACGTCGCAAGAGGCGTAAGTAATGGCAACCGTCATCTTGCAGCAAAAGGGAAGGGAGCCGAGCTTTTCGATATTGATGGCAATCGTTTTATCGATTTTGCAGGCGCCATCGGTACATTAAATGTAGGACACTCCCATCCAAAGGTTGTGGAAGCAGTCAAAGCACAGGCAGATAGCCTGATTCACCCAGGATTTAATGTCATGATGTACGAATCCTATATCGAATTGGCAGAAAAACTATGCCACCTCACACCAGGCGACCACGACAAAAAAGCCATTTTCTTAAATTCAGGTGCCGAAGCAGTTGAAAACGCAGTGAAAATTGCCCGTAAATATACGAAAAGACAAGCGGTTGTCTCTTTTACAAGAGGGTTCCACGGAAGAACGAATATGACGATGAGCATGACCAGCAAGGTCAAGCCTTATAAATTTGGATTCGGACCATTTGCGTCAGAGGTGTATCAAGCGCCGTATCCTTATTACTATCAAAAACCTGAAGGATTAAGCGATGCAGCCTACGACGAATACATCATTGATCAGTTCAATCAATTCTTTGTCGCAACCGTTGCACCAGAAACAGTCGCTTGTGTGGTGATGGAGCCAGTCCAAGGGGAGGGCGGATTCATTGTACCATCGAAGCGTTTTGTCCAGCACGTCGCTTCATTCTGTCAGCAGCATGGCATCGTATTCGTGGCAGATGAAATCCAAACAGGATTCGCAAGAACAGGGAAATACTTTGCGATTGAACACTACGATGTGGTGCCAGACTTAATCACTGTGTCAAAATCACTTGCAGCTGGCCTGCCGCTGAGCGGTGTCGTTGGCAGAAAAGAATTACTTGATGCAGCGGACCCAGGGGAGCTAGGGGGGACGTATGCTGGCAGTCCATTAGGCTGTGTGGCAGCATTGGCTGTACTTGATATTATTGAAACAGAACAACTGAATGAACGATCTGAACACATTGGACAAGTCATTGAGGACAAAGCGAATGAGTGGAGAAGTCAGTATTCATTCATCGGGGAAGTCCGGCGATTAGGGGCAATGGCGGCCATTGAAATTGTGGAAGATCAAAAAACGCGTACACCAGATAAGAAGACAGCCGCAGCGATTGCAGCCTATGCAAACAAGCACGGACTACTCTTATTAACGGCAGGGATCAATGGGAATATTATTCGCTTTTTAACACCACTTGTCATCACAGATGAGCTGCTGCAAGAAGGACTAGGGATTATCGAAGACGCCTTCACAGCACGCTAAACAACAAAGGGGGATGGTTGTATGCAAAAACAACAAATGGCTAAAACCATGTCGCAGTCAGACGTACTGTTTTTATCCATTGGTGCAATGCTTGGCTGGGGCTGGGTTGTACTTTCGGGAGATTGGATTTTAACAGCTGGATTTTTAGGAAGTGTGATTGCCTTTGTCATAGGGGGCATTCTCGTCATCTTTATTGGACTAACGTATGCAGAGCTTTCCTCTGCGATTCCAGAAACAGGCGGAGGACTTGTCTTTGTCCAGCGGGCATTTGGGATCAAATCAGCGTTTGTCTCCGCATGGGGCGTATTGTTCGGTTATGTGTCCGTGATTACGTTTGAAGCGGTCGCACTTCCGACAGTCATTGACTATGTCATTCCAACACAGCATGTTGGTTTCCTATGGAATATAGGAGGATGGGATGTTTACTTTACATGGGTATTGATTGGATCTGGCGGTGCGCTGTTTTTAACAGCTCTGAACTACATTGGCGCAAAGCCTGCTGCTATTTTTCAATCGGTGTTCACAGTGGCCATTATCCTGACAGGTTTTCTTCTATTAGGCGGAGCTACATTTAATGGAGATTTTGCAAACCTTGAGCCGATGTTTCAAGGCGGGGTTGGCGGTCTGATGGCTGTGTTAGTGATGATTCCCTTTTTATTCGTAGGGTTTGATGTCATCCCGCAGGTAGCGGCGGAGATTAACGCACCGAAGAAAATCATCGGGAGAATTTTGATTATCTCCATTGTGAGTGCGGTTGTATTTTATCTGCTCATTGTCTTTGGAGTAGCGGCAGGATTGTCAAAAGGTCAGCTTGAGGCTTCATCACTAGCAACAGCAGATGCTATGGTACAGCTTCTTGGTCATCAGGCGTTTGGGACTGTGCTTGTCATTGGCGGTGTAGCAGGTATTGTGACGAGCTGGAATGCATTTATTATTGGTGCAAGCCGTATCCTCTACGCAATGGCGGAAAGAGGCATGATTTCCAAATGGTTTGCGTATATTCATCCGAAGTATAAAACTCCGACAAATGCCATTTTGTTCTTAGGTGCATTGGCCTTTTTTGCACCATTACTAGGCCGACCTGCCCTCGTGTGGATTGTCAATGCAGGGGGTGTGGGCATCATCGTTGGGTATCTGATTGTGTCCATTGCCTTTATGAGACTTCGCAAGACAGAACCTGAGCTTGAGCGTCCATACCGCATTAAATATTGGCGGACGACCGGCGTTTTTGCCATTGGACTTAGTTTCCTTTTTCTTTCATTTTATTTTCCAGGGATGCCGGCTTCCTTGTCATGGCCAGCTGAATGGATTTTGCTTTTAGGTTGGGCACTCATTGGGTATATACTATATGTAATGAATCCAAGAACGAAGGAGAAGGTAGAGCATGACAAACGAACTCAAAGTGTATAATCCTGCAACCGGAGAAGAAATTGCCTCAGTTGCTCAGCATACAAAAGAACAGATTGAAGATGCGATCACTCGCTCACACAAAGCATTCAAAACATGGGCAAAAACGTCAGCCCATGAACGTGCAAATATCATTCGCAAATGGTTTGATCTCATGATCGAGCATAAAGAAAGGCTTGCAAAAATCATCACAGAAGAAAACGGGAAGCCGTATCAAGAAGCATTAGGAGAAATTGTCTATGCCGCTGGATATATTGAGTGGTACGCAGAGGAAGCAAAGCGGATTTACGGCAGAACGATCCCGTCTCATACGACAAACAAACGCCTATTTGTCACAAAACAGCCAGTCGGTCCTGTTGCCGCCATTACACCATGGAATTTCCCTGCGGCGATGATTACAAGGAAGGCGGCACCAGCGCTTGCGGCGGGCTGTACGTTTATCGTAAAACCTGCTGAAGACACGCCACTTACGGCCATTGAGCTTGTGAAATTAGGCCATGAAGCCGGAATTCCAGAGGAAGCCTTGCAATGGGTGATTGGAGATGGAAAAGAAGTGGGGGAAATTTTCACAGATAGTCCATTGATCCGCAAGATCACGTTTACTGGTTCAACACCAGTTGGAAAACATCTCATCAAAAACAGTGCGAGCACAGTGAAGCACGTTTCTATGGAACTTGGGGGTCATGCCCCGCTGATCGTAGATAAGGACGCCAACCTTGAATTGGCTGTGAAACAAGCAGTGGCATCTAAATTCCGTAATGCAGGCCAGACGTGTGTTTGTGCCAATCGCTTAATCGTCCATGAAGAAATTCATGAAGCATTTGCGCAAAGCTTCAGCAAAGAAGTGGAAAAGCTGAAAGTAGGAAATGGGTTTGAAGAAGGCACGTCCATCGGACCGATTATCAATAAGCGAGGCTTCAATAAAATTGTCGACCAAATTCAAGATGCCGTGGATAAAGGGGCGAAAGTTCTTGTCGGCGGCGATACACATTTTGACGAGGAGAAGTCGTATTATTTTGTTCAGCCGACGGTGCTAACTCATGTCGACCCTTCAATGAACATTATGCATGAAGAGACGTTTGGTCCAGTTGCACCAATTACGACATTTAGCACATTAGATGAAGCCATTGAATTAGCGAACGATACACCTTTTGGACTTGCGGCTTATTTCTTTACAGAGAATTACCGCAATGGCCTCTATATATCTGAGAATCTAGATTACGGGATTATTGGCTGGAATGACGGGGGACCATCCGCTGTGCAGGCACCTTTCGGCGGTATGAAAGAGAGCGGTATTGGCCGTGAAGGCGGCATCGAAGGCATCGAACCTTATTTAGAAACGAAGTATGTGTCAATTGGTTTAGATGAATAACATGTGAAAAAGACTGTCCGAGAAGTCTCGGCAGTCTTTTTTATGTTAAACAGCCGGTGGGAAAAGTTGATCCACCGTTTCTTTTGTTTCTTTGAGAATCTCGTGGATGTCGTCTGCAGATGCTTGTTCCATGCTGCTGAACAAGAGCCGTTCGACTGGCTCAACGCCGATCAGATCGAAGGCGGCTGTATCTGTCGTCATCTGATGGCTGGGGGTGATGATCATATTTGAATCAAGAAAGGTCCTCGGTGCATCATGCGTATTAATAATGACCCCTTTTTTGTCTCGAAGCAGATTTTTCACCACTCCGTTTTCATTGATCTCATACGCAAACCCCTCTGAAAAAACGCGCTCTACATAACCCTTTAGCATCGCCGGCAAGCCTGTCCACCATATTGGAAAGATAAATGTGAGGACATCGGCTTGCTGAATCAGCTTCTGCTCTCTTTGAACCGGTATCGGCACATGCCCATTTTTCATGGCAGCCTTTTCTGCTGTTGTCAGCTCTGGCGGAAAGCCAATGGCATACACATCACGAACTGTCACATCATGACCATTGTTCAAAAGAGTGCTTACAACAAGATCTAATAGGGTTTGATTTAAGCTTTGCTGGGGATGAGCAAATATGATTAGATGGTTCATCTCATAGCCTCCTAGGTGGTCATGTGTCTCATTATGGCATGCACGAGTATCCTATTCAATCCTATATTGGAAATGATAGGTTGGGAAAATAAAAAGCGACCGCTTGAAAAAACGATCGCTCATGTAAGGTTTATTTCTTTCTAAAAGCAAGCCCAAGTGCAATCAATGCCACAACTAAGGCTGCAATGGACAGACCAAGAACAAGGGGTGAAGAAGAAGCAGAGGCTGTTTCAGATGCCTTTTCTTCTTTTGGTTTTTCTTGCCCATGTGAATCCGTTAAGGTATTAGACGCAACAATATTTGTGATTGAATGAGGCTTATCAGCGTCCTTGTCGCCAGTCCATTCAACTACTGTTCCATCCTTATAATATTGATACGCATCCCATGCCGCTTCGCCGGCTTTTTCAGGGTTTTTTGCGACAAACACGAATTGCTGGAACTGCCCAGCAAGGACACCATCGCCAGTTGCTTCCCAAGTGACTCTTGTGACTTTTCCGTTTTTCTCTTCAGTTGTTGTTTTCCAGCCAGGCACTGGCTCATATTGCTGGAATTCTACGCCTTTAGGCATCGTGATGACAACCTTTGTTGTCGGACTGTCGCTTTCAGAAGGTACTTTTAACGTATAGGTTTCCCAAGCATTAGTTGCAGATGTATCAGGTTTGACTGTCACGTGTGCACTTACAGGAATCGCCAGTAAAAATGAAGCGAGAAGCATTGGTAATAAAGCTTTAACGTATTTTTTCATATCATATAAACTCCTTTTAGTTTCTTCTAATGAATGTCGTATCGATGTTGTCAAAAGAACCAGTTAACGCATGAATGTTAATTTTCCAAGTGCCTTTTTCATTTAGTAAGAGGTTTTCAGCCGAGAAGTGTCCATTCTTTAATCGTTTCAGCTGAAACTCGTTAGGCGTTTCATCACCGAACAAGGAGACTTTGTGGATCTTAGCTGTCACAGATTGAATGTCTGTGATCGTTTGTCCATCCTTCTTCGTAAATGCCACCTCGAACGTGTTTTTACCAGGAGCATTCGGGGTAATGCTCAAAGACACAAGGTCACGATGCTCCACCTGATTGGCTGCAAAGAATGGCTCTGGTGCAGGCGGCGGAGGACTTGGGATATTGGTGAATACGGCTGTTAATAGTAAAATAGCGATCCCAATGATCCACTCTGCTCGTAAAGATACGTTTCGTTTCTGCTTCTTTTCCCATCTCAGCATCAAATAATGGACGAGCCCAAGAAGACCCATGATGATAAATAAACCAAGTTTGATTAAGAAGGTGCGTCCATAAGCTGATTGGAAAAGGGCATCAAATGATTGCAGAATAAAAATCGCATTCACAAACCCAGAAAACACAATCAGTCCAACCGAGAGCAGTGCCCACGGATGAAAAGCTGTCAGGGTGCTGCGTATGAGCGGCTGATCTTCATTCGGCAGTTTCTTCATCAAAAGAAGAACAATGGCTGTTAAGCCGCCGACCCAAATGGATGCAGAAACGAGATGAATGAAGTCAAGTGACGTTGTCAGTATTTTATTATCTGTTGCGGCTGGATGACCGATTTGTGCTTTCAGCCAAAGGAGCACGATGAAAATGAGCAGTGGAAACAGCCATACCCGGAAGGAAGTGAAGTTTCCTTTTTTCATCGCCACAATCGTCCAGATCGTCAGTAGAACAAATGACGCCATTAGCATCATCCACAGACTCCCGCCTGAAGTCGACGCAATGGTTTCTTGTAAAAGCGATGGTTGAAATGCCCCTAAAAAGGACACGTCTGCCGCTGATTTAGTTTGAATCGGCAGCTGGAACAAGAGTGCTCCGCCCATCATGATCAATGAAACAGTTAAGAGTCGCTTCATTCGCCGGGCTAAAACGTCGGTTATGGCCGCTTTAAACCATAGAAGCCCAAATAAAATGGTTCCAAGAAATAAGCTAAATGACGTATACAGAAAGGCTTTGTCAATGGTTGAAGCCATATCGATGGATTCACTCGACTGTCCTTGATCTAATTGATCAAATCCTCCATCCGCTTTTCCGATACTAAACGGAATCATGCCAGACACAGAGTGTCCATCGGCTGATACCGCATTCCATTGAATGGTGTAAATTCCTTTAGGTAAATTCTTTTTTAAAGCTGCTTCCATGATCTTTTGCTCTTTGATGACCGTATCTCCTTGATCTACACGATCCCCTTTTGCATTGAACACCTTAATGGCATGAAATCCACTTTCGATTCCTTCACTAAAGGTGATCGAGACTGCAGGAGGCTGCTGATCTAGCTCTTCATTTGCCACTGGATTTGAGCTCACCACATATGCATGAGCAAATGCCTCTTTTGGCATGAAAAAGGAGAACATGAAGATGAGCAGCAAAAGCCACTTACTATATTTCAACAATGTGAATAACCGCCTTTCTACCTATGAAAATGTCTCATGTATCAGAAAGAAAGCGGCAGTAAACTGTGAGTCACAGAAAAACCGCTCTTTCTATTGTACCGCCCACTCTAAAAGGTAAACGAAACAAATAGCAAGATGGTTCACTTTTTCTGTGTCATGTCTTGTCTGCGCAGACGTTTCTTGAATGTTTGATCAATATAAGCCTATTCGATTTAAGTAGAGGAAACAAGAAGTGACCATTTGAAAGTTGTGAAATTCCAATGAATTTTGCGCCAAAACAACAGTAGATTCAACTTTTACCCCGCTATCATCTATGGTATGCCGAGAGGTGTCACATTATTTTTCAATTTTGTCACACACTAAGTGACAAAGTGACATTTAGTTTCAATTGAAGGGAAAGTGAAAGCGTTTTACGATAGGTATAAGGGCTTCACTGACTCTTGTTCTTATATCTTTTGACCTATAAAGCCCGAAATAAAGGGAGAGAAGAAAGGGGTTTTCACAGATGCAGGAAAAAAGCGGATTCCGCGTGAAAGTACAGCGCTTTGGAAGCTATTTAAGCGGCATGATTATGCCGAATATTGGTGCATTTATTGCATGGGGACTGATTACAGCTTTGTTCATTCCAAGTGGTTATCTTCCGAATGAGCAATTAGCTACACTCGTTGGACCGATGATTAACTACTTACTGCCGCTCTTAATTGGTTACACAGGCGGTAAACTCGTCTATGACCATCGAGGCGGAGTGCTCGGTGCTACGGCTACGATTGGGGTCATTGTTGGCTCAGACATTCCAATGTTTTTAGGTGCCATGATCATGGGGCCGCTGGGCGGTTATCTTATTAAGAAAATCGACCAGCTGTTCAAAGACCGAATCAAATCTGGCTTTGAAATGCTTGTGAATAACTTTACGGCAGGTATCCTCGGTGCCATTCTTGTTGCCATTGCATTCTATGCTATCGGCCCAGTGGTACTAGGTCTGAATAAAGCCCTTGCGGCAGGTGTAGATATCATTGTCAATGCTCATTTACTACCGCTGGCAAGTATCTTCATTGAACCTGCAAAAGTATTATTCTTAAACAACGCGATTAACCAAGGTATTTTAGGTCCGTTAGGGGTCGAGCAAGCAGCGAAGACAGGGCAATCTGTTTTGTTCTTGCTTGAAACAAACCCAGGGCCAGGCTTAGGGGTTCTTCTTGCGTATATGTTCTTTGGAAAAGGAAATGCGAAACAGTCTGCACCAGGTGCCATTGTCATTCAGTTCTTAGGAGGAATCCATGAAATTTACTTCCCGTACATCTTAATGAAACCAAAACTTATTTTGGCTGTCATTGCAGGGGGAGCAAGTGGTGTCCTGACGTTCACATTATTAAATGCAGGATTAAAAGCTGTGCCGTCACCAGGAAGTATTATTGCGCTTATGCTGATGTCTCCAAAAGGCGGTCACCTTGCCGTTTTAGCAGGTGTTGTCGTAGCAGCTATCGTATCGTTCCTTGTCGCATCGGTCATTTTGAAAGCATCTAAAGAAGTTGACGAAGATTTAACAGCAGCAACAGAAAAGATGCAGGACATGAAAGGCAAGAAAAGTGCAGCAGCCGCTGCTCTTACGGCACAAAAAGAAGACGCTCAAGCAAACGAGCAAGCAGCATCTCCAAGTGATGTCAATCCAGATGACGTGAACAAAATCATCTTTGCCTGCGATGCAGGGATGGGTTCAAGTGCAATGGGTGCGTCCATTCTGAAAAACAAAGTGAAAAAGGCAGAGCTTGATATCGATGTGACAAACACTTCTATCAGCAACATCCCAGACGATGCGGATGTGGTCTTTACTCATAAAGATTTAACAGACAGAGCCAAGGCAAAGCTGCCAGGCGCTGTGCATATCTCAGTGGATAATTTCTTAAACAGCCCGAAATATGATGAGCTGATTGAGAAATTGAAAAAATAACATGACGAAACGGGTTGAGTCCAATTTTTCCTAATTGAACTCCCCGTTTTGGTTGTTTTCCTGATTTTTATTCTAAAAAAGGTGTGTGATCATGTATGAAACAAGTACTTTCTAAAGACAATATTTTTCTAAACGAACAAGCAGGTTCTAAAGAAGAAGCCATCAAAAAAGCAGGCGAAGTCCTCGTAGCAAACGGCTATGTCACAAGTGATTATGTCGACAAAATGTTTGAAAGAGAAGAGATCTCTTCTACATTTATGGGGAACGGCATTGCAATCCCTCATGGAACAGAGGATGCGAAAGCGGCAGTCCTTCATTCAGGGATTTCGATTATCCAAATTCCAGATGGTGTTGAATATGGTGAAGGAAATGTGGCGAAAGTCGTCTTTGGGATCGCTGGGAAAAACAACGAGCATCTTGATATTCTGTCTCAAATTGCGATTGTCTGTTCAGAAGAAGAAAATGTAGAACGGATCATTCATGCAAAGGATCAGGATGAACTGATCGCCATCTTTAATGAGGTGAACTAATATGAAGGCACTTCATTTTGGAGCAGGGAATATCGGCAGAGGGTTTATCGGATCTTTGTTAAAGACATCAGGCTTTGAGCTTGTCTTTACCGATGTGAATGAAGCGGTCATCAATGAGCTGAATGAAAGAGGAGAATACACGGTTGAACTGGCAGCACCAGGGCAGAAGCAAGAAGTAGTCGGGCCCGTATCAGCGATCAATTCTTCGCAAAATCCAGCAGCATTAACAGAGGCCGTTGCCACAGCCAATTTGATTACAACAGCGGTTGGACCAGCCGTATTGAAGATCATTGCCTCATCAATTGCTGAAGGATTAAAACAAAAAAAGCCTGACCATATCATCAACATCGTGGCATGTGAAAATATGATTGGGGGAAGTGCTCATTTAAAAGAAGCGGTGTTCTCTCATTTAACAGCAGATGAGCAAGCAGCGATATCACAAACCGTGGGTTTTCCAAACGCTGCGGTTGACCGCATTGTTCCGATTCAGCACCATGAGGACATTCTCAAAGTGTCGGTTGAACCATTTTTCGAGTGGGTCATTGATGAGACGGGCTTTATTGGAGATGTTCCGCAAATTGACGGAGCGACCTTTGTCCAAGATTTGACGCCGTATATTGAACGGAAGCTTTTCACCGTCAATACAGGACATGCACTAGCGGCTTATGTCGGGTATCAGCAAGGCGTAAAAACCATTAAAGAAGCTGTTGATACACCAGATATTCGTCAAGTTGTCGAAGGTGCCCTTCATGAAACGGGCAGTTATTTAATTGACGCGTATGGCTTCCAAAAAGAAGAACATGATGCGTACATTCAGAAAATCATCAAACGATTTGAAAATGCTTTTATCTCCGATGAAGTGACTCGTGTCGCACGCTCTCCTCTTAGAAAGCTGGGAGCAGATGACCGTTTAATCGGTCCAGCGAAAAAGATCAAGCAGCCAGTGTACTTAATAAAAGGGATCGCTGCTGCTTTGGCTTACGACTTTGCAGAAGACGAAGAAGCGGTTCGCTTGCAGGCATTAAGGAAAGAAAAAGGCATTGAAGGTGTGCTTCAAGAGGTATGTGGACTCAAACCTGAAGACGATCTCTATCAAGCCATCCTCAAAGAAACCGAGCGATAATCAAAAGATCCCTTTCTAACGTGAAAGGGATTTTTTCTATGACTTTTTTAATACTTTCCCCTGCATGACGATATATGTAGTAAGGGGGAATTAGAACATGAAAAAGAAAGCGTTTGCTTCAAGAAGTGTCTTTTTTCAATTGATGTCAGCCATTATCGTTATTACGATTTTAACAGGCGGACTTGTAGGAACAACGGGGTATTTTTTAGCGAAAAATGTCTTAATTGATGCAGGGAAAGCAGATTTAAAACACATCGTAAATGGAGCGATGGCCACTCTTGAACAATTGAACGACCGTGTGGAGAACAAAGAACTGACGCTTGAACAGGCGCAGGAACAAGCCCGTATTTACTTGAGCGGGCCTAAAAATGACGACGGCAAAGGGTATCAATTTCAAAAATCAGATTTCATCTATAAAAATAAAGGCTACCTTGTCGCATATGGAGCCGATTATTCATCACAGGTTCATCCGGTTAACGACATCGGCGTCATCCCAGATAACACGACAAATCGTCAAAAAATGGTCGCTGGCGCTACAGCAAAAGGCGAGGATGCACACTATATCACCTATATGGATAAAGACGATGCCACGGGGGAAGAAAAGCAAAAACTCGCTTATATGAACCAGTTTACACCGTGGAATTGGAGTATAGGAATCGCCGTATTTCAGGATGAATTTTATAAAGAACTAGAGCAGATGAAGCTCTATATTATTCTCATTACAGCAGGTGTCGCTCTTTTAAGTATGGGTGTCTTTTATTTGGCAGCCCGAGGAAAAGTGAGACTGCTCAAGCAAGTTACGGCTGCTTCAAAAGAAATTGCGGCGGGCAATATTGAACGCACCAGCTTAAAAGAAACCTCGGATGAAATTGGGCAGTTGGCAAAAGGCTTTAATCATATGTCAGGAGAGCTTAGAGCACTTGTGAGCGGTTTGCAGGAAACGAGCAGCCAGCTCGTCGAATCTGCGACAGATCTATCCGCCATCTCTGAAGAAACATCCGCTAGCAGTGAAGAAATTGGCCGAGCGATTGGGGATATCTCAACTGGGACACTTCATCAAGCATCAGACCTTGAGGTAGCCAATCAACAAATGACTCAGTTCAATCAATCCATTGAAAACGTCAAAGAACAAAGCGACCAGATCAAACGAATTTCAGACCAGTCGAACCAATCTTCCGAGCAGGGTCAGCAAATTGTCCAGCAATTAAAACAATCAAATGAGCAATCCATTCAGGCATCTCAAGGTATTCGATCAGGGATTGAGCAGTTAAGTACAAAAGTACAAGATATTTCTCAAATCACAGATACCATTGAAAGCATTTCAAATGAAACGAACTTACTGGCCCTGAATGCGAGCATTGAAGCAGCTCGTGCAGGAGAGCATGGCAAAGGATTCTCGGTTGTGGCGAGTGAAGTGCGGAATTTAGCTGAACAGACAAAGCAATCAGCCGTTCAAATCCAGCAGATGATTCAAGGCATTAAAGAAGAAACGACGGCTACAGCTGGCATGATGTCCAAAACAATGGATCGTTTTGCCGAGCTTGATGAAGCGGTTCACGCAACAGAACAAGAATTCAATTCCATCTCTACATCGATTTCACAAACCATCGTTGAAACAAATGCGATGGCAAAAGAGCTGAACACATTACTGGAACAAAACGACCTCATCACAAAAGCGATGCATGGTGCAGCCCATATTTCTCAAGAAAATGCCGCAGCGATTGAAGAAATCACTGCATCTACAGACGAACAAGTCACCGCCATCTCCAATGTGGCGAAGGCAGCAGAAAGGCTCAATGAGCTAAGCATGCGATTGAATCAAGATATTGCACGTTATCGTTTATAAGGTATGGTCAAACGGACGTCGAGAAGTCGATGTCCGTTTTTTTATTTAGACAACTTTCGTCCTTATTGCCCGTCGCTTTTGATTTGTTTGGTACGTTCGATAGGCTTTCCAAGCATTGGCACATAAAAGCCCTGTGAGTAAGTAAGATAGGCTGTTAAATAAATAGAAGTCCACACACGAAACGACAGCACACAGGATACCAAAGATGATTTGATCACGATTCTTTGCTGGTGAAGTAGGTGGATCAGTCAACATAAAGAACGCAAGAAACAAGACAGCATTCAAGTAGGGCGTAATAAAAGCAGATGAAGCATCCGTTAAGCCAATGAATCCCAATATGAGGTGGATCAGGCCGTATGCTGCTAGAAAGGCGAAAACTTGCGGGAATTTTTGTACGCGGCTGGTCACCAAATAACCGCCGACCACCACAAGGAATAGGGTCCACCAAGGTAGAAGAGACATACCGCCCCACCAGCTTTGATTGGAAGAAAATAAAATGACTGAGAGCCATAAACCAAATGCGGCTGGATTCAAAATTGGTTTCTTTTGATAAGTGATGACATGCTTAGATAAAATGGCTGCTGCGGCTGTGAAAACAGAAACAGCAAAAGAAGTAGCTGGACTTAGAACAATGCCAATAATCAGCCCTGTGAGCAGAGCTCCATCAGGGAATGTGTGTTTATTGTTTTTCCAAATCACTCTTGAGATGAAAGAGTCAAGAATTAGTGCTGTCCCGATGCTGGTAGCAACTGTAGCGAGACCACTAAGAAAACCAGCGTGCAGACTCCCGGCGGATAAAAGGACCAAAAGAATGGCGATGACATACCGTTTCGGTGTCCGAATGTAGGCTTTTAGTGAGGGTGATGGTTTCAAAAATGTTTGGTTTGTGATAGGTGCTGGTTGTGATTCCATGAGTGAACCTCCTTCATCTCCGGTGTTACGATCATATCAGCGGTTTGATCTACCATCACGGCAGGTATTTCATGTTCGGCTAAAAATGAATAACCCTCTTCTCGACCTAATAAAAAAGCAGCTGTGGATAGACTATCGGCGAGCATACCGAGTGGTGCAATGACGGTACAGCTTAACAAACTTTGTTCAGACTGTTTCGTTTGAGGGTGTATCAAATGGTGCGTATGAGGATCATAACGACTGATCCGTTCATAGCTTCCAGATGTACAAATCGCACAATTGGTGGTTTGAATGACCGAGATGTTGGTCTGTTTGTGGATGGGATGCCGAATCCCAATTGTCCACTCTTCTTGTTGTTCGTTAAATCCAGATACCAACACATCCCCACCAGCATTCATCATAAAGCCTTCCCATGCTTCAAGTTCTTTTGCGGCAAGATCGCACGCAAATCCCTTTGCAATAGAACCGAAATCCAAAATCAGCGGTTTGTTCAAATAAATCGTCCGATTCGTCTCGTTTAACTGGACGTCACGGTAATGAACAGCTGTATGTGGAACGTCATGTGATGAAAAAGTTTGTCCTGTCGTATATAAACGATCGAATCCTTTTTGTTCCATGATTTTTCCGATGGTTGGATCATACTTGCCATTTGTTAACTCGGCTAACTCTAGCGCATAGGCTGTTAAATCGAAAAGCATTTCACTGACTAATACCTCTTGCTTTGAACGATTGGCTAACTTCATGACTTCAGAATCAGAGCGGAAACGGCTAAAACGATGCTCGATATCGTAAAAAATGGAAAAGGCACGGTTGATGTCTTCTAAAACAGCCCGTCGATCTTCTTCATAGGCAACCACTTGAATATTGATAACAGTTCCCATAGCCAGCATGGATTTTTGAAAAGTAATGAGTTTTTGTTGTCCTAACCATTTCATCATGGTGTCTCCTCTCTATGCCTTTGCCTGCTCTAAAGCCTGAGCAACGGCTGTTTCAAAATCCTGAGTACTTAATGTTGCGCCACTCACCGTATCTACATCAGCACTTTGTCTGATGACCACTTCATTGGGTAATGATGAAATGGAGCTTTGTCCGTATCTAGTGTTATCACTCGTAATCTCGACAGAAGTGATATTTCCTTGTTTGATGGTAACAGATACACTAATAGAGCCAATCTCATTTGATCCAGTACCAGAGAAAGTACCATCCGTGAGTTCAGTTTCTGAAGTGGTATCTTCTGTTTGAGCGGCGGTAGTATCTGATGTGAGAGATGTATGATTTGAAGAAGCGTCTGTTTGTGTATTTGATTGTGCTGTCTGAACGGCTTGCGCGTGATGGGTAGTTGCATAACCAGTGATGTATAAGCTGCTGATAGCTGCGGTGCAAAGACTAATCATTTTCTTATTTATTTTTGCCATGATGTATCCTACCTCCTATTACGATCTACTATATAGAAGAAATTTGAACAAACCATGAACAAGAAAAGAACGATTTTAGATAATAGGCAATAAGAATCAAGATATTGCACGTTATCGTTTATCATTTATTTTTGACTGTGGTTCATTTATCAGGTAGGATGAAATGAATCTAAACCTTGCTCACGCAATCAAAAAGGAGTGTTTCGTCCATGAAAAAGAAAATATTGATGTTCTTACCTTGTGGCTACGGATACTCCACTGCTGTTTTCTTTTAGGATAGACAAAAATTGGTGAAGTCTGTCTACAGGAAGAAAAACACGCAGAAAAATCATAGTGAGTGAGGGATTTACATGGAGAAAATTACGAGAAAAAATCCAGAAAGTATGCCGAAACCCGTTGGCAACTACAGTCATATCACAAGGGTGCCAAAGGGTGCGGGGTTATTTGTGACATCAGGTCAAGTAGGGACAGGAGCGGATGGACAGATCCCATCAAGCTTAAACGACCAAGTCACCAATACGTTTGAAAATATAAAGAGAATCCTTGCATCAGAAGGGTTGAATGAAGAACACGTCATCAAAGTCAATATTTGGGCAACAGAAGAAATTGATTGGGATCATCTATACCCACAGTGGGATGCAATCTTCAAAACGGCATATCCATCAATGACCGTTGCCTATGTGACTGCATTAGGGTGGCCAGAGCTGAAAATCGAAATAGAGCTATGGTGTGCCGATATTTAATCAAAAAAAGAACAGTGTAAACTGTTCTTTTTTTGATGAGTATTTATGAAACAACTTGGAATCGCTTTGTAATGAACGCACCGAGAAATGCACAGGCTGTGTAGATGATGACCCAAATGAGAAAAGATTCATTTCCACCAATAGAGGTGAACATCAGAATCACACTCGCAACCAGCACAATCAATGTAGGAAACCAAATGTTCTTTAAAAACAATGTGCCGAAAATACCAATCAGCAAAGAGATCATAGGTAAACCAAATACAACGAATAAGACAAAAACAGCCATGTTAATTACTCCTTTGAACCAAATCAACTATTTACATAAAAACATACAACAGTGCTGCACCCATATGCGGAAGGGCAAAGATGATGAAAAGAAAAGCCGTATCAAGACGAAACATCCGGTGTTCTTTTGTTTCAGAGTGATAGGCCGCTCGTGCCTCTTCCCCGTTGGTCCATGCACCCATAAGAAATCCAGATGCAACGAACGCAATAATAGAGATTCCACCACTGACGAATCCAATCCATTCATGGTGCTGTAATATGAGCGCCGCACTGCAAATCAACAGCATGGAGCAAACACCAGCAAAAAAAGCATGTTTCTTTCTCATTATGCTTCACTCCTTCAGACAGCTATTAGGAGACCGCATCACATATTTCAATGAAATGTCCATCAGGATCAGACACATAACTGACCGTTTGTCCCCACGGCTTCTTGGCAGGTTCCTTGATGACAGGTACTCCTTTTTCCTTCAAGGATGCAATTGTTTCATTCACATCATCCACAACAAAGCCAATCTCAAACGTTTGTGACGAGCTAACTGCCTCTGGAACAGGCAGACCAAGTGACTCTTTCACATCTTGGCGTGAATTAATCGATAAGGTCACTTCTCCTGTATCAAACTCAACATAGGATTCAACTCTTAATTTAATCGGGAAACCGAGGATATGATGGTAGAACTGAATACTTGCTTCAACATCGTTTACATATAGAATGGTATATTTCATTTTCATGTGGAAAGCTCCTCTCTTCATATACGTGTCAAAACCGGAAAGGTTTCCCACTCATTTTACCACATAGGCAATAAGATTCATTTAATTCCAAAAAAACCAATATTCCTACCTCGTTCGTCTTGAAAAACAAAATGTGGTGACATATGATAAAAATGTAAAATGAGAAAAAATAGGGGGGAACTTACATGTTGAAAAAAATCATGGTGGCTGTCATATCTTTCGGTCTTTTACTTAGCTTTACACAAGTTGACACTCACACAGCGGATGCAAAGACAGTCAAGTACAAAAACTGCAAAGCACTCAACAAAGTGTATAAAGGCGGCGTGGCAAAAAGCAAAAATACGAAAAACAAAGGTGGAAAAACGAAGTACAAGCCTTATGTATCAAAAGCACTCTACTTAAAAAATACACACCTTGACCGTGATAAAGACGGCATCGCATGTGAACGTTAAGAAGAAGAAAAAAGACCTGTCACAAGGTCTTTTTTCTTTGGGATCAAACTCGTCCCTTTGTGCCATCTTCATCTTTATATTAAAATAAAGATAGATTCAAAAAATGATACAAAGTGGGGTACTCAATTTGTCAACACAAGCTGATAAGAAAGACATCCGATTGATTGCCATTGATATGGATGGCACGCTGTTAAACAGTGAGCACGTCATTCCTGAGGAAAATAAACAAGCCATTAAAGAAGCAGAAGCCAAAGGGGTCCATGTGGTGATTAGCACAGGACGTACGCTGATGACATGCCGAGAGCTGGTCGAGCCGCTGAAACTCTCTTCTTATCTTGTCACAGCGAACGGAAGTGAAATTTGGGATTCAAACTTCCAGTTGATCGAACGGGAACTGCTGCATCCTGATCACGTTCAGATGATGTGGGATCTAAAAAACAGATACGAAACCGATTACTGGGCATCTACTGTGGATAAGGTGTGGAGAGGAGAATTCCCTGAACGCATTCATGACCACGAATGGTTGAAATTTGGTTTTGATATTCATGACGATGCTGTTCGTGAGGAAGTCCTCCATACATTGAAAACAAATGGACAGCTAGAAATCACGAATTCCAGTCCAACCAATATCGAAGTCAATGCAGCAGGCATTAACAAAGCGGCAGCTCTTGCAAAAGTAGCAGAACGCATTGGCTGCACAATGGACAACGTCATGTCACTTGGCGACAGTCTGAATGATATGGCGATGATTCAAGAAGCCGGATTAGGCATTGCAATGGGCAATGCACAAGAAGTTGTGAAAGAAGCGGCTGATTGGATTACAGCTCCTAATACAGAGCACGGGGTAGCAAAAGCCATCCAACATTGGGTGCTGTCTAAATAAACGAGTAGAAAAAGTGAGAGGACATGACCTCTCACTTTTTTGTTTTCTACTAGTTCTATTGTTATATTTTCTGACAATTTCATGTGCAGTCTATCCAAAGTTGGTATAATCAATATAAATTCGAATATTCGGACTTTCTATTCCGCAATTCGGAACGACAAGGAGGGGTCCTATGTATCAAGTGGATATTAACTGTGATTTGGGAGAAAGTTTTGGTCAATACACCATCGGTTCAGATGAACAAATTCTTGAATATGTTACCTCAGCCAATATTGCATGCGGTTTTCATGCGGGAGATCCAACTGTGATGAGAAAGACGGTTAAAATGGCACTGGATAAAGGGGTCCAAATTGGTGCACATCCAGGTCTGCAAGATTTAGTCGGTTTTGGCAGACGTCCAATCGCTATCTCAGCAGAGGAAGCCTATGATCTTGTGATCTATCAAATTGGTGCACTATCAGCCTTTCTGAAAGCAGAAGGCGGCATGATGCAGCATGTCAAACCACATGGTGCCCTTTACAACATGGCGGCTAAAAATACTGAATTATCTGAATCAATTGCAAAGGCTGTGTATGATATTGATCCTAACCTTGTGTTATTTGCGCTGTCAGGCAGTGAACTTGCGTCAGCAGGGGAAAGAATCGGTCTTCAAGTGGCACATGAAGTTTTTTCTGATCGGACGTATCAACCAGACGGGACACTGACATCACGCCGTGAACCTCATGCACTTATTGAAGAGGATGAAAGGGCAGTTCAGCAGGTCATCCGTATGGTAAGAGAGGGGAAAGTCCGGACAGTGCAAGGGGAAGATGTTCAGCTCAAAGCAGATACGGTGTGCATCCACGGGGATGGCAGTCACGCGCTTCAATTTGCAAAAACCATTACAGCGAAGCTAAAAGAAGCCACTATTCAACTCAAGGCCTTTCGATAAATCGTCATCAAAGGGGGAAACAGCATGAAAAGAGAGAAAGCCAAACACATGAAAGTTCAAAAAGGGAACCGTTCTATGCTGATGGGCGCAGCCTTTTTAATGGCAACGTCCGCCATTGGACCGGGATTTTTAACACAAACAACGGTGTTCACACAGCAGCTCGCAGCTAGCTTTGGGTTTGTCATTTTGATTTCCATTTTGCTAGACATTTTTGCGCAAACAAATGTATGGCGTATCATTGCCGTCTCGGAAAAAAGAGGACAGGACATTGCCAATATGGTTCTGCCGGGGCTCGGATATGTGTTAGCCTGTTTGATTGTCATTGGGGGTCTTGCCTTTAATATTGGAAATATCGCTGGTGCGGGTCTCGGTTTTCAGGTCATATTCGGCGTCGATCCCCGCATAGGGGCTGGGGTCAGTGCAGTCATTGCCATTCTCATTTTTGTCATCAAAGAGGCAGGAAAAGCGATGGACCGATTCACACAAATCGCTGGTTTTGTCATGATTGGTCTGATGCTGTATGTGGCTATTTCCACAGCACCGCCAGTTGGAGAAGCGGTCATGAGAACTTTCGTGCCAGAGAAAATTGACATGTTATCGATTGTCACACTTGTCGGCGGGACAGTTGGTGGCTATATCGTTTTTGCTGGTGGTCATCGTCTGCTGGATGCTGGCATTAAGGGGAAGGAAGCATTGCCGCAAGTGACGAAAAGTTCCATTTTCGGTATTTTGATCACATCCGTAATGCGTGTGGCTTTATTTTTAGCCGTTCTAGGAGTTGTCTCAAAAGGCTTACAGATTGATCCGTCGAACCCGCCTGCGTCTGTTTTTCAATTAGCATCTGGAAATGTTGGATATAAAATGTTCGGGATTATTATGTGGGCTGCTGCCATTACCTCAGTCATTGGAGCGGCATACACCTCCGTTTCCTTCTTTAAAACCTTCTCACCAAAAATCGAGAAAAATCAACGAGGCATTATCGTTGGATTCATTGCGCTCTCGACCATTTGTTTTATAACGATTGGAAGACCTGTGAACATATTGATTTTGGTTGGGGCCATCAATGCATTGATCTTGCCGCTTGCACTCGGAACATTGCTGATTGCTGCCTATAAAAAAGAAATTGTCGGTGATTATCGCCATCCATTCTTTTTGACCGCAACAGGTGCGTTTGTTGTTGTCATCATGGCAATCATGGGCGGATATACCATCATGAATGAAATTCCAAAACTATGGAGCTGATCACATGAAAGCATATCAAACCTATAAGCCGTCACAAATAAGGGAATTGATTCGTAAGCAGAAGATCACAGGACCAACGGCTGGCTTTGCTGAGGGATTTGCGCAAGCCAACTTAATGATCGTCAAAAAAGAGCTGGCCTTCGATTTTCTTTTATTTTGTCAGCGGAATCCGGCTTCGTGTCCTTTGCTTGATGTGCTCGACCCAGGTGATCCAGTGCCAAGGCGTTCAGCACCTGATGCCGATATTCGAACGGATTTCCCTAAATACCGTGTTTACAAAAAAGGGGTTCTTCAAGAAGAGATAACAGATATTTCTTCCTATTGGGAGGATGATATGGTGGGCTTTCTCATCGGATGTAGCTTTACGTTTGAGCATGCACTCATGCTGAATGACATTCCTGTCCGCCATATTGAAAATGGACATAATGTCCCAATGTATCAAACGAACATTTCATGTGAAAGGGCAGGTGTATTCCATGGTCCGATGGTTGTCAGCATGAGGCCGATCCCAGCGCATCAAGTCACAAGAAGTGTTCAGGTGACGTCTAGATTCCCATCGGTACATGGCGGTCCTATCCATATAGGTGATCCAGCTGTGATTGGCATAGAACATGTAGATCAACCAGACTTTGGAGAGCCATCTGTGATCAAAGAAGGGGAAGTTCCGGTGTTTTGGGCATGTGGTGTGACGCCGCAAGCCATCGTCATGCACACTAAGCCAGACATTGCGATCACCCATGCACCCGGTCATATGTTTATCACAGATGTAAGAGATCAAAAGCTCGGTGTCCTGTAGAAAGAGAGGTGTCATAAGAGTGACATTTTCAACGATAAAAGATACGATCACGTTCCACCCGCTAGGAGACGCAGCCATTGTCATCCAAGCCGGGACTGATATAAGTGAAGACATTCATGAGCGTGTGAAGCAGCTGTTTTCGTGTATTGAACAGCATCCATTTGAAGGATATGTGGAAGCTGTTCAAGCTTTTACAAACGTGACCGTCTTTTATGAGCCCTATAAGGTGTATCAATCTGCTCAGCTTAAGCAACGTGCGATCTCTCCGTATGAATGGGTCAAAGACTATATTGAAAACCTCCTTGAAGACAACTGGCACGAGGGGAATCAGGCAAAGCGCCGGATCGTCGACATTCCTGTATGTTATGGAGGAGAGCTCGGTCCTGACTTAGAAGAAGTCGCCCGTATCAATGATTTGACGCCTGAAGAAGTTGTACGCATTCACACCTCCGGGACGTATCTTGTCTATATGATTGGGTTTGCTCCTGGGTTCCCGTTTTTAGGCGGACTTTCTGAAAAAATTGCAGCTCCGCGCAGACAAACACCAAGAATGTCGATTCCAAAAGGATCTGTGGGTATTGCAGGGAAGCAGACAGGGGTTTATCCGATATCTACACCCGGAGGCTGGCAGCTCATTGGACAAACCCCTTTGTCCTTATTTCGACCGAATGCTGAGAGACCTAGTCTACTAAAGGCAGGGGACGAGGTTCGATTTGTTCAACTGTCTGAAAAGGAATTTTTCAGCATGAAGGAGGAAGATCGTTGAGTATGCATGTCATCAAGCCAGGAATGTTCACCACCATTCAAGATAAAGGGAGAATAGGCTATCAGAAGTACGGTGTGTTAACGAGCGGCGGCATGGACCCGCTCTCTCTCCGAATCGCCAATATCCTCACCGGGAATCAAGAAAACGAAGCGGTGCTGGAAATCACTTTAATGGGGCCCGGCCCAGTGTTGACATGTCAGAAGGATCAGCTGATTGCCTTGACCGGTGCTGATGTGGAGATTGAGATTGACGGGGAACAAGCGCCTCTATGGAAACCACTCTTCATTCGAGCAGGAAGCACGATCACCTTTGGCCCTTGTAAGAGGGGATGCCGCTCCTACCTCGCTGTAGCCGGTGGATTTGATGTTGAGCCGGTGATGAAAAGTAAAAGTACGTACGTCAGAGCGAAGATAGGCGGGATAGAAGGGCGTCCGCTAGAAAAAGGAGATGTCCTGCCAATTGGAGAACCGTCACCACTGGCGGAGCGCCTCGTTCACATGTTAAAAAGCAAAGGGGAACGTGCGCCAGACTGGACAGTCAATCATGCGCATTTTTTGCCTCTCGGGAAATCACCAGTCATTCGGGTGCTTGCAGGCAGACATTTATCTCATTTTCAGGAAGAATCGCAGCAAGCTTTTTTCGAGCGGTCTTATCAGGTCACTCCCCAATCTGATCGTATGGGATGCAGATTGAAAGGGGAACCGATTCGTTTAAAGCAAAAACTTGAATTGATTTCAGAAGCGGTTGCTTTTGGCTCTATTCAAATTCCTCCTGACGGCCAGCCGATTATTCTACTCGCAGATCGTCAAACGACAGGTGGATATCCCCGAATTGGTGAGGTGGCAACAGTCGATTTGCCGCTCATTGCGCAGGCGATGCCTGGAGCGAATCTCACGTTTCAACAAATTGGCCGCCAAGAAGCAGAGCAAGCCGTATTCACACAAGAAGCGGAGATGAAGGACCTGACGGCAAGATTAAAACTCGAAGCATTTTCATTTTAGAAAAGGTGAGGAACATGCAGAACACAAATAAAACCGTTGTGAAATCAATGGAGATATTACGGCTTTTTATCACACACGAACAATTAACGTTAAATGACATGATTGAGCTCTCGAGCATGCCTAAAACATCTGTACACCGAATGGCCAACTCGTTAGCCGATATGGGGTTATTAGAAAAGCATCCTTCAGGTGTTTACCGATTAGGATTGATGTTCCTTGAATACGGTCAGCTTGTCGCAGACCGCCTTGATATCCGTAGAATTGCAAGGCCCTTTATGGAAAACTTGCGTGATGAGGTAGGTGAGGCTGTTCAGCTCATTATTCGTGAAGGAGATGAAGCCATTTATGTGGAGAAAATGGAAGGAACGCAGCCTGTCCGGCTCTATACCGCTGTCGGAAGAAGATCTCCATTATATGCGGGAGCTTGTGCGAGAAGTATTCTTTCCTTTTTGCCAGAGGAAGAGAGACTTTCCTATATTGATTCGGTAGAGCTCGGGAAAATCGGGATCGGAACTATTACCGATAAAGATGTCCTGCGAAACATGATCGAAGAATCAAACAGGCGTGGATATACGTTAAGCTATTCAGAGCTTGAAAACTATACTGCGGCTATTGGAGCGCCCATTTTCAATCATCACGGAGAAGTGGCAGCAGGCATTAGTATTGCAGGGTTTGAGGCCGGCTATCAAAAGGAACGGCTTCCTTATTTAATTGAGCAGGTCAAAAAAGCGGCCAGCGGCATTTCAAAAGAATTAGGTTTTGCAACTGAACAAATAAAAAGCCAATGATCGTTAAGATCATTGGCTTTTTGCGTGTTCATGATTAGAAAGTTTTACCTAAAGCTTTTGCACGTTCGATCGCATCTGCTTTAATTTGTTCTGCTTTTGCAGGCTCAGCATTGTGACCTTCAACAATAAGACCTTCGAAAGAAGGAATACCGAAGAAGTTTGCAATTGTTCCAAGGTAACGGTGACCTGCTTCTAGTTCAGCAGCAGGACCTTCAGTGTAGTATCCGCCACGTGCTTGGATGTGTAGCGCTTTTTTGTCTGTTAGTAATCCAACAGGACCTTGTTCAGTGTATTTGAATGTTTTACCAGCTACAGCAACAGAGTCGATGTATGCTTTAAGAACTGGTGGGAATGAGAAGTTCCAAAGTGGTGAAACAAATACGTATTTGTCAGCAGAAACGAATTGATCGCTTAATTCGTTTAGGCGAGCAACTTTCGCTTGCTCTTCAGCTGAAAGTGTATCGAAGCCAGCACCAGATTGAAGCTTGCCCCATCCAGCGAATACATCTGCATCAATGTGAGGAATGTTTTCTTTGTACAAATCGATATGTACAACCTCGTCACTTGGATTTGCTTCCTTATAAGATTCGATAAATGCTTTAGCAGTAGCCATACTGTAAGAAACTGTTTCATCATGCGGATGTGCAGTGATGTATAAAACTTTTGCCATGTTCATTCAATCCTTCCTGTTTCAATGATTTTTTTAGTGTATCCCAAAGATACACTGAATATGTGGCATCTTTAATCATATTGGAATGATATGAAAAAGATGTAACAAGCACAGTTACATAAAAACTGATATTTTCATTGTAATCACTATATAGTTTGAAGTCAAGGTATAAAGTCTTGAAATCAAGATAAAAAGTTTGTAAATTTTTCTGAAACGCTTCAAGTCCGCGATTTAAGCAAAAAAACCCTACTCCCATTGAACAAAAAATGGATCGATATCGCAAGTAAAGTGTTTGTAAATGCGCTCATCCTGCGTTTTTGAAAAAAAGGTGGATGCCTTTAAGCCATCTGCTACAAGCATTTCTTCTTCTTTTTCGTATATATAAGAGAAGGCAGGAGAGAGTGAGGGATAAGAGTGGGACGATCCTATGTTGCGATTGGAGATTCCTTAACGGTTGGGGTGGGGGCACGTTTATTTGGCGGCGGTTTTACGGAGCGATATGCGGCGAGGCTTGAAAAGAAGCTGCATATACCGGTGAAACTGTCCGTATTTGCGAAATCAGGGTTAACAACGGAAGAAATCTTGCAGCTTTTTCAGCGGTCTGATGTAAGACGGGCGATTGCTCATGCTGACATCATCACCATCACAGGCTGCGGGAATGATCTTGTTCAAGCTGTTCTGCAGTATGAAAAAGGTGAAGATGAAAAGAAACTGCTGCAAGCGTCTATGCATTGTCAGGCGAATTTTAGCAAAATGGTTCAAGAAATTGCCCTGATAAAAAGAGGACAGCATCAACCATACTGCGTATATTTATTGAATTTATATAATCCTTTTCCTGAGATTCCGATCGCCGAGAGATGGCTGAAGCAATACAACCATCACCTTCGCCAGCTTGCTACGAATCCACATGTAGAAGTGGTGGATATATACGGTGTATTTGAAGGTCATCAAAGCGCATACTTATCGATTGATCAATTTCATCCGAACCACAAAGGATATGAAGCAATGGCAGAAGCGCTGTTTCAACAATCCGCTAAGCAACTGTGATCCCGCGGGATTACAGTTTTTTTCATTCTTTTAAATGAAGGGCTGTTTCGATATGATAAAAGAAACAAAGACAAAAGAGGTGTATGCATGCAGGAGATGAGTGCGTATTTTCATGAATTGAAAGGAACAGCTTATGAGGTAGGAAAGCAGCAGGCTATTTGGCTGAAGGAACGCCCTTTGCTTAAGAAACAATACATTCAATCAGAACCGTTATCAAAAGAGGCTGTGAAGGAAACAAAGCAGCTGATTCGCCCATTTCTTCCTCAGTTAGAAGAAGAGCTCTCGGGATTTTGTGATGAAATGCAAATAGATGAAAGCGATTTGACCTTTTTCTATTCTTCGCATCTTCAGCCAGGCTGTTCCCATTGTGTGATGCAGGGGAATGAGGCTGCCAATCAACAGACGGTGATGCTTCGCAACTATGATTTTTCTCCGCTGTTTGATGATATGCGTCTTGTATCTACACATGTGAAGGGCTCAGCAGTCCATACAGGCTCATCATTAATCTTATTTGGTCGATCGGATGGGATGAATGAGCATGGTCTATCGGTAACATTTTCTGCATGCGGTCCGCCTGTTGGCAACGAACCAGGCTTAAAGCCGCCGGCTGTTGCTGGCTTGCAAGTATATCATGTCATTCGTGCTGTGCTAGAGTCCTGTAAAACGGTGGAGGATGCCGTCCGTTTGGTACAGGAAATGCCCGTCGCGTCAAATGTTCACCTCATGCTTGCTGACCGGAAGGGAGAGGCGGCTGTGATTGAAATGATTGATGGGCAAAAAAAGGTGAGAAGGCCGGAGCGTGGATTTATTGCGGCTACGAACCATCCGCTCGCTGATCACACGGCAAAAGGGTTGACGAAACATCATTCTGTTGTCAGGTACGACATGTTAATTCAAGCTTTAGAAGAACAGCCGTCAAGCGAGTCTCTTACGGAACTATTTCAGACAGAATACCCTGCTGGTCTGACTGTGCACAATTATGAAGAGCTGTTTGGGACGATGCGAACCGTCATGTTTCGGCCGGAGGAAGGGACGATGGAGTATTGCTTTGGCTCTCCCGTCTATAATCCTACCTATTCATTAAAGGTCGGGGGCACACTGCCATTTCATGAACAAACGATTCAATTTCATCAAAAGGATTATGGACCTTCCTTTTGGAGAAACGTGTGAGTCTTTCATTTTGTCACAGCCTGTGTGCCAAATTTAGATCAACTTCAGGTTGCATCGATCAGTGAAAGCGTTTTATATTAAAGTGTGACAATAGACCTATTTAAGCAGAAGGAGGCATTTCATGTACATAACGGCACGAGAACAGAAAGTGATCAAATATATGATTCAGCAAAATCGTTATGTCACCATTCGTGAGATCGCCGATTCTGTTCAGGTAAGTACAAGAACCATTCATAGAGAACTTAAATCCATTAAACCTATTTTAAAGAATTACAACCTATCACTTGATAAACAGCCGGGGAAGGGCTTGAAGGCGGTCGGTGAACAGGAAGACAAACAGCGGCTTCTGTCTCATATCTCAAATGAAGATCAAATTGAATATAGTTCTGATGAACGGAAGCTCTTAATCCTGTGTGCCCTGCTTGAAGCAAAAGAACCGGTGAAATTATATACACTTGCAGCCGACTTGCAGGTCACAAATGCGACCATCAGCTACGACTTAGATGAACTGACGGACTGGATCGCTCCTTACGGTTTACTGCTTATCCGCAAGCGTGGGTACGGCATTGAATTAAAAGGACCGGAGGAAGCCAAACGAAAAATTGTCGGGAACCTGATCGTTGACCGTCTCGACATTCAATTATTTCTCGAAACGATTGAGATGAATATTAAACATCGAACGAAAGCGACTGAAAAGGTGTTTGGGGTAGTCAGTCGAGGACAGCTGCTCAAGGTAGAAAGGCTGCTCTTTCATTTGAAAAACAGACTCTCTCTCTCATTGTCAGATAGTGCCTATATTGCACTTGTCGTTCACTTAACCTATGCCATTGAACGCATTCAAATCGGTGAAACCATTCGGATGGAAGAGGAAGAATTGCTTGAATTAAAGCGGACGAAGGAATTTGAATCTTCACTCAGAATCGCGCGAGCATTAGAACGCATGTTTAATGTAGAGATTCCTGAAGCTGAAGTTGGATACATGACCATCCATTTGCGCAGTGCAAATCGAAGCTTTACGGCAGAATACCGCATTGATGAGATTGAGTTAGATATCGCGCTGAGAACGAAGAAACTCATTGATTTTATTTCTCATAAAACAGGCTATCATTTAAATGAAAACGATTCATTGTATGAGGGACTCGTGTCTCATCTTGAACCAGCTATGAACCGATTAAAAGAAAAGATGCGTATTTACAATCCGCTCACACAACAAATAAAAAAAGACTACTTCTTGCTGTTCATGGCGATTGAAGAAGGTGTGGAGCGCTTCTTTCCTGAGATCGAATTTCCAGAGGATGAAATTGCCTTTATCGTGCTTCATTTTGGTTCGGTGCTTGAAATTAAAAAAGAAGAAACCAAGATTCATGCATTGGTCGTTTGCTCAAGCGGTATCGGTTCGTCAAAAATGCTCGCATCACGATTGAAAAAAGAATTGCCTGAAATCGCCAAATTTGATCTATCTTCCTTAATGGAGCTAAAGGAAATCGACGCTGCAAGCTATGACATGATTGTATCAACCGTGCCGATCCCCTATGAGCATATTGATTACATTATGGTCAGCCCGCTCTTAAACGAGGATGACGCGGTGCGGGTCAAGTCTCATATTAAACGAAAAATTCCTTATCTGATTGAGAAAAAAAGAGCGCAGGAATCTGCAAAAGAATCGGTGGAGGAAACGGTTGATATGATAGGAATGGCAGAGCAAATCACGAATTATATGTCAGTGATTCGCAGCATCTTGTCCCATTTTACAATCGAAAAAAAGAAGACGACAGAGCAGCATGAGTCAACAATGAGAGAGCTGATGCGTCAGGTTGAAAGTCAAGGCTATTTAGAACGTGCAGACGAAGTGGCAGCCGGTTTGCTTGAGCGTGAGCAGCAAGGTGGTTTAGGCATTCCAGGAACCGAGTTTGCTCTTTTTCACTTAAAGCATGATCTCATTAAGAAACCGGTCTTTCATATCTATGATCTTGATGAGGCATACGAGATCAAAAGCATGGATGGCGGGCAGCAGCTCATGTCCAGAATGCTCCTCATGCTGGCGCCGCTAGAGCTTGGCAAAGAAGGGTCTGAAATGTTTAGCCTGATCAGTTCATCCATCATTGAAAGCGAAGAAAGCATGGCACTTTATGGACAAGGAACAAAGGAAGAGATTGAACAGAAATTACATCAACTTTTTTATCAATTTGTCAAAGAGGCAAAATGGTAAAAAAAAGCCGAGAGCTTATTCGCTTCTCGGCTTTTTTGCTGTGACACAGACAGCGAGGGTGGGACGAATCTCCTCATATTCAACAGAAAACTGATCAAATCCAGCAAATTCTAAATCATTGAGGATGCTTTCGCCCATTTCTTTTGTCCGATTGGCGTCCGCTCCTTTTTCTCTTGGTTGCATCACAATGACGAGTGTTCCGCCCGGCTTCAAGGTGTGATAAAGGTTGAGTGCGCCAGCCTTTGGGTCATCCCAAATCGTATAATTGTTAACAGAAAGTACTTTGTCATACTGATCCGCCGGCAGGCGCGTTTTTTCAATTTTCCCGACATACAGCCGGACCTGCTTCTCTTTGGATCGTTTCTTTATACGCGAATGCGCCTGTTCCTTCATAGTTGAAGAAGCATCTAGTCCATCAATGTGAAGATCGTCAAAATGCTTGAGCATATGTTTGATGCTATAGCCGGGGCCATAGCCTATTTCCAATATGTTTTCACCATCTGATAAATCTAAATGCTGGATCGCCCATTGATTCAGTGCCTTATTTTCATTTGCCATAATAAAACCTGCGATGCTTCCGAGCCAGCCTTTTGGTCTGCTAAAGGTTTTAGAAATGGTTGACAGCATGTGAGAACGCTCCTTTTTTGTGTTTATGTAACCGATTTTTCCCATCCTGAAACCTGTCAGTTTTCAAAACGCATCGATGACGCATAGGGATGTTTGAGTGAAAAAATGAAGTGGTAATGAAAGGATACATCAACAAATCAAGGAGGAGCTTACACATGGATTTACGTGAATACTTAACAAATGGCATTCCGCGCCAAACGCAGGATCAGCAGCCAGGCAGTGAAAGAGAAATGAATCCTGCCCCGATCTATGAGGATGAATCGTATAAAGGGTCTGGTAAGCTAAAAGGTAAGGTAGCGCTGATTACAGGTGGAGACAGCGGAATTGGACGTGCCGTTTCTGTTGCGTATGCCAAAGAAGGAGCTCATGTCGCGATCGTATACTTAAATGAACATGAGGATGCAGAGGATACGCAAAAACGTGTAGAACAGGAAGGCGTCAAATGTTTAACAATTGCAGGGGATGTCGGGGACGAAGCCTTTTGTGAGAAAGCGGTAGAAAAGACAGTTGAAGCCTTTGGACAGCTGGACATCTTAGTCAATAATGCGGCCGAACAGCATCCGAAAGAACGTATTCAAGATATTTCTAGTGAACAGCTTCACCAAACCTTTAGAACCAATTTCTATTCCTATTTTTATTTTACGAAGAAGGCACTCGATTACTTAAAACCGGGAAGTTCCATTATTAATACAACATCTATTAACCCGTATCGAGGCAACAAAGTGCTCATTGATTATACAGCGACAAAAGGGGCCATCAACGGCTTTACTCGTTCTATGGCACAGTCGCTTGTGAAAGATGGAATTCGGGTAAACGGTGTAGCACCCGGTCCAATTTGGACGCCGCTCATCCCATCTACATTTGATGAAGACAGTGTCGAAAGCTTTGGGGCCGAGACGCCAATGGGAAGACCAGGACAGCCTGTGGAGCATGTAGGCTGCTATGTACTGCTTGCTTCGGACGAATCGTCTTATATGACGGGACAGACACTTCATGTCAACGGCGGTTCCTTTATGAATACATGATCAATAGCACGCCGCCCAGATTTAATTGGGCGGTGTGTTTAGTATTTCTTCCGATTCTTCTGTACAGATGAGACAGACCATATGATAATGCCCACAACAACCGCTGCAATAACAAGTGAACTCAAATGGAACATCGTTTCATGATGCATATTCAACTTCCCCTTTCAATTATCCGTTTTTTATAGCATCAGCTAGAAGATGTCTTTTTATGAAAAGCACATTTCTTTGTTTAATGAATGGATTGTCGTGGAAACCTAAGAGTACGGATAACATTTTGAAGGAGTGAAGATACATGTCACAAGAAGAGTTAAAACAAAAGGTAATGAATTTATTAGACGAACAAAAAGTCGGAACATTGGCGACTGTTGAACAAGATAAGCCGCATACCCGCTATATGACTTTTTTTCATGAAGGGTTGACATTATATACACCAACAAGCAAAGAAACACATAAAGCGGATGAGATTGAAAAAAATCCGAATGTTCATATTCTCATTGGTTATTCAGGTGAAGGATTTGGGGACACATATGCAGAAATCGCAGGTAAAGCCACATTAACTGATGATCCAGAACTGATCGACCGCCTTTGGTCAGATGAGATGGAGAAATGGTTTAAAGGAAAAGATGATCCAAACCTAGTGATCCTTAAGATTGACCCAACCTCCATTCGTTATATGAACGAAGGAAACCGGACACCAGCAGAATTATCACTTTAACACTTGCGTAAGTTGGGGGAACGTGTTATAGTTTTATATTAAGTGTTGAAATAGCAAATAAATAAAGAAAGTAAACTTTCTTTTTTCTATGACATAATGAGAAGCAATAGAGCTTCTACTTGATAAGAACGAGACGCTGTCAAAGCGAACAAACTTATTCTTTTCCTTCTGCAACCGCCCCCTATAAAAGCGGAAGAATGGAAAAAAGACGTTTTGATTTACAATTCACACTGGCACGGCTTCGGAGCCGTAAGGACGAATGAGAGGTAGGGCTTTCGTTGTCTTGTTATCCAGAACTTCCATGGCGTTTACTTTCAAACGTAGGTTCACTCGGAACACATATGACACACTGATATGATCGAATCTTAATTCATACACTCCGTGACGGAGATTAAACATTGATTATTTATTTGCATGAAAAGAGTAAGAAACGGGCTGCCATCTATTTGGCAGCCTTTTTACGTTTTAAACAATAAAATAGGAAAAAGGAAGATAAAAGCGGACACCGTCCGCATGATATCTCCTTCAAAAAGATCCGCCGCCAACAATAGAACAACGAACACTCATCGACAGAAAGAGGAAATGCTTCATCATTACTCACTTCGCCCTTTCTTCTGATACCTCCAAATCCGGCCAATAAAAAAGAACATCACCGTAAACAAAATAGAGAAGATCAACATGTCCAGCAGTGTCACGCCTCTATCTGGATGCACAACCCCAAACCAAACCCATTGAAGAACAAAAGAGATAGCAAAATAAAAGATGGATTCTTTCATGAAATTCTCCTTTTTACTTGTTTTTTTGACTGTTTAGCCACACCAACCAGATGAAGAAGGAACAAATGGCGCATGCGAGCAAAGTAACAGGCGGCAAGGTGTACCAGCTAGTCAGCCCCTTTACAAAGCACATATAAAAAAAGAAAATGGTAATAGATACGAGCACCCCTTGCTTGAACCAACGGGGAACACGCAGCCAAGCCGCTAGAATGATCGATGATAGCTTATCCATTGAGATAACATCCTTTTTTGAATCTGATTGGATTTTATCGTAAATAATCAAATATGTAAAATATGGATTTAGAAAGTTGGAATGGTATTCTTCTAGCATGAAACATTCTCGCTGCACTGACGTATGAGAAAAAGGAACTCCATGAAAGGAAGCGATCAAGTGAAAAGAATACCAGTGATTTTCCTCAGGTATATTGTCTTCTTTATTCCAGCAATCATTCTTAGTGTCTTGGTGTGGAACCATTACCAAGATGATTTGTCAGCAGGGAAAGCGACAGAGTATGACGTCAAACGAATGTTTACATTCGATGAAGGAAAACGAGTGGTGAGTGCTGTATCAAAAAACCAGCAACTCCATTTTGCAATGTATGATCCTCAATCAGGAAAAAGAATCAGTGAATGGACCACGGAAAGCGATACGTTTAATGAAATGCTGCCATCTATTCAAGGGAACCATCTCTTACTTGCTTTAAAAAATAAAGACGAGCAGCTGTTGATCGAGAAACTGTCTCCAAGCGGAGCAAAGAAAGAACTCGTTAAGCAAAGATTACAGATTCCCTCATTTTTAAAAACGAATACATATCAATGGAATGGACGACTCTTGTTTACAGGAGAAAAGGAAGGCGCTGCTGCGGTCCTCGGTGAGCTAAAGAATGGTCAGTTTCATGTCCACAATCTCAACGAGCTGAAGCTGCCAGCAAGACCTGTTTCCATCGATGTCGTCATGAATTCTTTTAGAGGGCAGACCCCATTCCCTATGTTTGAATTGACTTTGAAAAATGACCAGAAGGCGTATGTCAGCGGAATCTCAAACGAGAAACATCAGCTTGGGGTCTATGTCTCCAAAAGTGCTGAACCGTTCAGCCTCATTGAAGATAAAGTCGTGCAGCAGCTGCAAAAAACGATCGGATCATCACAAAACGTTGCTGTCGCTGTCGAATCCACCTATCCAAAAAGACCAAGGAAAGTGGATGCAGAGGGAAGGCTTGGGGAAGTCGTCCCAACACCAAAACCGATTTACCAAACCTTTATCTACCAGCTGAATGAAGAAGAAGTTCTTCTTGCAGGCTCTACAGCAAAGGACGAAGCAAAAGGCAAGCTGACTGGTTATATTTATAATCATCGCACGAATAAGGCGACGTCTGCCAGCAAGCTTTTTCAGTCGTTGTCATATGAATCTTTACAAAAAGAAGATCTCTCTTTTCATAAAAATGTGAAGAGCGATTGGCTCTATTATTCACTTGGCAACCAATTATCGGGGGCATTTGAGGCGAAAAGCAAACAGCTAAAGGAATTCCCTTTGCAAAAGGTCATCTCAATCGAAAATGCCAGTCCAGCCCACCAAACGTCTGTTGACACCTTTATACAATATGTCATGAAGGGCGGACCACTCATTCTCAACTGGGCGATATGGCTCTTTATCCCACTGCTGTTATTTGTGCTAGCGATCTTCCTGCCGCCGATTTTGAGACTGGTGAGAAAGAACAAGATAAAGGACAGTGTCACATTAGAAGCCAATATTGTATCTGTCAAAGAAACGGGTACCTACATCAATGAACAGCCGCTGGTCAACATGCAGCTTCAATTTCAATATGATGGGGAAAATATCGAGAAGGCGGTTAAAACGGTTGTATCCTATACTCAGATACCGCAACCGGGTCAGCGTATCGCCATTCTCTACAATCCGAAAAAGAAAAAAGCGATGCTCTTAAAAGAGGGTGACTTCTCGCAGCCGAGCGAGCCAAAGTTCATCAAAGGCGCTATTTTAAGAAACATAGAATCATATGGAACCGTAGGACGAGGCACCGTCTTATCGCTTACATTTGAAGCAGATCAGAAAAGGTATACCATTCCGATGATTCAAGCCGCTGGTTTTGAGTTTAGAACAGGAGAAAAAGCCGATCTCGTTGTCATCAGCGGTCAGTTGAAAATGGCAGCCTATGGGCATGAAGTGCGGAATCGTGCGGGGAAAGACGTGACATTAACAGGAACGATCCAGCGGGTGAAACAATATCCAGTCACAATTCATGATCAGAAGCCTATTATGCTGGATGTGACGGTTTCTAGCGGAGATCAATCCATCACAAAAACGGTCAGTCAATTCATCCCTGACCATATGGAGGTCGCGCCAGGAACTCAAATCACGATGCAGACAAAACAAGAAGAGCTGGATAAAGAAATCAGTCTTATGCAAGAGAAACAAGGAAGTGCAAAAGTGACCCATGTCTCATTTTCCGGTGTCATCGGCAACCAGCCGTTAGCGATCATTCAGATTGAGAGAGATGGCGTGATGTATGAAGTGAAACAGCCAATCGATCCGATCACTAGCGTACTGCCTGGTGATGAATTATGGGTGGCGTATCACGACATGACGCGTCAAGCAGCCATTGTGAAATATGCATCGATTTAAAAAAGCGTTCCCCAGCGTGAAAAAAAGGGCTAAAACGAATTTCGTTTTAGCCCTTTTGATTAAGCTTTTGTATCATACTGGCGAAGCACCTTATCATAGGCGAAGTTGCCGAAAGGAATGAATGCCGCAAAGAATCCGGCGATGGACCATTTCAAATGCCAGCGAACTTTAAAGGTCACATATGCCAAAATGAGCATGTAGATCACAAACAATGCGCCATGAAGAGAGCCCACAATGGTGACCGCCATCGGAATATCCGCAAAATATTTTAGAGGCATGGCAATTAAAAGAAGGGTTAAAAGAGACATACCCTCAATAAAACCCGCCTGTCTCAGACGGCTGATACTTGTATGCATATACAAATCCTCCTGTATAAAAGCTAGTTTCTCATCTTCTAATATAAACGAAAGATCGTCTGGACATGCGGAAATCTACGAAAAATTCAAAATATGTTCATGTTATTTTTAAAAAATGGGAGAATTGCAGCTGTGATGGATTTTAAAGATTAATCGATATCATGAAATGAGCTAGGTCATAAATGCTAAATTCTTTTTTCTAACGCCTTTTGAATACAGAGGGGTTTTTGTATGACTGGAAAACATAAGATGGAACGAAAATTTGACGGGGTGGTGCATATGCGGCACTACAAGTTCTTATTTCGTGGTACTTTCTGAATACGTTTCAGTGTAGATATGTCTCTATTTCAAGTGTGTTGTCTTTACACTAGTATTTCAGCTCTATTTCTCATTTATGTTCAGCCATTAGAACCGCATCTCCACGTCTGCTATAATAAAAGGATGGATAGAAGAAAGAGATGTGAAATTTCGTGTCAAAAACAGTTGTATTAGCAGAGAAACCTTCGGTAGGACGTGACCTTGCACGTGTGCTGAAGTGTCATAAAAAAGGAAATGGTTTCTTAGAAGGAGATCAATACATTGTCACGTGGGCGCTGGGCCACTTGGTGACACTGGCTGATCCAGAAGGCTACGGGAAAGAATTTCAATCCTGGCGCCTAGAGGATTTACCAATTATTCCAGAACCACTCAAGCTTGTCGTGATGAAAAAAACAGGGAAACAGTTCCAAGCGGTCAAAGCGCAGCTGGCGAGAAAAGATGTAAAAGACATTGTCATCGCAACAGATGCTGGACGTGAAGGGGAGCTTGTGGCAAGGTGGATTCTTGAAAAAGCACATGTGAAAAAGCCTCTAAAACGTCTATGGATTTCGTCTGTTACAGACAAAGCCATTCAAGAAGGGTTCAAACGATTAAAAGACGGCAGAGAGTATGATAACCTGTATCGCTCGGCGGTTGCGCGTGCAGAGGCCGACTGGATTGTAGGGATCAACGCAACAAGAGCGCTGACAACGAAGTTCAATGCGCAGTTATCCTGTGGACGTGTGCAAACGCCAACGATTGCTATGATCGCCAAGCGAGAGGAAGACATTCAGCAATTCCAGCCGAAGCCGTTCTTTGGGCTGACTGCACAAGTTGACGGACTGACGCTGACTTGGCAGGATGCAAAGACAAAACAAAACCGTACATTCCAAGAGGATGTAGTGAAGGAGCGCTTGGCAGCCTGTAAAGGAAAATCTGCAGTGATTGATGCACTGAAAAAAACAGCGAAAAAATCCTTTGCTCCAGGGTTGTATGACCTGACAGAATTGCAGCGTGATGCCCATAAACGCTACGGTTTTTCAGCAAAAGAAACACTGTCTACACTTCAGCGTCTGTATGAGCAGCATAAGCTCGTCACGTACCCGCGTACGGATTCACGTTTCATTTCGGCAGATATCGTGCCTACATTAAAAGATCGACTCAAAGGAATGAACGTTAGACCTTACGCGCAGCATGTGAATCGCATTTTACAATCAGGCATTAAAGCACATAAAGGATTCGTCAACGATGCCAAAGTGTCAGATCACCATGCGATCATTCCAACCGAGGAAGAGCTGTATCCAGGTGCATTAAGCGATAAAGAACGTAAATTATATGACCTGATTGCCAAGCGATTCCTTGCTGTACTGATGACCCCTTTTGAATATGAGGAAACAACAGTGATCGCCAAGATCGGCAGTGAGACATTCACAGCGAAAGGAAAAATTGTGCAATCAGCCGGCTGGAAAGCCGTGTACGATGATTCCTATGAGGACGAGGAATCAGCCGAAGCAGATCAGCACTTGCCGGCATTAACAGAGGGGCAGTCACTTGACGTACGCCAATTAAAAGAGACAAAAGGCGAAACGAAACCTCCTGCTCGTTTTAACGAAGCGACCCTTTTATCTGCCATGGAGAACCCGTCTGCATTTATGGAGAACAAGGAAAAAGACTTAGTGAAAACCCTTGGTGAAACGGGTGGATTGGGGACAGTGGCAACTAGAGCTGATATCATTGAGAAACTGTTTAACAGCTTCTTAATTGAAAAAAAGGGCAAAGACATCTTCATCACATCGAAAGGGAAGCAGCTACTTTCTTTAGTACCTGAAGATTTAAAGTCACCTGCGTTAACAGCGGAATGGGAACAAAAGCTTTCTAAAATTGCGAAAGGCCAATTGAAAGCTTCTCAATTCATGAGTGAAATGAAGTCATATGCAAAACAAGCCGTATCTGAAATCAAACAAACGAATCAAACCTTTAAGCATGACAACATGACAGGCACACATTGCCCTGACTGCGGAAAACTCATGTTAAAAGTGAACGGGAAAAACGGCACCATGCTTGTTTGTCAGGATAGAGAATGCGGACATCGAAAAAATGTGGCAAAGAAAACAAATGCACGCTGCCCGAACTGTCATAAAAAGCTTGAGCTGCGCGGGGAAGGCGATGGCAAAATATTTGCCTGTGTTTGTGGTCATAGAGAGAAACTGTCTGTTTTCGAAAAACGCAAATCACAATCCAATCAAAAACGAGCCAGTAAGCACGATGTGTCCAAATATATGAAGAAACAAAAGAAAGTGGAAGAACCAATCAATAACGCACTTGCAGAACAATTGAAGAAACTAAAATTAGATCAATAGTCGTGTAAAAACCCATGTGAATTCGCATGGGTTTTTTGTTTGTTCGAGTATTTTGACATGTTGTTTTTCTGTAAATGGGAATATGTAAGCGAAAAGACTCGTAATTTGGTATAAAATATTTATTTTCATTTAAACAGAAACGCTCTATAATAAATCGTTAGATGCTTAGAGAGAACAAGGATTGAAAGGGGACACGAATGGATACACCCATATATCGTACAGCTATCGCTATACTCATTGTCATTCTACTAGGCGGATGTACCTGGAAACAGCAGCAACATTCAGCTCAACCAGAACCTGCAAAGCCAGTATTGTCAGGAGAGTACTTTATGACTCACCACTTAATGACAGATCAAGGCATGATCCGGACCTCGCTTGCGGAGCAGCCTACTTACTTATCAGAATCGCTCGGACTTTGGATGGATTATCTTGTTAGAAAAAAAGATCAAACATCTTTTGATCAACAGGTAGATGTCCTGCGCACTCAATTCTTACTGGAACATGATCTTCTTAGCTGGCAAATCGAATCTCATCAAAAAAGCAAAGTCAATGCTTTAGTTGATGACTTACGTGTAGTAACAGCACTTCAAAAAGCAGATCAATTGTGGCAGAAGTCAGTGTATCAAACCACAGCCAAAAAAATCGCAAAAGCGTTAAAAGACAAAAACATGTTCAAGGGTATGTTGACCGACTATTATGATGCATCGACAAAGCAAACTTCACATACAATCACACTTTCATATCTTGACCCAAAAGCAATCAAAGAACTAGTATCCCTCCACCTATTCACAGAACAAATGATGAACAACCAATTGGCCATTCTAAAAAATGCACCGAGACAAAAAGGATTTTTTCCAAAATCTTATGACATAGCGAAGAAAGTCTACTCGTTTGATCAGGAAATCAACTTGATCGACCAGCTTTATACGGCTCTTTATGCCGAACGTGCACAGGTTGATACATCAGTCATCATGAAATGGCTGAAAACCAACTTCCAAAAGGAAGGAAAACTGTATGGACGATATAAACTGAGCACATTACAGCCAGCAGTGACGTATGAATCGCCTTCAGTCTATGCACTGGTGATCTTATATGCACTCAAACAGGGAGAAGATGATTTTGCAAAAGACGTCTATCACCGAATGAAAGAGCTGCAAATCCAAGATCCTCTCAAGCCTTATTACGGAGGCTACATGAACGAAAAAGATACACACTCATTTGATAATTTATTGCCTCTAATTGCAGAAAGGGAGCTTCTAAATGAAAAGGTTATTCAGTAACACCTATCGCACGTATTATACGCTGCTCCTCACGTTTGCGGGACTCATTTTATTTATGGGCTACTTGAATGGACGTGATGCGGAGAGTGTCATGATCATCACACTCACATTTGTCGTGATAGGATGCGGCATTTTATTTGGTATTTTGCCAGCATTGGTTTTTACTTTGTTGATTTTGTTCTTTATAGGAAGCGGGATGTTCTTTACAGAGCTTGGTCACACAAATTCACTCTTTTCTAATCAAACGTTGCAAGATGTCGTGATATGGGGCGTGGCGCTTCTCTTTTTTGCTATTTCTGCTGGAAACGTGCATGAGCGAATAAAAACGATGCGTTACACCATTGACCAACAAAAGAGGGCCATCAAACAATTTGTAGCGATTGACTCAACCACAGGCTTTGACAATGCAGAGCGGATGAGGCTCGAATTGTCTGAGGAAATGAAACGAGCAGAACGATATAAACAGCCATTCGTCTTTATCCTTCTTCATATGCACTACTCAGCGGAATTCAAAACATTATATGGAGAAAAAGAAATGCAGCATCTTTTCCAGCAACTCAGTATGAAGATTCGCGAAAGTGTGAGAGAAACCGATAAGAAATTTCGATTATCCGAAGAACGAATCGGGCTGCTGCTCACTCACACACCTGCAGAAAACGTCTCGATCGTTCTTGAAAAGCTAAAGGATAAACTGCAAACGCATGTCCTGCTAAATGGTCGTGAAGTGACCTTAACTTTTCATGTCTGTCATTTAACAAGCAGCTCGGACTATCGGACACCAGAGCAATTTTTAGAAGAACTAGAAAACGAGATGATGATGAATGAACTTTAATGTTTTGACGAAATGTTGTTTGTTAATCGTTCTTTTCTCTATGCTTTCGATCAAAGACAGTACATCAGCCGGTGCACTTGAGAAAGAGTCAAGGACCCTCATCGTCTATTCCACACAATCAGGTGAGACAACGCCAACTGTTCATATGCTTGATGTACTTGTGGGGCATTTTTCCACACGAACGACCATTTTATCTGATGAACAAATCACTGAAAAGAACCTCAATGACTCTCAGCTAGTTATCTATATAGGTGAAGAAAAGAGAACGTTGAAAGCACAAACCATTCGTCTCATAAACGAATCAAAACGCTTAATCGCAATAGGATACAATGCGGAACAGCTTCGTCCATTCTCCAAGCTTACTTTTCACAAACAAGATCACATCAGTCAAATCAAAGATGCTGATGATCAAGAATACCGTCAGCTAGAGAGAGGAATCACAGCTCAGACGGTTCAAGGGACAGATCTGCAACGTAAATTCTTATTGAAGAAAAATCAAGCTGAACAGCCATTTGTGATTCAAACAAAAGAAGGTGCGGCATATGTCGGAATGCTAAATATCCTTCAGCACGACAAGCTGCTTGCAGAGGTGCTGGAAAGTCTCCTGTCGGCTTCTAATCAAACGACGACAAAGTACTTACAGCTTGGGAAGATTAACCCCGTCACGGATGAGAAGAAGTTACTTGAACTTGGACGATACGTAACAGCTCGCCACATCCCTTTTCTGCTGGCGGTGACCCCTATATGGATTGATCCAGCAACAGGGGATGAAGTGACGCTCAGTGACCGGCCTAAACTTGTCCACGTGTTAAAACAATTGCAAAGCAATGGAGCTAGTGTCGTTATTCACGGGTTTAGCCGTACGTATCGAACGGAGGAGTCGGGTAAAGGCTTTGAATTCTGGGATGTCAAGTACGATCAGCCCGTTACGTCAAATGAACCAGAGAAAGCTGATCAGCAGCTGAACAAAAGCTTTTTTCCGAATGAAAAAGATTTTAATGCGTATATCACATCCAATCAACATCAAGAAGCCATCTATACAGAAGAAAAGCTGACAAAAGGCATTGAACTGCTTGCGCAGCAGGGGTTATATCCGCTTGCATTTGAAGTGCCGAATGATGCCATTTCCCTGCAAGGCTATGAAGTGATTTCCCGCCATATGTCCAGTCTATTTGGACAGGTGCAGCTCTCAGACCGTACATGGAAATCAAGTAGTGAATCACCATTTTTGTCGACACCCGCCATGCTTCATGGCATGACTTTATATCCTGAACAGTCTATAGATACAGCGTCTGACCAAGAAGGTGCAAACATACTGACTGAGCAAACAATTCAATCCATGCAGCATATCCAATCCGCCGCCATTGGGCTGTCCTATGATGTGGAAGCGGGGATAGATGGGCTGCAAGATGTAATCACACAAATGGATGCGATCCCTTCTAGTGAATGGCTAGATTTAAAGAAAACAAAACAGACTGTTCAAACTCAGAATGTCCAGATCAAAACAGCAGGAAATGGACATATTCAAATAGAGCAATCCAATATAGCTGAACCAAAAACAAACAAACGAAGCGGGATGGAAAATATGCTTCGAATACTCACAATGGTGGTGCTGCTCTTTATTGTGGCATTTGCTTTTTACACATTGTATTTAAGGCTGACGATGAAAAAACGGATCTTTAAGGAGAGAAAATTAGGTGGCTGATATCTTATTTTACCTATCATTAATACTGATTTGGATCATGCTCCTATATCATATGTTTCTGATGCAGGGAGGCTTTCAGCACTATTTAACTTACGAAAAAGTGCTGCCTAAATGGACGAAACAAGGGAAAGATCTGCCGACCGTCAGCATTCTCATTCCAGCACATAATGAAGAAGTGGTCATTCGGCAGACGCTAAAAGCCATGGTCCAGTTATCCTATCCCAAACACCTTCTTGAAATCATTGTGATTAATGACAATTCCTCTGATCGTACAGGGGAGATTGTGCAATCATTTAGTGAGCTATACGATCATGTTCATATGATTGAAACAAAGCCGCCATTTGCAGGGAAGGGGAAATCTACTGCACTGAATGAAGGCTTGAAGGCTTCGACAGGAGACGTTATTTGTGTATACGATGCAGATAATATGCCTGAAAAGAAAGCTGTCTACCATTTGGTTCTTGGATTATTGAATGATCCTAAAGCAGGTGCTGTTGTCGGGAAATTCAGGGTCATCAATGCAGCCAAAAACCTCCTGACAAAATTCATTAACATAGAAACGATCTGCTTCCAGTGGATGGCGCAAGGCGGGAGATGGAAATGGTTTGGCATTGCGACAATACCAGGCACCAACTTTGCGATCCGTAGGCACATTTTAGAAGAGCTTGGCGGCTGGGATGTCCATGCACTAGCTGAAGACACTGAATTAACAATTCGTGTGTATAATCTGGGCTATGTGATTCGGTTCTTTCCTGCTGCGATTACATGGGAACAAGAGCCTGAAACATGGAAAGTCTGGTGGCGGCAACGAACACGCTGGGCTAGAGGCAACCAATATGTTGTGCTCAAATTTTTAAGGCAGTTTATGAAATTAAAACGAAAACGAATGATTTTCGATTTATTTTATTTTTTCTTTACGTATTTCCTATTTTTCTTTGGTGTACTGCTCTCCAACGGCATTTTTATCGTAAACTTATTCGTTGATCTTCACTTATCTGTGGGAGCTGTGGCACTCATCCTATGGGGATTAGCCTTCTTCCTCTTTTTAACAGAAGTGATGATTACGTTAAGCATAGAGAAAACAGAGCTGACCAAACAAAATATTCTCATTGTCGTTCTCATGTACTTTACCTATTCTCAAGTATGGATTGCGCTTGTTGTGTACTCCTTATGTGTAGAGGTGAAAAGCCGATTATTGAAACAAGAAGTGAAATGGTACAAAACCGAGCGTTACAATCAACAACAAAAGAAAAGCGGGTGACATATTGAAATCGTTAAAATGGTTGATTTATATATTAGGATTATCCTTAGCGATCCAGCCTTTTTTCATGGCAGGTCAAGCAATGGCGCAATCCAACCGAGTTCAAGTCAAAGATGATTGGGTTCAATCTTCAAAAGAAAGCAAAACAAAAACGCAGCATCTATCAGAAGACGTAGTGACCTTATATGGGCAAGAAGACCGCACTGAATTTACCTATCAAGTGGATCAGGAAAAAACAGAGTCAAGCACATTGACGTTCAATATAGAGGCTTCACCATTATTGATTTCACCTTCCTCATTCACTGTTATGATTGATGGAGAGATCGAAAAGACCATCCCTGTATCAGGGAAAAACCAGAAAAAGTCGATTCAAATCAAGTTGAACAAAGCACAATTGAAAAAAGGTACTCACCGCATTCAGGTCACATTTTATGGTGTTTTAAAAGAAGGCGTGTGTATCAACCAAGAGACACCTGCTAATTGGCTAAAAGTGTATCCTGAAAGTGAACTTACATTCAAAGGAATCCAGACAAAAGATTTCACATTAGATAGCTTTCCATCACCTTTTATTCAAACAGGTGATCAGAAAGAACAGACAGACATTGTAATTCCTAATTCACCGGATGCAGCTGAATTAGAAGCAGCCATCAAAGTATACCGTACGTTGAAAAACAAAGATCGCCAAAAAGAGATCAAACTTATCCAAGAAAAGGACATCAAGCAAGTGGCTCACCCAACGATTGCTGTGGGAGCTAAAGGAAGCTGGGATGGACGGATGAAAACGATTGAACAAGCTGCAGGAATTAAAACGAAAAGCAATCATCTTACGTTAGCGATGAGAACTTTGACAGCAAAGAAAACAGAACAGCCCATTCTATTTGTGACAGCGGAAAAGCCTGTGACAATCGCTGAAAAAATCAATGTTCTAACTCAGTCAGAATTAACGGATCAACTGACTGGAACAGACCTAGTGCTTCAAAAGGCTGCAGCTCAAACGTCTAAATCATCTCACAAGATTCGTTTGAAAGATTTTGGCGGAGATGATGTCACGGTTGGGACCAACAAGACGGCATCCGACCACTACTATTATCCGAAAGCGCTACTGGCTAACCAAAAATCAGGTGCAAAGCTCAATCTTTCATTCAAAAAATCTGATACAGCGGCAAGCAAAACAGAACGGTTAACTGTTATGATCAATGACGAACCGCACGACGTACCATTAACAAAACTAGGCAGTAAAGATGCGAATGGATTCTATCATGTCTCGATTCCAGTCGATTCAAAGATACTTCAAAAAAATGAATATATTGATTTGCAATTTGTCACAAGTGGTTTTAAAAACATGGAATCCTGCAGACATACGGATGAAGAAGGCTGGATATTCATTGACAAAAATAGCTCTTTACAAATACCAGAAGGAACAACGAGTGAAAAGACAGATTTAGCCGCATGGCCGCTTCCGTTCACTTCGAAAAATACATTGATCATCATACCAGATCAAATCAAACGTGAAATAATCAATCAAATGGCCATGTTGACGGAATCTTTTAGTCAGCCAGAAGTAGCTCAATATCATTTAATAAAAGCTTCTCAAGTAACAAATGAACAATTGAAAAATCACCCTCTCATTTTTATTGGAGGCATTCAAACATTCTCTCTTCTGAAAGAAAAAGCAGCCGATCTCGTTGTTCCGGTGAAAAAGGATCAGTATGATGTATCTTCTTTCGGCATGATCAACGAAACAACGGCTCGAATTGTATGGACGCAGCCATCTGTTTGGAATAAAGAACAGACAATGACAGTCTTTTCAGGAATGACTGCAGCTGAAGCTAACGTGTCAAATGAAGTAATACAATTTCTTCAAACAAATACAGAAAAAGCAACAGTTGCAATAGAGAGTAAAAACAAAGGCGTGTTTACTAATCATCAATCCGTCAGTAGCACATCGAGCAGTCTGAAAACAAGTGAAAAACAAAGCAGTAGCGAGTCTTGGATTTACTTTGCGTGTATCGCTGCACTCATCCTTTTTGTGCTTGTGATGATTGTCTATTTCGTACGAAAAAACCGTAAAAAGACTGAGTTCTAAACGATCAAAAGACCTTGAAAAAATCTCTTTACTTTGGTGTCAAACGGGAGTATGATCTCTTTTATAAAAGACCAATCGCTGAATCATTTCGATGAGCGGGGGAACCAATTGTGGTGGTATAAAACACCACGTGGGGTGAATCCTTTTAAGGTAGGGCAAAATCTCATGCGCCCGAATCCGTCAGCTAACCTCGTAAGCGTTAAAGAGAGCAAAGACCAACCTGTGATCTAAACAATAGGCACAGGGGCATTCTATTGCCTCTGTGTCTTTTTGGCGATCCAAATTTTGTAACTCAAATCGTTTGACACTAAAGGAGCGGGCATCACATGTACAGTTTGATGAAGCGTATTTTAATTGGTAAACCATTAAAATCACAGGCAGCAGGAGAACAAAAACTATCAAAAATCAAAGCTTTGGCATTATTGTCATCAGACGCATTGTCGTCAGTCGCATACGGTACAGAACAAATCTTGATTGTTCTATCAGTTGTTAGTGCGGCAGCGTTTTGGTACTCACTCCCGATTGCAGGTTGTGTATTAATTCTTTTAATGGCGTTAATTCTATCTTACCGCCAGATTATTTATGCTTATCCAGAAGGCGGCGGGGCGTATGTCGTCTCCAGCAGAAACTTAGGTGAAAAACCAGGGCTGGTTGCTGGTGGATCATTACTCGTCGATTACATTTTAACCGTAGCAGTGAGCATTTCTGCTGGGACCGATGCGATCACATCGGCTTTTCCAGCTCTATATCCATATCATGTCATGATCTCAATCGTATTAGTCCTAGTAATTATGGTGTTAAACCTTCGTGGACTGACAGAGTCGGCATCTATTTTGGCTTATCCTGTGTACTTATTTGTCTTTTCATTGCTCATTTTAATTGGGGTGGGCGGGTTTAAACTATTAACAGGGCAAGTGCCGCCAGCACCTGAACATACAGCATTTGGCACACATGTATCAGGCATCACGTTATTTCTTTTATTAAAGGCATTTTCGTCTGGCTGTTCTGCTTTAACTGGTGTTGAAGCGATTTCTAATACAATTCCATCCTTTAAAAAACCAGCTGCACAAAATGCAGCGAGAACTTTATTGATGATGGGGGGATTACTGGCCGTTCTATTTGTAGGAGTGACATTGCTTGCGTTTGGTTTTGGCATCTCGCCAAAGCCAGAAGAAACGGTTGTGTCACAGATTGCATCAGACACATTTGGACGGACATTTTTCTACTATGTCATTCAAGCTGTCACAGCTTTAATTTTAATATTAGCGGCAAACACAGGTTTTTCAGCTTTTCCATTATTGGCTGTCAACTTAGCAAAGGATAAATATATGCCGCGCATGTTTACAGTGAGAGGAGATCGACTCGGTTATTCCAATGGTATTATCTTCTTAGGTGTAGCTTCTATGCTGCTTATTTGGCTATTTGATGGGAGAACGGAACACCTCATTCCACTTTATGCTGTCGGTGTGTTTATTCCATTTACCTTGTCTCAGACAGGTATGTGTGTAAAGTGGATTCGTGAAAAACCACAGGGATGGAAAGTGAAAATGCCTATCAATATCGTGGGAGCACTTATTTCATTTACGGTTTTCATGATTCTCATTTTGACCAAGTTCCATCTTGTATGGCCGGTATTTGTTTTCATGCCAATTGTTCTATTTATTTTTCATTCTATTAAGAAACATTATCTGTCTGTTGGAGAACAATTACGTTTATTGAATGCAACCGAGCCTGTCGAAATCAAAGGAAATGTAGTCATCGTCCCAATAGCAGGTGTCACACGTGTCGTCGAACAATCTGTGCAATATGCAAAATCCTTATCAGACCAGGTCATAGCGGTTCATGTATCGTTTGATAAAGAGAAAGACAAGAAAATTGAAGCTGATTGGGAAAAGCTGAATAGTGATGTGCGTCTTGTGATTTTACATTCGTCTTATCGAAGTCTCATTCACCCGCTTGATAAGTTTCTTGAAACGATTGAAGCGAAAGCAAATGCGCATCAATATAGAGTGATGGTACTCGTCCCTCAATTTATTCCGAAAAAAAGATGGCACACCATTTTGCATAATCAATCTGCTTTCTTATTAAGGTTCCGTTTATTATGGAAACGGGATATTGTTGTCGCCACTCTTCCATATCACTTTAAAAAGTAACAAGAGCAAGTTGAAACGTTTGATCAAAAGGGTGCGGTGGTATGGAGTAAGAAAAAAGGAGTTTTCTCACATGCCGCAAAGAACCGCAGGAAAAGAAGTAACAGCGCTACTGGAAGAGTGGGGCGTGAAACATATTTATGGAATGCCCGGCGACAGTATTAACGAATTAATCGAAGAACTAAGGCATGAATCAAGCAAAATTCAATTTATACAAACAAGACATGAAGAAGTGGCAGCACTTTCAGCAGCAGCTGATGCGAAACTAACAGGCAAACTTGGTGTTTGTTTATCAATTGCTGGGCCAGGTGCTGTCCACTTATTAAATGGACTATACGATGCAAAAGCGGATGGTGCACCTGTATTAGCGATTGCAGGGCAGGTTGCCTCAACTGAAGTAGGCAGAGATGCATTTCAAGAAATCAAATTAGAGCGGATGTTTGACGATGTTGCTGTCTTTAATCAGCAAGTACAAACAGCAGAAGCTCTGCCTGACTTATTGAACCAAGCCATCAAAGCTGCGTATACCCATAAAGGGGTGGCAGTTCTCACTGTCTCAGATGATTTATTTTCTCAGAAAATTAAGCGGAGTCCCGTTTATACATCACCTCTTTATGTAGAGGGAGATGTGCGGCCGAAGAAAGATCAACTGCTAAAGGCTGCTCAACTCATTAACAATGCGAAGAAGCCAGTCATCTTAGCAGGAAAAGGATTAAGAAATGCTAAAGAAGAACTTCTTTCGTTTGCAGAAAAGGCAGCTGCACCGATCGTCATTACACTTCCAGCAAAAGGTGTTGTTCCAGACAGGCATCCATACTTTTTAGGGAACCTAGGTCAGATCGGGACGAAGCCTGCATATGAAGCGATGGAAGAGTGCGATTTATTAATCATGCTTGGAACCTCCTTCCCATATAGGGATTACTTACCGGAAGACACACCTGCCATTCAATTGGATATCAAACCGGATCAGATCGGTAAAAGATATCCAGTAGAAGTGGGGATTGTAAGTGACAGTAAGACTGGTCTTCATGAACTAACCTCTTATATTGAATATAAAGAGCAGCGCGGTTTCCTTGAAGCTTGTACAGAGCATATGATGAAGTGGCGAGAAGAAATGGATAAGGAAAAATCTATTGCCACATCACCGCTTAAACCGCAGCAAGTCATCGCTAGATTAGAAGAAGCGGTCGATGATGATGCCATTCTTTCAGTTGATGTCGGTAATGTGACGGTATGGATGGCACGTCATTTCGAAATGAAGCAGCAGGATTTCATTATTTCCAGCTGGCTTGCCACAATGGGCTGTGGTTTACCTGGCGCAATATCAGCTAAATTAAACGAACCAAACCGCCAAGCCATTGCTGTCTGTGGTGACGGAGGCTTCACAATGGTGATGCAAGATTTTGTGACGGCAGTAAAATATAAACTGCCAATTGTCGTTGTGATCTTAAACAACAACAACCTTGGTATGATTGAATATGAACAACAGGTAAAAGGCAACATCAACTATGGTATAGAGCTGGAAGATATTGATTTTGCAAAATTTGCAGAAGCATGCGGTGGTAAAGGAATCTCGGTGTCATCACATGAAGAACTAGCACCAGCCTTTGATCAAGCACTTCAATCTGATAAACCTGTGATCATTGATGTTGCGGTGACCAATGAACCACCGTTACCTGGTAAAATCACGTACACACAAGCAGCAGGTTTTAGTAAATATTTATTGAAAAAATTCTTTGAAAAAGGTGAGCTGGATATCCCTCCACTCAAGAAAAGCCTTAAACGCTTTTTCTAAACAGCAGGTAGTCGGTCTTCCAATTAGGGAGACTGACTTTTTTTGTTGAATAGGTAAAATCGTTTCAATTGTCACTTGTTTTCTTCTGTATAAAAATATAGAGACTGGATTTTTTGCAACTTAAAGCCTATTTTTCCAATTCGGTGAGAAAGGTAAAATAGACTTTATGATCAATAATGGAGGGAGTGGCTTAATCTGGGCAAGATACTTGATGCAAAAGCACTAACCAGTGCCATGGATACAAGGGCAAAACACTATCAGGAACTCCGTGAACAAATGATAGATTTAAAAAAGGCACTTCAAGGTGTTGCCAATCTCGGTGACGACTTCACTGGAAAAGGTGCCGATAACATTAAAAGCTTCTACAAAGAACTTGCAGGAAATGTGGACATGTTTATTAGCTTCATTGATAAACAAAAAGCCTTTCATGAAGGTGTTTCTGGGACACTTGATGATACAAATTTTGGCGGCGACACCTTTGTAGAAGAACACTTTTTAGACAACGCTGTACATATGGGAATCAAGAATGCCAAAAGCATCGTGAAGGATCAAAAAAAGGCACTCAAAACGATTTTTCAAGATATTGATGACCTCATTTCTCTGGAGGTATTTGATAGTAAAAACTTTGACGAAAAGATTGCAGATGCGGAAGATGAACGGAAGAAAACGGTTAAAGATTTAATAGAACTTGATCAAAATCTAAAAGATGAATATGCTTTGTCAGAGACTGAGGAGAAGGCTACAATGGCATTGTACGCAGAAATGATCAATGCCACAAATGACGGAAAATCCATTTCGCCTATGAATTTTGACAAGAAAGCGTATCAAAATAGTGAAATCTACAAGGCAAAAAGCGATATTGAGAAGCAAACTTCTGAATATCTAAAAATCAAAAAAGATCAAGAAGAAGCCCGCAAGATCGCAAAGGAACAAGAAGCACTCGCCAACCGTCCGTGGTATGAAAAAGCTCTTGATTACGGAGGAAATATCGTCAATGAACTGACAGGCGTGAACGATGCAAAACGTGCCGCAACAGGTGTCGATCCGATCACAGGTGAAGAACTTACCGCAGGCCAGCGAGTCGCCGCAGGCGGCATGGCAGCAGCAGGATACATCCCGATTGTCGGCTGGGCAGGACGTATTTTCAAAGGCGGAAAAGCCGTCTATAAAACGACTCAAGCCACGTCCGCCGCAGTCAGAGCGGTCGACATTTACAAGACATCACAGAAGTCTTTCGATGCGTTGAAAACATCACAAAAAGGCTTATATGGACTCACCGCGACCAACGGCTTCAGCGAAGCGATTACGGGTCGAGACATGTTTGGAAATAAAGTCTCGAAAGAACAACAGGAAGCGAGTATGAATGCGGCGCTTACAATGCTTTTACCGTTTGGATCGAAAGGTTTTCGTGGGAAGATGGGGATTAAGAGTACGAGTGAACTTAAGCATCCGGTTTTAGATAATCCAAGAGTAGGTAGTGCATTAAAAGATGATTTTTATCATAGATTTAATGATATTATTGACAACTATGCAGTTCATTCTAAAAGATTTGATTTGCCGAATAGAAGAGGACATATGGATTCGTTGTATCAAATTGAGGGATCAATGGTTAAGTATGAGACAAAGTTTGTAAAAATTAAGAATAATGCACCTGAAATGATACAGTCGAAAGAGATAAGAAATGGCGTGTTTGAATGGGTTGTAGATCCAACAACTAACAAAGTAACCCATAGAACTTTTATACCTGACGGCAAAGTTACAGGAAAAATAAATCAATGGGGGAAATAAAAAATTGTATAAAATTGAAATAATCAAGAAAAGTGGATTTGAATGTAATTGGGCTACGTTGTTTGTTGGTAGACAGTATAATTTAATTCCTGCCTTAGAAGTAACAAACTATGCAGTGGAATATCTAGAAAATAACCCTCATGATGATAACGAGCTCATTCTTGAATTAGCGTGGGAACAAGAAGAAGTAAAGGTAGATGATATACTTGAAAGCATAATCTCTGATAATTCTTCGGAAGACATGACGAGAGAATATCATAAGTGGCTATATAGTATTATGAAAGAAGCATATACTCACTCAACTGATGATACCATCTTTGAAGAAATTGAACATATTTTCTCAGTCTTTCACACGCCCGAAAATATGTATGATTTTTTTAGAGAAGTATCAGACGCATTTTATTATCCCCATGATTCACAAAAAACAATGAAAGAACTTGTAGAAGAGTTTTTAGAAAATGAAAAACAATTGATTTTAAATAAGTAGAGAACTTAAAGAAAACGATGGATAAATAAGCCATCGTTTTTTCGTACATAAGATTGTTTGTCTAATGACCTTTCTCTTGAGCATAGGGATTTTCATGCAATTGTAGAAGTCCTTTGGTGATTGAATTCTACGTGGAATGTTATATATAGGATCATTTTATAAAATTTTGAAAGAAACGGTGAAAACATAGATTGACAATAAAATAAGTATCATATCCGAGAAATTTGAAAATAAAAATATGGGTGAACTCGTAGAAGGAATTACGATTATCATAGATGGAAAATTTCACCTTGATTTTTCTGATAAAATCAAGGTTTTTTAAACTGTAAATTCACTTTCATACCAAATCACCCCACACATAATTGGGAATCATATGTTAAACTAACCCAATCACCACAAAAAAAGGGGAATAAACCATGCTATGGATTTTCACGCAAAACGAACAAAGTTTCGTTAATGTTCACGAAGTCACAGTAACCGGTAAAAAGATTGAAGGGTTTATCGCAGGCAGTGATTCTTGGGTCAAGACGCTCGGCAAGTATGACTCAAGCGATCGAGCGTCAGAGATCCTTCAAGACATTGTGAAAGTAATTGAAAAAAACCCAAATGGTACGATGACCTATCGAATGCCTCAGCAGTAAAAAAGAAACCACCTTTCCATCGCGAAAAGGTGGTTTTGTTTATGAAGGTGTTTTGGTAAAGGCTAAAAATAACGGGATGCCTGTGCCGACAAGTGTAGTGGCGAATAGGAACATACCGCAAATGAATAGAAAATGACTGGCTGAAAAGACGAGTGCCAGAATGAGAAACACGATGCTGAGTCCTGCCATGCTATATGATGGGACAAAGCGGCGTTTGTATGTGGCTTTCTTTGTTAGGAATGAGAAGAAAATGCCAAATAATAAAGGGACAATCCATAAGTAAAATAAAATAATAAGAGACATACATCATACCTCGATTTTTCCTTCTATTTTATCAGATGCCAATCACAACGGATACTACAAAGCTTCACTTTGTAAAATAGTTCATGCAATCGACACAATTAAGTGGGCTGATTGATCGAATTCGTTTTTTGTTTCATATATTCAGGCTGTAAAAGTGCGTACACACAGTGATCGGCAAAGTGGTCGCCCAGCCATTCACATTGTCTTAATATGCCTTCAAGTGAAAAAGATAAACGCTCTGCGATGCGTCTGCTTTTTTGATTATCAACAGCGGCCCTTATTTCAATGCGATGCAGACCGCACTCTTCAAATAAATAGTGAATGACCGCTTTGCATGCTTTTGTCATGATGCCTTTTCCTTGATAGCCTTCCCCGAGCCAATAGCCAATGGAAACCGTCCGATTAATCCAATGAATTTGGTGGGTGCCAATGATACCAACGAGTTCACCATGTGACCAGATTCCAGCCTGAAAACCATTGTTTTGCAAAGCTTGCTGCATGGCACCTTGAATAAACGCCATGCTGTCTTCTTCTGTCTGCGTCGAATCGACCCATAGCATCCATTCACGTAAGTGCTCTCTTGAGCGTTGGATGAGCAGATACAGACTTCTCGCGTCTCTTGGTTCAAGCAGCCGCATGGATAGATCTTGATCCTGATAAAAAAACATGTGATCACATCCTCTCAAGGGAAATTCTACCACAACCCGATATAAAAGACAGCATGATCACTGTCTTTTACATAAACGTATCCACAATTAAAAACAGATTAAGTGCGACAACAAGAGCTGCTATCACCCAAGATATTCCGGTTACCCAGCGAGCATTCGTCAAATCGCCCATAATTCGTTTTTTACTTGTAAACAAAATGAGTGGAATTAAAGCAAACGCAATTCCAAATGATAAGACCACTTGACTCATCACAAGCGCAGATGTCGGATTGACCCCAGATGCAATGATCGCAATAGGGGGAATGATGGTAATCAGCCGGCGGACATACAGCGGAATTCGGTACTGAATAAAACCTTGCATAATAATATCGCCTGACAGTGTACCGACAGAAGAACTGGAAAGTCCGGCTACAAGCAGACCTACACCAAATAAGATCGCTGATACAGGACCTGCGAGAGTTCCAAAATGCTGAAATGCTACATCTAAATCCTCAACAAAAAGACCATTTTTAAAAAATAAAGCAGCTGCTACAATCAACATGCTGGCATTGATGGCGCCAGCAACTATCATCGCAATGAGGATGTCTAAAAACTCAAAACGAAAAATCAGCTTTTTCTCTTTTTCCGTTCTGCCGACGACTCTTCTTTGGGTTAAGGCTGAATGGAGATAGATCGCATGCGGCATCACCGTAGCGCCTAAAATACCAGCGGCAAGCAGTACGCTGTCTGTCCCTTCAAACCTTGGAATGAACAGTCCACCGGCGACACTTGCAAGATCAGGTTTGGCGACAAAGGTTTGTACAGCGAAAGCAATCACGACAACAAACAGCATACCGGTAATTCCTGCTTCTAATGCTCGATAACCTCGTCTTTGGAGCTCTAAAATGGCAAAAGAACCGATCGCTGCAATAATCGATGCTTCAAGCAACGGGATACGAAAGAGTAAGTATAAACCAAGGGCAGCCCCGATAAATTCGGCTAAATCTGTGGCGATAATGACGAGTTCGCCCTGAATCCATAAACCGATCGAGACTGGTTTTGGAAACTCTTCTCGAGCAATTTCAGGTAAATTTTTCCCTGTTGCGATTCCAAGCTTTGCAGACAAAGACTGGATGAGTAAGGCCATGAGATTGGATATGAGAATGACCCATAACAGAAGGTAGCCATATTTCGAGCCAGCCGCAATGTTGGTCGCAAAGTTTCCTGGATCAATATAGGCAATGGCGGCGATAAAAGCAGGTCCGAGAAAAGGAAGAAGCCTTCTAAAACCCTTCACCTTTCCTTCAAGTGCACGCTCCGCTGCCACTGACATGTGGGCCTGTGCCTCGATGTATTTGTTTGTCATATGTCATCACCTAGATTCTACAAAGTTTTGCTTTGGCACAAAAAGTTTACTCGATGCAATTTTTAATCATCATATGCCCATCTTCATGAAAAGTCAACTATCTGAACTAATAGGTTTGTTTATCATATGTAAGTGAAAAAAATAGATACCTTGTCAATCAACACATAAAAAACACCGCCTCTTATCTTAGGCGGTGCATCCTCTGCTTCCTCTTCTTTTGTATCGTTTTTTAAGAAACCCTTGATCCAACGCTGCGGAAGATCAAGCTTAAAATAATGACGAAAATGGCTGCTCCTAAGATCGCTGGAATGATCGCAAATCCTGCCAGACTAGGACCCCACGTTCCAAGTAATCCATGACCAATCCAAGCACCTGCAAGCCCAGCAATCATTGAACCGATCCAGCCTCCTGGTACACTGCCTCCAGCGAGTGCACTCCCAATGAGACCAATGACAATCGCCACAACTAATGAAATCAGAAATCCTAACATGTTGATCACTCCTCTTTTGTTTGTTTACTAAGCAATAACCGTTTTAAAAGAGATTAAAACCTTTCGGAACCGCTTCAATGTTCGATACGTATGATGGACAAGGATTGTGTATAATAACAGACATATACTTGAACGGCATCTAAGGAGGCAAATGGCATGGAGGAAAGAGAGTGGCTAAAAGCACAATTAAAAGAGATTGAAAAATGGGAGAAAGACCAGCAAAAGGTATGGTTTTGGGAGAAACTCAGCCGGCTTCCATTTCAAATGCTGGACAAGCTGACCCCTGCCTTTATTCAAAAGAAAATCGGTGTGTTATTAGATGAGATGGGGCACTACATTCAATCAGGCGGTGTCTATTTGACGTCAGAGAAAGGCATTATTCATCAATTTCAAAAGAAATGTGCCGATGAATCGATTCAGCGTATTGAAGATATTGAGGCGGCTCCGATCGAGGTCATGGATGCCATTAGTGATCAGATGGGGAAAAACCGAACAAACCTCGCCACTGTACAAGGTGCGACAACAGGTGTCGGAGGTATGTTTACATTAGCGGCAGATATCCCGGCTGTCCTCGGTCTCTCTTTAAAAACATTACAGGATATTGCCGTCACCTATGGCTATGATCCGAAAAATAAAGAAGAACGAGTCTTTATCATTAAATGTTTACAGTTGAATTCTGCTGACGTTGTTGGGAAAAAATCAATATTAAAAGAGCTGAAGAGCTATCATGCATCAGAAGGGAAGCACGAAAACATGATCTCTCAAATTCAAGGATGGCGTGAGGTCGTATATAACTACCGTGATTCGTTTGGCTGGAAGAAGCTGTTTCAACTTGTCCCAATTGCGGGGATTTTGTTTGGTGCAGCGTCCAACCGCTCACAGTTAAAAGGAATTGCTGAAACAGGCATCATGCAATATCGAAAGCGCAGAATATTAACAAGATTAGAGGAGCTCGCTCAGCAAGAACAGCGTGACTCCGGCGCATAAAAAAATCCCTCTCTAAAGGGATTTTTTATTTGGTCTCAGCATCTTCTTCAAACGCTTGAATCAGAGAATATTCATAGCGTGCCCGGAGCTCGCGGATTTGTTTAATCAAGGTGGAACCGATGATCCTTTCTGCTTCATCATACAAAGGATCGAGCGCCTTCATCCATTTTTGCCGCTCTGCTGGTGTTAATTCGTGTATGGCAATTGGAGATTCGCGTTTAATATCCTCCAGCTGATCCTTGTTCATTTGTTCGGCATGTTTTTCGTTCCATGCCGTTGTTTCTTCCATCGCTTCGAGTAAAATTCGCTTCGTCTCAGGTGTTTGACGATCAAAAAAGGATTGATCTGTTAAGACGACATACCCTAAATACCCGTGATTACTGATCGTCATATAGTCTTGTATATGATAGAATTTTTTTGAATAAATATTTGAAATTGTATTTTCTTCACCGTCTACTTTTTTTGTTTCTAGCAGCTGAAAAGTTGAATTAAACGATTCCTGATAGGGTTTTGCGCCAAGAAGCTTGAATTGCTTTTCAATCATGTCACTTTGCATAATACGGAGAGATTGTTTTTTTAAATCACTAGGCTGCTTGATTGGGCCTTTATTCGAAGTGATTTGCTTAAAGCCATTTGTCCAGTAGGCCATTCCCTTTAGTCCGTCTTTTTGCAGTGTGCCGAACAGTCTCTGTCCAATCGCACCATGTAACCCTTCTTGGACAGCATCGTAGTTAGAAAAGGCAAAGGGCAGATCAAGTGCCAGCCATTCAGGGGACAGCATGCCGAGCTTTGACGTAGACGGAGCAATAAATTGAACTTGATTCTCTTTTAGTGCATTAATTTCTTCAATATCAGAATAAAGACTCCCGTTTGAAAAGATTTGAATGCTGATCCTGCCGTCGGATTTTTTATGAACAAGCTCAGCAAATTTCTTTGCAGCCAGCCCTTTTGGGGTATTATCTGCGACAACATGGCTGAATTTGAACACAAGCTGATCCTTCAGCCCAGTCTGTTCATCGTCGAAGATCGTCGCTGATTTAGGCATCATATGATAAAAACCAAAGTATAAAGCGGTTACAAAACCGATGATGAGCAATAGCGTATAGGCGAGTAAATTCTTCATGCGTTAGATCCCCCTTATGTCAAGGATACTTGACAGAGGAAGAATTCGTAAAGATACAGGTGAAAAAATGATGAGAAATCGACTGAAATTACAACAATTATCTATTAGATGGAAGCTCACCATCCTCACATATTTCGTTGTCATTTTTGCCCTTTTAATCGGAGGAATTGTTCTAGTCGGGGGAATTCAGCAAACAGAGGAACGAGAACTTCGAAAAAGGCTCATGAACACGGCAAGAACAGTAGCTGAGATGAATGAGGTAAAGCAGGCATTGGATGATCAGACAAAGGAGCGTGCGCAGTTACAGCATGCCATTGAAGAGATTCGGATTATCCAAGATGCTGACTACATTGTTGTCATGGATATGGATCACGTGCGATTGACACATCCAGTGAAAACAAGGATTGGCCAGCGCTCTGAGGGGACAGATGAAGAACCTGCCTTTGCAGAGCATATCTATTTCTCAGAAGCACAGGGAGAGCTTGGCACAGCCATTAGAGCCTTTTATCCAGTAAAGGATGAAAAATTTAACCAAACAGGGGTTGTACTAGTCGGAAGAACATTGCCGAGTATGGCAGATATATTAGGAGAAATGAAGCAGGATATCCTCATGATCCTTTTGCTCACGCTCAGCTTTGGTCTTGTCGGTTCATTTTTGCTCGCCCGTCATATTAAACAGCAAATGTTTAAGCTAGAGCCGCATGAGATTGTCAGAATGCTAGAGGAGCGCACCGCTACCTTTCATTCCATTAATGAAGGGGTCATTGCCATTGATAACCAGCACATGATCACCATTTTTAATGAAAAAGCAAAGCAAATTTTCAGCGTGACAGGTGATGTAGTGGGCCGAAATATTTGGGATGTGCTGTCAGATACAAGGCTTCCAGAAATCATTGACCGCGCAGAACCCGTCTACAATGAAGAAATTCATATGAGCGGAAAGCGGATCATGAGCAGCCGAATTCCAATTGTGATGAAAAAGAAAATCATCGGAGCGGTTGCGATTTTTCAGGACCGGACAGAGGCGGCCAAATTGGCGGAGGAATTAACCGGGGTGAAGAACTTCGTTGATGGCCTGCGGGTGCAAAATCATGAACATATGAATAAGCTTCATACAATTGCGGGATTAATTCAGCTGGGGAAAGCCGATCAAGCACTCGATTTAGCGTTTCAAACGACCGAAGAGCAGGAGCATGTGACGGACTTTCTCCACCGTGTGATACAGCATGACGCAGTGGCAGGTTTATTGATGAGCAAGATAAGAAGGGGCAAGGAGCTTGGCATAAAGGTTGAAGTAGATGAAAATAGCAGTCTGCGCGATTTCCCAGAGCGGCTGGATCAGCATGATATGACGAAGCTACTTGGCAACCTGATCGAGAACGCCTTTGCCGCGTATGATACTGTAGAAAGAGACACAAAACTCATTTCTATTAGTATTGATCAAACAGAGGATGTCCTTGCGATCTTAATTGAAGATTATGGATCTGGAATAGAAGAGGACATGATTCCTCATATTTTCGACAAAGGCTTTACTCACGGTAAAGAAGGCGGAACAGGCTACGGACTGTATATTGTAAAAACGATTATCGACAAAGGGATGGGAAATGTAGAAGTCACATCAAGCATCGGCATTGGTACCACCTTCTCAATCGAATTCCCAATGACAATAGAGGAGAGAGACAGATGACTCAGATTAAGGTGCTATTAATTGAAGATGACCCGATGGTGCAAGAAGTCAATAGAGAGTTCATTAAGAGTGTCCCTGGCTTTCAAGTTGCGGCTGTAGCAGGAAATGGCGAGCAGGGCATCCAGATGATCAAAGACATTCGCCCAGATCTTGTGGTGCTCGATGTGTATATGCCTAAAAAAGATGGCGTCAAAACACTGCAAGACATCAGAAAGCAAAAGATGCAGGTGGATGTGATTGTTATTTCGGCAGCAAAGGACAAAGAGACGATCGGCACCATGCTTCAAAATGGTGCCCGAGATTATATCATTAAGCCATTTAAGTTTGAACGGATGAAAGAATCTCTTGAAAGCTATAAAGCGTTCAAATCAAAAATTCGTACCGCAGCAGAATTTTCTCAAGAGATGCTCGATGATATCATACGAAAGCCTGCAGTTAAGCAGGAAGAGACATGGCTTCCTAAGGGGCTGAATGTGCATACGATGAATGAAATTAAAGCCTATATGCGTCTGCAAGAAGGAGCGCAGTCTGCAGAGGAAGTCGCCAATGCACTTGGGATTGCACGTGTCACGGCACGCCGTTATTTAGACTTCCTTGTAAAAGAAGGCGAGCTGAAATTAGATATGCAATATGGCGGGGTCGGACGCCCTGTGAATAAATATATCGTACATTCTGACTAAGAGACCAAAAAGACCAAAATGTACGATATGTCCATAAGCTTCACAGCCTTTGATGAAATCGCTATCATTTATCTACAGATAACAGTTAAGCGTTTACATCAAAGGGTGAGGGAGTTGATTTTTTTATGAAGAGGCTATTGAAGAACCTGACATTTCAGGTCATTGCAGCTGTCATTATCGGGATCATTGTTGGGATGGTTTGGCCAAACGTCGGAAAAGAAATGAAGCCGCTTGGTGACACATTTATTAATGCAGTGAAAATGGTCATTGCACCCATTATTTTCTTAACCATTGTTCTTGGAATTGCCAAGATGGGGGACATGAAAAAGGTTGGAAAAGTTGGGGGAAAAGCTTTTATCTATTTTGAAGTTGTGACGACGCTTGCGCTTGTCATCGGACTGTTTGTGGTCAATATCATGAAGCCGGGAGCGGGTCTTGACTATAGTAAGCTTGAAAAAGGGGATGTCTCGCAATATACCCAAAATGGGGGACAGGGTATCGACTGGATGGAGTTTGTCACACACATTGTGCCATCTAACATGGTAGATGCCTTTGCAAAGGGAGATATTTTACAGGTCTTATTCTTCTCTATTTTATTCGGTGTTGCGCTCGCTGCACTTGGCGAGAAGGGGAAAGGCATCATCGAATGGCTTGATAAACTGTCGCTTGTCTTCTTTAAAATCATTGGTTACATCATGCGTGCCGCGCCATTAGGGGCATTTGGAGCAATGGCTTATACAATCGGACACTTCGGTTTAGCTTCAATTAAACCACTGGCTAGTCTGATGCTTTCCGTTTATATGACGATGTTCCTGTTTATTTTCGTCGTGCTGAACATCATTTGTAAAATGTATGGCTTCAGCCTGTTCGGTTACCTCCGTTTTATCAAAGATGAAATTTTAATTGTTCTTGGCACAAGTTCTTCAGAATCTGTCTTGCCAAGAATGATGGATAAAATGGAACGCTACGGGTGCTCTAAGTCGGTCGTTGGACTTGTCATTCCGACAGGCTATTCTTTTAACTTAGATGGAACCTCAATCTACTTGTCCATGGCCGTGGTCTTCTTAGCGCAAGTGTTTGGGGTGGATCTATCCATCGGACAGCAGATCACGATTATCCTTGTTCTGATGCTCACATCAAAGGGAGCAGCTGGAGTCACAGGAAGCGGATTTATCGTGCTGGCTTCTACACTTGCTGCACTTCAGGTTATCCCGCTAGAAGGTCTTGCACTGCTATTAGGGGTCGACCGTTTCATGAGTGAAGGAAGAGCGATTACGAACCTGATTGGAAATGGAATTGCGACAATTGTTGTAGCGAAAAGTGAAGGGGAATTTGACGAAGCGAAGAGTAAAACAGCGCTACAGGAAATGCGAAATATCAAGCAGGCTGTTTAGTATAAAAACAACCAAAAACCGAAACCTTATGTCTACATGGGGTTCGGTTTTTTCTTGTGTAAAAAAAGAAAAAACATAAAAGCTTGATTAATTTAGGACGAATCGTAAGACCTCATTGACCTTTTGTTATATAATTTACAGAAAGATCCGATATAATGAATATGAGATCCAACGAAAAATAGACTTTAGTCCTGGCAGGTGTGTAACGTATGGCGGCATTTTTTAAATTGTTCGAAAAACCTGGTGTCAAGAGGTTTTCAGTATTTGTAGTATTAGCCACAGCATTATATCTATTAAGAGGAATGATGAATTTAATCCTCCTGACCTTCATTTTCACTTTTTTAATGAACCGGTTAGAAGAGGTCATAAGAGGCTTTTTAAATCGCTTCCTGAAAATAGGACAGAAATCAGTCATCACCATTTTGTACATCCTTCTGGCTGGTGGATTGACGTTTGGCGGCTTTGTGTTTGTGCCCATCATTGCTAAACAGGTGGAACAGTTATTTCATTTAGGGAAAAAGATTGCAGATCATCCACAAGATTTACCCTTCTTTGACGTCGTCACCAATGTGTTCGGAGATTTCAAAATATCTTCTTTCTTCGAGAAAGGGTTTAATTTCCTCTATACATACTTAACAGATTTCAGCACGTTCAGTATCCAGGTCATTATGTCCTTAATATTAAGCATGTTCTTCCTGTTCGAAAAGGAACGCCTCATTCAATTCATGAATAAGTTCAAAACGAGTAAAATCTCCGTGTTCTATCATGAAATTGCCTTCTTTGGACGTAAGTTTTCCAGAACATTTGGTAAGGTACTTGAAGCACAGTTCATCATTGCAACAGTTAACTGTGTCTTAACGACAATTGCGCTTGGCATTATGGGCTTCCCGCAATTATTTGGATTAGCGGTCATGGTCTTCTTGTTAGGTTTAATTCCGGTAGCGGGTGTGGTCATCTCCCTCGTTCCACTCAGCATCATAGCGTATACACTTGGAGGCGGAATGTACGTCCTATATATTGTGCTGGTGATTGTGATCATCCATGCCATTGAAGCCTACTTCTTAAATCCGAAGCTCATGTCAGCTAAAACAGAGCTCCCTATTTTCTTCACGTTTATTGTCCTGATCTTTTCTGAACACTATATTGGCATTTGGGGACTGATTATCGGCATCCCAATCTTTGTGTTTATCTTAGATATCTTGGAGGTCACGAATAAGGAAGAAAGTAATTAAAAAGTTCATATGAACCTGTTTACAATTTTCTGAAAATAAGGTATAAATAGTATGAAAATATCATATTACCACACGCTTAATCCTTCTAAAGGAATGGGGGACCCAAGTTTTTGGGGTGAATTTTTCTTATTTTAAGAAAAAAGGACATCTCTTCGTCCTAACCCGTCAGCTAACCTCATCAGCGTGAAGAGAGTAGACAGTGGTACACGTATGGACACGCAGGCCCACGAGAAGACTCTCTCGTGGGCCTTTTTGACGAGGAAGGGGAGATTTTATTGAAGCTTGCGACGAAAATTATTATTGCTTTAATTGTAGGTGCAATCACAGGACTACTACTCAACATTTTTGCTCCAAACGTATTCAAAGTGTTAGACCCTTATCTATTTACACCTCTAGGTCAAATCTTCTTAAACCTGATTAAAATGTTAGTTGTACCGATTGTCTTCTTTTCGATCACACTTGGTGTAGCAGGCCTTGGCGATCCGAAAAAACTTGGCAGGATCGGCGTAAAAACCATTACTTACTTTCTACTCACTACAACTTTTGCCATCATTATTGGCATTTCATTGGCCTTACTTATTAAGCCAGGCGCATTTGGCAATTTTGATACGAAAGCGGCAGAATATTCCGCAGAGGAAGCCCCATCAATGGCAGATACACTACTCAATATTATTCCAACCAATCCAGTCCAATCTCTAGTTGAAGGAAATATGCTTCAAATTATCGTCTTCTGTGTATTTTTAGGTCTTGGCATTGCCTTGCTCGGTAAAAAAACAGAAGGTTTGCTGAAGCTGTTTGAACAAGGAAATGAATTAATGATGTATCTTGTCGGTGTTGTGATGAAATTCGCACCGTACGGGACATTCGGTTTGATCGCAACGGCAATTGGCAGTCAGGGGCTCGATGCCATGAAAGCGATGGGACTTTACTTCTCAGTCGTCTTAATTGCGCTGATCTTGCATTTCTTCCTGACCTATGGGTCAACCGTTGCCCTATTAGCTAAACGAAATCCAATGGCATTCTTCAAAGGATTTTCTCCAGCGATGGTTGTGGCATTTAGTACATCAAGCAGTAACGCAGTACTGCCAGTATCAATGGAAACAGCTCAAAAGCGTTTGAAGGTGCCAGAACCTATTTCAAGCTTTGTGCAGCCGCTAGGTGCGACCATTAATATGGATGGTACAGCGATCATGCAAGGGGTTGCGACTATTTTTATCGCACAAGTGTATGGAGTTGAATTAACCCTTGTTCAAATGCTGACAGTTGTCTTAACGGCAGTACTAGCAAGTATTGGCACAGCAGGTGTCCCAGGGGTAGGGCTCATCATGCTAGCCATGGTTTTAAATTCCGTGAATCTTCCTGTTGAGGGCATTGCGCTGATCCTTGGCATAGACCGCTTATTAGACATGGCAAGAACCGTGGTCAATATTACAGGTGACGCAGCATGTGCGGTGATTGTTTCTGAAACCGAGAAGAAACATGAGAAGGAAGCACCAACACCTAATTTATCACTGTAACAACAAAAAGGGCTGACTGGATCAGCCCTTTTTTTCGTGGAACGGCTTGTCTAGCGTGATATACTTTTTACAGGATGAGCGGCCGTAACTGCCGCCATAGGTTTTACATCAGAAGGAGGAACCACTTTGCAGTCTGCTGTTCTACACATAGAGAACGTCGATAAACAAATTGGCCGGCATCAAATTTTGCAACATATTTCGATGGACATTAGGCAAGGAGAAATTGTCGGTTTACTTGGACCGAATGGGTCTGGAAAAACGACCTTGATTCGATTGATTGTTGGCTTGATGAAAAAAAACAACGGCCGGATCATCATTAATGGATATTCTCAAGATGATGATCATCTAAAAGCGATGTCATCTGTTGGGGCGATCATAGAAAATCCGGAATTTTATTCATATTTAACAGGTTTTGAAAACCTTGAGCTGTATGCGTCTATGCATGATGGAGTTTCAGAAGAGCGCATTTTTGAAGTGGTAAAAAGAGTTCGTCTGGAGCACGCCATTCACCAGAAGGTCAAAACGTATTCACTAGGGATGAAACAAAGGCTCGGGATTGCACAAGCCATTTTGCATAAGCCCAATCTGCTCATTTTAGATGAACCAACAAATGGGCTTGATCCCGCAGGAATGAAGGAGTTTCGAGAGCACTTGCAAATGCTTGTACAAGAAGAAGGTGTCTCTGTGTTATTTGCTACACATCTTTTGCATGAAGTAGAAGAGCTTTGTGACCGCATGATCATCATCCAAAAAGGACAGATCAAAGCCAATACAAACCTTCGCGACATGGAAGGAAAAGAGCAGGTGCTGATGAATATTCAGCCAGTAGAAAAGGCAGTTTCATGGCTAGATACGCAAGGATATACATATGAACAAAGGGATCAGCATGTACTGGTTCAACTGAATAAAGACCGTGTGCCGGAGCTGAATAAACAGCTTGTCTTAGCAGAATTTGATGTACTTGAAATGACGCCTCAAAAACAATCAATTGAAGAGGCCTTTATGAAATGGACGGAAGGCGGGACGGAAGATGCTTCAACTCATCAAGAATGAACATAAAAAAATCACGAGACAAAAGATCACATTCATTGCACTTGGACTGATTGTTGTCTTTCAATTGACGATGGCACTAGCATTAAAACGAGTCATTTCCGGGCTTGGCGGGCAAGATACAGTCGCGAACTATTTTGCTTATTCCACGAATGTTGTGTTTATTTTACAAGTGTTCGCTGTCGTGATTGGCGCCACATTGATCTCAACAGAGTTTCAAAAAAGAACCATCAAGTTCTTGTTGATTCGGCCGAAGACAAGGCTTCATATTTTTTTGTCAAAATATATCACTCTTGTGCTGATGGTCCTTTACCTGTTTGTTTTTTATTATGTGTTCGCTTTTCTTTTTGGCCTTATTTTCTTTGGTACTGATTTTGATGAAAGCACTGGGCGGTTATTTCTGCACACATTTGCTGTGATTGGATCACAGTGGGTGGAAGTGGTCATGATGGCAAGCTTTGCTTTTCTGTGCTCAAGTTTGTTTAGAAACAGTCTGATTGCACTTGTGACTTCATTTTTCGTCTTATACGCGGCGAAATCACTAGTGTCGATCATGTCTCTGTTAGAAAATCAGTGGGGGAAGATTCTACTTTTCGCTAATACGGACTTCACACAATACAGTTTTCAAGGTCCGCCGCTCTTTCAGGGCATGAGCCCTCTGTTTTCACTATTCATTGTAGGGGCGCATTTCGTTTTCTTTGTTGGTGCTGCTTGGCTCCTTTTTTGGAAGCGTGATGTAAATGTGTAAAAATTGTGTCAAATAACAAGAAAAATTCGTGACATCTTTGTGAAAACGAGTCTGTATTTCACGATAACCGGCTGATTTTGTCTTATAATAAGACAGAGTCATGGAGGTGGCACTATCGTGAAAAATTTTATTACGGCTTTACCTATTTTGCTGCTGTTGTCGTTTTCGTTTGTGTCTTTTGCCTTCCAGTTTGATCATCTTGTTTATTTCAGACTAGCGCTAGGGATCTTTTCATTAGCGGGTCTTTTCTTTCTGTATACACTTAAAAGAAACATGAAATGGTTCATGGTCTATTTATATGCGAGCTGGATCGTTCTTGCTGCCGTTACGACATTTGAAGAACCCGTGTTTTCACAATTCTTCTTCGGTGGTTTAACGATGACAATGGGTTATCTAACATATATGCTCATCTATTTAGGAATGAAACAAGACCGTGTAGCGAAATCACATTAAAACAAAAGCCGATAAAATCGAAGAATAGATTTTATCGGCTTTTTCTTTTCTTCAGGCAAATAAAAAAGCAGCCATCTGTTTGACTGCTCTTCTTGTGTTTATGATTCACGTCCAGCAGCGGCAAGCTGCTTCTGGTGCTTTTTGTCGATGGTTTCGTATATACTTTCCATCATTTTAGGGTCTTGCATGATTGCTTCCTTGTTTTCTTCGATCAATTGCTGATACGTTTTGATTTTCTTCTTAGACATGTAACTCAACGCTCCTTTGGTAGAATGGACTCTATAAGATTTCACACAGATGAAATTGATAATCATTTTCAATTAGCATCTCCATTATACAAAGCAGAATGTCATAAGTAAAGATTCAATTCAGAAAATTCACGTAACCGACATATTCCCATCCATATCGACGATGAATTCTTTCCCAGGAAATAATCCGCTGTCAAACCTTGTCATGAAATCAGATCAAACATTCCTGCCTATGTTGAAACATTTTAGCCGCACATCTCGTCTTATGAAGAGATTTGATTTAAAAGGATATAAAAAAGACACCAGCATGAGTTGGCTGATGTCTCCATTCAAATGAGTTATGAAACGTGTTCTTGAAGAAACTCTGTTACTTCTTCAGGTGATTTAGCGTTGGCACTGTGTAAATGACCTGTTTTTTCGCCATTTTTGAAAATTAACAGGCTAGGAATTCCCATGACCTGATACGTTTCCGCTAACTCAGGAAAGTCGTCTTTGTTTATTTCAAACCATTCATTCTGAGCATAAGCCTCTAAGATGTCTGGAATGAACATGTCCATTCTAGTGCAATCAGGGCACCATGTCGCAAAGAATTTAACGATGACCTCTTTGTCTGATTGAATGATTTCGTTGAATTGTTCAGTGCTTGTAATTTTTTTCAATTTGTCACAACTCCTTTTCAATGTCATTTTAATATAAAATAAAGGCGAATGACATACAAATGCTCGGGGGGCGCTTACAACCTTTACAAATCATTTCAATTCCGTAACAACAAAAATTAATTAGAGCATTTTTGCTTGAAAGTGATAAGATAGTAAAGATGAATTTTAGTGGGGGGAGTATCCATTGAAAATAAGTTTAGGATTGGTTTACGGCGGAAAGTCAGCCGAACATAATGTATCACTGCAAACAGCCCTTGCAGTTACAAAAGCACTTAACACTGAGAAGTTCGATATACATCCAATTTATATTACAGAAGAGGGCGAATGGCTAAGAGGAGAAAAACTCACTGAACCAGTATCAAACGTCAAAATGCTTCAATTTGAACAAAATGCAAAGACGTTTTTACCAACTTCTTTAAATGAAAGCATGTTTCCACAGCCTGCATCAGCTGATGAAAAGATTGATGTCGTCTTTCCATTGCTACATGGGCCAAATGGTGAAGATGGGACCATGCAAGGGTTACTTGAACTATTGAATATCCCGTATGTCGGTAACGGCGTTCTCGCGTCTGCTGCGGGTATGGATAAAGTCATGATGAAAGATGTGTTTGCTCAAGCTGGGCTTGCGCAGGCAAAGCATCTTTCCTTCAATAAAAAGGATTATGAGAAAGCCATATCAGACAGTCTAGAACAGGTAGAAGCAGTTCTCGGGTATCCTTGTTTTGTGAAACCTGCCAACATGGGATCAAGTGTCGGAATTAGTAAATGCCGCAGCAAAGAAGAGCTGCAAACAGCATTTGATTTGGCTTTCCAATATGATCGTCGTGTTGTTGTGGAAGAAGGCGTTGTAGGACGAGAAATTGAAATTGGTGTATTAGGAAATGACGAGCCGAAATGCTCAGTCGTTGGTGAAATTGCACCTAAAACAGATTTTTATGACTACAAAGCAAAATATGAAGATGGCGATACAGATTTGATCATTCCTGCGAGTGTGACAGAGGAAGAGTACAAGACGATTCACGATATGGCGATTAAGGCTTTTAAAGCCATTGATGGATCTGGCCTCGTACGTGCAGATTTTTTCCTAACAGAAGAAGGCGAAGTGCTGATCAATGAAGTGAATACAATGCCAGGATTCACACCTTTTAGTATGTTCCCGCTGCTTTGGAAACATACTGGTGTAGAATATCCTGAGCTGATTGAGAAGCTGGTGTCACTTGCAATTGAACGCCATCAAGAAAAACAAACCATTAAAACCACTTTTTAATGTAAGAAGCAAGCAGACACTATCCTACAGGTAGTGTCTCTTTTCCTTCAAACGTGAAATGAGAAAGAGAGGCGAAAAAACATGATCAAACGTACAGTGAAACAAGTCGCCCAAATGGCTGGTGGCACATTATCGAATGAAGCTTTTGGCGAAGAACAGATACACGGAGTGACAACAGATACACGAAAAGTATCAAAAGGCGCACTATTTATCCCGCTTATTGGGGAACATTTTAACGGTCACACTTTTGCTTCAAAAGCAGTGGAGCTTGGAGCGGCAGCGGTTCTTTGGAATCAAACAGAAGCGAATCCACCGTTCGGTGTACCTGTCATACTTGTAGAGGATACTTTGACAGCACTCCAACAGCTTGCAAAATCATACTTAAAAGAGGAAAACCCTCGAGTTGTCGGTATTACTGGAAGTAATGGCAAAACAACGACGAAAGATATGATCCATTCTGTCCTACAAACGACATACAGAGTCCACAAAACAGATGGCAACTTTAATAATCACATTGGACTTCCACTGACCATCCTTGCGATGCCAGAAGGAACCGAGATTGCTGTACTAGAGATGGGCATGAGTGCAAAAGGGGAAATCGAATTTTTATCTAAACTCGCTGAACCTGATGCAGCTGTCATCACGAATATTGGGGAATCTCATATGCAGGATTTAGGATCAAGAGAAGCCATTGCAGATGCAAAATGTGAGATCACAAAAGGGTTAAAAGAGGATGGGACTTTTTATTATTTAGGAGATGAGCCTTTACTCCGCCAAAGAGCAAATGCCCTGGCACGCAGCGTAAAAACGTTTGGAGAATCAGAGGACTGTGATATCAAGGTGATTCACATCCACCAACTCGCTGAAGGCACTGAATTTCAAGTGGAGGGATATGCTCAAGGGTTTCTCATTCCTGTATTAGGGAAACACAATGTAAAGAATGCTCTTGCAGCTATTGCAATCGGCCAGCATTTCGGTCTGAATGAAAGACAAATTGCCCAAGGGCTGTTGCAAACGAAATTGACAGGCATGCGTTTAGAACTGTTTAAAACAGATAAGGGCATCACGGTTATCAACGATGCGTATAATGCGAGTCCTACGTCGATGAAAGCAGCGATTGATCTTGTAGGAGATATGGATGGCTTTGCTAACCGCATTCTCGTACTCGGAGATATGCTGGAGATGGGCAGTGAAGAAGAGACCTATCATTTTGAAGTAGGGGAGTACATCAAGCCTGAGTTTATTGATCATGTTTTAACGTTTGGCCGTCTTGGCGCATTCATTGCTGAAGGAGCAAAGAAAGCATTTGGAGACGACCGCGTGTCTTCTTATATGGACAAAGAAGAATTGAAGAAAAAACTAGCGGATGTGGCAGGACCTGACGATGTCGTTCTGGTCAAAGCTTCCCGTGGCATGAGATTGGAAGACGTTATTACTGCACTATAAATCAGATCGGCAAAGAAGGTGACAGGGTGATTGGCTGTCTATGTATACACGGTTTTACTGGTGCCCCGTATGAAGTAGAGCCGCTTGCGGAATATTTAAAGCAGACGACAGATTGGACGGTACAATCTGTCACGCTTCCGGGGCATGGGGAGGAACTTCAGCTCAAAGGTATTCTCTATCAGGAGTGGATTGCCACCGCTGAATTAGAACTCTTATCCCTTTACCGAACATGTGACACCATTTATTTGGTCGGCTTTTCTATGGGCGGGATGATTGCCTCGTATTTAGCAGCGAAGTATCCAGTGGCCCGTCTTGTTCTGTTAAGTGCTGCTGCTAAATATGTAAACCCAAAACAAATGATTCAAGACACAAGGCAGATGGTGAAGGAATCCTTGTCTGGTTTGATTGATACGAACCCATTGTATGATCGATATCGTCATAAGCTGACGAGTACACCGCTATCAGCTGCTGTAGAATTTATGAAATTGGTGAAGCAAACGAAAGGTTCTCTTGAAAAGCTTCATCTACCTGTCTTGATCGTTCAAGGTGAAAGTGATGGGATCGTCCCCGCTTCTAGTGCAGAATTCATTTATCATAAAATCCCGTCCCGTCAGAAAGAAATGTTCTATTTACCTGATTGTAAACATCACGTTTGTCATGAGCCTTGTGCACAGCAATTGTTTGAGAAAGTCGAACAATTTCTAAAAAAAACAATTTAATCTATAGAAAAGCTAAAATGTGGCTAAACTAATATAAATTGAATCCCACTTGTTAAAATTTGCATCATTTTTGTCGAATGAGTGACAGGCCTATGTTACAATAGGTAAGAAAAGGTGGTCGATTCGGTTGTTTCAATATGACGGAAAAACCTTTATCCCGCAGTCTAATTCGAGCAATGGGGAAGTATCGGAAGGAACCATATTTCAATATCGTCAGGACGGGAATATTTTAACGGGCACATATCAAGGCGGCAGTATTCAATCTGGCGTGCTTGTAGGAACTGTGAATATAGACGGAGCACTTCATTTTAGATATCATCATGTAAGTAAGGATGGCAGCATGAGAAGCGGTTCATGTCATTCCACTCCTAAGCAGCTGGATAACGGAAAAATTCAACTGTTTGAAAAGTGGAAATGGATGGACGGAGATCAAAGTGAAGGTGAATCGGTCATTGTCGAGCAGTAGATATATCCATTTCTGTCTTGTTGAAAAACAAATAGTGTAATGGTAAGATATAATGTAGGGTAATTCGGGCTTTGTATATAATGGACCTGTCCTTTCATACAAAGGGCAGTTTTTAATGATCATTCACGAGATTACTGAAACAGCAATTAGAAGGAGTTTGAATAATTTGACTATAACGTTTCAAGATTTTCAATTAAGCGAAAGTCTCATGAAAGCTATTAACCGCATGGGATTTGAAGAAGCAACACCGATTCAAGCGGAAACAATTCCTCTCGGTCTTCAGAATAAAGATGTCATTGGACAAGCACAAACAGGAACAGGAAAAACTGCAGCGTTTGGTATTCCTCTTGTAGAAAAAATCGACCCAGCGTCTCCAAATATCCAAGCGATTATCATTGCGCCAACAAGAGAATTAGCGATTCAAGTATCTGAAGAGCTATACAAAATTGGCCAAGACAAGCGTGCGCGCGTACTTCCGATTTACGGTGGACAAGATATCGGTCGCCAAATCCGTTCGCTCAAGAAAAATCCTCATATCATCGTAGGGACTCCAGGACGTTTACTCGATCACATTAACCGTCGTACAATGCGTCTTCAAAATGTTGAAACTGTTGTGCTTGATGAAGCAGACGAAATGCTAAACATGGGTTTCATCGAAGACATTGAATCGATCCTTTCAAATGTACCAAGTGAACACCAAACACTTTTATTCTCTGCGACAATGCCTGCACCAATTAAGCGTATTGCAGAACGTTTCATGACAAACCCAGAACACGTAAAAGTAAAAGCGAAAGAAATGACTGTATCTAACATCCAGCAGTTCTACTTGGATATCCATGAACGTAAAAAGTTTGATACATTGACTCGTCTTCTTGACATTCAATCACCTGAGCTTTCAATTGTCTTCGGCCGTACAAAGCGCCGCGTTGACGAATTGACTGAAGCACTGAACCTTAGAGGTTATACAGCTGAAGGAATTCATGGTGACTTGACTCAAGCGAAACGTATGGTTGCGCTTCGTAAATTCAAAGAAGGTTCAATCGATGTGCTTGTAGCAACAGACGTTGCAGCACGTGGACTTGATATTTCAGGCGTAACACACGTGTATAACTTTGACGTGCCACAAGATCCAGAAAGCTATGTACACCGTATTGGTCGTACTGGACGTGCTGGACGTACAGGTATGGCGATGACATTCATCACACCACGTGAAAAAGATATGCTTCGTGCGATCGAGCAAACGACTAAGCGTAAAATGGATCGTATGAAAGAACCAACACTAGATGAGGCAATCGAAGGACAACAACAAGTAACCATTGATCGTCTGCGCACAATCATCAGTGAAAACAACTTAAACTTCTACATGACAGCAGCTGCTGAATTATTAGAAGATCATGATTCTGTTACAGTGGTTGCGGCTGCCATCAAAATGATGACAAAAGAGCCAGATGCAACGCCTGTTCGTTTGACAGATGAAGCACCAATGGTTTCAAAACGCAATCGTAACAACCGCAGCTCTTCAAAACGTAGAGACGGTGGCGGCGGAGGCGGCTATCGCGGAAAAAGCCGTTCATCTTACGGTGATAAAAAGCGTTCTTCAAATGACCGCAATCGTTCTTCTAACGATCGTCGTCAAAAGAAATCTTATAACAACTAATTCAAAAGCGAATCCTTTGCAGGGTTCGCTTTTTTTAACAGGCCTAATGAAACTTTTTAGGCTTTCTTTCGTAATATATTGATAGAAAAGTAAGAGAATGGGGGAAGAATGTGAGAAAACAGCCGCAACGTCAAATCAGCTTAAATGGATTAAAAGTATGGCGTCTTCAAAATGGAATTATCTCATTGATTTTCTTATTCATCATCATTGGGGTATTTGTAGCTAGTTATTATTTTCAATGGCCATATTGGATTGGAGCCATCCTCATCGGTTTGTGGATTTTACAGGTCATCTTCGGAATCTGGCTCATACCGAAAATCCGCCATCACATCTGGCGCTACGAAGTATTTGAGAACGAAATTGAAATACAGCACGGACTGATTCGTGTCACACGTGTCATTGTGCCAATGGTACGTGTTCAGCATGTGGATACATCCCAAGGGCCGCTTTTAAGGCGCTACCGGTTGGCATCTGTTCAAATTTCTACTGCTGCGACAGTGCATGATATTCCGGCACTGGAATTAGAAGAGGCAGATGAGCTTCGCGATTACATATCTCGATTAGCAAGGGTGACGGAAGATGATGTCTGAACCAAAACGTGTACATCCAATCTCGATGTTCATTGATTTTATATCAGATGCCGTATCCATGATCAAAAACTTCATTATCCCTTTTTTCGTGCTTATTTTTGTGAACTCGAATTCAAGTATTCGTTTTTATGCGTTTATCATTCTTGGTGTGCTTCTTTTATGGAAAGCTGTTTCAACCGTTTTAGCATGGAGACGATTCACCTACCGAATGGAAGACGATGAATTTCGAGTAGAATCAGGTGTCATCACCAAAAAGAAAAAGTATATCTCATTAGAACGAATTCAAACGGTGAATACAAGTGAAGGCATCTTCCAGCGGATTTTCGGTTTGGTTCGGGTGCAAATCGAAACGGCAGGCGGGACGGATGGACCTGAAGTGAGCCTGACGGCCATTACAAAAGCAGAAGCTGAGCAATTAAAGCAATCGATTTTCAACCGGAAGAAAAGCTTGCAACAAGAAGAAATGAATGATGAAAATTTAGATCTCCCTGATCCTCTGACAGCGCAACAGCCTGTAGAAAAAGAAATCAGTGTTTCCTACCGAATGGGTATACCAGAGCTGCTTTTGGCTGCGACCACTTCAAGCGGAATCGGCGTCATTATTTCTGGGTGTCTCGCCATTTACACACAAATAGATGAAATTCTGCCTTTGGACGGATTCTTCAAACGGTTTTCTTTTTTAAGTCATGCGAGTGTTGAGATTTATGCGATTCTCATATTTATTGCCGTATTGATTGCGTGGATTCTTAGTGTTGGGGTAACAGCCCTTCAATATGCGAATTTTAACGCAAAACGAAAAGGGAAAGACATCATCATCACAAGAGGACTCATCGAAAGGCATCAAATGACCATTCCGCTTGCGAGAATTCAAGCAGTGAAAATCAAAGAAAATATTCTGCGTGAACCATTTGGTTTTGCGACGGTCATGCTTGTCAGCGCAGGAGGTTCCATTACAGAAAAAGAGACTTCTTCTGTCTTATTTCCACTCATACGGAAGAAAAAAATCAATGAATTGTTAACGCAATTTACAGATCAATATCAGCTGGCACCAGAAAGTGAATTGAAAAAAGTGCCGAAGCGTTCACTGAAACGTTATCTGATATCTTACGGATTTGTTCCATTACTTGTAGGTATAATCCTTTCTGTACGTTTTCCACCATGGGGATATTTGGCGCTGATTCCATTACCATTTGCCTTGTTTTTTGGGTATTTAGCCTATAAACAATCAGGATATGTGATCAAAGATCAACTGATTCAATTAACGACAAGAGGTATCGGCAAGACCACCGGAATTGTTTTAAGAAAACGAATGCAAAACTATACGATGACCCAATCTTATTTTCAAAAGAAAGGGAGGGTGGCAAGTATTCACACCTTTGTGAAGTCCTCTGCCTTGCTTGATTCCTTTGGTGTGCATCACCTTGAAGAGGAAGACGCTGCACGTGTATGCGATTGGTATTCCTATGAAACGAATCAATCAACTTAAACCAAAAAATGTCGATCAGCTCCCGTTAAACAGAGTGATCGACATTTTTTATGAGCTTAATAGCGTCGTTTTTTTGAATGGAAGAATAGGGTGATCGGTGCTAGGATCATGCCGCCTATCAATCCAAATAAGTGGGCCATGATGTTGATGTTCGAGTTGACGAACGTCATAATGACAGAAACGCCGAGAATCGTTAAGATGACCTGAGAATTACCACGGTCCATCATATGTGGTTTAAATAGGACAAGATAAAGATAGACGCCAAATAAACCAAATATCGCACCAGAAGCCCCGACATGTACGTACTCTAAAGGCTCCACCCAATAGGTTCCGAGATTGCCAATGAATCCAGCACCCAGATAAATCACAAGAAATCGAACCTTTCCAAGCAAATACTCAAGTGCTGGAGCGAATAGGAAGAGCGACATGGAATTGAACAGAATATGTGTCAGACTTCCGTGAAGAAAAATAGGCGTTAAAAGCCGCCACCATTCTCCTGCTGCAACACCATAATTAAAACCAACGAGATGGTCCTGCCCAAGCTGGATCATTGGAATAGGGATTGCAAATAAAAGCCATAGGCCGATTTGCAAAGCAAGGATCGCTGTTACGATTGGATACGATCTAATAAATTGTTGAAAGCTCTCCGTTCGAATAAACATAACAAACCCCTTTTGACTAGATAATGGTAAGTTTATAGTAACACGTTTATGAAGCGAACAACCAAATTAGTACGAGTATCATAGGAGGTACCTCATGATTAAAGGAATCGGTATGGATATTGTAGAGATCGGCCGGCTGTCACGAGTGCTTAGCAGGCAGCCCCGTTTACCAGAAAGAATTTTGACTTTACGTGAACAGGAAGTCTTTCGCACACTAAGTGAAAAGAGACAGCTGGAGTTTCTAGCAGGCCGTTTTGCGGCGAAGGAAGCATTCGCAAAAGCATACGGTACGGGAATTGGTCAGTATGTCAGCTTTCACGACATCGAGATACAAAAAGATGCGAACGGAAAACCTCTCATCAAAAGTGAGAAAACAAAAGAAGACTACGTTCATGTATCCATTACACACACAAAAGAATATGCTGCAGCACAAGTTTTAATTGAAAGGTTGTCAAGCTAGTCTGCATATTGTTTGTCCCCCCTTCATATATTGGGTAGTGCGATAAGGAAGGGCGAGTTGCTAACAGGCTTTGATGGTTCGCGGTACGCAGTTAACTCTTGAGGCGTACTGTTAAAGTCAAACAAGCGGTTTCTTCCTTTTAACACAATTAACGAAGGGGTTGAAAAGGGTGAGAAAAAGCTTTGTTTTGCTTGTAACGGGGATCCTTTTTGTACTGATTCTCTCCGCATGCGGTCAAAAATCTCAACAGGATATCGTTGGAGATTTAAACAAAAAGGCAGAGGAAATGACATCATACAAAGCCAAAGCAAAAATGACCATTGAGACAGGAAATGATCCGCAGGAATACCATGTGGAAATTTGGTACAAGAAGCCGGAGCTTTACCGTGTCTACTTAGAAAATCCGAAGAAGGATCAGAGTCAAGTCATTTTAAGAAATGGCAATGGTGTATTTGTGCTGACACCTTCATTAAACAAAAGCTTCCGCTTCCATAGCGATTGGCCGAACAACAGCAGTCAGGTGTATTTATTTGAATCACTTGTGAAAGACATTAAAAATGACAGTGCAGCTCAGTTCAAAGCAAAAGAGTCGAAGTACGTTTTTGAAACAAAAACCAACTATCAGCACAACCAAATGCTGCCGACCCAAGAGATTACCTTTCATAAAAAAACAATGGCGCCTGCCAGTGTGAAAGTACTGGATAGCGATAAAAAGCCAATGGTGAAAGTAGAATTCTCTCACTTTGAATTCAACAAATCCTTTGACAAAGACGCCTTTGATGAGAAGAAAAATATGACACTTTCTCAAATGGATGTTGCCACAAGTGCAGATCCATCTGACAGCTTTGCGGTGAAAACACCTGTGGATATGCCAGAGGGCGTGAAGAAAATGGAAGAGAAAGAAATGACAACAGATGCCGGGAAGCGTTATGTGATGACGTATGGCGGAAAGAAATCCTTCACACTCATTCAGGAAAAAGCGCGGGTAGCAGAAGCGTCTACGCCTGTGACAATGAATGGCGAGCCAGTCGATCTTGGCATGACAGTGGGTGTTCTGACAGACAAATCTCTTTCTTGGACATCTGATGGAGTTGACTACTTAATTTCTTCAAGTGATCTATCGAAGGAAGAGCTCTTGATGGTTGCAAAGAGTGTAGAAGGCCAGTCAGCTAAATAAATACCTCAGGCGAGAGCCTTAGATATGAAACATCAGCCCTATACATGGGCTGATTTTCTTTGATTTGTTTCACTTTATTCCTGATTTTTAGTATCATATGAGGGGATTGAATCATTCAATAGGGAAGTGTGACGGATGGACACAAACGCCTTTTATAGAGACACATGGGCAGAAATTAATTTATCAGCAATCAAGCATAATGTTTCACATATGAAAGATCATATCGGTCAAAATGTTCAACTAATGGCTGTGGTGAAAGCCAATGCATATGGACATGGAGATATAGAAGTGACAAGAGCTGCTCTCAAAGCAGGAGCAGACGTATTAGCTGTCGCCTTTTTAGATGAGGCTATTTCTTTAAGAAATAAAGGCATCAAAGCACCAATACTGGTACTCGGCGCTGTACCTGCTGAATATGTCAAAGTCGCCGTTCGATTCAATGTCATCATGACTGCATACTCCATCGATTGGCTGAGAGACGTCACCAACATGATGAAAGGGCAGATGGGACAGCCTATACGAATTCATTTGAAAATAGACAGCGGAATGAATCGATTAGGTGTGAAAACGATTGAGCAAGTGAACGAAGTGAAAAAACTTGTCAGCGAGCACTCTTATTTACAGCTGGAAGGCGTATTTACTCACTTTGCGACAGCAGATGAAAAGGATGAGTCCTACTTTGATCGGCAGGTCGACACCTTTCAAACACTGCTTGAGCCGCTTCATACGGACAAGCTGCTCGTTCATTGCGCCAACAGTGCAGCGGGTCTAAGGTTTAAAGACGTCTTGTTTAACATGGTTCGCTTCGGTATCAGTATGTACGGGCTGTCACCGTCAGAAGAAATCAAGGATGAACTGCCTTTCAAGCTCGAAGAAGCTATGTCTCTTCATACAAAACTTGCCCATGTGAAGCACATTCAAAAGGGTGAGAGTGTCAGCTACGGAGCAACGTATACAGCCAATCAAGATACGTGGATCGGCACGGTTCCAGTTGGCTATGCAGATGGATGGATCCGGAAGCTGGCAGGAACGGAAGTACTTGTTGGCGGAAAGCGCCGGAAGATCGCCGGAAGGGTTTGTATGGATCAATTCATGGTTGAACTGAAAGACAAGCTTCCAGTAGGGGAACCGGTCGTTTTAATTGGTAAGCAAGGAGAAAACATGGTACCAGTCGATGAAATCGCTAAAAGACTTGAAACCATTAACTATGAAGTCACGTGCTCGATTGGCCACCGTGTTCCAAGAGTATATATAGAAGACGGCAAAAGAGTGCAAGTGCGGAATCCACTCCTTCAAGGCGGGTCAAGTTTTTTATAAACAACATTCAAAAAGAACGATAGTCAAACTGACTTCGTTCTTTTTTATTCGACAAAAATAGGGTAAACATTCTCCCTTTTTTAGAAATTTTGGAAATACCGTATGATTTTCGGAAAAAAGCGTATAATGGGAAAGAGGAACTCCATTATCATCTTGATTTACGGGTGGCGAGCCGCTTCATGTTCTAATAAGAAATCATGAAAAAACAGCTTTGCTTGTGCATTGAATAATGGTATGATTAGTCTTGGAATGGATCGATACGGTATCCGTAAGTTTTGTGGAGGTGTATGTTTTTTGTCTGAATCCAGCGCAACAAACGAAATGAAGATTCGACTGCCGGAGGCTTTGATGTCTGAGATCGAACGAGTAGCAGAGCAGGATAAGGTAACAAGAAATGAATTGATCTACCGAGCGACAAAAACGTATATTCGTGAACGTAATATTCGACAAAATCGTGAATCGATGAGACGCGGCTACATGGAGATGGCGAAAATTAATCTGAATATCTCTTCAGAAGCACAATACGCAGAGTTTGAGGCTGAGAATACAGTTGAGCGATTAGTCAGCGGGGGTTAAACATTTGATTGTTAAACGCGGTGATGTTTACTTTGCTGATTTATCTCCTGTTGTTGGCTCCGAGCAGGGCGGGGTTCGCCCAGTATTGGTGATTCAAAATGACATTGGAAATCGCTTCAGCCCGACTGCTATCGTTGCAGCCATAACAGCCCAAATACAAAAAGCGAAATTACCGACTCACGTCGAAATTAATGCAAAGCGCTACGGCTTTGAACGAGATTCTGTCATTCTTTTGGAACAGATTCGTACGATCGATAAACAAAGATTGACAGATAAAATCACACATCTTGATGATGAGATGATGGAGAAGGTTGATGAAGCCTTACAAGTTAGTTTGGCTCTTATTGATTTTTAATATGGTGATACTTGGTTGCTCTATTGGGAGCAACTTTTTTTGTGTTCAATTTTTTTTAACGTTATAATGAAGAAAGACTAAAGAAGAGCTTTAAATGTAAGTAGGGGGTAAAACATGTCGAATCATATCGTGTTAGCTTTTGCAAGAAAGCACCAAAAGGAATTAGAAACAGAGTGGACGGACATTTTAAAACGACTCGGAGAAAAAGAAACGGACATGATGCTGAACGACAAAATGTATGAAACCATCTGTTCGGAATATGTTCAACTTATCATTACATCTCTTTCAGAGGGGGATCATGAGGATTTTGAAGAAAAAGTGCAAAATTTTGCTTTGAAAATCGTTCAAATGGGTATATCACTTAAGTTACTGGCAAACGGTCTAACGGAAATCCGTACACATTTATATGAAAAAATGAACGATGACAAAGATACAACACAAGAAAGTCATGACCTCATCTGGCAAATCGATCGATTCATCACACCCATCCATAATGAGATCTTAAACCAGTATTCCATCTCATGGGAAAAAACCGTCAGCCTTCAAAAAATTGCGCTGCAGGAACTTTCTGCCCCGCTAATCCCTGTGTTTGAGCACATCACCGTCATGCCACTTGTTGGCACAATTGATACAGATCGTGCGAAAAAAATTATGGAGAACCTGCTTAATGGTGTCGTCAAACATCGCTCACAGGTCGTCCTGATTGATATCACGGGTGTACCTGTCGTAGACACAATGGTGGCACACCATATTATTCAAGCGTCAGAGGCTGTGAGATTAGTAGGAGCGAAGTGTTTACTTGTCGGTATTCGCCCAGAAATAGCCCAAACGATCGTTAACCTTGGAATTGATTTATCTCAGGTTACAACAAAGAATACCCTTCAAAAAGGAATTCAAACTGCTTTGGAAATGACAAATCGAAAAATTGTTTCATTGGAGGGATAACCAATTGAGAAATCACCCGAAGATTCCAATCTTAAAATTATATAATTGTCTTCTGATTTCAATACAGTGGGAGCTTGATGATCAAACGGCTCTTCACTTTCAAGAAGACTTACTGAATAAAATTCATGAAACAGGAGCAAACGGTGTGGTCATTGACTTAACATCCGTCGATATGATTGATTCATTTATCGCAAAGGTATTAGGCGATGTGATCACCATGTCCAAGCTCATGGGGGCAAAAGTTGTATTAACAGGAATACAGCCGGCAGTCGCTGTGACGCTTATTGAACTTGGCATTTCACTGGAAGAAATTCAGACAGCACTAGATCTTGAACAAGGGCTTGAGACACTGAAGCGGGAATTGGGGGAATAGATATGAAAGACCAATCCTGTGTAAAAATATTGACGGAATGGGACATAGTTGCAGCAAGACAATTGGGGCGGAATGTTGCAAAAGAACTTGGTTTTGGAACAGTTGACCAAGCAAGAATTACGACGGCCATTTCAGAATTAGCTCGTAACATCTATTTATACGCTGGTAAAGGTCAGATTTGTATAGAAGAAGTGATGGAGCGCGGAAAGCGTGGACTCAAAGTCATCGCAGCCGATGAGGGGCCTGGCATCATGGATATACGTAAAGTAATGGAAGACGGATTTTCTACATCAGGCGGACTCGGAGCAGGCTTGCCGGGCGTCAGAAGACTGATGGATGAATTTAAATTAGATTCCGCACCAGAACAAGGAACTGAGATACAAGCTGTCAAGTGGCTTCGCTAGGAGGGAAACCATGGATTTTAAGGAGGTAATGGAGCAGCGTTATCATCAGCTGCTCAGTCGTTATATCAGTGATTTAACTGAAACATCGCTTTATCAAGCTCAAAAATTTAGCCGTAAAACCATTGAGCATCAAATACCTCCTGAAGAAATAGTGAGTGTTCACCGAAAAGTGATTCAGGAGCTTTACCCTGATTTGCCGGAAGATGTCTTTCATTCACTAGACTTCTTAATTGAAGTCATGATTGGATACGGACTTGCCTACCAGGAGCATTTAACACTAAGAGGCATCCAGCAAGAAATTAAGTCGGAAATTGAAATTGCTGCAAATGTTCAGCAAACCCTTCTGGAAACGAAAATTCCAGAAGGAGACACATTTGATATCGGAGCCATCAGTGTGCCGGCAAAACAGATGAGCGGGGATTATTACCATTTCGTAACAGATCACGATACAATCAATATCGCGATTGCAGACGTCATTGGGAAAGGCATTCCAGCTGCGCTCTGTATGTCGATGATTAAGTATGCGATGGACTCCTTGCCAGAGTCAGGAAGCGGCCCAACGAAAGTGCTCAAAACCCTTAATCGTGTGGTCGAGCAAAACGTAGACCCAAGCATGTTTATCACCATGTTTTATGGCAGCTATAATAAAGAAACACATGAATTTAAGTACGCATCGGCTGGACATGAGCCGGGCTTTTTCTATTGCAAAAAAGAGAATCAATTTTACGATTTAGATGCGAAGGGTCTTGTGCTTGGAATTGCACCAGATTTTGATTATAAGCAGTATGAGAAGCATTTGGACGTAGGGGATATGGTGATCTTATTCTCTGATGGTGTCACAGAATCCAAATCGGAGGATGGCTTCCTAGAGCGTGAGGATATCAAAGCCCTGATATCTGAGAACCTATCCTATTCAGCTCAGGAAATGGTGGATTCCATCTATGACAGCTTACTCAAGCTGCAAGAATTTCAGCTGCATGATGATTTTACGTTACTTGTCCTCAAAAGGAAGGTTTAGAAAGTGCATAGACGGGTATATAAAATTCAAGGAAACAAGAATTTCGAGGTGAATGCATAATGAATATGTCTGTAAAAGAGCATCAAATAGATCAAAAAACAAAAATTAGTGTTAGTGGAGAAATCGATGTATACTCTGCTCCTCAGCTAAGAGAAACACTCATGCCTAAAGCCGAGGCGGGCGAGCATCTAGAGATCTGTTTGAAGGATGTTACGTATATGGATAGTACAGGATTAGGTGTATTTGTTGGGTTGTTTAAAGCAGCTCAAAAAGCAGGTGGAACACTAAAGCTTGAGAACTTGTCAGAGCGGCTTGTAAGGTTGTTTGAAATTACTGGATTAAAGGACATCATTGACATTTCTGCAAAGTCAGAGGGTGGGGTACAATGAACGAATCAGTAGATCTAATCGAGATGAAAATACCGGCGAAACCAGAATACGTAGGCATCATTCGTCTGACTCTTTCAGGCGTTGCAAGCCGGATGGGCTATGCCTACGAAGAGATTGAGGACTTGAAAATTGCCGTCAGTGAGGCATGTACAAATGCAGTTCAGCATGCCTATAAAGGTGCAGATGGCGAAGATGGAGAGGTAGCGGTTCGCTTTCTTGTCTATGAAGATCGTCTAGAAATCATTGTCGCTGATAAAGGCGGTAGCTTTGACTTTAAGCAAAAGCAGGAAGACCTAGGGCCGTACACATCTGCTCATACGGTGGATCAATTGGCAGAAGGAGGTCTTGGTTTATACTTAATGCAAACATTGATGGATGAAGTCGAGGTGCAAGCAAACTCCGGAGTTACCGTGGCGATGACAAAGTTTTTAAACAGGGAGCGAGTTGACCATGACACAACCATCCAAAACTATGAAACTAACTAAAGATGAAGTGGATCGCCTCATTCAAAGCTATCAATCCAACCAAGACGAGCAGGCGCAGCTAACACTAGTTGAGTGTTATACAAATCTTGTGGATATGCTCGCAAAGAAATACTCCAAAGGAAAAAGCTTTCATGAGGATTTAAGACAAGTTGGAATGATTGGTCTACTTGGCGCAATTAAGCGTTATGATCCACTTGTCGGTAAATCATTTGAGGCATTTGCCATTCCAACCATTATCGGGGAAATCAAACGCTTTTTACGTGATAAAACATGGAGTGTCCATGTACCAAGACGAATTAAAGAGCTTGGACCAAGAATCAAGATGGCAGTTGATCACCTGACAACGGAAACGCAAAAGTCACCTAAAGTACAAGAAATCGCAGAATATCTAGATGTAACAGAAGAAGAAGTTCTTGAAACAATGGAGATGGGCAAAAGCTATCAAGCGCTGTCTGTTGACCAAGGCGTAGAGGCAGATTCTGAAGGAAGCACTGTGACGATTTTAGACGTCGTCGGCTCACAAGAAGAAGGGTACGAACGTGTAAACCAAAAAATGATGCTTGAAAGTGTGCTTCACGTTCTGACAGATAGAGAAAAAGAAATTATCAATCTTACGTATTTGCAAAATAAAAGCCAGAAAGAAACAGGCGATTTACTCGGCATATCTCAAATGCATGTATCAAGGCTGCAGCGGAAGGCAGTTAAAAAGCTACGAGATGCATTGTCAGAAGATGCGTCTATGGAGCTAGGGTAATGAAGCAGATCGAACAGCATGAGCATGTAAACGCCATTATCTATCAATCGAACAAAGAAGGAAAATCATGCTGCGGGGACAGTTTTTTTATTAAAGCAGATGATGAAGAACTAATTTGTGCTGTAGCAGACGGATTAGGCAGCGGCCAGTTCGCCAATGAATCATCTTCTTTAGTCAGCGAAATTGTCGAAGAATATGGACATGAGGATGTGACAACCCTCATCGATAGATGCAATCAGGCCATGAAAAATAAACGCGGAGCCACTGTGGCCATATTGAAGGTAAATTTTTCCCAGCAGCAGTTTACCTATTGTTCGGTTGGCAATATTCGATTTATCTTGAATGCACCTTCTGGCGACTATATTTATCCACTTCCGACATCAGGATATCTATCAGGTAAACCTAGAAAATACAAAACATACACCTATTCCTACGAAAAAGGTTCGACATTCATTATGTATTCAGACGGGCTGAATGTGCCAAACATGCGAATGTGTTTAAAGCATAGCCATTCAGTTGCAGACATCGCAAAAGAACTTGAAACATACACACAAGACAAGAAAGACGATCTCACCTATGTACTTGGTCAGCTTACATGAAATAGCTGACCTTTTTTCTGTTTTGCCGGTTTTTTTGATACACTAAAAGAGAAGACACAGTGAGAGGATGCAAAGTATGAAGACATCTGACTTTTTATTGAAACAAATTGCGACAGAATTAAAGCTTTTAACAAAACAAATTGGAAGTGTGATCCAGCTATTAGAGGATGGCAACACCGTCCCGTTTATTGCACGCTACCGGAAAGAGCAGACAGGCTCACTAGACGAGGTGCAAATTCAAACCATTTCCGAACGCTATACATATATCCAAAATGTGACGAATCGAAAAGAAGAAGTGATTCGCTTAATCGCTGAACAAGACAAATTAACAGATGAATTAAAACAGAAGATCGAACAGGCGCATAAGCTGCAAGAGGTCGAAGATTTATATCGACCATTTAAACAAAAACGAAAAACGAAGGCCAATGTAGCCAAAGCAAAAGGACTTGAGCCGCTTGCGGAGTATTTACTGCAGCTGCCAAACGATGATATCAAAAAGAAAGCATCGGCTTTTATCAATGAAGAAAAAGAAGTCACAACCGCAGAAGAAGCACTGGAGGGCGCCCAGCACATCATTGCTGAACAGCTTGCGGATGATCCTGATATGCGGAAATGGATTCGCAGTGAGACGTACCAAAAGGGAAGTCTTGTCACATCAGGAAAAGACGTTGAAAACGACGAGAAAAACGTCTATGAAATGTATTACGACTATCAAGAGCCGATTAAAAAAATTGTGCCTCATCGTGTACTCGCAGTCAACCGAGGCGAGAAAGAAGGGATTTTGAAAGCAGCCATCGAACCACCTGCTGAAAATATTCGTTTCTACCTCGATAAACAAGTCTTAAAAGGCAAGCAAACGACGGCGAGGCCTTACATTGAAGCGGCCATTGATGATGCATACAAGCGCTTGATTCAGCCTTCAATTGAACGGGAAATACGAAAAGAGCTGACAGAAAAAGCAGAGGAACAAGCCATTCATATTTTCGCTGAAAACTTAAGAAAGCTCCTACTTCAACCGCCGATGAAAGGGAAACGTGTACTTGGGGTGGACCCTGCGTTTCGTACAGGCTGTAAATTAGCCGTCGTGGATGATACAGGAAAAGTCCATCATATTGGCGTCATTTATCCGCACCCGCCTGTGCAGAAAAAAGCGGAAGCCAAACAAAAAGTGAAAGAAATCATTCAATCATCCAACATTGAAGTCATTGCGATCGGAAACGGAACAGCCTCAAGAGAGACCGAACAATTCATCGCAGACTTGATCCAAGAGCTGGACCAGCCGGTTTCATATTTGATCGTGAATGAAGCAGGGGCAAGTGTATACTCTGCATCTGCACTGGCAAGAGAAGAGTTTCCAGACTTGCAAGTCGAAGAACGAAGCGCTATATCCATTGCTCGAAGATTACAAGATCCATTAGCAGAGCTCGTAAAAATAGATCCAAAATCTGTCGGTGTAGGACAATACCAGCACGATGTGAGTCAAAAGCAATTAAACAGCTCGTTAACCTTTGTGGTAGAGACGGTTGTTAACCAAGTCGGTGTGAACGTTAATACAGCTTCACAGGCACTGCTGCAATATGTGTCAGGTCTTTCAAAAGCCGTCGCAGGGAACATCGTCAAGCGCCGTGAAGAGATTGGGAGATTCACAAGCAGAAAAGAGCTGAAGGATATCCCAAGGCTTGGTGCAAAGACATATGAGCAGTGTATCGGCTTCCTGCGCATCACAGATGGACAAGATCCACTTGACCGCACAGGTATTCACCCTGAAAGCTATAAAGAAACAAAACAGTTTTTACGCATGATTAAGATGACGCCAGACGATCTTGGTACAGAGCAGTTAAAAGAGAAAATCGCAGAGGTCAAGCTAGACGAAGCCGCACAGCAGCTTGACATTGGTCCAATTACACTCCAGGATATCATCGATCAGCTGACAAGACCTGAGCGTGATCCGCGCGATGAAGTACCAAAACCTCTTTTGAAAACAGATGTGTTGAAATTGGAGGACTTGAAGCAAGGAATGGAGCTACAAGGAACGGTGAGAAACGTCGTAGACTTCGGCGCATTCGTTGATATTGGCGTAAAACAGGATGGACTTGTCCACATTTCCAAGCTAAGCAATCGCTTTGTGAAACATCCGCTCGACGTTGTATCAGTCGGTGATATTGTGACCGTATGGGTAGACTCCGTTGACCAGGCAAAAGGTCGGGTGGCTCTTTCGATGCTAAAACCAGATTAAACAAAAAACGAGGCGCACCTTAGGATGGGGTGTGCCTTGATGTGACTGAATGTTTTTTTCTATAGAAGTACCAGCATTGATTAAGCAATTTGATTTGATAATGATTTTTCTCATAAAATGCTTTCTGCATCTGATTTTTCAGCCAGTTGGGCATCGCCCATTCCTCCTTTGATCAAAACAGTGGGTGTACCTTCAATGTATGCAAAGAGGAAATTGTCCCGTTCGAGGTTTTTATAGAAAGGAACGATCTTGATTGAACGAGAGAGAGTTACAGCAGTTAACAGAAGACATTTCAGAGCAGTTCTTTGGTAAGACGTTTCGCCATCAGGCTGTTTTCAATCCCCGTTTAAAAACGACAGGCGGGAGATATTTACTTGGAACACACAATATCGAATTGAACCGCCGATACCTAGAAGAACATGGACGAGAAGAATTAATCGGGATCATCAAGCATGAACTGTGTCATTATCATCTGCATCTTGAGGGAAAAGGCTATCAGCATCGGGACCGTTCCTTTAAAGAGTTATTAAAACAAGTAGGAGCCCCGCGTTTTTGTACAGCGCTAAAGACCGTACAAAATAAACGACGTGGACAGAAGCGACAAGAATATGTTTGCACAGGATGCGATCAGTATTTTATCAGGAAAAGGCGAATTGATACCTCTCGTTATGTGTGCGGCGTCTGCAAAGGAAAATTAAAATGGCAGCGTACAATCGGTTCAGAGTGATATGCATTCCTTTATGGGATGCTTTTTTTGTGAGATGAAGTAGACATATTGAGACAAATAGAGACGCGAGTCTCATTTTGTCTCTTTTTTGATCGATGGGAATCGCTCAAATCCTAAGCTTTCAAGCGCCATGATGTTGGCACGCTTTTTGCTTGTATAGAAGTGCAAGCAAAAAAGATAGGAGGTTTTATCATGGAAATGGCACTTACAAAAGAAAAAGCCGTTTGGATGTATCAAAAAATGCAGGAGATTCGCCAATTTGAAGATCAAGTACACATGCTTTTTACAAAAGGGATCTTGCCAGGTTTTGTCCATCTTTATGCTGGTGAAGAAGCTGTTGCTGTAGGAGTCTGCGCTCACCTGAATGAACAAGACAGTATTACAAGTACACACCGTGGCCACGGTCATTGTATCGCCAAGGGCTGTGATCTAAAAGGAATGATGGCAGAAATCTATGGAAAAGCCACAGGTCTTTGTAAAGGTAAAGGTGGATCTATGCACATTGCAGATTTTGATAAAGGAATGCTCGGTGCCAACGGGATTGTTGGAGGCGGCTTTCCACTTGCGTGCGGGGCAGCCCTCACGGCTAAATATAAAAAGAAAGATAATGTAAGCGTTTGCTTTTTTGGGGATGGTGCTAACAATCAAGGGACTTTTCACGAAGGAATCAATCTCGCTGCCATCTGGAAACTGCCAGTCATTTTCATCGCAGAAAACAATGGTTATGGGGAAGCGACGCCATTTTCGTATGCTTCAAGCTGCAAATCGATTGTGGATCGAGCCGGCAGTTATGGTATTCCGGGTATTCAAGTGGATGGAAAAGATGTGACAGCCGTTTATCAAGCAGCAGAACAAGCGATAGAACGAGCAAAAAATGGAGAAGGTCCGACATTGATTGAATGCATGACATATCGGAATTATGGTCATTTTGAAGGAGACGCTCAGCGCTACAAAACCAATCAAGAAAAAACCGAACATCAAGAAGAGAAAGATGCCATCACTCTTTTTAAAAATGAATTATTAAAGCAGCAGCTGCTAACGGATCAAGAAATATCAAGTATTGAAGCGTCTGTAGCAGAAGCGATAGATGAAGCCGTGAGATTCAGTGAAGAAAGTGAATATCCAGATCAATCCGAATTATTGACCGACGTATATGTTTCGTATCAATAAATCAGAAAGGGGAGAGGGAAATGACAAGAGAAATCAGCATGTCTAGTGCTTTGAATGAAGCGATTAAACTGGTAATGAGAAGAGACGAAGATGTCATTTTAATGGGGGAAGATGTTGCGGGAGGTGCTCATGTAGATCACTTACAGGATGATGAAGCATGGGGCGGTGTTCTTGGTGTAACAAAAGGGATTGTTCAGGAATTTGGGCGTGAACGTGTCCTTGATACACCGATTAGTGAAGCTGGCTATATAGGTGCGGCCATGGCTGCTGCTTCAACAGGGCTAAGACCAATTGCAGAGCTTATGTTTAATGATTTTATAGGTACTTGTCTCGACCAAGTGCTGAACCAAGGCGCAAAATTTCGATACATGTTTGGCGGAAAAGCAGAGGTGCCTATCACGATTAGAACGACACATGGGGCGGGTTTTAGAGCAGCTGCCCAGCATTCACAAAGTTTGTATGCGCTATTTACAAGCATCCCTGGTTTGAAAGTAGTTGTGCCTTCTTCACCATATGATGCCAAAGGGCTGCTGCTGGCAGCCATCGAGGATCAGGACCCTGTCATCTTTTTTGAAGACAAGACGCTTTACAATATCACAGGAGATGTGCCGGAGAGGTATTACACATTGCCGCTTGGTCAAGCAGATGTGAAGAGAGAGGGATCTGATGTAACCATCTTTGCCGTGGGCAAACAAGTGTATACAGCACTCGAAGCGGCAGAGCAATTGTCTGCTCAAGGTATTGAAGCGGAAGTAATTGATCCAAGAAGCTTGTCGCCGCTCGATGAGGAGGCCATTCTGACTTCAGTAGAAAAAACTAATCGACTTGTCATTGTCGATGAAGCAAATCCAAGGTGCGGAATTGCCGCAGATATCTCTTCTTTGATTGCAGATAAAGGATTTGATTTACTGGACGCACCAATCAAAAAAGTGACGGCTCCTCATACACCGGTGCCATTTTCACCGCCTCTTGAAGATATATATTTGCCAACACCCGATAAAGTTGTGAACACCGTATTAGAGATGATTGGCAAGAGTCATGACAAGATCTTGAACTAAAGAAAGGAGAGAGGGAGATGGCTGTCGAAGTTGTGATGCCTAAATTGGGCATGTCGATGAAAGAAGGAATTGTATCTGTCTGGAATAAAGAGGTCGGTGAGACCGTAAATAAAGGAGAAAGCATTGCAAGCATCAACTCCGAAAAAATTGAAATGGAGATCGAATCACCTGCTGAAGGAACCATATTGGATATAAAAGTACCTGAGGGAGAAGGTGTACCGCCTGGCACGGTCATCTGCTATATCGGTGAAAGAAATGAACAGGTGGGGGAAAAGAAAGATAGAGACATCCAGTCAAAACCAAAGAAAGAGAGAAAGAAAATCTCCCCTGTTGCCCGTAAAATGGCGAATAGCGCAAATCTAGACATTGATACGCTGGTGGGGACAGGACCAGGTGGAAGAATTACGAAAGAGGATGTGCTTCGTGCACTTCCTGAACGGAAAGAGAAGAAACAAAACGAGACAGTGCAACAGCCTATTAACATGATGCGGAAAACAATTGCCTCAAGAATGATGGAAAGCCTGCAAACAAGTGCACAATTAACCATTACGATGAAAGCGGACGTGACAAAACTGAAAAACCTACAACAACAGCTGAATGAAACAGCCATCGCACGTTACGAGACAAGGTTGACCATCACCGATTTTGTAGCCAAAGCAGTGATCCTATCGTTGTTAGAACATCCTGCGATGAACAGTCAATATCATAACGGAGTTGTCGAAACCTTTGAGAATGTTCATCTTGGGATTGCTGCTGCGTTAGATAACGGATTGGCTGTACCGGTCATTCGGGATGCGGAGCGGTTAACGCTGATAGAGCTGGCGAAGGGCATTAAATTGTATGGTAAAAAAGCACGTGAAGGAAAGCTTCTACATGACGAAATCAAAGGTTCTACCTTTACCATCACCAATCTTGGAGCGTATGGTGTAGAGCATTTCACACCAATTTTGAATCCGCCGGAAGCGGGGATCCTTGGTGTCGGAACAATGTATGACACCCCTGTTTATCGAGAGGATGAGTTGTGCAAAGGGACCATCCTACCACTCAGTCTTACGTTTGATCACCGCGTGCTGGACGGGGCGCCTGCCTCTGCATTTTTATCAACGGTCAAAGCACACTTAGAAGAACCAATATCCATTCTTTTATAGGAAGAAGGTGAATGTACCATGACACTGGTCATTATAGGAGGCGGACCAGCAGGTTATGTGGCGGCCATAACAGCCGCCCGTTTTGACAGGGAGGTTGTGTTAATTGATCAAGGTAAGCTGGGAGGTACCTGCCTCAATGAAGGCTGTATCCCGACCAAAGCACTTTTGCAAAGCGCCGATATGTATGAGCATGTGAAATCGGCTGGACATTTTGGGATTGAGCTTCCAGAACATGAGCCTATCATTCAATGGAATGCTGTCCAAAAGCGGAAACAGTCTGTCGTCAAGCAGCTCACTGATGGTGTTCGTTACTTGATGAATAAAAACAAAATTACCGTGGTAAATGGGAAGGCTTCATTTCTATCAGCACATGAGCTATTCATAGAAAGTGAAGGAAATTCTGAAATCATTCAAGCAAAACAAATCATTATTGCAACAGGGGCTGTGCCTGTGGCTTTACCGTTTGCACCTTTTGATGGCGGATGGATCATTCACAGCAAGGACGCCATGTCACTTTCTTCGATCCCAGATTCACTTTGTATCATTGGGGGCGGGGTGATTGGCTGTGAGTTTGCGAGCATCTTTAGCAGAATGGGATCAAAGGTTGTCATGGTTGAACGGGCAGTGCACATTTTACCAGAAGAAGATCGTGATACAGCACAATGTCTTCACGAGCAGCTCGAAGAAACGGGTGTAAACATTTTGACGTCCGCCGCAGTCAAACAGCTTGATTCCTCTTCAAGAAAAGTAGTGGTGGAGAATAATCAAGGAGAACGTTGTGACATCCAGTCGGATCTTTGCTTAGTGGCCATTGGCAGAACTCCGCAACTTGGAGAGTTACATCTTGATCAGATTGGAATTGAATTTGATAGAAACGGAATCTATGTCAATGAACATATGCAAACCAATCTCCCGCATATTTATGCGTGCGGTGATGTGACAGGTGGGGTCCAGCTTGCTCATGCTGCCTTTCATGAAGGGACGGTTGCGGCTTCCCATGCATCAGGTGAACATATAAAGGTCAATGAACAAGTGATTCCGAGGTGCATCTACACCTCTCCAGAAATCGCGAGTGTTGGTTTAAATGAAGAGAGTGCTAGAAAACAATATGAGGAGATTCGGATAGGGACATGTGCATTTTCTGCAAATGGAAAAGCATTAATCTTAAATCAACCAGCCGGTCACGTAAAGGTCATTGTAGAACCGCAATATCAAGAAATATTAGGCGTTTCAATCATTGGACCGAATGCAACAGAAATGATTGGACAAGCGGCGGTGATGATGCATGCAGAGTTGACCGCTGATACATTAGAGCAGTTTATTGCGGCACATCCGACACTGTCAGAGGCAATACACGAAGCCGTTCTGCAAACCATTGGAAGAGCGGTGCACTGCTGAAAAAGACTCCTTTTCTATCCAATTGACTTCTTGGGTTAGCCAATGATAATTGAAAGCGCTTTTATGTTTATCTATAATGAATAAAAAGCCCCCAGAGGAGAGGATGGAATGAATCCGACGCCTTGTTATTTAAATACGTGGAAACGTTTTGTTCGTGAAGGTTTGCTTGATCAGTCTCGTCTGAATAAGAGAGTGGCAGAATCATGGCACAGGTGTAAACAGGCAAATGTGAATCCGTATTTAGATAAAGGACAGTCGTTGTTAGAAAAGGAACGATTCAGTGCCCAAAAAAAGAAATATTCATTATTCCTAAATGCGGCTCTTCCTTACTTAAATAAAATCAATCAGCAATTAAAAGATTCTGATATGCTGGCCTTACTCATCGATGCAGATGGTTATGTGCTAAGTCTGACAGGAAGCGAAAGAACGATGGTGGAAGCCAGAAGAATTAATTTTATGGAGGGTTCACGCTGGACTGAAACAGATGTAGGGACAAATGCGATCGGAACGGCACTCGTCATCGGAGAAGCGGTGACGATCAACGGAACGGAGCATTTTTCTATCGCCTCTCATCATTGGAGTTGTTCAGCTGCTCCAATTCGCGATGCGGACGGTACAATCATAGGGGTGATTGACATCTCCTGTATGACGGATAACAAGCACCCTTTTATGCTTGGAATGGCTTCAACGGTTGCTTATGCCATAGAGAGAGAAATTCAAGTCGAGCAAAAAAGGAGAGAGATGGAACTGATCACTCATTGTCTTCAGCAGGTGGAAGCAGATGAACCGTATGTGGTCTGTAATGAAAAAAAGCAAATTGTGTCTGCCAGCAGGTCGATTAGAGATCGATTTTCAGACTGGTATGGAATGGATGTTGAGCGGCTTAAGGATCATCCATTTGTTATCCGGGGAAAGCAGATCATTCAATCAGAGCAAGACGGGAAGGTGCTAGGCATATCCCTTTCTCTTGAAGAAGTAGCGAAAAGCAGCATGACCGTTTCTTTTGCTCAATTTCCCGGGGAATCAGGAACAAGTAAGGTATTTCAACAGACGCTTAGTGAGATGAAGAGAGCGGCACAAACAGATGCTCATGTGTATATTTGGGGAGAAACAGGGACAGGGAAGGAACTCGCCGCTAGAGCCATTCACTCCGCCAGTGAAAGGCATAAAGGGCCGTTCATTGCTGTTAATTGCGGAGCCATTCCTGAAAGCCTGTTAGAAAGTGAGCTGTTTGGCTATGCTGAAGGTGCTTTTACAGGAGCAAAACGTCACGGAGCTAAAGGAAAATTTGAACAAGCCCATAAAGGAACACTCTTTCTAGATGAAATAGGCGAAATCCCATATGCGATGCAAGTAGCGCTTCTTCGGGTGATAGAAGAAAGGGCAGTCGTACCGCTCGGCGGGACACACGAAATCCCTTTGGATATTCGAATCATTACAGCGACTCACCGTAATATGAACGAACTGCTGAAGGAAGGAAAAATACGAGAAGACTTGTATTACCGTCTTCATGTCTATCCGATCAATATCCCGCCGCTTAGAGAAAGAAAAGAAGACATTCATGATTTGTATCGTTATTACCAAAAGAAGCATCACTGGAATGCCGCGTTGCCTGAATCATTTTTTCAGAAATTACAGGCGTATCATTGGCCAGGGAATATACGAGAGCTTTTTAACCTGTTTGAACATCTAAGGGTCCTCTTTCCGAAAGGTGGATGGATTGGTGAATCGCAATATGCTTCAGTATTAGAGACGATTGATCAGAAAAAACAGAAGCTGCATCCAGCGGAGCAACCCGAGACTTCAAAAGAACTCACATTCAGGGAACGCATTCAAAAGCAAACAGTGATAGACGCACTGCATAAAACAAAAGGTCATGTGTCAGAAGCAGCGAGGTTAGCAGGAGTGCCAAGAAGTACTTTTTATAAGTGGATGCGAAAGTTTCATTTGTCTTAATCTTATGAGGAAGGCTGCATCAAGGCCCTTGGTCTACGTGGAGGTCGGGGGCTTTCTGTCAAGTTAAACAAATGGCATGGAAAAAGGCTTGACTGTTATATTAGTATATGTTAAATTATAAAAGCCGTCGCAAATGAAGCAGGAATGAAACGTTTAAAAATTCTTGACACATTTTTCTGGCATAGATATAATGAAACATGTCTCATTATTCCGCAGTAGCTCAGTGGTAGAGCTATCGGCTGTTAACCGATCGGTCGTAGGTTCGAGTCCTACCTGCGGAGCCATAATGGAGAAGTACTCAAGTGGCTGAAGAGGCGCCCCTGCTAAGGGTGTAGGTCGCGCAAGCGGCGCGAGGGTTCAAATCCCTCCTTCTCCGCCATTATCATATGGCCCGTTGGTCAAGCGGTTAAGACACCGCCCTTTCACGGCGGTAACACGGGTTCGAATCCCGTACGGGTCATGTTTTCTTTTTTATGTTGATTCGTTGGGCTATAGCCAAGCGGTAAGGCAACGGACTTTGACTCCGTCATGCGTTGGTTCGAATCCAGCTAGCCCAGCCATTTTTTTATATATGTTTTTCTGCATAGCAGATGAGCCATTAGCTCAGTTGGTAGAGCATCTGACTTTTAATCAGAGGGTCGAAGGTTCGAGTCCTTCATGGCTCACCATTGTCACGCGGGTGTGGCGGAATTGGCAGACGCGCTAGACTTAGGATCTAGTGTCTTTATGACGTGGGGGTTCAAGTCCCTTCACCCGCATTGTTTTTTCAAACAGTGCACTTATGAATATATGAGCACATCATACACGCGGTCGTGGCGGAATGGCAGACGCGCTAGGTTGAGGGCCTAGTGGGTGAATAACCCGTGGAGGTTCAAGTCCTCTCGGCCGCATCTAAGAAACCAAAGGTTTTAGACCTTTGGTTTTTTTGTGTTATTTTCAATATTTTTATTTTGGGGAGAAAAATTTGTATAATATTATATTCCTCGAGTAAGAGCATTATATGATCTGTGTTAAATTTTTAAACTTCCCCCTAAGTTTGGTTTTGTTACAAATTCGTCATAAAATGTGAAATATTTTCATTGTATGGATGTCGAGTATATTTCGAAATTTAATAATCTTCAAGGTCTGTATTTAAAAGAAGATAAGCATTTGTTAGACCGATGTTTTGGGTTCTTAAAAAGTAGGAAAATGTATAGTGATATTGAAGACTTTGAATTAGAAGCAGCTGAATACTTTAGAAGAGCTGGAAGATTTGAAATGGCTACCAAGCATGCACCTTTTGCAACAGAAAAATTAAATAATGTCATGTCAATTGATGGTTTATTTGTTATCAAGTAAATTTATGATACGTTTTCCCCGTCCACCTCCAGTTTCTAAGGAATGATGTGCTTTGGCAACATCAGATAAACGATAAATGCTATCAACAACTGGTCTGACCTTGTTGGAATCTACATAAGATGCTAATTCTTTTAAAATTTCATTTTTGGGGTTTGCGCTGAATGTGCGAACTCTACGAGAACCGAAAATAGTTGAAGTTAATATATATATGAAGGACGAAAAACTAGGAAATCCAATAGTAATCATTCTTCCGTTCTTTGTAAGCAGGCGCCTATAATGTTTGAGGTCAGTTCCAACTGTGTCCATGACTACATCAAACTTTTTAAGATCAGTAGGAGATGTTTCTTTATAATCAAATACTTCGTCTGCACCTAGCTCTTAAAGAAAAGTAAGATGTTTTTCGTTTGCAAGAGCAGTTACATGAGCACCTAACATTTTTCCAATTTGAATCGCAATGCTTCCAACTCCACCACTTGCACCACGTACAAGTAACTTTTCGCCTTTTCTAAGGTTCGCTTTGTATTTTAAGGCAATAATTGCAGTAGCACCTACGCCAGGCAATGCCGCGGCTTGTATGAGATCAATCTTTATAGGAGTTTTAGATATTTTCTCAGGTGATATAGCTACATATTCAGCAGCACTACCAATTTGGTTCCTTAAATTAATAGGGAGAACCCCCCACACATTATCACCTAATTGATAACTTTTTACGTTCGACCCTACTTCAACAACCTCTCCAGAAAAATCTGCTCCAGTCCCTTTAGGGAATTGATTACCCGTTAATAGTTTTAACTTACCTGATCGAAACAGTGTATCCATAGAGTTTACACTCGACCCATGTACACGAATGAGTACTTCTCCAGGTTCTATAACTGGTCTTGATATAAAATCTTCAAAAAGAACATTCGGTGATCCATAATTAGTGTATTGTGCAGCGCGCATCTTCTCATTTTTCATTTACTCACTCCATCTCCTTGAAAAAGTATTAACTTGAAGGATTTTTATAATCAATTTAGCTCTCTATTACATGGATGACACGGTTTACATATTTGATTATAATAAATGGAATTGATTTAACAAGTACGCAATATAAACTGCTTAAGGAAGGAAAAACTGACTAAGGGGTGGATAAAATATGACTGAAAGTGAGCTGAATAAAGCGATAGCTCCAGCGAGTTATGCATTAAATATATTAGCAGGAAAATGGAATTTAAAAATCTTAGCTGTACTATGTAGTTACAAGGAGATTCGATATAATGAGTTAAAGCGTAAAGTGTATGGAATTACAGGAACAATGCTCAATCAATCATTAAAGGACCTGATTGAAAACGGAATTGTTCAACGAGTTCAGTATAATGAAGTTCCATCAAGAGTAGAATATTCATTGACTGGGGCAGGACTAGAACTTATCCCTATATTCGAACAACTTCTTTTATGGGGTGAAAACCAATTAGAAAAATCAAAGTCATAATAAAATCCATCTGCGTGAGAAGTTCGTTGGGGAATCATAGCATAGCTTCCTAACAAAGATTTTATTCACTTTAAGCTATGATGAAGAAAAACAACAAAAAATCTTGAGATTACTAGGGAAGCGCTAGAAAAGGGGATGCAAATACATGTCAATTTACCATAAAGTCATTGGAGAAGGATTTCCGATCGTGATATTGCATGGTTGGACACTTGACCATCAAGTGATGTTACATGCATTGGAACCGGTATTTGAAAAACAAAGCGGTTGGAAAAGAATATACATAGACTTACCGGGGATGGGACGTTCCCAGCCTCACCCATCTATTCAGAACTCTGACGATATGTTAGAAGCGGTATTGCGTCTTTTGGATGAGATTATTCCTGATGAACAGTTTATTGTTTGTGGTTATTCATATGGAGGGTACATAGCTAGAGGGATTGTTCATTCACGCAGGGAAATCGTTCGTGGATTACTACTTGTGGCACCAATGACGATACCTACATTCGATGAAAGAGTCGTACCAGAGAAGACAGTTCTAAAAAGTGACAGCCACTTGATATCGCATTTGTCTTCAGAGGAGGCGGATGCATTTTGCTCCATGGCGGTTGTGCAAGGAAAAACGGAATGGGAGAGGTTTCGCGATGAAATTTACCTTCCTTCTAAACAAACAAATCATGAATTCATCAATAACATTCTTCAAAATGGGTATGGCTATACCTTCGACATTTCAGCTGAATTTCAGTATCCCACGCTCATGATCACAGGGCGTCAAGACGATGTAGTCGGATATCAAGATGCGTGGCGGCTGATCGAAGACTATCCAAGGGCCACTTTTGCAGTGCTTGATATGGCAGGTCACAACCTGCAGATTGAACAACCCGATGTGTTTCATTCATTAGTCCATAACTGGTTAAACAGACTTGAGTCGGAAAATATGTAGTTGTACACCTTTGTATAAATAGAAATTTTCTTGATTCGGGTTCGTGGCTGTATTAATAATTTTTATAGTTTCTGAACGAAAAAGTCCACTCATCTTATGTGAGTGGGCTTTTTGTATGAGTTATCATATAATAAATGTCATTCTAATCGATCGAATGGCTTCAAACTATTGAAATTTCCAACTAAACAACGAAATGATAAGGTGGGGTTGAGCTTATGCTTGGATTGCCAAGAGGGGAAGTTTTTTTAGTTCCCTGGTCTGCTGAATGGGGCAAAGAATTTGAAAGGGAAAAGAAACGCATAGTAGAGGTCATTGGTCAGTATACAGTGAATGTCCATCATATTGGAAGTACAGCAGTTAATGGTTTGAGTGCGAAACCCATTATTGATATTGCGATTGAAATAGATTGTTTTTTTGACGGGAAACAGTGTGTAACAGCTTTGCAAGGGCTTGGTTATTCATATAGAGGGACCAAAGTTTTACCTGAGAGACACTATTTTAACAAAGGAGAACCACGTACTCACCAAATTCATATGTATCAAACAGGCAATAGATATTTACTTGAACAGTTAAATTTCAGGGATTATTTAAGAAGTAACAAATTAGTAAGAATTGAGTACGAGCAACTCAAACTGAACCTATCTAGCTTAATTAAAAATGACAAACACAAATATGCCGAGGGAAAAACTAACTTTGTCCAATCGATTTTAGAGAGAATTTAGATAAAGATTTCTTTTCATGCTGAAAAAAGCTGATTTTATGCACAAATGATTGAACATAGCTAAATAAACATTTCATCATTAAATCTCTGTCTTATTTGTGTTACCATAGCACATTCGGTGCTCTTTTAAATCCTAAATTGCAATAATTTCCGATTCATGTTACAATAAGAATAATTATTTTTGTTCGGCGTAAAGGATAGCATGAAGAAAGACTTTTCGTCTTGAGGATACTTTGGGCAAGGATAGTATAATACATTGTGTGGTAACGCACTAGGAGGCAACAAACATGGAACAAGGTACAGTAAAATGGTTTAACGCAGAAAAAGGTTTTGGATTTATCGAACGTGAAGAAGGAGACGATGTATTCGTACATTTCTCAGCTATCCAAGGTGACGGATTCAAATCTTTAGACGAAGGTCAAAAAGTAACTTTTGACGTAGAGCAAGGTTCTCGTGGAGCTCAAGCTGCTAACGTTCAAAAAACTGCTTAATCTTCATTTTTTAAAACAGGTTCTCTGTAGAGAGCCTGTTTTTTTGTGTTTTCATTTATTTCTGCAATAAAAAACCCTACTCAGCGTACAAGTAGGGAGATGTTACAAGGTAATCGTAAAAAAATTCATGCTTCAAAGGTTTATCAACAGTATAGCATATTGGATTTACAATATGCGGAATTTGCTTAAATAAATTCTTTTTTCTTTACTGGTCGAAGATAGAGGGATTTGTTCGTAGAGAAAATGTATTCAAAAAATGGGGAAGCAGGTAGACAATATTAGCAGAAACTCTTGATTTGTTTTTCAGTGATTCCTTTGATGACTTCTAGCTCACTAATCAAATAACCATAAGCATCGTCAAGCATTTTCTTTTCGCTTGCATTCAGTTTTTTTTCTTTCTTCATTCGCATGAGATCACGTACCACTTCAGCGCCTTCTAGTATGTCGCCCGTTTTGATTTTGTCGGTGTTGATTTTATATCTCTCTTTCCATGGCAATAACTTATCTGATGTTCCATTTTGAAAAGTGTGCATAATGTTCTTTAAAGCAAGTATATCTGTAACAGGTCTTATTCTTGACCTTGACATCTTCCTTGTAGGAATCATCACTTTCATATGGCTAACGGCCATCTTAATGACATAATACTGTTGTTTTTCATCAGAGAATTCTTTTTCTTCTATGGCTTCAATTATACCTGCTCCGTGCATTGGATAAACAATGTTATCACCAATTTGAAACATATCATCCGCCTCCATATCATGTATCTACTTTAAGGGTACCACACTTAGAGGTAAAATAATCAAATTTTTAATAATAACATGTTTATTTATTTTTTGTCAATAAATTTTGTTCTGAAAAAGAGAGATTTTTTCATGTGAATTTCGGATGGTTTTTGATCATATCCTCAAGAATCCTTGCTACAAGAAAAACAGAATATCCACCATTAAAAAAGACCAGCCATTGAGCTGGTCTTTCCAAATAGAATCCGATCATAATGTCGAAATATCAATCACAAACCGATAACGCACATCACTATTGAGCACACGTTCATATGCTTCATCGACTTGGTTTGCGTTGATCACTTCAATTTGTGGTGCGATATTGTGAGCAGCTGCGAAATCGAGCATTTCTTGTGTTTCTTGGATGCCGCCAACGAGTGAGCCGGCGATGCTGCGACGTCCCGTAATTAATGAAAACACATGGAAGTTGTCTGGCTTTGGTGGTGCACCGACGTTCACTAATGTTCCGTCAACACGAAGTAAGGACAAATAGGCATCCACGTTGATATTGGCAGAGACGGTATTGAGAATGAGATCATATTGACCGGCTAGTGTCTTAAACGTATCAGGGTCACTTGTAGCAAAATAGTCTTTTGCACCAAATGACAGCGCCTCTTCTTTTTTATTCAAAGAACGACTTAATACAGTCACTTCTGCGCCAAGTGCGCGTGCAAATTGAATGGCGACATGACCTAGACCACCCATTCCAACAATCGCCACTTTTTTGCCAGGCCCAGCCTTCCAGTGTTTTAACGGAGAATACGTTGTGATGCCGGCACAAAGAAGGGGGCTGGCGACATCGAGGGAAAGCTGGTCAGGAATATTGACAACAAATCGTTCTGTCACAACAATTTTCTGACTGTAGCCGCCGTAAGTTGGTTCTCCATCATAATCCAGGTTATTATAAGTTTGAACGACTCCTTTCTTGCAATATTGTTCATCTCCATTTTGGCAATATTCACATGTACCGCAAGAATCGACAAAACAACCGACGCCTACACGATCACCAATGTTGAATTTCGTGACAGCATCCCCAACAGCTGAAACAACTCCAGTAATCTCATGACCCGGAACCATTGGGAAAATACCGCCGCCCCATTCATCAAAGGCACTGTGGATATCTGAATGACAGATCCCGCTAAACTGAATATCAATTAAAATATCATGTGGACGAAGTGCTCTTCGTTCAATGGTTGTCCGTTCAAAGTTTGCTTTTGCATGGGAAACACTTAAAACGTTTGATTGGTGCGTCTGACACATTCTTGATCATCCTTTCAAAAGTAAGATTCGGTCCTTCCTCTATACTGTACGTCTTAAAGTGAACTTTAAGTCAACATAGAACCCTCTGATCGCCTCAATTCAGGCTTTAGCATCAGCCTTGAATCAAGATTTGAGCCAAAAGTATCTTGTCTTCTCGATAAAAATGGAGATGATGGGAAAAGGGAGATCGTCAAGTAAGAGAAAGAAGAGAAGGGTGAAAACAATGAAAATAGCACAAGCCGCCAAACAGCTCGATTTATCTACTGCTACGCTCAGGTATTATGAGAATATAGGTTTAATTAGACCGATCAGGCGTGATGAAAATGGTGTTCGTGATTATACAGAAGAAGATATTCAGTGGATAGAATTTATTAAATGTATGAGAAATGCGGGTCTGTCAATTGATGCTCTTAGAGAATATACGGCTTTATTTATCGAGGGAGAGGATCGTACATTGTCCTCAAGAAAGAGTATTTTGGTCAATGAGAGAGAAAGGCTCGTAGACAAACAAAAGGAAATCGAAGAAACGATTAAACGGTTAGATTACAAGATCGAAAGTTATGAAGATATTATCCACAGTTATGAACAAAAACTAGTTCATCAATTAAAAACGAGCTCTATTTAAATGAAGAAAACCTGTGACTTGTCACAGGTTTTGTGATGTGGTTATCTTTTTGTGTAACGCACCCAATTGTAATGAGCGTAAAGTGGAGTAACACCGTTGTAGGAGCCGAGCCATTCATCGACACCTGCACCATTCCATAAGTTCATCATAATCTTTCCAGGTGTTTGAGGGATTTGAGTAGTAGCCGTATGTTTTAATTGACCGTCCACATACCATTTAATCGAGTTAGGCTGCCAGTCGAACGCATATGTGTGATAAGAGTTTGCTGCATCAAAACCAAGGTTGATGATTTTTTCATGATTTCCGACACCATTGGTATAATAGTTAAACTGAACCTTTGTCGTATCTTTTCCTAGAAATTCGATGTCGATTTCATCCCAAGGCGTACCATCAGTCGGTCCCGTATAAGTAAAGAACGAAGACACGATCCCAACATTTTTGGCTGGTTTCATGCTGACTTCATAAAGCCCATAGCCATATGTTTGAGTAGAACGGTTTTCTCCGCAGTCAAACTTATTATAGGAAGGACTTGTGAGCGATAATCGCATTTCCCCTAACGACGTCATGGAGACATTGTTTGCGCGCCACGTACAGTTAAACATATTTCCGTTCGAGTACCCATCGGCTTTTTGCCATAACCCGGTATTATAGTTGTTGAACGGTTCATAAAACGACCCACCCGTTTGTGCCGAGGCACTTGCAGCAAATGTGGACAAACTTAAGAATAATCCAGTGACAAGCAGCATCAACATTCGTTTTACACGGTAAGACATGTAGGCATTCCCCTCTCTTTTTGAAAGCGTTTTCTTTTTGATCATACATGATTCTCTCAAAATGGAAAATCGGTCTAAATAATGATAAACAGTGTGTTTTTTTAATAGAATGAAAAGAAAATTGATAGGTAAAAAATAATGATTGACAAAGCGGACAGTTGTCCGTAAGATAATACCGGTACAATTGTCCTAATGAAAATGAAAGAAATTTGATTTACACATAGAGATATATGCAAGGTGGATGAAGGTAAAGAAGGTGAAGCATCATGGAAAAGGATATTGGAAAGGAAATTGAAGAGGTCGCTTTTTCTTTGTTTCAAGAGTTTGGTGTAGAGAATGTCAGTATGCATAAAATTGCTAAAACAGCTGGTGTTGGACAGGGTACTCTTTACCGCCGATATGCCAATAAAAGTGATTTATGCCTTTCGATCCTTGGAGAAAAATTTGAACAACTGATCCCTGCGTTGCATCTTTACTTAAGTAAAATCAGTGATCAGCCGGTTCGTGAGCGTTTACGATATGTTCTTGAAGAAATTCATCTCATTGTTGGTCATCATTTAGATTGGATTCGCATGCTCACAATCTCTGGGAACTTAGAGCAGACAAGTAAAGTATATGATTGTCATTACAGTCAATCACTCAAACAAATCATTCGTGATTTGCTCGAGGAAGCGAAAGTAAAGGGAGAAGCGAACATACAAGACATTGAGTTGACGACATTATGTATGTCCTCTCCAATGACGCCTGAACTCATGTTTTATATTCATGAATCCGGCTACTCAATCGAAAAAATTGCACAATTCGCTGCGGAAAAACAAATTTTATCTGTTTTTCAACGACAATGAAGTGGCTCATTTCTGACTAGCCTGACTTCCTAAGATTGCTCAATATTGAAAAAGAAAAGGAGCCAACTTAATATGAACAAACAGAAAACAGCAGCTTCCGACATTCGAACGCTGCCCATTATTATTTCATTTATCACAGCTGGATTTATTGGACTGTTTAGTGAAACGGCACTCAACATGGCGCTGAGAAGTTTAACATTAGACTTTGGTATTGAAGCAACGACTGCTCAGTGGCTTACAACCGGCTATTTATTAACACTAGGGATTCTTGTTCCAATTTCAGGCCTCATTCTTCAATGGTTTACAACAAGACAGCTTTTCATAACTTCACTGGTCTTTTCGATCATCGGTACATTTATTGCGGCCGTTGCACCAGTCTTCAGTATTTTAATGGTGGCACGTGTGGTGCAGGCAGTAGGAACAGCCTTGCTCCTTCCATTGATGTTTAATACGATTTTGGTTATCATTCCGCCTCATAAAAGAGGTAGATCAATGGGGATTATCGGTCTTGTCATTATGTTTGCCCCAGCAGTTGGTCCAACGGTCTCTGGTCTCATTCTTAAATCGTTAACATGGCATTGGATTTTTTGGATTTCGCTTCCGTTATTATTTGCTGCACTCGTATTTGGGTATATTTTTATGCAAAATATTACGGAACCCACAAGACCGAAAATCGACATTTTATCGATTGTGCTATCAACCATCGGTTTCGGTGGAATTGTGTATGGCTTTAGCAGTGCTGGTGAAGGCGGCGGCTGGAGCAGTATGCATGTGATTGTGGCGATTGTTGTAGGTGTCATTGGCATTCTTGTGTTCTCCCTAAGACAGTTAAACATGAAAGAACCGATGTTGAATTTAAGCCCATTTAAATATCCAATGTTTGTGATCGGGTTACTTCTGATTTTAGTGTGTATGATGGTGATGCTGTCTGCTATGATGATTTTGCCATTATATCTGCAAACGTCCTTGGCACTTTCTACATTTACAGCAGGTTTAATGCTATTACCAGGTGGAATTATCAATGGACTGCTATCGCCAATCATGGGTGGGCTTTTTGATAAATTTGGGCCGAAGTGGCTTGTCATCCCAGGCCTTGTCATCGTTGCAGCGACCATGTTTGGCTTCACGAACTTAAGTGTGAATACGTCCATCGGTTATATCGTGACGCTTCATATTACGTTAATGATAGGAATTGCGATGATCATGATGCCTGCCCAAACAAATGGATTAAATCAGCTGCCGCCAGAGCTATATCCGCACGGTACAGCGATTATGAATACATTGCAGCAAGTGTCAGGAGCGATTGGGACTGCGGTTGGTATCTCGATCCTTTCATCAGGAGCGCGCAGTTTTATGGAAAATGTGGCTGATCCCGCAAATCCAGTCAATCAGCTGCTCGCCTTTACAAATGGCGTCCAGCATGCCTTTATCTTTGCTGTCATTATGACAGTGATTGGTTTGGTGATTGCTTTCTTTATTAAACGAGTGAAAGTAGAACAACAAGTATCATAATATATGAAAAGCACTGAGGACTTAGCGCCGCAGTGCTTTTTTTATTTACTCATAGGGGTGAATGTTTGTTTCAAAGAAGCTGAAAATGGGGAGATAGATAAAAAGTAACGACTCTCTGACGACATTGAAGGAAAAGGCGAAATTCGTAACGAATGGATAGAGATAAAAGAATAAGATAGGAGATGAGATCATGAACTTAGACGAACAAATTAAAATGGCTGAGTCATTGCGTCAACCAGCTGAAGATTCATTAGCTGGTCAATCAGAACTTAAGCCAGTCCACCCTCCTGAAGTGAACAAAATGGAATATGATATCCCAACGGGTGCTGGTGAAACAAAGGTGTGGGTATTTAAACCTGTGAAAACATTGAAACAACCCCTACCTGTTTTCGTGAATTTGCATGGGGGCGGTTTTATACTTGGAAGTGCTGAAATGGATAATCATTGGTGTCCAGTCATAGCAGATCGTGCGGAGTGTATCGTCGTCAATGTGGAATATCAGCTGGCACCGGAACACCCTTTTCCGGCCGCTCTTCATGAATGCTACGATGTGATGAAATGGTTATATGAACATCCTGATGAACTACAAATAGACCCAAATCGATTAGCCATTGGCGGTCATAGTGCAGGTGGGAACTTGGCAACAGCGGTTTGTTTGCTTGATATCCAAAAAGGGAACAAACTTCCGATTGTCTATCAAGTGCTTGATTATCCGCCGCTTGATTTGGCTACTGATCCAGCACAAAAGCCAGCGTTTGAAGAAGCAATTCCAGTTGAAATGGCGAGACTGTTTAATGCCTTCTACCTGCAAGGTCAAGATCCGCACAATCCGCTCGTTTCTCCAGTCTTTGCAGAGAGAGAAGTCTTAGCACAAATGCCCCCAGCTCTTGTTATCACAGCTGAGAAGGATTCACTAGCTGAAGAAGCTGAGCATTATGCGGACAAGTTAAAAGAAGCAGGGGTAGATGTCACATACAAACAATTTAAAGGAGTCCCTCATGCGTTCACTCATGCCGGAGATTTAGAGATAGCTGAAGAGGCTTGGCATCTGATGAGCGATCAGCTTAAGAAGGCGTTTGAATAAGAAATATTCGGATATAAGTAAAAAGCACAGACCTTTTTTTCTGTGCTTTTTTTGTGTTCTTGCTGACGTCCTGAAAAGAAGTGTAGATACAACAATCACAACTGTCGATATAATAGAAAGATAGAAGACAACTAAAAAAGGAGCTAATAGAATGAAAAAAGAGACACTACAGGCATTTTGTCTTTCTTTACAAGGAGCAACCCACGACTATCAACCTGAGTGGCAGGCAGATCGTTATCATATAGGTGGAAAGATGTTCGCCATGATGGGGGGAGACGTTGATCGCAAGCCAGTCATCACTTTAAAATGTGATCCGCAACGCGCTGAAGAATTAAGAGAAATGCATGAAGGAATTATTCCCGGCTATTACATGAATAAGACGCATTGGAATTCTATTTATCTCGATGCAGATATTCCATCTTCATTTGTCGAAGAGCTAATTGAACATTCCTATCAACTGGTTTTTCACAAATTAACAAAAAAAGCTCAGCAGGCTATCCTCCAACATGATTCAAAAGAAACCGATTAAAAGTTGAACGTTCAGTTGTTCATGTCTCTTTGAATCTCTTCAAAATTGACTAGAGTCATATGCTCTCGCTATACTTTAAACAGCTAGAAGATACGAATAGGGGGATATACAATGGGCTATACAGTCATTACAGGGGCAAGTTCAGGTATTGGGTATGAAACGGCTTTGGCCTTTGCAGCAAGAGGAAAAAATCTGATCTTAGCTGCACGCCGGCTTGATAAACTCCAAGAACTGAAAGAAAAGATTCTAGAAACATATCCCGATATTCAAGTGAAAGTCCAGTCTGTTGATTTAACAGACAGAGAGCAAGTGTATTCTTTCTATGAGTCATTAGCTGGTGATGAGCTGGATACGTTCATTAATAATGCCGGGTTTGGCCATTTTGGTTCAATAGGAGAGCAGGATGTGAAAAAAATTGGGGACATGCTTCATCTCAATATTGAAGCGTTAACAATTTTATCCACTCTGTTTGTCCGTGATTATGAGCAAAAAGAGGGGACGCAGCTAATCAATATCTCTTCAAGAGCGGGTTATACCGTCGTCGGCAACGCTGTCACTTATTCAGCCACGAAATTTTATGTGAGCGCCTTTACAGAAGGGCTGGCCCTAGAATTGAAAGAAAAAGGAGCCAAATTACAGGCAAAAGTATTAGCGCCTGCTGCGACAGAATCGGAATTCGCAAAGCGTTCATTAGATGTCGATCAATTCGAATATGAAGGCACTATCAAGAAATATCACACATCAAAAGAAATGGCAGCGTGCTTGCTTGAGCTTTATGACAGTTCAAAAACAGTTGGTATCGTTGATGGGAAGACATTTGATTTTGAATTGAAGGACCCCATTTTTTCACACGCTGGCACAAGCATGAAATAAAAAGTTCCAATCACTGAGATAGATTCTCTTAGCGATCAGCAGGTCACCGAGCTGAAAGATGTCTTGGATACTGTGGAGCACTGTCAACACATACTAGAATAGATAAAAACACCTACACATTAGGTGTTTTTTTTATGCTTCTTTGATGAATGAAAGAATCGCAGGTCCAGTAGATGAGACTGCTGACAATTATGATCGGAAGGGATGTGGAGCTCTCAATTCCATCCATAACAAAAAGCATGACAATCATTGCTATCAGTAAGTAAGCCGCTAAATAAAGAGGATGAAAAGCCTTGGGCTGTAAAGAGAACAACAACTGTAAAGGTACCGCAAAGATGAAATAATAAACAAAAAAGATGGGAGTGTAAAACATCATAAACGCAGGCTCGCCCTGAATCGGTGGATATAAACATACGAACAAGCTGAGTAAAATGGAACTGAAGAATAGTGTGAGTAGGATTTTGTAAAATGGTTGAACGAAACGCACTGTATGTATTCCTTTTTTGTAAGATTTCCTATATTTTATCATAAATGGGTTGAGAACAATTTCTGAAATCAATTTAGGTATTATGGTATAAATAAATTTTGATAATAGTGTCCTTTTTACTTTATTTGGCTCTGTGACTTTCACCTCATGCTGATGAATGAAGGAATGGTATAAAGTAAACCCTATAGATAGATAATTATTCATCACATTTAAGAAAAGAGATGATCTTATGAACGTAACAAAATGGTTTGGTGCTACCCTTCTTTCTGTTTCACTATTGGTGACCGCAGCTTGTGCGAATGATAGCACTCAAGAGAATAATCAAAGTAATCAAGAAAGCACTACCAGTGAAACAAAAGAAAAAAACACGGCTGTTGAGACAGGGAACAAATCTTTATCCAATATTAAGGTGCTGGCAACAGGCGGAACGATTGCCGGTAGTTCAGATAGTAATACAGATACGACTGGATATAAGTCTGGTGCACTTGGAATCGATAAAGTCATTGCTTCCGTACCACAGCTGAAGGATATTGCAAATGTCACGGGTGAGCAAGTAGCGAACGTCGGCAGTGAAAATGTGGATAACGCTCTTCTTTTAAAATTAGCGAAACGAGTCAATCAGCTTTTAAATGATGATCAAGTGGATGGCATTGTGGTGACACATGGTACAGATACTTTAGAAGAAACGGCCTATTTTTTACATTTGGTTGTAAAAAGTGATAAGCCAGTGGTGGTCGTGGGTTCCATGAGGCCAGCATCTGCCATTAGTGCGGATGGCCCGCTTAACCTGTATCATGCAGTGAAAATTGCTTCGACAAAAGAAGCCAAAGGCAAAGGTGTAATGGTGACATTAAATGACCGAATTGCCTCTGCTCGTTTTATTACGAAGACAAATACCACCACAACCGATTCGTTCAAATCTCTTGAGCAAGGGTACATTGGAGAAGTGGCGGGTGAAGTTGTCTCTTTTTATAACGAACCGACAAGAAAACATACAGCTGACAGTGAATTCGATATTTCAAAGCTAAAAGAGCTACCGCAAGTGGATATCTTATACGGCTATCAAAATGATCAAAAGTATGTGTATGATGCTGCGGTTAAAGCAGGAGCGAAAGGCATTGTCGTTGCCGCCGCAGGAAATGGAACGATGTCAACAGAAGCGATCAATGGGGCAACAGATGCAGTGAAGAAAGACGTGGTGATCGTGAGGTCAAGCCGTGCAGGAAATGGCATTGTCACACATGAAAAAATGGATGATGAACATCATTTTGTCTCATCGGATTCATTAAATCCACAAAAAGCCCGCATTCTACTCATGCTGGCTCTGACGAAAACAAAAGATCCAGATAAAATTCAATCCTATTACGAGCAGTATTAAAAAGAAAAAGACCCGACGTATCATTGGGTCTTTTTTTATATGTGTACCTGATGTTCAGCCCGTTTTTTTAAAGAGAGTAAAATGTCTCTCCAAACATCATCTATATCAGTAAGAAAATGTCCTGCTTGCTCGATATAGTGCGTTTTGGCGTTTGGAATGTTCGGAGCAATGCTTTCTATCTCTGCAAAAGGGGCCATCTGATCCTCTTTTCCATGCCAGACATCCACAGGGATTTGTATATCTTTCATATCGAATGCCCATGACCGTGAGAGTAAATCTGGTTCATGAATACATTCATCAACCGATTGACGAGTAGCTTCGTATAAATGCATCATCATCAGCTCCAGTTGCTCATCGGTTTGAAGAAATTGCCGATCCGATGGATGTAAATGTTTGTTCCCTTTTTTCGTTAGTTTCTTGAATTTCTCTGGTTTCTTTTCAATTAGTTTTTTCTGAGCGCGATAACTTGCCTTTAAGAGCCAAGGCATTCTTTTACTGAGGAAAAAGGCAATCTTGTTCTCCTTTAGCATACTTTTAGGCGGTTTACCATCCTGAAATGGGGTGGTACTTGAGACGAGAGCAACCGAAAGAATGCGATCTGGCAATTGATAGGCACAACCAGCAGCGAATGCCCCACCTCCAGAGACACCAATCACTGAAAAATGGGAGATGTCAAGATGATCGGCCACTTCCTGTACGTCTTTTGCCCAGTCTAAAATGGTGCGGTCAGGTTGCGGATCAGATAAACCAAAACCAGGTCTGTCTAAAGAAATGAGACGAATGCCAAGCTCTTTTGAGATTGGATCATCATCTAAAAACATCACTCTCGATCCAGGTGTCCCATGAAAAAAGAATACTGGGAATCCTTCAAGATCACCGTATTGAGACAAACCAATATGACGTCCATCTTGCAAATGAATCCTGTCCATATGATCATCCCCTTCATCGTTTATCTAGCTTACATATTCATGCATGAAAGGCCGGGTTAAGGCGTTTCTTTCGCAATTTGATAGATTTTTTCGTAAAGCGATAATAATGTTTTTAGATCTTCTTTTGAAAGCTTGGCATAGTATTTTTGAATAAGATGTAGCTGAATTTTTTCAATATCTTTATGATAGTCATGGCCCTTTTGAGCAAAATCAACAATGATTTCTCTACGGTTATGTGGATTAATCTCTCTTTTCACATATCCAAGCTGTTCAAGCTTTGATATGAGCTGGCTAGCGGCACTAGATGAAATGGAGAAATAATCAGCTAGTTCATTGATTGTTCTCGTCTTCGACCGCAGCAATTCAAGTGTCAGTTCTTGTTTGCTTGTTAAATCTGCATACTCATTTTTCAAGAATCGTTGATACTCTTCTACATAGATAGAGCCTAGTGCGTTTGAGTACTCAATGATTTTTTTGCTGTAATGAATGATATCCTCATCCAATGACATCACCTCTTTTCTCCTATATTATATGTGATCTTAATATTTAAGTGAAGTTAAATGTTAAGAAAAATTAAATAAAAGGAGGATAGACTGATGAGAAAATGACCTCTACCTCCACTTTCTCATCAACAATGGACAAAGAATACTTCCTGTTATCCCTAAGCATTCATAAAACATAGTTGGTTTGATTTTGAACATGTAGTAGGCTGAGGTGGCAATGAATAGATCATAGAAGAAAAACAAGTATACGTCCTTTTTGGTGATGGCATAAATGATCGTTTTGTTTGTTTTCACTGAGATTCACTCCTTAGGAAGTCGATGACTTTTTCATTGTATTATGGGCGATCTCCATTTATAATAAAAAAATAAACCAACTGGTCGGTTTTATTTGTCCGTGTGAAGAAAAGCAAGGTAGAAGGGATTGTTCATAGATGACAAGTACACAAAGCGGGGCTGGAAAAAGTGAAAAGACGAAGCAGAAGATTGTCACCGCTTCACGTGATTTATTTGCGAAAAAAGGATATTCCGAAACATCCGTGCGAGATATTCTAGAGGCGGCTGAGATTAGTAAAGGCAACCTCTATCATCATTTTAAAGGAAAAGAGTTTTTGTTCCTTCATATTATGGAAGAGGATCATCGATTCATGATGGAGACGTGGCATGAAGAGAAACAAACGCTGCATCGGGCCATTGATAAGCTTGCAGGGTTTGCAGAGCTGCTTAGTCAAATGGGGATTAACTATCCTTTAATGAGAGCGAGTGAAGAATTTTGTGCCAGTGCATTTACATCAGATGAAGTCATGGAGCGGCTGAACAAGATTGATGTAGACTTTGATGATGTAATGCGAGACATCCTGCTTGAAGGAAACGAAGATGGCAGCTGGTCGATTCAGCATGTTGAATCAAAAGTGAAAATATTACTTTCCGTATTCTATGGATTAGACGTGTTATATAAAAATGACACGATGCAGCAGAAAAAGGAATTACAAAAAGAGGCGATCTCATTGTTTATTCACGGAATTAACCATCATGAGTAACAAGTGAGTCAGTAAAGGGGAAACAAACATCATGCAAAAACCGATTCGTGAGCAAAAAGCGGTACTTGTTATTTTATTAAGTAATATATTTATTGCGTTTTTAGGTATCGGTCTGATTATACCTGTCATGCCGCTCTTTATGAATGTCATGCATTTAACGGGCAGTACGATGGGATATCTTGTGGCAGCGTTTGCTGTTGCACAGCTTATCGCATCACCTGTTGCGGGAAGATGGGTAGACCGATACGGAAGAAAGATCATGATTGTGTCTGGTCTGTTTCTATTCGCGTTATCAGAACTCGTTTTTGGCTTAGGAACACACGTATATGTTCTGTATTTTGCAAGGGTTCTTGGCGGCATTAGTGCAGCATTTATCATGCCGGCTGTCACCGCTTATGTCGCCGATATCACAACCGTTCAAGAAAGATCAAAGGCAATGGGGTATGTATCCGCTGCTATTAGTACCGGATTTATCATTGGCCCGGGAATTGGCGGATTTATTGCAGAATATGGCGTTCGCCTGCCGTTTTTCTTTGCAGCAGGGATTGCATTTATTGCTGTGATTTCGTCTATGTTTATGCTGAAGGAACCATTAACAAAAGAAGAGCGAGAGAAACAAATGGATCAAGTGAAGGAATCGAGCTTCTTTAAAGACTTGAAAAAATCGATTCATCCAAGCTATCTCATCGCCTTCATCATTGTCTTTGTGCTGGCGTTTGGACTATCTGCATATGAAACGGTCTTTAGCTTGTTTACAAATCACAAGTTTGGATTTGGTCCGAAGGATATTGCGATTATCATTACCGTCAGTTCAATTGTAGCCGTCATCATCCAAGTCCTCGTGTTTGGTAAAATGGTGAATGCGCTTGGGGAGAAACGAGTTATTCAACTATGCTTGATTGTTGGAGCAGTTCTCGCTTTTGTTTCCACAGTCGTGTCAGGCTTTATGGTTGTGCTGATCGTGACGTGTGTGATTTTCCTTGCGTTCGATTTATTGCGCCCTGCACTCACGACCTTCTTATCAAAAATCGCTGGCAATCAGCAAGGGTTCGTCGCAGGGATGAACTCTACCTACACAAGTCTTGGTACGATCTTTGGCCCGGCACTTGGCGGCATTTTATTCGATCAAAATATTCATTTCCCTTTCCTGTTTGCAGGTGTTGTCTTATTTCTTGGATTGGGCTTAACCCTTATTTGGAAGGGGAAGGCGACGGTTGAATCTGATTAGATTAGGGGCTCTAACTAGGGCTCTTTTTTTTGTTCCTTTTGGATAGATGATTGAAAAATAATCACAAGGTCCCTGTTGATAAGGTGTTATACATGTTAATCTAATACATGTTTTACCAAAATGCAGGAGGATGTTCAATGCAAATTAAAGAGATTTTTTATATTCGGTGTATCTCGTGTTTGAGTGTTGTGCTCATTCATGCAATAGCCATTTTATCTAGCTCTCATTCATCATCTATTCTTGTAGCACTACTCATGTTCAGTACCCCGAGTTTTATTTTCATTTCTGAGTTTTTATTGGCTCATGCTTATCCGAATGGTACCCCTAAAGGGTTTATGTGGAAGAGGGTGAAAGCCATCTTTTTCCCATTTGCTTTTATTGGGATTGTCGATGGTTTTTTGCATTCGGCATCGTTAAATGGAGGGGCAGCTGACTTTTTTAAAAGAGCTTCAGCAAATGTCTTATTGGGGAATTATATTGGTTATTTTGTTCTGATTATTTTTCAATTTTACTTTTTGCACATGTTTTTTCACAAAATGGCTAAGCGTACCTCAGCCAAATGGGTATTGCCGATCTCCTTTATCATCACAGTTGGTTATTTAAGTGTCATGAACCTCGTCAAAATCCCACAACCTCAATTACCTAATCCAATGTTCGGCTTAGAATGGATTCCATTTCCAGGGTGGTTGTTCTATTTTTGTTTAGCCTATTATTGCGGAGCGAATTATCAGCAGTTTATCACAAGACTTCATCGTTTTAAGTATGCCGTGTATGGACTTGTTTTGATTTCAGCAGCGACCCTTTTAAGCAATTCATATGTAGGCTTTTTCGAGTCTTCTTCTAAGAGGCCAGACGTTGTTCTTTATACAGTCAGTATTGTCTTCTTATGTTTTCTCTTGTTTTCTAAAGTGAAAAGCGTTCCACCTTTCGTAGCTGTCATTAGTCAATATTCATTCACCATCTATTTGCTTCACGGGTATTTTCTAGGTATCTCTGTGTTACTATGGGGACAATTAAAAGATTATCCATTCTTTGTAGGGACAATCATAACATCAGCACTTGCAATTGCTGGACCTATCCTATTGTCACGGATAGCAAATCATTATAAATATGGCTATATGTTTGTCGGTAAAATCAACAGAACGAGGCGAAAAACAGTCGCTTCATAAACGTTTTAAAGGGGATCTTAAGAAGATGCCCTTTTTTTGTTGCCTAAAAGTACAATGCTTCTTGCCCGAAAGTACAATTTCAATCGACCATCTCATTGCTTAGAATAAAGAGATCAAGTTCACGAAGTTGAAGAAAAAGGAGTAAGTGAATGGCAAAATTTTTATATCATTTAGGAAAAAGTGCATTTTCTAAGCCGAAACGGATGATTATCGGTTGGTTACTTGTTTTAGTAGCTGTTGTGGCGGCAACAATAGGGACAGGAGTTTCATTTAATGGCGATATGTCGATTCCAGGAACAAAGTCAGAAAAGGCAATGGATCTCTTGGAGAAAAAGTTCCCAGCAGGTGATGATGGCGGGACGATTCGTCTGATCTTTAAAGCACCTAAGGGTGAAACATTAGAAACAAAAAAAGTAAGAAACAAATTGAACGAAACGATCAAAGAAGTCAAAAAAGATAAAGCAGTCAAGCAAGTGACGGATTTATATCAGACATTTGCTATTAGTAAGGATAAGAAAATAGGGTATGCGGATATTACATACCGGGTAAAGGCGGATGAGGTAAAAACATCCTCAAAAGAGAAAGTATTAGATAGTATTAAGATTTCAAGAAAGGCTGGCATCCAAACAGAATTAGGCGGCTCCGTCACATTCTCAGAAATTGAGGTAGGCGGGATTTCGGAAGTCATAGGTATTGTCATGGCCTTCTTTATTTTAGCCTTTACCTTCGCTTCACTATTGATTGCAGGACTACCGATCTTGACGGCTGTCATTGGGTTAATAATCGGCGTGATGGTCATATTAATTACCTCAAATTTTGTTGAGATGTCTGCATTTAGTCTTACATTAGCTGTGATGATTGGACTTGCAGTAGGAATTGATTATGCATTATTTATCATTTCTCGTTATCGACAGTTATTAGCAGAGGGTTACGAATTGAAAGAAGCAGCAGCTAGAGCTGTTGCTACAGCAGGCAGCGCTGTATTGTTTGCAGGTGTTACCGTCGTAATTGCACTATGCGGACTTGTATTAGTCGGTATACCATTTTTAGGCGTTATGGGTCTTGTAGCTGCATTCATGGTACTATCAGTTATGCTTGTGTCTCTCACAATTGTTCCTGCCATACTAGGGATTCTTGGTGATAAAGTAAGCCCTTCAAGAAAGAATAAATGGTTCTCTAAATTACAATCTCAACAAAAAGAAGAAGCTACAGCTTGGGGAAGGTTTATCAAGAAGTATCCAGGTAAGATCATCCTAGGTGTCATTGTATTGACTGGTCTACTCAGTTGGCCAGCACTTCATATGGAGTTGGGTCTTCCTGATAACGGCATGAAGGGGAAGGAAACAACTGAACGTAAGGGCTATGACCTGTTAGCAGAAGGATTTGGTAAAGGGTTTAATGGGCCACTGGTTGTTATCATTGATGCCTCCCATGCAAATAACGCAATGAAATCTATTGAGAAAACAACAAAAGTATTAGAGAAGATGGATGGCATCAAACAAATGGCACCGCCTGTTCCTAATCCATCGGGTAAGTACGCCATGCTGACCATCTTACCGAAAAGCGGTCCGGAAGATAAGGCGACAAAGCAATTAGTCAAAGATATACGAAATGAATCTAGTCAGACTGCTGCAAAGTATGATACGAAATTACTTGTTACTGGTTCTACGGCAGTTAATATAGATATTTCAGATAGACTCAGTGAAGCGTTACCGAAATTTGCAGGAGTCATTATTGGATTTGCTTTGATTTTGATGATTCTTGTGTTTAGGTCATTCCTTGTTCCATTAAAAGCGGTTTTAGGATTCCTTATGACATTGACCGCTACACTAGGTTTTTCTGTCTTTGTTTTACAGGATGGACACCTTGCGCCATTGTTTGGAATACCAGCAAATGGCCCATTGTTAAACTTTATGCCTGTACTAGTAACAGGAATATTATTTGGTCTTGCAATGGATTATGAGGTCTTTTTAGTCAGTCGAATGAGAGAAGATTTCCTTCTATCAGGTGATGCGAAAAAGTCCGTTGTATCAGGTTTGAAGCATAGTGGGAGAGTAGTGACTGCCGCAGGCTTAATCATGATCTTCGTCTTTGCTAGTTTTATCTTTGCAGATGACTTGATTATCAAAACAATGGGGTTAACTTTGGCATTCGGTGTTCTGTTTGATGCATTTGTCATAAGAATGACTTTTATCCCAGCTTGTATGATGCTGATCGGACGAGCTGCTTGGTACTTACCCAAATGGTTTGAAAGCTGGCTTCCACGTATAGACATTGAAGGTGAGTCTATTTCTCAGAAGGATGAGAAAGAAGAGAAGGTGATTTAGTCACTGATAGTCTTACATGGTATGATTGATGATACCGCCATTACCTCGATAAAGGGTGGGCGGTATTTTTTGAGTGAATATGAGGCTCGGATGGTGATATTTATGGCGAAACGACGGGTAGACCCTTTTAATGAAATGATCTATTCGCGAATTCCAACATTATTATGGGTCATTCTTGTTTATATTGCAGCAATGATATTTCAGTTTATAACCACCCCATTAGCACTTTCTGGCCTGTTTTTTTCTGCACTTATTGCCATACATCTGATTCTGCATTGGTGGTCATTTTACTGGTTTCGGCAGAATCCATGGGTATATTTTCTGATTCAAGGAATAGTGATTCTACTTTGTGTTTCAGTCATGCAGGCGGCTTCCCCTGTGATCTTAATTGGTCTGTTACCGGTACTAATAGCGCAAAGTATTGGGGTATATTATCATACATTGAAGGTGATTTTGACAGGGCTTAGTTTTTATGTTCTTTTTTTTCTTGCCCTTATTTTGGTCAATGATACAGATGATTTGACCGTATACATTCCTATTTTGTTTTTGATTCTGATTGTAGTCATCGCATACTCCATTTTATTTTTTAGACAAGTCAAAGCTAGAATTCGTACACAAACATTTTTAAAGGAACTTGAATTGGCACATCAACAAGTGGAAGAGCTGACACTTGCAAATGAGCGTCAAAGAATGGCGAGAGATTTACATGATACCCTTGCACAAGGGCTGGCAGGTATTATTATGCAGCTAGAAGCGGTCCATGCCCATTTAGAGAATCAGAATGTTGAGCGTGCTCAAAGCATTATTAAAGGTTCAATGAGCCATGCGCGGACGACATTAGGTGAGGCGAGATTGGTCATTGACGACCTTCGAACATACAGCCAGGATCAATATGACTTAGCTGATTCTGTGAAAGATGAAGTGAATCGGTTTATGACGGCGACGAATATTCCAGTTCATACAAAAGTGGCTGTCTCTTATCAAGTGTCCCCTTTCCTCATCGAACATACTGTATACATTGTCAGTGAATGTTTGACGAATATTGCCAAGCATGCCAAAGCAAGTAAGGTCGAATTGATGATGAAGCAACAAGATGATCACATCTCCTTGCAAATCACAGACAATGGAGTGGGTTTTGATGAGAAAAAACAAGAATCCACTTCCGGGCATTACGGTCTAATTGGTATGTCAGAACGTGCCCGACTGCTTGATGCACAGCTACACTTGAAAAGCGAAAAAAATGAAGGTACACAAGTGACGGTAACCATACCTTTGAAAAAGGAGTAAAAACAATGTCTTATCAAATTGTGATTGTCGATGATCATTTTGTTGTTAGAGAAGGATTAAAATTAATTCTTGAGACAGATCAACGATTTGATGTTGTTGGTGAAGCAGAAGATGGAGCAAAGGGTTTAGATATCTTGAAAGAGAAGGCTCCAGACCTTGTATTACTTGACCTCAACATGCCTAACATGAGTGGGCTTGAGATGTTAAAAGAGATGCAGTCTCTTCAATTAAAAGTACCGGTCCTGATTCTCACTACCTATAACGAAGAGAAATTAATGATTGAAGGGCTGCAACTTGGAGCAAAGGGCTATCTTTTAAAGGATGCCAGCAGAGAAAATTTATTTTATACAATTGAAGCAGCTATCAGAGGGGATATTCTTCTTCAAGCAAACGTCGCTGCTAAAGTATTTGAATCAACAGAGCATCAAGTGACTCCGACCCATTTGAAAAAAGAAATAAACATGCTGACTGAAAAAGAGATGCTTGTCTTGCAAGCAGTGGCTAGAGGATATCGAAGTAAGGAAATTGCATTTGATATGGGGATTTCCGAGAGAACTGTCAAAGCTCATTTAACAAATATTTATCAAAAGCTGGAGGTCACTTCAAGAGCGGAAGCAATTAAAGCAGCAGTGGAATTAGGGGTGATTCATTTTTAGAGAGAATGAGTTAGCAGCAGAATAATAGACAAGAGACCTTTCAAATAAGGTCTCTTTTTTTAAGGCTGCGGCTTCAGGTGATTCAGTGCCTGCGCCAGTTTTTGATTTTGTTGCTTTTTGTAAAACAGAAAGGCGATGATATGGCCTACTAATGTGAGAAAGGCTATACCGATAAAATAAGGCATGATCCATTCGAGCAGTGTAGTCGAATATAAAGCGACGGCTCCTACTTGAAACCCTAAATTGACGACAGTGGAGATGAGAATGTTGATGGGTGCTGGAAAGGTAAAGTAGTTCCATAGTAAAGGATACATGACCCCAAAGACGATGCCTGCCAGAATACCGATGGCAATGATGTGCCACACGTAATGAAAAGGGATAGAGGATGACCATTGAGTGATTGACAGGATGAGTGTCAGCCATACGATAGAGACAAAAGCTGTTTGTATAAATTGATGTTTTAGTTCCTTGATCATTTGAATCGCTCCTTTATATATTTGGCGTAATGACGACTGACGGTGTAGCTGTTTTTCGAGATGGTTTCGACCTCTAAGCGAGCGTACGTACCAGCGACAAAGCTGTCGACTTGCGCTAAATTGAGAATGACTGCATTGTTGATACGATAGAAATGTTCACGCTCTAACGACTTCAGATCCTTCAGCCGTTTACTGAGAAAATACGTCGTACCCTGAGTCGTGATCACCTTTGACAGATGTCCAAGCGCAGAGATCGCTTCAATTTGTTCTAATGGTAAAAGAGACTGCCGATCATTTTTTGGATCTTTGACCGTTAGAGATGTACTAGTCTCCAGTATTGATGCCATCTTTTGTAAACGTTCTTGATTATGTGGATGGCTGATGACGTCTACTTCCGTCACATCCTTTTCTTGATTCCAGATCAAACGAAATTTCATCCATAAACCTCCTCTCACAATGAGCATAGCAATAGATGAAAGCGAATGCGATTGAATGTTGCTTTGATGCAGAAGAATTCTTTTTGTTGCAAAGATTCACCGTGTGTCTGCGGCTTTCCTTTATAATGAAAAGATACTCGTTCGTGAATGGAGGAATGATGTTGTATCTTGTAGATCAACAAAGGACAGGAGCGGTAAAAGAGGAAATTCGGCAGATTGATCCTGCCTATCCAGTGTTCGTAGATGCGATACTCGATGGCGTGATACAAGGAGATTTATATGTGGATCACCGAGATCACCCGTGTGTCTATTTTGCAGGGACGACAACCGGCATTTATTATGTCGCAGGCAAGACAGAAGCAGCACTCTCATTATGTTCAACGTTCATTGTGGATGTTTATAAAAAGCAGAAAAGAGAGAACAGACGGTTCACTTTGTTTTCAGCAAATCCAGCATCAGATGAGATGATGAAAAAATGCTTCGGTTCCCAACTGAATGAAATGCAAAGACATGCGTATTCTTATGATTTGACCTCTCCTGATCTGATTGTGCCTGATCAAGACGAAATGATCAAACGCACGAATGAACAAGTCATTGCCGCAAGCAAAGTATTCCCATCCAGCTATTATGAAGCATATTGGGGAGGAGTAGATCACTTTTTATCTAATGGCGTCGGAGTTGCCATCTTAAATGGTGAAGATGTGGTCAGTGAATGTATCTCTATTTTTTTAAGTGAAAAACGTGTGGAAATCGATATTTGGACAGATGAAGCCTGCCGTGGAAAAGGGTTGGCTTTGTTAGCAGCTCAGCAAATGATCAGCATCTGTGTTGAAAAAGGGAAGACACCGCATTGGGATTGCGATGTCCATCATGCAACCTCGGCAAAATTGGCAGAGAAGCTAGGTTTTCAGTGGACAAAGACGTATCGCTTATTTTATGCCTCACGCTGAAAAGGTTTTGAGATACCAAGCATCCATGGCAGAATGCTCTGAGCCTTCAATCGGTGCAGGAAGAAGAGAGAAGTCATACCGTTGATAAAGACCAGTAGCAGCTGTTAATTCACTGCGGGTTTCTAAATAACAAGCATCGTAGTATGTAGCAGCATATTGCAGGGCCGTATCCATCAGTTTCTTGCCCGCACCTTTGCCTTGTGCTTTTGGGCTTAAATAAAGCTTTTGCAGCTCACAAATGCCATCTGTGAAAGGGGCAATGCCAACGCCACCAACAATTTCACCATGTTCTTCGGCAATCCAATAGGCTGCATGAGTCAATGATTGATAGTATTCGAAAAGCTGATCAAGGTGTGGGTCTGTGTAGGCTGTACCTTCAATCGCAAGATTCGCTGATTCTAATGACTGGCGGATAATGGCCGCGATAAAAGGATTGTCCTGCTTTTGAATCGGTCTAATATTCATTGGAAAAACCTCCGTTGTCATAGGATAAAAAAGAAAAGGAGTTGATGCGATATGTTCTGGCTACAAACCACTATTTTTACTGTCATTGTACTCTGTCTCTCGTGGTGGGCAGGAAAAAGACGCAGGCATCGCCATGCCGGGCTGATTGTTCCGATATGTATCACTTTGTTTGGATTGCTCTTATTGATCGGGAGTTTCTTCATTGGCAGATGGGAAGGGATGGCGCTCAGCATATCAAGCGTCTCTATCGTTCTCTCTTCTATCATTTGTTTGATCATCGTTACAGGGGTTCATTTGTTTAAAAAAGATGACCCATCGTAGGCTGGGACATCTTTATGATTTGATTCTATCGTATTCCTCACGAAGGATGCCCATCATGATGACATCCGAATAAGCACCGTTGAAATAGAGCGCTTGACGTCTTTTTCCTTCATATTGAAATCCGGCTTTCTCATAGCTTCGAAAGGCTCGTGGGTTATGGGAAAAAACTTCAAGCTCAAGCCGATTGAGTTCTAACGTCTCAAAGGCAAATGTTTGAACCATCCGAACAGCCTCAGTACCATACCCTTTGTGAAAATGCTCTGGACCATGCAGCGCAATGCGGAAACTTGCCGTATGGTTTATCGGATCAATATCCACAATCGCCGCATCCCCGATCATTTCTTTCGTGTCTAGCAGACAAATAGCAAAGTCTCGTCTACTGTCATCCAGCAGAAAACGGGTATAGGCTGAACGAATTTCTTCTAGTGTGAACGTTTTGCGTGTGCCAGTCATATAAAGTGTTTCTGCATGCTGGCATCCCCTATGAATACCAGGATAATCTTTTTCTTCAATCGGTCTCAAAAATAATCGAGTCATGATGGATCAGCCTCCTCTATATATCGGGAGATTTCAATTAAGTTCATATCAGGATCACGGATATAAATGGATTCAATCGGACCTAATGCACCAGAACGTCTGACCGGGCCTTCTTCAATTGGAACAACCTGCTTTCGAAGATGAAGCAATAAACTGTCTATATCTAAATCGGTGATAAAACACAAGTCAGCAGATCCAGGCTGGGGATGAGCAGCTTTTGGTTCAAATTCATGACCCGCTTCATGAAGGTTAATCTTTTGTAAGCCAAAACGAAGGGCTTTACGGCCTTCTCCAAAAGTTTCTTCCTTCATTCCTAATACGTTTGTATAAAAGCGAATGGTTTCCTCCATATGTTGTACAGTCAACACGATATGATCAAGTCGTCGTATCATCAGTCTCTCCTCCAAGTATGATCATTGTTTGAACTGCTTCTATTATATCATCCCTTGAAGAAGATACCTTATTTGATCACGGTTTTATAACTCCAACTTTCTAGGGACATGTTTTCTCCGTGCAGTACTCTCTCATCAAACTCCGTCCACCCATTTTTTCGATAGAAATGACGATTGGCCTCGTTGTGTGTAATCAGTGTGAACAGTCCGCCGCCTTGCCGGGCGATAAAGGGGAAAAGACATTGCTTTAACATACGGCTTCCAAGTTTTTTTCCTTGTTGGTCTTTTGCAACGACAAGTGCTTCTAAATACCAGTAAGGTTTCTTTAAGGAAGAACACGCTTTTTTTGCCTCCTTTAACATACGGAACACATGCTGAATCGCCGATATGCCGCCAGTAAAGAGCAGCTTTAACCCACCAGATAACACATAATCCATGAGTCCTGGTTCAGGAAGACGGGGATGTTTTAACAGGGCGGCAGACACAATTTTCTCGTTCTCAACCCCGACCAAACAGATTTGATGCTGAAAATATACCCTTGTATTGATCAAATGCAGCTGACGGGCGAAAGCAGCACGCTTGGTAACCTTTTCGCATAATAAATCAAAAAATGAATAGTTCTGAAATGAATCATCTAACAACGCTGCCACTTGAGGCAGTTCATCCTCTCTAGCAAGTCTGAATTGAAACATATGATGGCCTCCTTTTTTTTGAACAGATATAGATTATTGAACATGTGTTCATTATAATGAGAGGAAAATAAACCGAACATCGGCAATGAATGATCTCTTGTTCATAAATAGACAGGTATAGCCAGATTGTTCAAAAATGGAGGGTGTTTGATGAAGGACAGACGAACAATCAAAACCAAAAAGGCGATACGGGAAAGCTTTCTTGAGCTTTTAAAGGAAAAAGATGTTCAGCAAATTACAGTATCAGAGCTATCTAGAAGAGCGGATTTAGGAAGAGGGACTTTTTATTTGCACTACCAAGATGTATTTGATTTGCATGAACGGCTTGAGAAGGAACTATTCGATCAGCTTGGCGGACTATACGATGAATCGTTTCCAAGCCAGGACCCGCTTGATATGCTGTCCTTTTTAAACAAAACAACTGAGTATTTAAAAGAAAAACAATTCATGATGACGTTGTTTGTCAAACCGAATAGCCCAACGACGAATCAATTCAAATCGTTTTTTAAAGAAAAAATCATGAAAGAGTGGCAGCTTGATCAGCGTCAAATTACGGAGCATGAACAGATTGTGGCCTCATTTGTTGTGTCTGGTGTTGTTGGTGTACTGGAGGAATGGATTCATGAAGGGATGACAGTCGAAGCGGGGCAGCTTGCACACATCTTGTACAAGCTTCTTATGAAGGTAGAACAGGAATCGTAAGAAACGAATTAATCATATACTCTTTTTCTTTTCTGTCTGTTAAGATAAGAATGTATGTTCTTAATTGAAGTGGGGAGTGGTGAGATTGAAAAGGAAATTACTATTTTATGGGGCAATGAGCATTGATGGATATTTAGCAAGGGATGATCACCGTTTAGATTGGCTCATAGGAACAGAGGGCGAAGAGGATACGAGATATGAGGAATTTTATGCTTCAGTTGATACGCTGATCATGGGACGGAACACATATGAACAGGTTCTAAAGCTCTCACCTGATGGGTTTCCTTATGAAGACAAGACATGTTATATCGTTTCTCGCACTTTACAAGACAGTCATACAGGAACCCGTATCATTCGTGAAGATGTTCTCTCATTTATCCACAACTTAAAAAATGAAAAAGGGCAGCATATCTGGATAGTAGGAGGCGGGGAACTGCTTCAAGCATTATTAAAAGAAAAATTAGTCGATGAGCTGTATCTCCAAATCGCACCTGTCATGATTGGAAAAGGAATCCCTCTTTTCCCTCCAACTGAACAGGAATCTAGATTTTCATTACAACAAGTGAATCAATACAAACAAATTGCTGAAATGCATTTTGTGTTAAAAGAAGACCACTAAATCAAAGGGGTCTTTTTTTAATCAAACAAACACGTTGACAAGAAAATATCCTAGTGTTAGGATAAATTTATCCTAGTTTTAGGATTTATTGAAAAAGGAGTAGTTGCCATGGTGAAGCAAGATCAGGAATTAGACTTAAGGCTTTTCCGAGTGTGGATGAAAGCCTACCATGCCCTTTTTGCAAACATCCAAAAAGACATTGAACGTTATGATATCGGATTTGAAAACTTTCAAATTCTTGAATTACTGTATAGTAAGGGACCGCATCCCGTTCAAAAAATTAGTGAGATTCTATCCATTCCAAGTGGGAGCATCACCTATGTGGTCAACAAATTAGAAAAGCAAGAATTAGTCAAAAGACAATGTGCACCTTCTGATAAACGTGTATTCCATGTATTACTGACAGATAAAGGGAAGCAGCTATTTGACGATATTTTTCCAAAACATACAGATGTCATTTCACAAAATCTGTCCTTTATCGAAACAGAGGAAAAAGAGCAGCTCATTGAATGGTTGAAAAAAATCGGTTTAGGTGCAAAACAACTTCACGAAAAGGGGAAACAAGATGACGCACAGCTTTGATACATTGGTACGTGAAAGACGATCAGCATCAAATTTTTTGCCAAATATCTCGATTTCGAGAGAAGAGCTTAATAGTATCTTTGAAGAAGTGAAGCTGGCACCTTCAGCCTTTAATTTACAGCATACGCAATATGTCGTCGTCCAATCAGAAGCGCTTAAAGAGCAAGTAAGAGATGCTGCATTTGGACAATATAAGGTGCATTCCGCTTCAGCAGCGATCATTGTGCTCGGCGATCCGAAAGCTTATGAGCAAGCAGGAAACATTTATGAAGGCCTAAAAATGCTCGGCATCTTAAATGCGCAACAATATGAGGAAATGGTCAGAGAGACGATGAGTTTTTATGTGCAGAGAGGATCAGACTTTCAGAAAGAAGAGGCGATTCGCAATGCTTCATTATCTGCCATGCTATTTATGCTTGCCGCCAAAAACAAGGGATGGGATACTTGCCCGATGATCGGCTTTGACCCCGAAGCAATGAAAAAGGTGTTAAACATCGAATCAGATTTGGTTCCTGTATTAATGATCACGCTCGGAAAAGAAAAAGTAGAAAGCAGACAAGCGAGAGGCTACCGCAAGCCGGTCTCTGAATTTGTGACATATTTATAAGATAGGGGGTTCCATTCATGGAACTAGGAATTAGTACATTTGTAGAAACAACACCTGATTTTCAAACAGGAAAAACAGTCAGCCACGCACAGCGTATTCGTGAAGTAGTAGAAGAAATTATTTTAGCAGATCAAGTGGGTCTGGACGTTTTTGGTGTAGGAGAGCATCATCGTGAAGATTTTGCCGCATCAAATCCAGCAGTCGTATTAGCAGCTGCGGCAACGCAAACAAAGAATATTCGTCTGACAAGTGCCGTAACTGTTCTTTCATCGGCAGATCCTGTTCGTGTGTTTCAAGATTTTGCGACATTAGATGGCCTTTCTAACGGGCGTGCAGAGATCATGGCTGGCCGTGGATCATTTATTGAATCGTTCCCGCTTTTTGGCTATGACTTAGATGATTATGAAGAATTATTTGAAGAAAAACTAGATTTACTGTTGAAATTACAGCAGTCAGAGCGTGTGACGTGGAGCGGTAAGCACCGTCCAGCCATTCAGGATGTCGGCGTATATCCAAGACCTGTTCAAGATCCGCTTCCCATCTGGATTGGCAGTGGAGGAAACAGAGAATCTGTCGTACGTGCTGGATTATTAGGATTACCACTTGTCCTTGCCATTATTGGCGGCAGCCCTAGACAGTTCGCACCGCTAGTGCAGCTCTACAAGCAAGCTGCGATTCACGCTGGACATGATCCTGAGAAATTAACGGTGGCATCCCATTCACATGGATTTGTTGCGGAGGAAACAGAATTGGCAGCAGATCAATTCTTCCCTTCTACACAGCATGTCATGAATACATTAGCAAGAGAACGAGGCTGGGGACCTTATACCCGTTCTACATTCGATGCAGCAAGAACATTAGAAGGTGCATTGTATGTAGGAGATCCAGATGCCGTGGCAGAGAAAGTGATACATCTGCGAAAAAATGTAGGCATTACGCGCTTCATGTTGCACGTACCGGTCGGTTCGATGCCGCATGATCAAGTGATGAAAGCTATTGAGTTATTTGGAAAAGAAGTGGCTCCTAAAGTAAGAGAAGAGGTTGCCCGCTGGGAAGCAGAGCAAGCATAACAAAAAAGTCGATCAAGTGAATAGGCTTGATCGACTTTTTCTTATGCTTAAGGATCAATAACACATGGTTTCACTGTAGGGCATGAAGCAGCAGAAGCAAATGGTGTGGCCGTCAAGGTGAAGAGGAAAACAAGTTGAAAACAGATAAGCCATTTTTTCATGAAATCACCTCCGTTATCAATTGTTTCACTAGAACGAGGTGAGGATAAAAGCATAGAAGTATGTAACACCCTCTATCCAGCATAAGACAATCATATCATAATTTTCAAAAAAATGAAAAAATAACTTACGAAAGTTCTAAATTATGGTATGGTTAATATGTTCAACAAAAAAAGGGAGGGATTTTTTGTATGAAAAAGGTCATAACTTCTGTTTTGGTTGGAGCAATTGTTTTAACGGGTGCGGGTGTCACCGCTGTCCCGGTAGAAGCGAAGGGGAAAGTAAGCAGTGAAGTAACGGTACAAGCAAGTCGAACCGTCTCGGAAACGAGAACATATACGACGTCAAACATCCCATCAAGTATTACATATGCAAAGGATGGATGGGTCGGTATTCTCTATCAATCGTCAATTGAAGAGTTAGGTTTAGGAAAATATAGAGTTACCTTTACTGGAACGGTTGTACGCGATCCAGGATTTAATTAAATGTAAAATGTAAAGCTGACAGGTGGACAAGCCTGTCAGCTTTTTTTAATGGGGATAATAAAGAATCATTTGCAGCCTGACCATCTGTTCTCCTGATTGTTTATACTCATGGGCACGGTCAGCTTTAAACCGAATCGAGTCGCCAGCTTGTAATGTGTATTGCTCATCACCGATCGATAAATCAAGTGCTCCCTCAAATACGGTAATCAATTCCTCTGTACCGCCGATATGTTCTTCCGCACTTAACGACCCATGAGGATCAATTTCTACCTGATAGACTTCAAATTTTCTCAGGTCATCAAATGGGAACGTCGTATATACCCGATACTTTCCCTCATCCTCGGTTAAAACTTGTCCTTCTTCTTTTCGCACGATCTTAATTTCAGGTTGCGGTGCGTATATGAGTTCACTAAAAGACACCTTCAACCCATTGGCGATTTTCCACAGAGTGGTGATGGTCGGTGTGGATTCTCCTCTTTCGATTTGCCCAATCATCGTTTTACTCACACTTGTTACCTCAGCCATCTTTTCTAGGCTTAATTTCTTTTGCTCTCTTAGCAGTTTGACATTTCTAGCAATAATTGATTGTACATCCTCCATCAAAAAACTCCTTTCTTTTATTTACTTTATAACGACCGAATAGTACAATGAAACGTAATATACGCAATAAAGACTTTTGAGTCTAAATAACGTATGAAAAGGAGGTAACGATTTGATTGTTTCCATGTTGATTTATGCTTTTGTTACCAGTTTCACCCCTGGGCCGAATAATATCATGGCGATGGTCTTTACGAATAAATATGGGGTCAAGCAAACATTTCGATTTTGTTTAGGGGTTGGGATCGGATTTTTGGTCATTTTGTGTTTGAGTGGTTTCTTTAATCTCATTCTTTATCAAGTCATGCCGAAAATCGGCTGGGTCATGGCTTTCATAGGAGCCGGTTACATGATCTATTTGGCTGTTAAAATCATGAAAAGTAAAGGCGGAGATGACGAAACATTAGACCGCTATAATCATTTTATCCCGGGAATGCTGCTGCAATTTATTAATCCGAAAGCCATTTTGTATGGGTTAACCGTCATTTCCACTTTTGTTCTGCCGTATGGACAGTCCAATATGCAATACATGTTGTTGACGCTGATTCTTGCCATCATTGGTTTTTTAGGCACATTTAGCTGGAGTTTATTTGGCTCTGTATTCAAGCGTTTTTTGACTCTTTATCAGCGGCCGTTCCAGTTCGTCATGGGGCTGCTGCTTATGTATAGTGCGATTTCGATGATCTGGAGTTATGTCATGTAAGCGGTCAGGAGACTGGCCGCTGCCTGCCCATCACAACCGTATCATAATACATGCCGTCCGCCAGCCGTTTATCTTTTTTTAACAAGCCTTCAATCTCAAAGCCATAGTGTTCATATAAACGAATGGCTTTTTGATTGGTTTCCATTACTTGAAGTGACATCTTTTGAATGCCTTGCTGATCTGCCCAGTCGATCGATGTAGCTAAAAGTTCTTTCCCGATGTGATAGCCCCAAGCGGCCTTCTGTACGGCGACGCCAAACGTTACTTTGTGAGCAGAGCGCTTAAGAGAATGTCCTTCGCATCTTGAAAAACCGACAATGTCTCCTTCAATATCTGCAACTAAAAAGAGATGACGGCATTCCTTGGAATCCTCTTGAATCAACGCCTCGAACCCTTTCTCATCAATAAAAGCTTCACCCGGTTCACGATCTAAATATTCGGTTTCACCATCGATTTTCAGTCTGAGAGTTGATAACTGTTTGGCATCTGCTAATGCAGCAGAGCGAATACGATAGGTCACACCACGTACAGTGAACATACTTTCAGAAATGATCATTGAACAGACCACCAACCTTTCATTCCATTATGTCTATCATACCTGAAACGCGCACACAGCACACTCAGATGTTTTGTCATGTGCAAAAAGGATAAATAAACAGTATCAAACGTGGAGGTGGAACAAATGAGTGAACAAAATGGACATATGGATAAAGCGAAAGGAAAAACAAATCAAGTCAAAGGTCAAGTGAAAGAAAAACTTGGCGAAGCGACAGATCGTGAAAACCTGAAAGCAGAAGGAAAGAAAGATCAAGTAAAAGGAAAGCTTCAAGATAAAAAAGGTGACGTGAAAAATAAGCTGAATCAGTAGTTTGCGCATACTTGCAGGTACTCGCCCCATGTATCCATCATCACATTCCTTTCATCAATAAAATCAATAGGTGTGTGAAAAGAATTGATTATAAATTCTTGCTTCCGTCATGTAGACTTTAAATAGAAGACATGAACAAGGGAGATGGATGAAATGGAGCAAGTATGGGGGAAAGTTGACGAGTATATCAAAGACAAATTGATGGCCAAAGATGACGTATTGGAGCAAACTCTTATCAAGAATAAGCAAGCCGGGTTACCAGAAATAGATGTGTCGCCGGCCCAAGGAAAACTGCTTTATTTGTTAGCAAAAACCAAGGGTGCAAAGCGCATTTTAGAAATCGGTACACTTGGCGGTTATAGTACCATTTGGCTTGCCCGTGCACTTGAAGCGGATGGAGAACTCATGACATTAGAGGCTGTCAGTCATCATGCAGAAACCGCACAGCAAAACATAGACAGAGCAGGCCTAGCAGAACGTGTCACCATTTTACAAGGAAAAGCGTTAGATACTTTATCTCAGTTAAAAGAACAGGATACGCTCCCGTTCGATTTGATTTTCATTGATGCAGACAAACCAAACAACCCGCAATATTTGAAGTGGGCGTTACATTTCTCAAAAAAGGGAACAGTCATTATTGCAGACAATGTGGTCAGAAATGGGGCAGTTCTCCATGCCTCTGATCAAGATGAGCGAGTGAAGGGAACGCGTGAATTTTTCGATTTACTCAAACAAGAGTCGAGAATTGAAGCAACCGCTATTCAAACTGTTGGCGAAAAAGGCTATGACGGCTTTATATACGGTATCGTAAAATGACAAAAAGCTTAACCGCATCCGGTTAAGCTTTTTCTATTAGAAAAACCATCTAGCTGTGCCCATCAGCATGACGCCTACTAGAACGGTGAGGGACAAGCTTTTTGTCCAAATAGCGATTAACACAGTTGGAACCAAGACAGCAAGGTACATCCAGTGAATGGTGACGCCTTCTGTAGTATGTATGAAAAGATGTTCTGCAATCAAAGCGGTAAATATACAAATAGGAATAAACGATAACCATTTGAGCACCACTTCTGGCATCTGGATACTCCTTACAAATAAAAATGGAACGACTCTTGGGATGATAGTCACAATCATACAGCCAAGAATGAGCCATAACATAAAACTACTAATCATTTATCTGTCACCACCCCAATAGTGGCAACAAGCACAGTTGCCAACAAAACAGCCACGTGTGAAGGAACAAAATGAAGCAGCACAAACATCGCAACAAACATATATAAAACAAGTGACAAGCGATGGGTTAGCTTATTTTTTGGCACCGTCTGTAAAGAAAGAATGAGCAGCGCAGCAAACATCGCGGATAGGGCAAAATCAAGACCAAGCGCCTCTGGATTTGAAATCCAGTGTCCGAATATTCCGCCAAGTGTACATGCAGCAATCCAGCATAAATAAGCTGTAATATTCAGTCCATGCATCCATCTGTTATTCAATTTTCCTTGCTGTGCTAATTTATTCATCGCTACGCCAAAGGATTCATCAGTAAGCAGAAGACCAAACCCGATGTTCTGCTTTACAGAGTAGCGTGTAAAATGGGGGGCAAGCGTAAGGCTGAGTAACAAATGCCGTAAATTGACAATGAACGTGGTGAAAATAATAGCGGAAAGGGGGCTTCCTGTCACAAGTAATGCACAGATGATAAACTGTGAAGCGCCAGCATAAATAAAGATAGAGAGCAGCGCGATTTCCCATATACTTAACTGCGAACTAATGCCAACAATTCCAAAGGCAAACCCAATGCTCATATAACCAAGCAAGGTTGGCACACAATCTTTTATTCCCTCAAGAAACGGTTCGTTTCCGGCAGTGGGAATGTGTTTCCTAGCTTCAACATCCAAAGACCTCTACTCCTTTTCTGTGTAAACATCAATTGTTTTACTTACTATAAGAAAACGAATTCATCATGTCAATCCTATTGAACTTCTATTATATGAAGAAACATGGGTGATAAAAAAGGATTGAAGTGAACCAGATTTTGTTATAAAGTAATCAGAAAATAAAAACAATTGGGGTGACTGATATGCAATGGAAGCCTTTATTTGAACATGATGTACCAAATCACCTCCGTCCATAACGGAGAGTGATCTCCGTTTATGGATATCGCAGTGAATATATCCAGTAACGGAGGGGAAAAAATGAATGAAAAATATATAGGAGCCCTTTACTTAGCGTTAGCTGCTAGTATTTGGGGCGGTATGTATGTAGTGGTCAAAGTAACAGTTGCGGTGGTCCCGCCACTTGAGCTCGTCTGGATGAGATATGCAATAGCTGGAGTCGTTCTTGTGTTCACGATTTGGCGTTTGGGCTACTCTTTTCGGTTAGATAAACAGGATATCCCGCTGATTGTGGCGATTGGATTGATTGGCAACTTTCTCTCGATCGTGACCCAAGAAATTGGCACAATGTATACGTCTGCACAAATGGGTGCCGTCATCACATCGGCCACACCTGCTTTTATGGTGCTTTTCGCTTTCTTTCTATTAAAAGAATCATTCACAGTGAGAAAGTGTGTCTCCATTCTGCTTGCTACAGTAGGTGTACTGATGATGATTGGGCCTGTCGCTGTTCAAACGGATGAGTTTGTTGGCGGTCTTTCACTGGTTATTGCTGCATTAACATGGGCGCTCATGTCTGTTCTTTTGAAACGAGTTCCAGGAAAGTATCCTCAAGTAGTGACGACAACATATGCGATCATTGTGGCCTTTATCGTGTTAACACCACCTGTCTTGTTTCGTTTGCCTCATCTTGATGTGCAGCAAATGGCAAGACCGGAAATATGGGGCGGCATTCTGTATCTAGGTATCATCTCAACGGCCCTTGCTTTCTTTTTGTGGAATAGAGGGCTTCAACTGATGGACGCTTCAAGCGGTGGTCTTTTTTTCTTCTTTCAACCAATCGTTGGCACGGTCCTTGGATGGATGCTTCTAGGTGAAGAGATGGGCTTACGTTCGTTTGTTGGGATTTTGTGTATTTTCGCAGGTGTATATACTGTCCTGCGTCAGAGAGAGTAAGACGAGATTCCCCTTGGAGAAGGGGAATTTTCTTTACAAAGAATAGATGAGAGACTCATAGAAGGTGGAGGTGAGCAGGATGATCCAGTATCCGCATTTGAAAAAGGGACAAACAATTGGTGTGACAGCACCATCCTCAGGTGTACAACCCTCTTTGCATGAGATGTTTCAACTGTCTTGCGATCGGATGAAAAAAAGAGGCTATGAAGTTATATGTGGAGAGACAGTATGGCAGCAGGAAAAAGCGAAATCAGCCCCTGCAATCAAACGAGCTAATGAGTTACAGCGGATGATGACTTGTCATGAGATTGACCACATCATCCCGCCATGGGGCGGACAGCTGCTTATTGAAGTGTTAGAGCATCTTGATTTCTCAGTGATGCAAAAAAAGTGGATTCTTGGTTACTCTGATACAAGTCTCCTTCTATTAGCTTTGACATTAAACACAGGCATTGCGACAGCGCATGGACCGAACCTTGTGGATCTTCAGGGGGAAGAGCTTGATCAGGTGACGGCTATGTGGGAACAAATACTTTCCACTCCAGAGAAAAAGGACGTTACTCAATTTTCTTCTGATATGTATCAAAAGGAATGGCAGCATGACCATCCAAGCATTCATGTCTTTCATTTAACCGAGCCAACCGCATGGCGTACTGTTGATCACTTAGAGACGACAATGAAGGGAAGACTGATGGGTGGCTGTATTGATGTGATCCGGCATTTAGCTGGCACGCCTTTTGGAGATGTCAAAGCTTTTCAAGAAACATACCTGAAAGGTGAACCCATTCTATGGTATTTTGAAAACTGTGAATTAAATGCTGCGAGCATGAAGAGGTCTCTTGTTCAATTAAAACTAGCAGGCTGGTTTGATCATTGCTCTGGCATCATGTTTGGCAGGAGTGCAGTGGACACTCCTGTGGAAGGATATGAATATACGGATCTATATGAAGAATTGCATAAGGAATTACACATACCGATTGTTTACGATATTGATTGTGGACACGTACCGCCTCAAATGACCCTCATTAATGGAGCATATGCGGAGGTGCAGTTGCAACAAGAAGGTAAAGCCGTGCTGAAGCAGACATTTTTGCCATAAAAAAAGGAAAGGGCGACCCCTTTCCTTCATAAAAAACATTACATTCCTTTTGTTTCTTCACCTGCTTTTGGAACTTCCCATGCAGACTCTCGGAATACTTTTTCCCATTTAGAAACGACAATACAGGCAACCGCATGTCCAGGAACATTCACGCCTGTTCGAGCCATATCCATAATTCGGTCAACCCCGGCGATAATAGCGACACCTTCTGCTGGCAGACCTACTGCATGAGCTGTTGCCAAAAGAACAACAAGTGAGCCAGACGGGACAGCTGCAATGCCTTTACTTGTTAAAACAAGGACAAGCATCATGAGGAGCTGCTGTGATAAACTCATATCGACACCAAACGCTTGTGCAAGAAACACACAGGAAACCGATAAATATAAACTTGAACCATCGCAATTAAGGGAAAGACCTGACGGGATGACGAAGGAAACGATTCTTTTTGGACAGCCGTATTTCTCCATCCGTGACATGAGCTGTGGAAGAACAGTTTCTGTACTTGTAGTAGAGAAGGCAACCAAAAACAAATCCCAAATCATTTTCAACACTTCGAAGTAGTTAAAACGGAAGATCAGTGCGACAAGAGGGAACAAAACAAATAGAATAATAAACAATCCTAAGAAGACAGTGCCAACAAGTTTCATCATAGGAATGAGTAAAACAATGCCGTATTGTCCAACAGAAGCTGCCATTAATGCTAAAACTCCAATAGGAGCTGTCACCATGACCATTTGTGTGAGCTTAAACATAATTTGTGCTACTGATTCAAAGAAGGTAAGGACAGGAGCGGAAGCTTTCCCAATGCCGCTTGCGGCTACACCGAATAAAATAGCGAAGAAAATCACTGCTAGTAAATCATTCTGAGCCATGACATCGATGATATTGGTTGGAATGATGTCTAAAACCATCTGTTTAAAATCGACGACCTTTTGAGTATAACCATCGAGTTCCCCAATATCTTTCTTAGCTAATTGAGAGAAATCGAGTCCAACGCCTGGCTTTAACACGTTGGCCAATAAAAGCCCAATTCCAAGAACGATGGTCGTAATGACTTCAAACCAAATGATTGTCTTTAATCCGAGACTGCCCATTTTCTTCATTCCACCGCTGCCAGCTGCGCCGATGACAATCGTAGAGAAAACAATAGGGACTACAATCATTTTAATCAATCGGATAAAGCCATCCCCAATGGGCCGCAGTGCCATTCCGAAATCAGGGAAGAAGTGGCCGATAAGAGCTCCTATCACCAAAGCGATCATGATTTGAAAAGCGACAAACTTTTTCATCATCTCCTACCTCCTTTAAATGCATGGAAAATATTAAGAATTTTCCAATAAATAAAAATTCTAGGTGACCATGTTTTGTCCTCCTTTGGATTTAGAAAGATTTTATTTAAGAATCATTAGAATTATGAAGAAAGAAATGAAAATAGGGCGATTGAAACTCTATTTATCTAACAAAAGAGCACTTCTTAAAAAACATTAAACTTTTTTAGAAAAATGTATTGACCCTTTTGTATGATCCATGGTATATTTTTATTCGTCGCTGATGACGCATCTGAAACACTGATGCTCAGACAGATACGACAAACAAACTTTAAAAAGATGTTGACTTAATAAAAACGATATGTTAAGATAATTAAGTCGCCTGATTAAGCGCCCGTAGCTCAATTGGATAGAGCGTTTGACTACGGATCAAAAGGTTAGGGGTTCGACTCCTCTCGGGCGCGCCAATAACATTTAACCACGCGGGTGTAGTTTAGTGGTAAAACCTCAGCCTTCCAAGCTGATGTCGTGAGTTCGATTCTCATCACCCGCTCCATTTTTAAAAAAATGATCTTTGAAAACTAAACAAGACAAAACGTACCTGTTAATTCGAGTTTTTATAAAAAAATCCTATGATACATCATAGGTAGTCAGTCAAACGCTGACGAAAAACAAAACTTCGGTTTTGTACTTTTTCGGAGAGTTTGATCCTGGCTCAGGACGAACGCTGGCGGCGTGCCTAATACATGCAAGTCGAGCGGACAGAAGGGAGCTTGCTCCCGGATGTTAGCGGCGGACGGGTGAGTAACACGTGGGTAACCTGCCTGTAAGACTGGGATAACTCCGGGAAACCGGAGCTAATACCGGATAGTTCCTTGAACCGCATGGTTCAAGGATGAAAGACGGTTTCGGCTGTCACTTACAGATGGACCCGCGGCGCATTAGCTAGTTGGTGAGGTAACGGCTCACCAAGGCGACGATGCGTAGCCGACCTGAGAGGGTGATCGGCCACACTGGGACTGAGACACGGCCCAGACTCCTACGGGAGGCAGCAGTAGGGAATCTTCCGCAATGGACGAAAGTCTGACGGAGCAACGCCGCGTGAGTGATGAAGGTTTTCGGATCGTAAAGCTCTGTTGTTAGGGAAGAACAAGTGCAAGAGTAACTGCTTGCACCTTGACGGTACCTAACCAGAAAGCCACGGCTAACTACGTGCCAGCAGCCGCGGTAATACGTAGGTGGCAAGCGTTGTCCGGAATTATTGGGCGTAAAGGGCTCGCAGGCGGTTTCTTAAGTCTGATGTGAAAGCCCCCGGCTCAACCGGGGAGGGTCATTGGAAACTGGGAAACTTGAGTGCAGAAGAGGAGAGTGGAATTCCACGTGTAGCGGTGAAATGCGTAGAGATGTGGAGGAACACCAGTGGCGAAGGCGACTCTCTGGTCTGTAACTGACGCTGAGGAGCGAAAGCGTGGGGAGCGAACAGGATTAGATACCCTGGTAGTCCACGCCGTAAACGATGAGTGCTAAGTGTTAGGGGGTTTCCGCCCCTTAGTGCTGCAGCTAACGCATTAAGCACTCCGCCTGGGGAGTACGGTCGCAAGACTGAAACTCAAAGGAATTGACGGGGGCCCGCACAAGCGGTGGAGCATGTGGTTTAATTCGAAGCAACGCGAAGAACCTTACCAGGTCTTGACATCCTCTGACAACCCTAGAGATAGGGCTTTCCCTTCGGGGACAGAGTGACAGGTGGTGCATGGTTGTCGTCAGCTCGTGTCGTGAGATGTTGGGTTAAGTCCCGCAACGAGCGCAACCCTTGATCTTAGTTGCCAGCATTCAGTTGGGCACTCTAAGGTGACTGCCGGTGACAAACCGGAGGAAGGTGGGGATGACGTCAAATCATCATGCCCCTTATGACCTGGGCTACACACGTGCTACAATGGACAGAACAAAGGGCTGCGAGACCGCAAGGTTTAGCCAATCCCACAAATCTGTTCTCAGTTCGGATCGCAGTCTGCAACTCGACTGCGTGAAGCTGGAATCGCTAGTAATCGCGGATCAGCATGCCGCGGTGAATACGTTCCCGGGCCTTGTACACACCGCCCGTCACACCACGAGAGTTTGCAACACCCGAAGTCGGTGAGGTAACCTTTATGGAGCCAGCCGCCGAAGGTGGGGCAGATGATTGGGGTGAAGTCGTAACAAGGTAGCCGTATCGGAAGGTGCGGCTGGATCACCTCCTTTCTAAGGATATATGGAGCAGCGTACGTTTTTCGTCTTGTTTAGTTTTGAAGGATCATTCCTTCAAAACATGTCTCTAGCGAGACAGGATTGTTCTTTGAAAACTAGATAACAATAAGTAATACATTCACATTGAATGCAATGCAAAGTTCATCACACATAGTGATTCTTTCTAAAGTAAGAAATGGTTAAGTTAGAAAGGGCGCACGGTGGATGCCTTGGCACTAGGAGCCGATGAAGGACGGGACGAACACCGATATGCTTCGGGGAGCTGTAAGCAAGCTTTGATCCGGAGATTTCCGAATGGGGAAACCCACTGCTCGTAATGGAGTAGTATCCATACTTGAATACATAGAGTATGAGAAGGCATACCCGGGGAACTGAAACATCTAAGTACCCGGAGGAAGAGAAAGCAAATGCGATTCCCTGAGTAGCGGCGAGCGAAACGGGAACAGCCCAAACCAAGAGGCTTGCCTCTTGGGGTTGTAGGACACTCTATACGGAGTTACAAAGGAACGATATAAGCGAAGAGGTCTGGAAAGGCCCGCCAAAGAAGGTAACAGCCCTGTAACTGAAATGTTGTTCTCTCCAGAGTGGATCCTGAGTACGGCGGAACACGTGAAATTCCGTCGGAATCCGGGAGGACCATCTCCCAAGGCTAAATACTCCCTAGTGACCGATAGTGAACCAGTACCGTGAGGGAAAGGTGAAAAGCACCCCGGAAGGGGAGTGAAATAGATCCTGAAACCGTGTGCCTACAAGTAGTCAGAGCCCGTTAACGGGTGATGGCGTGCCTTTTGTAGAATGAACCGGCGAGTTACGATCCCGTGCAAGGTTAAGCAGAAGATGCGGAGCCGCAGCGAAAGCGAGTCTGAATAGGGCGCATGAGTACGTGGTCGTAGACCCGAAACCAGGTGATCTACCCATGTCCAGGGTGAAGTTCAGGTAACACTGAATGGAGGCCCGAACCCACGCACGTTGAAAAGTGCGGGGATGAGGTGTGGGTAGGGGTGAAATGCCAATCGAACCTGGAGATAGCTGGTTCTCTCCGAAATAGCTTTAGGGCTAGCCTCAAGGTAAGAGTCTCGGAGGTAGAGCACTGATTGGACTAGGGGCCCCTACCGGGTTACCGAATTCAGTCAAACTCCGAATGCCGATGACTTATCCTTGGGAGTCAGACTGCGAGTGATAAGATCCGTAGTCGAAAGGGAAACAGCCCAGACCGCCAGCTAAGGTCCCAAAGTATACGTTAAGTGGAAAAGGATGTGGAGTTGCTTAGACAACCAGGATGTTGGCTTAGAAGCAGCCACCATTTAAAGAGTGCGTAATAGCTCACTGGTCGAGTGACTCTGCGCCGAAAATGTACCGGGGCTAAACGTATCACCGAAGCTGCGGACTGTTCTTACGAACAGTGGTAGGAGAGCGTTCTAAGTGCAGTGAAGTCAGACCGGAAGGACTGGTGGAGCGCTTAGAAGTGAGAATGCCGGTATGAGTAGCGAAAGACGGGTGAGAATCCCGTCCACCGAATGCCTAAGGTTTCCTGAGGAAGGCTCGTCCGCTCAGGGTTAGTCGGGACCTAAGCCGAGGCCGAAAGGCGTAGGCGATGGACAACAGGTTGATATTCCTGTACCACCTCCTCACCATTTGAGCAATGGGGGGACGCAGGAGGATAGGGTAAGCGCGGTATTGGATATCCGCGTCCAAGCAGTTAGGCTGGGAAATAGGCAAATCCGTTTCCCGTGAAGGCTGAGCTGTGATGGCGAGCGAAATTTAGTAGCGAAGTTCCTGATTCCACACTGCCAAGAAAAGCCTCTAGCGAGGTGAGAGGTGCCCGTACCGCAAACCGACACAGGTAGGCGAGGAGAGAATCCTAAGGTGATCGAGAGAACTCTCGTTAAGGAACTCGGCAAAATGACCCCGTAACTTCGGGAGAAGGGGTGCTTCTTAGGGTGTTAAAGCCCCGAGAAGCCGCAGTGAATAGGCCCAGGCGACTGTTTAGCAAAAACACAGGTCTCTGCGAAGCCGTAAGGCGAAGTATAGGGGCTGACGCCTGCCCGGTGCTGGAAGGTTAAGAGGAGCGCTTAGCGTAAGCGAAGGTGCGAATTGAAGCCCCAGTAAACGGCGGCCGTAACTATAACGGTCCTAAGGTAGCGAAATTCCTTGTCGGGTAAGTTCCGACCCGCACGAAAGGCGCAACGATCTGGGCACTGTCTCAACGAGAGACTCGGTGAAATTATAGTACCTGTGAAGATGCAGGTTACCCGCGACAGGACGGAAAGACCCCGTGGAGCTTTACTGCAGCCTGATATTGAATGTTGGTACAGCTTGTACAGGATAGGTAGGAGCCTTGGAAACCGGAGCGCTAGCTTCGGTGGAGGCATCGGTGGGATACTACCCTGGCTGTATTGACCTTCTAACCCGCTGCCCTTATCGGGCAGGGAGACAGTGTCAGGTGGGCAGTTTGACTGGGGCGGTCGCCTCCTAAAATGTAACGGAGGCGCCCAAAGGTTCCCTCAGAATGGTTGGAAATCATTCGCAGAGTGTAAAGGCACAAGGGAGCTTGACTGCGAGACCTACAAGTCGAGCAGGGACGAAAGTCGGGCTTAGTGATCCGGTGGTTCCGCATGGAAGGGCCATCGCTCAACGGATAAAAGCTACCCCGGGGATAACAGGCTTATCTCCCCCAAGAGTCCACATCGACGGGGAGGTTTGGCACCTCGATGTCGGCTCATCGCATCCTGGGGCTGTAGTCGGTCCCAAGGGTTGGGCTGTTCGCCCATTAAAGCGGTACGCGAGCTGGGTTCAGAACGTCGTGAGACAGTTCGGTCCCTATCCGTCGCGGGCGCAGGAAATTTGAGAGGAGCTGTCCTTAGTACGAGAGGACCGGGATGGACGCACCGCTGGTGTACCAGTTGTTCTGCCAAGGGCATCGCTGGGTAGCTATGTGCGGACGGGATAAGTGCTGAAAGCATCTAAGCATGAAGCCCCCCTCAAGATGAGATTTCCCATTCCGCAAGGAAGTAAGATCCCTGAAAGATGATCAGGTTGATAGGTCTGAGGTGGAAGCGTGGTGACACGTGGAGCTGACAGATACTAATAGATCGAGGACTTAACCTATATTCTAATGTGAAAAATGAACATTGTTATCTAGTTTTGAGAGAACATTCTCTCCATCAGGTTTGGTGGCGATAGCGAAGAGGTCACACCCGTTCCCATACCGAACACGGAAGTTAAGCTCTTCAGCGCCGATGGTAGTTGGGGGTTTCCCCCTGTGAGAGTAGGACGCCGCCAAGCTTGTCATTTTATATCGTCGCGGGGTGGAGCAGTTCGGTAGCTCGTCGGGCTCATAACCCGAAGGTCGCAGGTTCAAATCCTGCCCCCGCAACCAAATTATTTTACCTCTTAAATAGGGAGTACTCATTGAGTACAGCCAAAATGGTCCGGTAGTTCAGTTGGTTAGAATGCCTGCCTGTCACGCAGGAGGTCGCGGGTTCGAGTCCCGTCCGGACCGCCATTTTTATGACTTGTAAACGAAAACGTATAGTTTCGTTTTTTTTTATGTCTTTTTCTTTCAATAAGTATCCTAGATGCAATGAAACTCCTTGTGTTTGGCTACACTAAATGTGATAAGAAAAGATCATGACTTCAACAAACAACGCCTGGTTTTTTTATACCAGGCTTTCTTTATATCGTTTTTAGTTGGAACCGAGGCTCATATTCGCTACACTAATACTAACTGTGTCTGACATCATGTTTGCTCAATCAGTTGATTGTATGAAGGGGCTGTCTTTTATGGATGAATTTGATCTTATTCGCCGAATTACACCAAAAGAAACGCATCAGCGTTCTTTGGTCATGGGCATCGGTGATGATGCTAGTGTTTATCAACCTCATTCACATTGTGAAGAGGTCGTTTGTGTTGATACAATGGTAGAGCATGTCCATTTTCGATTTGATTTTTCCACACCCTTTGAGGTTGGATTTAAAGCGCTGGCAGTGAATATCAGTGATATCGCAGCCATGGGAGGAACCCCTAAGTATTATCTTGTATCAATTGCGATCCCGCCTCATGGGGATGAAGCAATTGTCGCAGCTTTTTACGAGGGAATGAAAGCATTGGCTGACAGATATCATATGGATTTAATCGGTGGAGATACTGTAGCCACCCGCAGTGACTTTGTCATCACAGTAACGGTCATTGGTGAGATTCCAAAGGGAACAGCCTGTTACCGTCATAGTGCTCAGACAGGAGACATTGTCTTTGTCACAGGTGAACTAGGTTCATCAGCTGCTGGGCTATCCCTTTTAATGAATGAAGTAAATGCTGTACATTCGATTGACACTGCTTTTTTTCTAGAGCGACACAAAATGCCGCAGCCACATATTGCTGCTGGCCTTATTTGTTCAAGCTTCCCCCGGGTGACCTTGAATGATGTGAGTGACGGATTAGCGAGTGAGCTGAACGAAATAGCGGAGGCCAGTCGTGTAACGCTGGAAATTGAGGCTGATCAACTCCCAAAACATCCACATCTCCCGTTGTTACATAAAGAGTGGATGGAATGGGTCTTGTTCGGTGGAGAGGATTTTGTCTTAACTGGTACGATCCCTGAAACGGATTGGAAGCGATTTGAGACGCAATGTAAAAAAGATCACATTCAGGTCACGCGTATTGGACAAGTCAAAGATGATCGAGCGTCCAGCGTTATTTTAAAAGACCATGATCAACAAACAATTTTAATGAAAAAAGGATATAATCATTTTAAGAAATGAGGTGACTCCACCATGAAGTTAACGTGGACAACAAAAGGTGCGGATGAGACGAAACGAATTGCTGCTGCCTTGGCTACACTTGTGATGCCCGGCGATGTCTTAACATTAGAAGGAGACTTAGGCGCAGGTAAAACGACTTTTTCAAAAGGTTTTGCAGAAGGCTTAGGTATTACCCGTATCGTCAACAGCCCTACTTTTACAATTATTAAAGAATATACGGATGGCAGACTGCCACTTTATCATATGGATGTGTATCGTATGGAAGATGCGGAAGAAGATATTGGACTGGGCGAATATTTTGAGGGGGAAGGTGTATGTTTAGTTGAATGGGCACATCTCATTGAACCTCAATTGCCTTCATCGTATTTAAAAATTGAAATGCTGAGAACAGAACGTGAAGAAGAACGTCATCTCACGTTTTATGCAAAAGGGGAGCGCTATGAGGCCCTTTGTAAGGAGATGAAAGACATTGACCATACTGGCAATTGATACGTCAAACCATACACTCGGAATAGCTCTTGTCCGTGATGACACTGTGGTTGGGGAAAGTATTACGTACTTAAAGAAGAATCATTCAGTACGAGCAATGCCGACAGTTGAAGCACTGATGAAAGAATGCGGCGTAGCACCGAACGAATTAAGCAAAATTGTTGTAGCCAAAGGACCCGGTTCTTACACTGGCGTTAGAATCGGTGTGACCATTGCAAAAACACTTGCTTGGACGCTGTCTATCCCGATAACTGCTGTTTCAAGTTTAGAAACGCTGGCGGCAAATGCTCGATATTTTGATGGAATGATTTCTCCTATATTTGATGCAAGAAGAGGACAAGTTTATACAGGGTTATATACATTTGAAGGTGGAAAGATAAAAGAAGCGAAACCAGATCAAAATATCCTGCTCACTGATTGGCTTCAAGAGCTGAAAAAGGAAGGGAACTCTGTTTTATTTCTTGGACATGATGTGCATCTTCATCAAGAGAATGTTCTCTCCATACTTGGAGAAACTGCTGTGATCGCAGACGAGGCATTTCATAACCCAAGACCTTCAGTGCTCGCATTTTTAGGGGCAGACCGCCCTGCTGAAGATGTCCATCAGCTTGTTCCTAATTATATTCGTTTGGCAGAAGCGGAAGTGAAATGGCTTGAAGGACAAAAATAATCTCAACACAGTAGAGATGCGAAGAATGACAGTAGAGGACATCCCAGAGGTATATACGATTGAAGTGCATTCGTTTACAGCGCCTTGGAAAAAGGAGTCGTTTGTCTATGAAATTCTCCATAACCAATACAGCCATTATTTCCTCATTGAAGAAGATGGTCAGCCTGTTGGGTATTGCGGCGTTTGGATTGTCATGGATGATGCACAAATTACGAATATTGCGATTCTCCCTGAGCACCGGGGAAAAGGATATGGGGAAGCGCTGCTTCGATATGTCATGGAATTTTGCAAAGAAAAAAAGACAGATCATCTTTCACTAGAAGTGCGGGTATCAAATACGCCAGCACAATCCCTTTATGAAAAGCTAGGTTTTAAACCAGCTTCTATTCGAAAGAATTATTATACGGATAACGGGGAAGATGCATTAGTCATGTGGGTGAAGATAAATGAGTGAAAAAAAAGATCGATTCATATTAGGTATAGAAACAAGCTGTGACGAAACAGCTGCGTCCATTGTGAAAAATGGGAAAGAGATCGTAGCGAATGTTGTCGCTTCACAAATAGAAAGTCATAAACGATTTGGCGGCGTGGTACCAGAAATTGCTTCAAGGCATCATGTGGAACAAATGACGATCGTGTTAGAAGAGGTCATGGAGCAGGCCAATATGTCCTTTCAGGATTTAGACGCTATTGCTGTGACAGAAGGTCCGGGCTTAGTTGGTGCACTTTTGATAGGTGTCAATGCAGCCAAAGCATTGAGTTTTGCACATCAAATTCCGCTTGTTGGTGTTCATCATATTGCTGGACACATTTATGCGAACCAGCTCGTTGGTGAACTGGTGTTTCCTTGTTTAGCTCTAGTCGTCTCTGGTGGGCATACTGAGCTTGTTTTGATGAAAGAGCATGGGTCTTTTGAGGTCATTGGTGAAACGTTGGATGATGCGGCTGGAGAAGCGTATGACAAAGTAGCTCGGACAATGGGTCTGCCATATCCAGGGGGACCTCACATTGATCGATTGGCACATGAAGGGGAGCCAACGATTAAGCTTCCTCGAGCGTGGCTTGAAGAAGGATCCTATCATTTTAGCTTCAGCGGTTTAAAATCAGCGGTTATCAACACGTTACACAATGCGTCTCAAAAGGGCGAAACCATTGCGCCAGAGGATTTGGCTGCAAGTTTCCAAGAAAGCGTGATTGAGGTGTTAGTCGGAAAGACATTAAAAGCGGCTGAAGCGTATGGTGTGAAACAAGTCGTTCTAGCTGGCGGGGTTGCTGCCAATAAAGGTCTTAGAGAAGCCCTTACTTCAGCATTTGCGAAGCTATCTGAAGTGAATGTCATGATTCCGCCATTGTCTCTTTGTACAGACAATGCAGCCATGATTGCTGCTGCGGGAACCATTGCATTTGAAAAGGGAATAAGAGGCGACATGGCAATGAACGGTCAACCTGGACTGCCGCTTGTCTCCTATGAATAAGAACTCCTGTGGATACAGGAGTTTCAGCGTGTAGACAAACCCTCGCATTCTTTGTCAGTCCTGCGCGCTGGTGCTCACGAATGTCAAATTCGCTCCGCGCCAGTACTCGTCCTTCCTAGACTGCAAAGGTTTTCTATCACGCTGAAAAGAAGACAAAGGGCTAAAATCAAGTTCATTTTAGCCCTTTGTCAAAAATTTGGAACTCCTGTGGATATACAGGAGTTTTTTCTATTGAAATGAAAGCGATTTATTCACATGTAAACGTTATATATCCACAATTGTTAGAAAATTCGTTTTAAAATGAAGAGAATGTGTATAAATGTGATCTTTTGTGTGGATATGTGATTAAAATACTGTGGATAAAGTGGATAACTTTAAAATATTTAAGAATAATCAAGATGTTATTGTGGGTATCATTGTGGATAAATATTCTCACCTTAAAAAAGAGCACCCGTTAGGGCACTCTTTATGCATCTGATAGATCTTCCCATTCCGCAAAAAGTGATTCCATCTCTTGATTGAGCGCATCATTTTCTGTTTGAATGGCTTGTACTTTCTCGTGATCTTGGAAAATAGCAGGATCACATAGAAGCTCTTCGTTTTCACCGAGCTTGTCTTCGATGACAGCGATACGCTCTTCAATTTCTCCAATTCGGCGCTGCTTTTGTCTTTCTTTCTTTTTGAGTTCTTTCTCTTCTGCATAGGAAAGTTTTGCTGTTTCTACTGGTTTTTCTGCTTGTTTTTTATGCGTCTCCTGAGTTTGGAGTGCTTCAAGCTCTAATTGTTCGTTTTTCTTTTCAAGATAATAGTCGTAGTCACCAAGGTATTCTTTTGTTTCATTTGGTGACAACTCGAGAACTTTAGTTGCCAGGCGATTGATAAAGTAACGGTCATGTGAAACAAACAAGATGGTGCCTGGATAATCTATTAGTGCATTCTCTAATATTTCCTTACTGTCCAAATCAAGATGGTTCGTCGGCTCATCGAGAATGAGGAAATTGGCTTTTTGGAGCATCAGCTTTGCCAGCGCAAGTCGTGCTTTTTCTCCACCACTTAAAGTATGGACAGGCTTTAAGACGTCATCACCTGAAAAAAGGAAGTTTCCTAAACAAGTCCGAATGTCTTTTTCAGTCATATGGGGATAATCATCCCAAAGTTCATTTAACACTTTTTTGGAGGATGTCAGCTTGGCTTGTTCCTGATCATAGTAGCCAATCGTCACATGAGAACCAAAGCTGATCTCGCCTTTTACTGGTTTTAACGTATCCGTTAAGGTTTTTAAAAGAGTTGATTTCCCGATACCGTTAGGACCGATGAGTGCCACGCTATCCTCCCGTTTAATATGAAAAGAGAGGGAGGAGAGGAGCGGCGTTTTTTGATCGTAACTAATATCGAGATCATGCACCTTCAGCACGTCATTTCCGCTTTGCCTCATAATATCGAAATGGAAGTTTGCGGATTTTTCATCTCCTAACGGCTTATCTAAACGATCCATCCGTTCCAGCTGTTTCCGCCTGCTTTGAGCACGCTTTGTGGTGGATGCTCTTGCTAAGTTGCGATCCACGAAATCTTGAAGCTTCGAAATTTCTTCTTGTTGTTTTTCATACAGCTTCATATCACGCTCTAGCTGCTCAGCTTTTTGGTCAAGATACTTACTATAGTTCCCAGCGAACTTTTTCATCGCTGTTCTTGACACTTCATATACATGGTTCACGACTTTGTCTAAGAAGTATCGGTCATGGGAAACGATGAGGATGGCTCCTGTATAATTTTGCAAATACTGCTCAAGCCATGATAAGGTATCAATATCTAGATGGTTGGTTGGCTCATCCAAAATCAAGAGTTCTGGTTTCATCAATAATAGCTTTCCTAGCGCTAGACGGGTTTTCTGACCGCCGCTTAAGGATTGGACGGTTGTATGGTCTTCAAAATGACTAAAGCCGAGTCCGTGTAAAATGGAGCGGACATCTGCTTCATATTGATAGCCGCCTTGATCTTTAAATGCTTGCTGCAGTCTGTCATAGGTTTTCATTAGAGAATCTAATTCTGTTCCTGTAGAAGAAGCCATTTTCTCTTCTATGGTTCTCATCTCTTGTTCCATTTCTTTTAAATGATCGAAAACGGATAGTAGTTCGTCTTTTAGCGTACGTGTAGACGTCACATCTGTATGCTGTGCTAGATATCCAATGGATAGGTCTTTCGGTTTGATGATCTCACCTTGTTCGTAAGACATTTGACCGGCAATGATTTTTAAAAGCGTGGATTTTCCTGCACCGTTACGACCGACAATGGCAATACGATCCCTCGCTTTGACTTCCAATTTTATATTCGTTAAAACGGTATCAGCGCCAAACGATTTGGACAGCTGATTCACTTGTAGAATCATCATGTAACTTCACCTCTGCTATAATATGTTAAGTGTAGCTTATCAGCAGTAAACCGGCAAATCTTACATACGGCTGCCATGGTCAAATGAAAGACAGATAGGAAAAAATAGTGTATGATTTGAGTGAGGGAGCGTTGAAAGATGAGTCAATTTAGCCACTTTAACGAACAAGGAAGAGCAAAGATGGTCGACATTAGTGACAAATCGTCTACAGTGAGAACTGCCGTTGCTGTTTCAAGCGTTCGTATGATAAAAGAAGTATTTCATCAAATACAAAAGCATGACATTGGAAAAGGGGATGTACTATCTGTCGCACAGGTAGCTGGCATCATGGCAGCAAAGCAAACGTCCAGCATCATTCCAATGTGTCATCCGCTTGCATTAAAAGGTGTCGATATCTCCTTTGATTGGGAGGAAGACGGAAATGCGTACATTCTGAACATACAAGTACAGGTGAAAACAAAAGGAAGTACGGGTGTGGAGATGGAAGCGCTCACTTCTGCCTCAGTATGTGCACTGACCGTTTATGACATGTGCAAAGCAATAGACAAAGGGATGATCATCGGCCCGACCTATCTAGTAGAAAAAACAGGCGGGAAAAACGGTGATTTTCACAGAGCATCTGATATTTAAGTTGGAGGATCTTATATGAATATAGACCAGTCAAAAATTCCACAAGCGACAGCCAAACGTTTGCCGCTTTACTACCGTTTTTTAAAAAATCTGCATGCATCAGGAAAACAAAGGGTGTCATCGGCAGAGCTTAGTGATGCAGTCAAAGTGGATTCTGCCACCATTCGCCGAGATTTTTCTTACTTTGGTGCACTTGGGAAGAAAGGGTATGGCTATAATGTCGATTACCTCTTGACCTTCTTTAGAAAGACCCTTGACCAAGATGAAATGACGAATGTCATGCTCATCGGTGTCGGGAATTTAGGGACTGCTTTTTTACACTATAATTTCATTAAAAATAATAATACAAAAATTTCAATGGCTTTTGACGTCAATGAGAGTAAAATAGGAAGTGAGATAGGCGGCGTGCCTGTCTATGATTTGGATAAGCTTGAAGAGCATGTGCAAGAGGTAGGAGATATTCCTGTTGCGATTTTGACAGTGCCTGCCGTAGCAGCTCAATCCATTACAGATCGTTTGATTGCCCTTGGCATCAAAGGAATCCTTAACTTTACGCCGGCTCGATTGAATGTGCCGGAACACATTCGAATTCATCATATAGATTTGGCGGTTGAACTTCAGTCTCTTGTGTATTTCTTAAAGCATTACTCTGTTACACAGGAGGACTGACGAAAAGGGGTAAAGGGGGTGGAGCAAATGGGTCCGATCGGTCCTGGAAGTTTGGTTCTGATTGCGGTTGTTGCGCTCATTATTTTTGGGCCGAAAAAGCTTCCTGAATTAGGAAGAGCAGCAGGAGATACATTACGTGAATTCAAAAATGCCACAAAAGGTTTAGCTGATGATCAGGAAGAAAAAAAGAAAAAAGAAGATCAGTAGAATAGGATGAGCTTCATGAATGTCAAAGATATGCCGCTTATGGAGCATATTGTGGAACTGCGAAAACGTTTAGTGATCATTGCGATGTTTTTTGTCACCTTTATGGTGGCAGGTTTTTTTCTCGCTAAGCCGGTCATTGTGTATTTACAAAATACCGATGAAGCGGCCACACTGACATTGAACGCGTTTAAGCTCACAGATCCACTGTACGTGTTTATGCAGTTCGCTTTTGTCATTGCTCTTGTTTTGACGTGTCCCGTGATCTTATATCAGCTTTGGGCGTTTGTGAGTCCTGGCTTATATGAAAAAGAAAGAAAGGTGACACTTGCTTATATTCCGATTGCACTGCTTTTATTTCTGAGCGGTGTGGCTTTCTCTTATTTTATTTTGTTTCCATTTGTCGTCGATTTTATGATACGGATGTCAAATGATTTACATGTGGAGCAAGTGATTGGGATTCATGAGTATTTTACATTTCTGATGCAGTTAACACTTCCATTTGGCTTTTTGTTTCAGATGCCTGTCGTGTTGATGTTTCTCACTAGACTTGGTATCATTACACCGATGTTTTTATCAAAAATACGGAAGTATGCCTATTTTGTCCTCCTTGTCATTGCCGCACTTATTACACCGCCAGAGCTCGTTTCTCACCTCATGGTTACCTTGCCAATGCTCGTTTTGTATGAAGTGAGTATTGTCATTTCAAGAGTGACCTATCGCAAAATGCAGCAAACAGAGACAGAGGAGAAAGAAAATGATGTTGTCTCATAAAAAAGCATCGTGATCCAAATAGGGGTCACGATGCTTTTTCTATTGTGAAAGAAATTGATTGATTGCTTGAAAGAGATGCTCATAATAGGCAGGTTCATGCGGGACAAAATCATGTACATGGACCTCTCTCTTTTCCTCACGTCGCTTGCCGTCTGCATCCACTTCAAAGCCCTCGATTTTCATTTTTTCGCATTCTCTATTTAAAAGCTGCTGTGCATCGATCAACCTTGCTCTATAAAGTCCAGCAACTTCTTCTTTCTGTAGATGGACATCCATGTGCTCTTTTTGATCCATATAAAAATACACATGGCAAAACTCACGATCGGTAAACGATGGCATATGGATTTCATCTTTAATGACACCAGCAAAGGTAAGGTTCTCAAACGAGATGGAAAGACCAAGCTCTTCTTCGACTTCTCTGATGCCATCAGAAGGCTGTTCATCTGCGAGAAGGTGGCCTGCTGCTGTGATATCAAGTAGAGAAGGAAAATCCTTTTTGGAGGGACTCCTCAGCTGAAAATAGAGAAACACTGTGTCATCTTCCTTTTTTAAAAGCCAGAAATGAAAGGTTTCATGCCAAAGGCCCTCAGCATGGATATCAGATCGAGCTGCTGTACCAATCGTTTCATGCTGATTGTTCATGATGTTCAGTTTTTCGTGTTCCATGAAAACATGACCTCCATAAAAAAACCATTTTCCAAACGGCGGAAAATGGTTTTTGCTTTATTTTTGCTGCTGTTTTTTCATTTTGACAGAAAAAGCAAACATTTTTAACGCGATATTGATATTATAGGCCGCAAACACCATCAGCAAAATGCTGTAAAATGACCACATGTCACCTGGATTTTGAATGGCCATATAGGTGAACGCCACACCTACGGCAAAATAAATAATGCCCCATACGACAGGGTTTCTCATGAGAAAAAGCCTCCAATAATCATTTGCATTGTTTGAGATTGTTCTTCAATCATTTTTCTTACTGGCTCAATCTGCACAAGGATAACGAGCGAGTTCATCAGCATATGAGCACCGATGGGCACAATGATTCGTTTTGTTTTCGCATATAAAAAGGCAAATGTAAAGCCCATTGCGGTATAGAGCAAGATATGTGGGAAATCATTGTGTACAGCAGCAAAAACCACTGAACTGACAAGTGCGCCAATGAAAAAATTCGTTTTTTCATAAACCACACCAAAAATGATTTTTCGAAAAATGATTTCTTCTAATATCGGTCCAATCAGAGCGATGACGATTACAAGCCATGGAACTGCATCCATAATGGCTAAAATGTTTTGAGTATTTTCGGATTCTCGGCTAATGCCAAATGCATATTGTTCAATCGCCCCCGCAATGGATTGTGCAAAGAGGGAAAGAAAGAAACCGCCAATGATCCAAGCGATTGCCACGCCGACTGATGCCGGTGCTTCATTTCGAAGTGAAGCTTTTGGTACAGTCCGAAGGATGAGCAGAATAATGATTAATCCGACACAGAAGCTAATGATTGTCCAGGTTCCTGACAATTCAGAGAGCTCTGCTTGTGTCATCGGTGTCTGAATGTATCCTAACCATTTCATAATGAACACATAAGGAATCGCAGAAACCTGCACCAATATATACGTTAAGATGATGTACCAATATTGTTTTTTCAAGTAACGAAAACCCCTTTACTAAAAGAACTAGATTTATTGTAACACAAGTCTTCTTTTTCGTTGAAAAGGAAAGAATCGGTGATAAAAAAAGATCATGAAAGCGTAAAAATTTTTAAAGGTTTTTACTTGAAATTACAGAAGACATTCTTTATTATAATAAATGTGTTAGCACTCGTTGATGATGAGTGCTAAAAAAGACTACATATAAAAATTGAGGAGGTTGTTTCTTATGTTAAAGCCATTAGGCGATCGCGTAATCATTGAACTCGTTGAATCTGAGGAAAAAACCGCTAGCGGTATTGTCTTACCGGATTCTGCAAAAGAAAAACCGCAAGAAGGTAAAATTGTTGCAGCAGGTTCAGGTCGTGTACTTGAAAGTGGTGAGCGCGTTGCGTTAGAAGTAAACACAGGCGACCGCATTATCTTCTCAAAATATGCAGGTACTGAAGTGAAATATGAAGGAAAAGAATATTTAATCCTTCGTGAAAGCGACATTTTAGCTGTTATTGGTTAATCACATAAACAAAGATTGAGATATATTTCTAAAAAGACTGAGGAGGTTTCGTTATTATGGCAAAAGATATTAAGTTCAGTGAAGAAGCACGTCGTGCGATGTTACGTGGTGTAGATGCACTTGCAGATGCTGTAAAAGTAACTTTAGGACCTAAAGGACGTAACGTGGTTCTTGAGAAAAAATTCGGTTCTCCACTTATCACAAATGATGGTGTAACGATTGCAAAAGAAATCGAATTAGAAGATGCATTTGAAAACATGGGTGCAAAACTTGTGGCAGAAGTTGCAAGCAAAACAAACGATGTAGCTGGTGACGGTACAACGACTGCAACAGTTCTAGCTCAAGCAATGATCCGTGAAGGTCTTAAAAACGTAACAGCTGGTGCAAACCCTGTTGGCGTTCGTAAAGGAATCGAAGAAGCAGTGAAAGTAGCACTTGAAGGCTTGCACGAGATTTCTAAACCAATCGAAGGTAAAGAATCAATTGCTCAAGTTGCGTCTATTTCTGCAGCAGATGAAGAAGTCGGCAGCCTAATTGCTGAAGCGATGGAGCGTGTAGGAAACGACGGCGTCATCACAATTGAAGAATCTAAAGGTTTCACAACTGAGCTTGAAGTGGTTGAAGGAATGCAGTTTGACCGTGGATATGCTTCACCATACATGGTCACTGATTCTGATAAGATGGAAGCGGTTCTTGAAAATCCTTACATCTTAATCACTGATAAAAAGATCACAAACATTCAAGAAATCCTTCCTGTACTTGAGCAAGTCGTACAACAAGGAAAACCATTATTGATCATTGCTGAAGATGTAGAAGGCGAAGCACTTGCAACACTTGTTGTGAACAAACTTCGTGGAACATTCAACGCAGTGGCAGTAAAAGCACCTGGATTCGGTGATCGTCGTAAAGCAATGCTTGAAGACATCTCTGTTCTAACTGGCGGAGAACTTATCACAGAAGACCTAGGACTTGACCTGAAATCAACTGAAATTGGTCAGCTTGGCCGTGCGTCTAAAGTGGTTGTTACAAAAGAAAACACAACGATCGTAGAAGGATCAGGAGATTCTGCTCAAATCGCAGCACGCGTGAACCAAATTCGTGCGCAAGTAGAAGAAACAACTTCTGAATTCGATAAAGAAAAATTACAAGAACGTCTTGCAAAACTAGCTGGCGGCGTTGCTGTCATCAAAGTTGGTGCTGCAACTGAAACAGAACTAAAAGAACGTAAACTACGCATTGAGGATGCACTGAACTCAACTCGTGCAGCAGTTGAAGAAGGTATCGTATCCGGTGGTGGTACAGCACTTGTGAATGTATACAATAAAGTTGCTTCCATCGAAGCTGATGGTGACGTTCAAACAGGTGTGAACATCGTTCTACGTTCTCTTGAAGAGCCAATTCGTCAAATCGCTCACAACGCAGGTCTTGAAGGATCAGTCATCGTTGAGCGCTTGAAAAACGAAGAAATTGGCGTAGGCTTCAACGCAGCAACAAACGAATGGGTAAACATGATCGAAAAAGGAATCGTTGACCCAACAAAAGTCACTCGCTCTGCACTTCAAAACGCAGCTTCTGTAGCAGCTATGCTTCTTACAACTGAAGCAGTCGTAGCTGACAAACCAGAAGAAGGCGGCTCAGGCGGCGGAATGCCGGATATGGGCGGAATGGGCGGAATGGGTGGCATGATGTAATAACGGATTTAAACCCTTGATTGATAAGGGTTTATCCGTTAGTCACACTCATTTTGGTGCCATTTTGATACCATATAGAAAAATTAGAGGCTTTTCATTAGTTCCCTGAACTCTTGAGAAGCCTTTTTTTCATTTTTTGTGTTACGTGGGGTACACATTATTCGTAATCTGGTGACCGAGTCGATCCATGATTTGTTCGAGTGATACACGGGCTTTGGCAAGCACTGATGTGATTGATGTACGGAAACTCTAAATATCATTTAAATTTCATAGACTTTGGCTCACTAATCGCTAGGGTAATTTATATTAATAGATACTAAAAAAGCGAGTTTTTATACCTTCTTTTTTTGGGCAAAAATATATAAAAAGAAGTCGCTCTTCAACAATATGAGCGGCTTCTTATTTGTTTATATGTGATTTAAGAAATTTGATAAATACACCTTCTATTTGTTTAATAATCTTTTTAGCATACTTTTGGGTTTTACAGGATTTGAACTTTCAAGGATAAGAGTAGATAATTTCCCAAGCATTTCAGTTAATTCATTTTCGAATTCTATAGTATTATCATCAGTGTTTGTATGAGCGTGCACCAACTCGTGCACAAGTGTACCTGCGAATGATTGTATATTTTTTAGTTGGCTACGTTTAATGATAATTCGTTTAGTGGACGGCTCCCATAACCCAAGTGCATCAGAACCCGTATAATTGTCTGGTCGCATTGAAACGGAAATCACAATATCACGGACAAGGTTATTCTTTTTTGGGAACCAACTTACTATGGTATTCTTGTAATTGAAAATTTCTTTTTCTTTAGCCGTTAATTGGTTGACGTTTACGATATCAAATTCGAATTGTTCGTTCCATTCTAACGCATAAGTCTCCAAGTTTCTGAAATTATTTCCATTCAGATCTTTACTAGTTTCAAGTTTATTCGCTAGTGAATCAGGAACAGTAATGATACGTATTCCTTCCTCTTTTGCGTAACTTAAGTATTTACCGCCATCCATTAAATCATAAGCACTTAAAAACATCACTTTTTTGTCCTGACTACTTAATATTTTACAGGCGTGTAGTTGAACATCAATCCATTGTAATTCATCGTGATAATTTCCTGTTTGAATCCTTTGTAAATCATCGACCAATTTTCCAGCGAATGTTGGGCTCTTACATTCTAAGAGAATAGACTTTACCCTGTCTGTGTAAGCACTTCTTCCTACATTTGTCCGCTCCCGATTTAACGATTGACGAAGTTTCTTAGTGGTAGAAGTGATATTGTAAGAAAAGAGTAAATTGTCTTCCTCAGCTACACAAATTCCGTTAACGTAGATTCTTGAACGATTTTTTTTGTTTTCAATGAGTTCCCCATACTTCGTTTTTTCAATCGTCTTTTCTCCAGAATAAAGTAAGAAGAATTCCTTGGCTTTTTCTATATCATCATCTTTGAGACCAGTAAACATAAAGTCTGTGCCTACCAAATTAGGATTAGTCGGACTATTAACGATGGCGTGCAAAGTTACCACATCGTCAAAGTCTCCCTTAGATAACTTCTTTATTGTAATATCACTATATTTTGATTGGATGAGGATTTCTACGTTCCTTCGATCGAATGTCGCCAATGCATCTTTTAAACCTACCCCGAACTTGCCAATGACTTTATCCGGATTCTCTGTCTTTTCTATATTCTCATTTTGTGTTAGATGTTCATACTTTAGACCTCTCCCAAAATCTCTTATATGCCATTTATTGTCTTCATCTTTAAAAATAAGAGGCTCTTTGGTGCTCGTTAAAATTGATTCATCCAGTGCATTTGCTATGATTTCTCTTAAGGCGTGAGGAATGGTCCAGTGCTCTAATACTTTTTCGATGTTCAAATCGAACTTTTTCATTATTAATGCTTCTCCTTTGCAATTGGTATTTTTTATAAGATGATTATACCTTATGCTTTTGAAACTAGACTATAATTTGATGTTTATTTGTGGTTTTGTCCCCAAAAATAGAACCTGTTAGTATATTCAAGATTGCCTCTTCTTTAATCTGAAATTATCTTCTGTATAAAATTCATTTCTAAAATAGAAAAATCCAAGTTGTGAAATACGATATTATTTAGTATTTAAATTATGATAAAAAGATGAGGTGGTTGATTTGACAGACTTCAGAGAGTTTTTATGGAGACGTCGTCTGAGAAACTGTTAGCAAAGCAAAATGAAAGGTATAGTAGGCTTTAAGTTTATTGATGAAGTTCAGGCTGCTTTTAAATTAATCCAAAATCAACACGAAAGGGATTATGCCGGCATCATCATTGAACAGATGAAAGCAGAGGGAGAAGTGGAAATGGCTGATGCGATGAAAAAAATTAGAAGAAGCATGAGAAATGCACTCTGACGATTAAAAGTGCTTTTGTTGATTTGAGAAACAAGAGATTTCATAGAGCATACAGTTTTTTCTTTAAAATTACATAAAAAAATCCACTATTTCCATAAAAAATCAGCTGAATTCCTTATAATAAAAGTATCTGAGAACGGGGAGTGAGTCGAGATGGACCAAAACGTGCTGCAAATGGATCAAGATAGATCAGAGAATGAATTCGCGGTTCTTAATATATCTTCTAAAGAGATTGGTGCTCTATCAAAGGGAGCAGCGGAGCAGATTTTACAAACGGGAGATACGGACCGTATTCATCAGCTGATGTACGTTCCGATTGAAAAGAAAGAAGATTTGAATTGGCTGATCCAATGTGTTGGGGAGGCGTTAAAGAATGAAGTTGGTGATGACGTTGCACTAGAAGTAGCTGATTTGCTCTATTTCTTTGTCATTCCGTATTATGGGAAGTATATGTTGAAAGATCGTCATTTGTATGAGGATATCGATCATTTACTGGTACGATTAGCATCTAGAGCTCACTCGGATATTGACACGCTGATTGATATCATAAGAGAAGATTTAAATGAAAATATACAATAAAAGAAGCTTGTAGAGTGGCCCTCTACAAGCTTTTTTATATCAACTTTATTCAGCTGGAACTGTTTTGACAGGCTCTTTTCTAAACACACCCATGCATCCTGCGATGAGGATTAAAACAGCTGGAAGGATAAAGAACATAGAAATAGAAATAATACCACCAACAGCAGATACTAATAATAAAATCCCGCCAAGCTTTGCTTTTTTCTTCACGATAACAGATGCCACAATCGCAAGAATAGAGAAAAGCATCGCTGCCCAGCCTAATCCTGTGATTTGACTCGTACCTGATTCACTAAATGCCGCATCGAGTCCTCCAAACGCAATGGCAAACATTGCACCGAAAAATCCAAAAATTCCTCCAATTAAGCCTAAAACAAATTCCGTTGTTCTTTTCATGATACTTTCCCCCGATATGTAAATAAGAATTATTGGTACTTAAGAACCAACACAATCTTACTCATCGGCATTCTTTTCACAATGTTAATAGTTTTGTTAAAAAAAACAAGAAAATCCATAAAGAATTTTCTTGTCCAATTACTGGGCTCTCTCCCAGGTAATCTTTGTTTCATTTGTTGTTTTCTTTCCTTTTGCCAGTACTTTTCCGTTTTCCTGTTTCACGGTAATGTTTAGGTCATAAAAGGAGTAGAGGGCGCCGAGGCTGTCATTTTCCGGTTTATGCAGGTTGTTTTCCTTTTCAGTGGATGCACCAATAGCTAGTGTTTTGGCAAAGTTCAAACCAATGACTTCAGCGTAATCACTATTGGTCTCAGATGAAGCCGTCACGTTTAAGGAAATGACTTTTTTCTTTTGATCAACTGTGATCGCTGTGTCTTTTACGAGCTTAGACTGCTCCATAACCTCTTTCGTTTCATTTTGAATGCGTTCATTAATCGTTGGAAGTGCCGTAGATTCTGTTTTTTCTTCTTTTGCCGTATTTGAGCATGCTGCTAGGATAGAGAAGGTTGCAACAAGACTCATGAAAACAAGTAGACTTTTTCTCACGTTCTTTCTCCTTTGTTCTTCAAAGTATGTATGCTTATGTTACCACGAATTGATGTTTTGATTAAAAGAGAAGTGTTGATAAGCTGTGAACAATCAAAAGCACCCAAAGTTGGGTGCTCCAGCGTGTAGACAAACCCTCGCATTCGGTGTCAGGCCTGCGCGCCGGTGCTCACGAATGTCAAATTCGCTCCGCGCCGGTGCTCGCCCTTCCTAGACTGCAAAGGTTTTCTTGCACGCTGAAAAGAAGACAAAGAGCTAAAATAAAATCATTTTAGCTCTTTGTCAGCAATTTTGAAGCACCCAAAGTTGGGTGCTCGTGTTTTATTGTGCTGAAAGGGTTGTACTAAGTGGGATAGACGAAATGACTGTGAATTTTGGAGCCGGAGCACCAGATTCTAGATTTTTGCGTAAAAGAGATGATTTGACGGTGCCGTCCCATTTTTTGTAGACACTTCCAGATGTATTTGCACGAAGCTGTACATTAGAGAAGCTTGCTTGCGAGTAGCTGTTTGTTCCATTATCTTGTACGCCGTGTACCATTTTGACGACATCGAGGTCTTTCAGACGACTAGGGTTGAAAACAGGCTGTTTATAACGCAGTTTCCCGTTGACGTATAGTGACACTGTGCCATCACCATTGTTGATGAGCTTTAAGTTGACACGTGCACCATCTTTAATACTTGAATCGTATTCGCTGTTCCAATATTGACTGCCGCCTTGGGAGCCGGTGCCCAGGAATACCTTATAACCAGAAGATGTTTTTGAAATCCCGCTCTCAACAACGGCAGAACCGAGACCAAGATACCAGTCGGCATAGCCATTTTTAATAGTGGCTGTTTTTGGCAGCACAATATCAGCCGAGATACCTGACCATTTGGCTTCATCCGTTTGTGTCACGATGGCGCCGTGACGAGGACCAGCCGCAGAGGCAGGAATACTTGAAAGCATCAATACGAAGGTCAAACTTACACTCAAAACGATGAACCACTTTTTCATGAAAATTCCTCCTTATCTTTGATTCATTTCTATTATATAAAACAAAAGGGAGGGATCTACTGACAATGTTCTGGCTGTTTTTGGTGAAATTTATGAACAAAATCGGTCATTAAGTGGTCAACTTGTATTCGAATTGTAATGTGACTGTAAAATAACTGGGTGCATCTTCATGTATAATAGGGTCAGAAACCAAATACGGAGGATTTTTTAATGAATAAAAAGCTTATCGCGACAATCGTAACAGTAGCTAGTTTATTTTTAGCGTTTAGTTTCTCACATGGAGCAAGTGCAAAAAAAGTAAGCGGCAATATTACATGGTATAATGGTGTCGGTAAAAAAGGCGCAGATGGAAAAAAACTCGGTCATTGGGATGCAGCAACAAAAATGGGATTTGACGTACCGAAAAAAGGTACAAAACTAAGAGTGACAACAAAAGCGAAACCACATAAAGTGATTACAGTATATAAATATGATGTAGGTAGAATGCCAAACGCAGTATTAGACGTAAGTCCGAAAGCATTCAAAGCACTTGGGTATAAAACAAGTAAAGGTGTCGTTAAAGGGCATTACACTTATTAATACATAGGCATGCAAAGAAGCGGGAAAAGTACATTTTCTGGCTTCTTTTCTTGTGGAGAGGGTCTGAAAATCAATGAAAAAATCAACATGGTGGATCATCACAGTGATTGGAGTCGCAGTAATTGCGGCCGTCATCTTCTTCATGATGAAGCCGGGGCAAGAGGCAAAACATGTAGGAAAAGTGAAAACAAATCAAGATGCAAAAGACGAATTGCTTGTTTCATTTACGGATCAAAAGTTAAACAATACTTATTACTTGCATGATAAGGCGCTTCATACAGAGAAACTGACAGCATATCCTTCAATTGCTTATGATCAGGCGAAACAGCTTTTATACTACACGTATACAGATGAAGACACACAAAAAGTAAGTATACGGGAATTGAATGTGAAAACGGATAAAGAAAAAACGCTCTTTACGAGTGACGATTCAATCGACAGTATGAGACTTTCTGGTGACGGAAAACAGTTATATCTAAGGTATAACAAGGATTCAGGTGAGCAATTTTATGTAGCGTCTTTTGATTTGAAAACACAGAAAGTGAAAGTGTTATATCCAGAAAAAAGTAATGATGATACGGTGAGTTCTTTTGCTTATGATCCAGCATCAAATCTGTTGGCCATTCAGCATTATTCGTTAAAAGAGGATTATAAAAAGACGGATGAGGCAAATGAAAAAGGAATGGATCCTGAACCAACGACCATGAAGATTACCCTTCAAACAGGTGAGAAGGGTAAGCGAATTGCACGTATTTCTCAAACCATCAATGATATTTCTTTTTCACCAGATCATAAAAAACTCATTTATACAGAAGTGAAGGTTCGAAATGAAAAAGAAGTATCATCTATTAAGGTGATGGATGTAGATACAGGAAAAACAAAGCCACTTGTTAAAAACAGCCAAGATGTGCGTATTTTAAGTGCTGCCCAGCCACAATTTTCTGCGGATGGTACATCTGTTTATTTCTTAGGTGTTGCAAAGAACGCAAAGGAATTAAAGGATGACACAGGACGAAAGGCGAAGGTCAGAACCATTTTTGAATATGATATTAAGAAGAAAACAGTAGAAACCGCTTGGGAGAAAGAAGGCGGGATTGTTAACAATTTCACTGTCAATCGGTAAAAGGTGCGCGTTCAGTTATTTTATATAACTGGACGTTTTTTTATTTTGTCATGGGATGTGTCGGTGAAAAATGCGGATTTGTGAAATGAACATCACTTTTTAAGCAAGGAAATGAGTGGTATTTTGATATTTTGCTACTGTGACAGAATCAGCGTAAGAGAGTAAAGTAAGTGGAAATAAAAAAACGAGAGGACAGAAGACTTCTCGTTTTCTCTTATTTATTTATTGTTTTCATCTAGTAAGTTTTGAAAAATAAACAAGGCATTAATGGAATGAGGGAATCCTGCAACCTTTGTACAGTGCTTAATGATCTCCATAATCTCTATAACAGAGAGCCCGATATGTAATGCTTGTACAAAATGAGCTTTTAACTCTTCATCACAATCACCTTTTGCAATGAGAGCCGATAATGTGCTGATGGTCTTCTGTTTTTCATCTAATATGAAGTGATTGAATTCTTTTTGTTCACCGAGTTCAATTGTTAGTTGTTCAATGTTTGATCGAATGCTCTCGTTTTCATGAATTGAAAGCTTCTCCCTGTTACCTGCCACTGTTTCTTGCTTGACATGGCAAGTCTCTTTTTCTTCATTCAAATTGAACTCCTCCGTTTTTTATGACGATTTTCTATTTGTTCGTGCTTGGTTTCTTAAGTGCCTTTTGATAGAGGTAATGGGTATATAGTAGTATTATCGGTTTACTTCGTCAACTTTTTAAGTGTGGAATGTTCAAAAAAATGCCATTCATGCGATACATTGTTCGTTTTTCTCATGGAGATTGAAAAGAAAATAGAGGGCTAATATATAGAAGCTGTTAGCCCTTTTTATATTACGCAATTAAGAGAGAGGAGGTTTCATATTTACTAAATGATATCCATCGGCCGCATCATGTCATAATCCTCGTGTTCTAAAATGTGACAATGCCACACATATCGTCCGCTATATGGGACAAACCGAGCGATGATGCGAATGACTTCACCGGCATGCGCCTGAATTGTATCCTTGTAGCCTTGTTCATGCAAAGGAGGCGCTTCATTTGGTCCTGTATACACGATTTCACCTGTTGATTGATAGATGTCTGTATCGAATGGTCTTCTATCAATCACCCGAAATTGAACAAGATGTAAATGAATAGGGTGTGTGCCCCTTGTTGGGTTGACAATGTTCCATACCTCTACACTACCAAGTCGAGGATTTTCCGTGACAGGATCATTCCAAAACCGGTTATCTAGCAATAAAATCGGGCGCCCATATTTATCTTGTGTGCCAGTAAGCGTTAGCGTTCGCTCGTTATCAGCTCGGCTCGGTCGGAGCGGTGGCAGTGGTTTGAAGATCGGACGTAATGTTTTAGCTGCTCTTCCTTTGAGCGGACGAGTGACTTTAAACTGCATAATGTTCGCATCTGTTTCTGGATTGACATCCTGACCGCAGCCTGCCGTATTTTTTAAAACAATCGTTTTGTTTTCATAAGCTGAGAAGTCGATGATGACATCAAAACGTTCAGCAGGTGCAATGCTAAAAGATTGGTGATGAACAGGTCTTGGCAAAAAGCCGCCATCAGATCCAATTTGTAAGATTGTGGCGTCGTTATCTAGATGAAGCTCGTAAGTTCTTGTATTGGACGCGTTTAAGATACGAAAACGATATTTTCGCGGCTCTACTTCTAAATACGGCCAAACTTTTCCATTGACTAAAATCGTTTCCCCGCAAAAAAATGGCACGATGGAGGGATCTGGAAGGTCACTATCTTCTGGTGTGTTATTTGGTCTACTTGGATAAAACAGTGCGCCATCCTCCTGGAATGTCCGGTCCATGATCATTAAAGGGATATCATATTCATCTTTCGGTAATTCGAGTGATTTTTCAAACGCATCTGAGATCAAATAAAAGCCAGCTAATCCGGCGTATACATTTAATCGTGTTAATGCCATGGCATGATCGTGATACCACAATGTGCATGCTTGCTGGTGATTAGGGTATTCGTAAACCTCTCGTTCAAAGAAGGGACCGGTCGCTTCAAAGTCTCGCGAAAACCAAGCCTCCGGATAACCGTCACTGCTTGCAGGTGTCACGCCCCCATGCAGGTGAACGACTGTTTTGACTTCGGGTTCATCATGATGTCCAGCGTGAATGGTATGATCGACAGGCAGGAAGTGTTTCAGCGGCAATTTGTTCATCCATTTCACTTTGACCTTTTCATTTCGATTCGCTTTAATGGTTGGACCCGGCAAACTGCCATTATAGGTCCATAGCTTGGTTGGGGGCAGATCTCTATGAACTTTTAGGAACACCTCCTCCATAGCGATTTCATAATACGTTTGTCTTGGGTTTTTTTTGACGGGCTCTGCGACTTCTGGAATTGGCAGCTCGTCAACAAACTTTTCTAGGTTCATGTTGACTAATCCTCACTTAAAATCAATTTGATACATTATAAGTGCGGACATCCAAATAGGTGAATAAAATAAAAAAACCCGCTTTTCAGCGGGAGAATTAAGGGTGTTTATTTTCAAGCGCTGCACTTGCAGGCACTTTTTTATTCGGTTTAAAGATGAAGTAGGCGGCTAGTACACCGATGGTAATGATGCTTGTCAGTATGAGCTGAGGTCTCATCGATTCGATAAACAGCATAGAGGCCAAGATGGCGCAGATGACCAAAATGGTAAAGTACGTAAGGTATGGGAACAGCCACATTTTGATTTTGAGTTGCTCTGGATTTTCTTTTTCAATTTTACGACGCATTCTTAATTGTGAAACGGCAATGACCAAGTAGACAAGAAGTGCAATGGCACCAGAGGCATTGACTAGAAATAGAAAGATGGTTTCAGGGTAAAAGTAGTTCATCATGACGGCAATATAGGAAAAGAAGGTACCTGCGACTGTCGCTGCTACAGGGACACCGCGTTTGCTGATTTTCATAAAACGTTTTGGTGCTTCGCCTCTTTCAGCTAATGAATAAAGCATTCTGGACGTTGTGTATAGGCCGGAGTTTAAACAAGAAAGAACGGCTGTTAAAACAATGACGTTCATGACTTGAGCGGCTGATGGGACACCGATGTATTCTAATACTGCAACGAACGGGCTTGTTAAAATATTCGCTGAATTCCATGGGAGTAAAGTGACAACGACGGCGATCGACCCGACGTAGAACACAATAATACGCCATACAACTGAACGGGTAGCTGTTGTCACAGATTTGACAGGGTCTGCTGATTCACCTGCGGCAATTGCCACAATCTCGGTTCCCATGAAGGAAAAGATGACAACGACAATCCCGAGGAGCACAGAGCCGAATCCGTTTGGAAGGAAACCGCCATTCCCCGTTAAATTGGCAAGACCTGCAGTATGATGACCGCCAAAACCAAAGATAAATGCAAAACCAATGAGTAGGAATAGAATAATGCTGATGACTTTAATCAATGAAAACCAATATTCAAATTCGCCAAAAGATTTAACAGAAAAGATATTTGTCAAAGTTAAGAGGATTGTGAGGATAAGACTTGTGAGCCAAACAGGTGCATCTCCATACCAATATTGAATAATGGCAGCACCGGCAATGGCTTCGATGGCGATGACGATGACCCAGAAGAACCAGTAAAGCCAGCCGATTGTAAACCCGGCCCACGGGCCGATGGCGTCGCTCGCATATTGTGAGAAAGAGCCGCTTGTCGGATAGGCACATGCCATTTCTCCAAGCATTCTCATAATAAAGATGACCAGAAGTCCGGCAAATGAATAGGAAAGAATCGATCCAGGCCCTGCAGAATGAATGACAGCACCACTACCAACAAATAGCCCTGCCCCAATGACCCCGGCAATGGAGATCATTGAAATATGTCTTGTCTTAAGGTTTTTTTGAAGACCGTTTGTCATGTTGGACATTTCTTTACCTCCAAACATTTCTCTTTTATTCGAGAGTTTGTTTTTAGAATATTTTAAATTTTATCATACTGAATTGTCATTCAGCATTGGACAGGTTATCAAACTGACATTTCAAACCTCTTAACATGATGTTAAAAAGTATAAAGGATTTGAGAGATTATGTTCCCTCATTTTCCTCTGCCCATTCTTAAAAATAGCATAAGAAGGAAGAAAGAAAAGTTGTGTTTTGAAATAAAACTATTCTGACAATTAGATAGTAGAGTGATTTTGTTCTTTTTCATTTTTCGGGGTGGTTTTGAAAAACATTGATGGGAGTAGGTCTTGAGGTCAATTGACCTTATAAAAATAAGTTTGCTTAGGTCAACACATTTCTATGTATCCTATTTTGCTGATTCAAGCGAATCATGTTGCTGTAGACCCACACGGGCTTGGCTTTGTAAGATAAATATAGAAAAGTAATGTGTGAGGAGGCGCTGTTCGGTATGGAGCGCTACAACGAATTAAGACAAGGTGAAACAGGTGCTTGGGTCAGCATTATAGCCTATGTGATCTTATCTGCTGTCAAACTGATCATTGGGTATGTGTTTCATTCAGAAGCCCTTTCCGCAGATGGCTTGAATAATACGACTGATATCATTGCTTCGCTGGCCGTATTAATTGGGCTGCGTATTTCTCAGAAGCCACCTGATGAGGATCATCCATACGGTCATTTTAGAGCTGAAAATATTGCGTCACTTGTGGCTTCCTTTATTATGATGCTTGTCGGGCTTCAGGTTTTGCTGAGTGCAGGCCAGTCGCTTTTCTCATCAGAGCATCAAACGCCTGATATGATTGCAGCTTGGACGGCAGCAGGAAGTGCTGTTGTGATGTATGGTGTGTATATGTATAACCGTAAACTGTCTAAACGAATTAATAGCCAGGCGCTATATGCGGCAGCGGCTGATAATAAATCAGATGCTTATGTGAGTATCGGGACGTTTGTCGGAATTATCGCCTCTCAATTTCAGCTGGCGTGGGTTGATACGCTTGCTGCGTTTGTGATTGGCTTAATTATCTGTAAAACAGCGTGGGAGATTTTCAGAGATGCGTCTCATTCGTTAACGGACGGTTTTCATATAAAAGATATGTCTAAATATAAAGAGACGATTGAAGCGACACCAGGAGTGGGCGATTTGAAAGACATTAAAGCTCGTTATCTTGGAAGCACCGTCCATGTGGATGTGGTCGTTGAAGTAGAACCGCATTTAAACATCGCAGAAAGCCATGATATTGCAGATGAAATTGAACGCAGAATGAAGCAGGAACATGATATTTTACACTCTCATGTTCATATGGAACCAGCAAGTGAGCCTAAAGAGGAGCAGAAGTCTTTTCCATCGTGAGAAGGCTTCTTTTTTCTACGTGTTGATGTTTCATGCAAATGTGTGTTGTATGGTAAAGTTAGACTATATGAAAATTGACGGAAACGTGATAGGAGGATCAGGATGGCATTTGATGAACCGATGCATTCAGATTTACAAAAAATCGTAGATAACATCAATAAAGTGATGGTGGGGAAAAAAGATATTGCGATATTAAGCCTTGTTGCGATTTTGGCGAAGGGGCATGTGCTATTAGAGGATGTGCCTGGCGTTGGGAAGACCATGATGGTTCGTGCTCTGGCAAAATCCATTGGGTGTGAGTTTAAGCGAATCCAATTTACGCCTGACCTTTTGCCTTCAGATGTAACAGGTGTGTCGATTTATAATAAAAAGACAAACGAGTTTGAATTTAGACAAGGACCGATTATGGGGCAGATTATTTTGGCTGATGAAATCAACCGAACCTCTCCTAAAACACAATCAGCCCTTCTTGAAGCGATGGAAGAAGGCAGTGTCACAGTGGACGGAGAAACGATGCCGCTGGCAGATCCTTTCTTTGTGATGGCTACGCAAAATCCAGTGGAGTATGAGGGAACCTATCCACTTCCAGAGGCGCAAATGGACCGTTTCTTGTTCAAGCTGCAGATGGGGTATCCAACCATGCTGGAGGAGCTTGAGGTGCTGAATTTGCAGGAGAAACAATCGCCAATTGACACGCTTCAGGCAGTCATGACAAAAGATCATATCCATGCTTTGCAGCAAGCGGTTCAGACCGTACATGTGGATGCATCGATTAAAGAATATATTGTCGAAATCGCCCAAGCGACGCGAAATCATCCGTCTGTCTATTTAGGTGTGAGCCCAAGGGGTTCAATTGCATTGATGAAAGCGGCTCAGGCGTATGCGCTGTTGAACAGGCGGGATTATGTGATTCCTGATGATGTACAGTATTTGGCGCCTTACACATTGCCGCATCGCATGATTTTGACATCAGAAGCAACATATGAAGGGAAGAAGGCGGAGACACTGTTGCGACAGATGATTGAGCATATTGGCGTACCAGTTCAAAAGTCGATGACTCAATGAAGTCACGTGACCGTTTCGCTTTTTCACTATGGTTACGGGTGTTTATGCTCCTTCTCCTTACAGCAGCAGCCTTTTGCTATGCCATGTTTCAGGGCGGCTTTGTGAGCTGGTTCCTTTTTTATGCATTTTCACCATATGCTTTGTATGCTTTGTTGTTTGCCCTTGTTCCACTTCGTGCAACAGCCAAAAGGACATTACAGCATACCCGGTTAAAGGCAGGGGATGTGCTGTCTGTTGACCTTGAAATCAAGCGGACGAATTTATTTCCGTACGTGTACGTCATACTTGAGGATGACCCGCCGGATACCTTCCATTTACAGGAACAGATTGAAATGAAGCGAATGATCTTTCCTTGGTTTCGGAAAACGTGGCGATTTTCATATCAATTCAATGACATCGTGCGGGGAGAGCATCAATTGACGGCGGTTAGAATTAAAACGGGTGATATGTTTGGGTTTGTTGAAAAAGAAGTGATTCTTCCATTAGAGAAAACATTGCTTGTGTATCCGAAAATGTTGAATATTCCTGTAGAATCTGCTGCATCGGTGAATGAAAATGGAGGCAAAGCGGTGCACTCTTGGTTAAATGAACCGACAAATGTGACGACAGGCGTGCGTGAATACCAGCAAGGAGATCGTTTCGCTTGGGTGGACTGGAAGACAACAGCTAGAAGAGGTCAGCTTATGACGAAGGAGTTTGAACAGAATCAGACAAAGGATCTGGTGGTGTTTGCTGATTTTACAGATGAAGCCGCTTTTGAAACGATTGTGTCTATGGCTGCGTCTGTTCTGCAAACGGCTGTGAAAAAAGGGGTGCCGGTAGGCCTTGTCCCGCTTGGGGATCAGCACTTATTTCGAGTGGATCAAGGAGAGTGGCATTTACAGGACATGCTCTACTATTTAACAAAGGTGCAGTATCAGCCTTCTCGTGCACCTGATTATCAATCATTAACATCGAGTGAGCACCAGCAGACAGGAAAGTATGTGGTGACAGGTCATCTGCAAGAAGAGCTTGCTGCCATTTTACTTGGGAATCGAAACAGAAAGAACATCACCGTTCTTTTAGTGAAGAGAGCCGTTGATCGATTGACGGCAAAAGAAAAACAGCTTGTGGACCGGCTTAAAGCTTCTGGGATACACACGACCCTTTTATTTGAGGACCGGCTGCACGAAAGAACTGTGAGGTGACAAACATTTATATGCATCAGCGGCAAAGCCGTTTTGAGTTGTTCATCTATTATGCTGTCGCATTTCTGCTGCTTTGGGAGTGGCTTCGTCCACTTCAAGATTTTACAGAGACGAGTCATACGTCTTATTTCATCATTTTTATAGGGCTTACGTGTTTGTTTACGTTCTTTCGATTGAAGTGGTATGTGACGTTTCCTATTTGTGCTGGATTGATCTTGCTCGCATTATATTTGATTTTTTATCAATCAGAGCCAAGTTATCTGCCTGCGCTGTTTGCTGATATTCAAGATAATATTTCTTTGATGAGCATGGGCATGTGGAGTGACATGTATCCGTCTTTCCGCACATTGTTGTTTTATATTTTGCTTTGGCTACTTGTTTATTTGCTTCATTATTGGGTTGTGTATCAGCAGCGTATCTTTTTCTTTTTACTGATGACGATTGTATATGTCACGATTCTTGATACGTTTACACCTTATGATGCGACTTTTGCGATCGTTCGAATTATGGTATTTGGCTTTTGTTTGCTTGGCCTGCTCTATTTCGACCGGCTTCGTTTGGCTGAAGGTGTGCGGGTGTCACAGAAAGCTCGTCTCAATTGGTTCTTACCCATGCTGGCACTTGTTCTTGTATCAGCATCACTCGGTGCTTCTTTGCCAAAATCTGATCCGAAATGGCCTGACCCTGTCCCGTTTTTTAAAGCGGTCACGAATCAAGATGGTTCTGCCGGGCAGAATAAGGTGGGATATAGTGCGGATGATTCGTCGCTTGGGGGACCGTTTAGTGAGGACCGTACACCGGTATTTAAATGGAGCGGAAAAGAGCCGTCTTATTTTCGTGTAGAAACAAAAAGTATTTACACGGGGAAAGGCTGGGAGGATGCTTCAAATGATACGAAACCTACTCGGTTAAAAGGGAATGAAGTGCCGAACCAGTGGTTTACCAATCGCGTGAAAACAGAGGAGCATGAAACGAGAGTCGATATGGAATCAAATTATCGATTTAATCATGCTGTTTATCCGATTGGTACGGTTATGATGACGCCGATGGAAAACATTCCACTGCAAATGATGGGCAAAACGGAGAAAATTGTCCCGTCCACTCAAAACCCGCCCAAAAATTTAGGGAACTATCGAGTCAGCTTCTTATCACCTACATTTATCCTAGAGGACTTACAGCGGATCAAAGTACCGACCAAGCAGCAAGTGAACCAGCAGGTCGGACGTGAATACTTGCAGCTCCCATCCTCGCTACCAGAGCGTGTGAAAACATTGGCGAACAGCTTAACGGAAACGAAGGATAATATGTATGATAAAGCAAAAGCGATTGAGGATTATTTAGGATCTGCGAAGTTTTCATATGAAACCCAAAATGTCGCTGTGCCTGGGCGTGACGAAGACTATGTGGATCAGTTCTTATTTGATACGATGATTGGCTATTGTGATAACTTTTCAACCTCTATGATTGTCATGCTTCGCTCGATTGGAATTCCGGCGAGATGGGTGAAAGGGTACACGTCAGGTCAGTTATATGAAACACAAATGGATGGAAACAATGTGTATGAAGTGACCAATAACAATGCGCATTCATGGGTAGAGGTGTATTTTCCAAACCGTGGCTGGGTGACTTTTGAACCGACAAAAGGGTTCACGAACCCAGAGACATTTACGAATGAAACAACGGCTAACAACGACCAAACAGATGATCAACAGGATGAAAAAGATCAGCCCGCATCTGATCAACAAGAAAACGAGCAGACACAACAGCCGCAGCAACAAGAACCAGAACAGGCGGCAAAACAAGAGGAACAAGCAACTAAAGCAAAGCCAAGTATGGTTCATGTTGGTTCAATCTTGGGCTACGCAGCAGGTGTCATTGTCTTTCTTGGATTTATAGGCTGGATGCTTTACCGGTTTAGAGCAAGATGGCTGCCAATCTTTATTGTGAGAAAGGTAAAACGTCTGCCAGATGAGGAAGCTTTTTTCTACGCATATGCTGCTCTATTAAAACAGCTAAGGCGCAGAGGGATCGATAAAAAGCCAGGCATGACGCTAAGAGAATTTGCTTCTTTGATCGATGACAAGGAAGGGAATCATCACATGTCTGAGCTAACGCAGTTCTATGAGCGGGCGCTCTATCGACAAGAAGATGCGTCGGCGCTTTGGCGGCAGTCGGTGAAGTTATGGGAAAATTTAATAAACAGGAGATAGTCTTGACCCCGTACCTTCCTGTTGTTAGAATAGGTGAATATTAAAACCTTCTAAAATACATGAAATTGAAGCGTTCGGATGTGAGTCTGGGCGCTTCAAAAGCGTGATTTACACTGAGAGCAGGTTTTCTCCTCTCATTTTTTCTGTGCGTTTATAAAAACTATATTGGACATAGAGGTGACACCATGACAAATTTAGTAAATGAAATGATTTTGGTTCTCGATTTCGGTAGTCAGTACAATCAGCTGATCACTCGCCGTATTCGTGAATTTGGTGTGTACAGTGAGCTTCATCCGCACACTTTAACTGCTGAAGAAATTAAAGAAATGGCGCCGAAAGGAATCATCCTTTCTGGTGGACCAAACAGTGTATATGATGAAGGATCTTTCCGCTGTGACGAAAAGATTTTTGATCTAGGTATTCCGGTTCTAGGCATTTGCTACGGCATGCAGCTGATGACTCACTATTTAGGTGGGAAAGTAGAAGCGGCTAGCCAGCGTGAATATGGAAAAGCAGACATCCATATTAACGGAACACCTGATTTATTCAAAGACCTTCCAACGGATCAAGTCGTTTGGATGAGCCATGGTGACCTTGTCGTTGAAGTACCAGAAGGCTTTACAGTTGATGCAACAAGTGCACATTGTCCAAACTCAGCGATGAGCTTAGCTGAGAAGAATTTCTATGGCGTTCAGTTCCACCCAGAGGTACGTCACTCTGAGTACGGAAATGATCTATTGAAGAACTTTGTCTTCGGCGTATGTGAGTGCGATGGCAAATGGTCAATGGAGAACTTCATTGAAATCGAAATGCAGAAAATCCGTGAAACAGTAGGCGACAAACAAGTATTGTGCGCACTAAGCGGCGGTGTAGATTCATCTGTTGTGGCTGTATTGATCCACAAAGCCATCGGCGATCAGCTGACATGTATTTTCGTTGACCACGGTCTTCTTCGCAAAGGCGAAGCAGAAGGGGTTATGAAAACATTTAGCGAAGGTTTCAACATGAACGTGATTAAAGTAGATGCGAAAGATCGCTTCTTAAACAAGCTAAAAGGTGTGTCTGATCCTGAGCAAAAACGTAAAATCATCGGTAACGAATTCATCTATGTATTCGATGACGAATCGGACAAGCTAAAAGGAATCGACTACTTAGCACAAGGAACTCTTTACACTGACATCATTGAGAGTGGAACAGCAACGGCACAAACAATCAAATCTCACCACAACGTTGGCGGTCTTCCAGAAGACATGCAGTTTGAATTGATTGAGCCACTCAATACACTATTCAAGGATGAAGTTCGTGCTCTAGGGTCAGAGCTAGGTATTCCAGACGACATCGTATGGAGACAGCCATTCCCAGGTCCAGGACTAGGAATCCGTGTACTAGGTGAAATTTCTGAAGAAAAACTAGAAATCGTCCGTGAATCGGATGCGATTCTACGCGAAGAAATTGCCAACTTCGGCCTTGAACGCGACATCTGGCAATACTTCACTGTCCTCCCAGACATTCGCAGCGTAGGTGTCATGGGTGACGCAAGAACATACGACTACACAATCGGTATCCGTGCTGTTACGTCTATTGACGGTATGACGAGTGACTGGGCAAGAATCCCTTGGGATGTACTTGAAAAGATCTCGACTCGTATCGTGAATGAAGTGAAGCATGTGAACCGCGTGGTGTATGATATTACGAGTAAACCGCCTGCTACGATTGAGTGGGAATAGTTATAATAGAGCTAGAAACCTTTGTGTATCAAGGGTTTCTAGCTCTTTTTTATGTTTAATTGCAGCACTTTTTCCTTCCATTTTATTGTATGAATTCATCATTCCATCCCTTACACACATCAATCCATTGTGTATAACCGGAGTGTTTTTCTAGTTGTTTGATTGTGAGTTCAATAGCACTGTTACTGCTGCCGCAGGCTGGATAGACTGTCTCAAAACGTTTGAGTGACATATCTAAATAAACAGAAACACCATTCTTTATAGCAAAAGGACATACTCCGCCAATTTCATGACCGACCAAGTCAACGACCTCTTGAGGAGGCAGCATTTTCGCTTTTGTTTTAAAATATTCCTTGAATTTTTTGTTATCAACTTTTGCATCGCCAGAGGTCACAACTAAAATAGCTTGTCCATTTACTAGAAAGGAGAGTGTTTTTGCGATTCTTTCAGGTTCGCAGCCCAATGCAGAAGCAGCTAAGTCTACGGTTGCACTAGATACTGAAAATTCCTGAATTCGAGTATCCATTTCATATTGTTTAAAATAATCTTTTACTTGCTTGAGTGACATGATGATGTCTCCTTTTTATTCGTATTGATTTGACATTTTCTTGATTTTAAAATTTTACTTTAAAGATAAGTGTCATACATTCTGCTCATTATGTTCTATTATTTAAACGATATTGATGTGGTGTTAGGTGATACTTTTTCTTAAATAAACGAATGAAATGCTCTACATTTTGATAACCAACGGCTCCCGAAATATGATCCACTTGTAAATTACTACCGGTTAGCATTTCGCAGGCTTTTTCCATTCTTATTTCTTGTCGAATTTCACGAAATGATTTGCCGAGTTTACGAGCTATATATTTAGACAGGTAAGATTGTGAAAGGTTAAATTCCTCTGCCATCTCCTGAATTGTTATATGCTCACAACATTGCTGAATATATTGAAGCATTTGAATCATACGTATATCACTATATTGTTTGACCTGAATGACGTTCATATGACTTGGTTTGAATCTTAATAAGAGACATAATAATATCTCAAACAAATTATTCATAATCAACTGGTAACTAGGAAATCGATTGTGATTTTCTATAAATAGTTGAAGAGAGCAGTCTAGCAAATTTTTATCCAAGTGACTATGGAAAATAAGAATATGTTTATTTTCTTTTATATACAATGCATTCAAAAAGAACTCTGAAATGACATGATTTCCTTTTAACATTTTAAAAAACACTTTTTGAAAAGTACTTTTACGGATCATGATTTGTATTGCGATTGTATTCTCCATTACAAGTGGCTTGTGTATTGTGTCAGGTGGAATAAAGGCAATATCTCCTGATTTTAAAACGATTTTTTTATCTTCCACTTCTACATACATCTCATTTTCCAGAACATAGATCATCTCAAAGAAATCATGGATAGCCGACAATTGAGACATAAAACGGCTATACTTTCTCACTTCGATATCTTTCTCCTGACCTAACCACATGGTATCCTCTTTTTCAAATTCGTTCTGCCCTTTTAGCAAAAATTCTTCTATATATATTTGCTTTTGCATGAAATTGTTTTGATCATAATCCTTCAAAAATAATTGCAATGATTGATTGTCATGCTTCTTCTGTTGGTATTGTTGATAAAAGATTTCTTGTTCGTTATATTCTCTTAAAAATTGCATTGCTTCATGTTTTTCAAGTTTATCTGTTTCCATCTACATCCAAACCTCTAGTTTATTTACTGCAACCACCAGGGCCTTCACTGTTGCTTCTATAATATCTTTATCGATTCCAGCACCCCAATGCATTTTCCCTTGATTTGAAATACCAATCTGTGCACAGGCTTTTGCTTGAGAATCGTTGCCCAAAGAATTCTGTTCATAGACTTCCAAATCATACTCGAGATGAAAATGTGCTTTTAACGCATTACTGATTGCATCTAAACTTCCAGTGCCAGTTCCTTGTATGTCAATTTGTTGATGATCTCTCAGCAAAGTTAAGGTGACTTCTTGATTCTCTCCTTTATGAAATTGATAATCAAGCAGCTGGAAATGAGGGTGAAAATCAACATACTGTTCTTCAAAAACATGATATATTTCTTCGACAGACAATTCCCTATTTGTCTGATCAGATACTTTCTTCGCTGCATATCCCATGGCTTCATTCATTTGATAAGGAAGTTGAATGCCATAATATGTTTCTAGGATATAGCCTATGCCGCCTTTTCCAGACTGGCTATTGATTCGAATTACATCCGTTTGATAATTCCTCCCCAAGTCAACTGGATCAACTGGGATATACGGAACGTCCCATTTATCAACATGATGTTCCTTTCTATATTTCATCCCTTTAGATATCGCATCTTGATGTGACCCAGAGAATGCGGTGAAAACCATCTCACCAGAATATGGCTGTCTCTCATGAACAGTGATTTTTGTTAGTTTTTCATATTTTTTACGAATCGCTTCTAGGTTATTGAAATTCAATTGTGGATCATAACCTTGTGAGTACATATTCATCGCCAAGGTAATCAAGTCTACGTTCCCTGTACGTTCACCGATACCAAATAATGTCCCTTCGACTCTTTCTGCGCCAGCTAGCACACCAAATTCTGCATCACTCACTCCAGAGCCACGGTCATTATGAGGGTGAACAGACAATGTCACACTGTCTCGGTAAGACAGATTTTTGTGTATATACTCAATCTGACTTGCAAAGATATGAGGCATTGAATATTCAACTGTTGTCGGAATATTGATGATCGCTTTGTGATGTGGTGTCGGTTTCCAAATATCTAAAACACTATTACAAATATCTAATGCATAATCCACTTCTGTTCCTGGAAAGCTTTCAGGACTATATTGAAAATAAATATCACTTTCTGTTTTTTCGGCCAGTTCTTTTACTAAAATAGCTCCATCAATGGCAATTTGTTTTATTTCATCTTTTGTTTTCTGAAATACTTGTCTGCGCTGCGCTTCTGAAGTCGAATTATATAAATGAACAATCGCTTTCGGTACCCCCTTAATGGCTTCGAAGGTTCGGCGGATAATATGCTCTCTTGCTTGTGTGATCACCATAATCGTGACATCGTCTGGAATCATATGACGATCAATCAGTGTCCGTAATAGCTTAAACTCCGTATCATTAGCAGCTGGAAATGCGATTTCAATTTCTTTAAAACCTATCTCTACTAGTAGCTGAAACATGTCCAATTTCTCTTCTAAGTTCATAGGAATAGGTAATGCTTGATTTCCATCCCGTAAGTCCACACTGCACCATATCGGAGCACGTTCTAATGTTTCTTTTTTCACCCAATCATAAGTAAGGTTCGGTGGCAAAAAGTATTTCTTTTCGTATTTTTTGTGGTTAAACATCATCGATTCCTCCTAGTAAATAGAATAAAAAAAGTCCTTCATCTCCAATATTTTCATTGGAGACGAAAGACTTCTTCTTACGCGGTACCACCCCTGTTTCATGATAACTTTACATTATCATGCGCTTATTCGGATACAGATTGTTTGATCTGATATCCTTCCCGTATAACGGCGGGGTGCCGACCTTAACTACATCAATCATTTTCATTTCACTAAGGCTACTCTAAGGTGAGTTCCCTACCTTTATGTTATTGCTTCTCATCAACCAGCAACTTTCTGAAAACATTTCGGCAAGTATTATTCCTTATCATCGCATTCTCATTTTTCTGATTTTTTCTATTATACCAAGATGACAAAAAAGTGATAGTGGTAGGGATGTCTTTTTTAATTGATTTTTTTTGTCCTATGGGTGTCTTGTCTTCATTTTACTTCTGTTTTAATGGTGAAAGTGAATTCTAGAATAACTAGCGTGTTTTGCTAGAATTTGAAGCGGTAATTCATCTTTCAGATGTTAATGGTCTTTGAACCGTTTTCTCATTCTTGATAGGACAACCGAGCACATCTTTACCTTACGAGTTTAGTATAACGGAAATCATTTTTAAGAAACTTGACTTTTTGTGCTATGGAAATTGAATGATTATTTTGTGGAAGGTTATTTAAAAATAGCACAAATGATCAAAAAATAAGAGGAGGAAAGTAATAAAATAAAAGGTAGAGGAGGGAGAAACAATGGATTACTATAAGAGAATACAGCTTTCGATTGAGTTTATTGAGGAGAATCTTCAAAACAATATAAGTATAAAGGATATTTCCTCGAAATCCTGCTTTTCAGCGTTTCATTTTCAGCGACTGTTTCAAGCCATTACAGGATTTTCTGTGCAAGAGTATATCAGAAATAGAAGGCTCTCTGAAGCTGCTAGGTTACTGAAAGAAACAAATCAGAATATTTTACACATAGCGATTGCGTTCCAGTATGGTTCTCAAGAAGCGTTTGCCCGTGCTTTTTTACAATTCTTTGGGGTGACACCAGGCAGGTTTCGAAAAGAGGAAATGGTGTTAAAGAAACAAAACAAAATGGATTTTTTAGCGTATCAATCTAAGTTAGACAGTGAATTCAATATGAATAAACCTGTCATGACTCAATTAAACAAATTTTATATTATTGGTTACGAGTATCAAACGAATCTTCAAAGTGAGGAATATTTCACGGACATTCCTTTGTTTTATATGGATTTTGGAAAAAAGGAGTATTATCAACAGATTCCAAAGAGAAAAGCACCTCATATGGCTTATGGTGTATCTACTTCTTTTCATGATGATGGCCGTTTTTCGTTTGTGGTAGGGGAAGAAGTGGAGGAATCCGATATAGATTTAAATGAAGGGTTTGTAAAAATAGTGATTCCTGAGGGGAGATATGCAGAATTTAAAGTGAGTGGCTCTCATGAAATGGTGCAAAACACTAGAAGGTATATCTATGGTAGCTGGCTTCCAAATTCTAATTATGAAAGAACGAGCGGACCAGATTTTGAAATAACAGATGTCCTACATTCAAATGGTCCGAACGATATCAAAATGAAAATCTATATTCCTATCGAGGAATAAGGGGGATTAAGAGATGAAAATAGAAAGTCTTTTTGGCACTTTTCCTGTAGTTGCGTCAAAGAATCTATTATTAAAAAAGGTGGAAGAACGTCATTTGCCAGAGTTGTTTTCAATTTACGACAATGACACAGTCTTTCAGTATTGTGGGATCATTCCCAAACATAATCTCCAAACGGTAAAAAAAATGATTGGACATTTTGAACGAGATTATACGAAGAAAAGCAGAGTGAAATGGGGAATCTGTCAAAAGGATAATCCTCATACGCTAGTTGGTATCATCGAAATAATGGACATCAATCAAAAAGTGAATGCGGTGACGATTGGCTATTTCTTTGCAGAGGAACATTGGGGAAAAGGCATCGCAACAGAAGCTGTCTCTACACTAGTGAAATTTCTGTTTGAAGAGATTGATATCAATAGAATTCAAGCGGAAGTCATGCCAGCAAATGAGGTATCAAAAAAAGTCCTGTCGAAAAATGGTTTTATCAAAGAAGGACTGCTTAGACAAGCTGTTTTATGGTCTGGCAAAGGAGTTGTTGATGTAGAAATATACAGCATGCTGAAAGTGGATTACATGAGTGAATAAGCTTGATAACATGATGCTGATATAGCGTTTAAGATATCAGCTTTTTATGATCTCATTTTTCTTTTATCGGAACCCTTTTAGAAAATAAAAAAGCGAACACTGAGCTCGCTCATTATGGTTAATTCAATTCGTTGGAAAATCGAATTTGTCTATCTTTTAGTTCATCATAGAATGTGAAGTGTTGTAACTTCAATTCTTCACAGACTTTTTTGATCATCCATTTGCCTCGTTCTTCGATTCTGAGATTTACTTTATGTAGGAACTCACTTAATTCTTGTTCATTTTGAGGTTTTAATTGATTGTAATTTCCTATACCTGCAAAATGACCTTCCCAAAATTCACTCACTGTCCATTCCTCATCATTGTTCACATAAGGTTGAAGGAAATATCGTTCGACGAACTGTTTCCAACAGCCTAATGGTTTAAAAAAGCCAAAGAATGATTGTAATGTCACATCCCAATAATCTTGAGAGAAACTGTATCGACCAGTGTTCATCCAATGAGGTAATACAGTGAAATTTCCAATATAATGAGAAGAAGTAGCGAATTTTTCAAACGCTGCAATATTATCTTTGATCTGTTTAAACTCTTTGAATTTCTCATTAGAAATCAATAAATGACATTGATCTATAAGAGGGTTTTTGGGGTTAATGCCAATTTCATTGTATAAAGCGTTTTTATTTTCTGAGCTTATCACACTGTTTTTATAAGTTGTCCAAAACGAATTCATTGTTTCGCCGCGGAGCAAATCATAATAATCTAAATGGTGTTTTGATTTAAGCTCAGGATCATTCTCTGTACCCCATAGTAATTGATAAATATGAAAAGGTTCTTTATCACAATCAGCTTTACTACGCGGTTTAACTTTAGCTTTGAGTTTACCCATTTTATACTCTAACATGATCTTAATTGATGATGTATCTTTGATCGGCTCTTTGATATAGCTTTGTTTAAAATCCCATTCCCAAGGCTTGATTTCAAGTTCTTCACACTTTTCAAACCAGCCTTCTATCCATGTGTTCCCCTTCATTTCTTTCCTCCTCTTTTCATTATCTATTGAATACTTTTTTCATTCTTAATCTTCTCCACAACACCACCGCAAGAACAAGCAAAATGACACATTGAATCGAAAGCAAAAGCATTTGCATTCCCACAGACGTTTGCCCATTTGTGGTTTGATCCACAATATTATGAACCGCATGCCATAAGATCACCCATTGCAAGCTGTTCGTGAGTGCAACGATTTCAGCTGCAACGAATCCAAATAAAAAGGCGAATAGGATTTGTGCGACGGTTAAGGTGAGGCTTTTTCCGCTTAGTAGATTCGCAGCATGGCCAAGTCCGAATAGTACGGCGGAGCCCCATATGGCAGTGCTCAAGTTAATTTGTTTTAAATATTGAAACAGAATGCCTCGAAAGATTCCTTCTTCAAAAAGACCGACACACACCATGAAGAAACAAAGTGCTAGAAAGGAATAAACGGTTAAATCCTTGTTGAATCCAGCAATAAACGGAATGGCCTCGATGATAAGGATCGGAAATATCCACATCCCAAGAGACCCTTTTCGAAAACCTATTTCTTTCAAGTGAAAACGACTTTTTTGAATAATGAATAGAAGTAAAAGACACCCAGCTAGCATGGTGCAGCCATTGATGAGATAGATGGTCATCGGATCGGTTACTTCTTTGATGGATAAATAGACACCTGCACTTGTTGGAATGATTAAAGAAAAGAGCAGTAGAAGTACTGATTTTCGAATGATTGTGATTGGTTTCATGTGTTGATTCCTCCTCTAACCTCAGAGTAGTGGAATCATGCAGAAGTCACAATGAAATCTTCCTAACATGTCAATATTTAGCCCTAAGATGCACATTAAGATGTTGTTCGTTTCTTTCGTTGCTGTAAAAGTTCGTTGATTTCCTCAGCAGTTGCTTGATCTTTTTTATACAATAGATACTTCATCAAAAAGAATAAAGCCATGACCACAAGGAAATTCACGATAAACGAAAGGGGGCTGATTTCACCGCTGACGATGATGATGGTGGTCATAATCATACACATCACAAGGACGATATATAGAATTTGTTGAAAAAGAATCCGTTTATGGCTGTACGTTTGTTTTGGGTATAGCAAGAAGGTCAGGGCGCTTGAAAAAAAGGAACTGAACATGATGGCTTGTAAAATATAGATGGGCATCGTTCCAAACGTGAAACAGTAAATCAATACGAGTGCAGTAAAGATCATACAAAATGTGATCAAAAGATTTGTGATATAACGTTTCATTCTGTTCACTTCCTCCGTAATCCAAGCTTCTCTTTTAATGCTTGGATATAAAAACGTGAAATCATTACTTTTTCTTTATTTGTAAGGCTTGCTTCAAAACGGCCACTCGTTTTAGGAGAAATAGCGGCAATAGAATCTATATTCAGAATCATCGATTTTGAAATCCTGACATAATCGTGCGCTTCAAGCCGTTTTTCAAGTTCAAATAACTTTTCCTTTAAGAGAAACACTCCATCTGACGTATACAAGAACGATCTTTTATCAACGCTTTCTATATATAAAATGTCGTGATAATAGACCTTTTTCACTCTTTCTTTCGTTGGTTCTTGTGCTAAGAAATAGGGGGCTGACTGCTCCACTTGCTGGACAAGTTTTTCAACCGCCGGATTGAGTTCATAAATGTGAAAAGAAACATACTCTGGTTGCGGCTTTTGGATGAAATGAATATCCGTTTTCATTTGTTTCTCCTCTGTTTAATAGGATTTTTCGTAATCTCTCTTCAAAATTGAATACATATACACATCATCGAATCCCTTCTGACCCAATTCATACTCTCTTAATAAACCCTCTTGTACAAAATGTATCTTCTCCAATAATTGAACAGAAGACGTATTTGCTGGATCAATGATCGCTTCAATCCGATTCAAGTTCATCTCCTGAAATCCATACCGCAACACCGCAGTAATTGCTTCCTTCATGATGCCTTTTCGCCAATGATCTTGGTGTAATTCATAGCCAATTTCCGTACGGCGGTGCTGTTTTTCTAGATTGAGAAAGCCGCAGCTCCCGATGATGGTGGGGTTGTTTTTTAAAGAAATGCCCCACCGGATGCCTGTTTGTTCTTTGAAGATATTGTCATACCACTTGATTTCTCCTTTTGTGTCTTCGATGGTTTCATGTGCATCAATGCCCATGTAGCGGCAGACAGTTTCATTGGATAAATAGATGTGCATATCCTCAGCATCTGTGATCGTTGCTTGTTTTAAGATCAGTCTTTCGGTATGTATCGTTGGAAATGATTGTGGAAATATCAGTTTATGTCTAGTCATATGTATCTCCTATAGTTTATTTTATTTAAATTATACCTGTATTGGTACAATTTGTGGAATGCTCTGATATAATATGAATTTATCATTGGGGTAATCATTTACATTCGAATTTTACTAAAAAAAAGAGGATAAAAGAAATGGGCATTTTTCTGATCATGATTTGTATCATGATGATCACCGTATCTTTAATGATTTATTTATTTAAAAAGGGAGCCTTTCGTTCTAAGGTGTTAGTGATAATAGGTTCTGTTTTAGGTGGAGCCATACTAGTTGTCTGGATAGCAATGTTTTTTAATTTTCACTCTATCACTTTAACAGATGAATCGATAGGTCATTTTAAGATTGGTCAAACATTTAAAGGAGATCATCAGTTTGTTGAGAATTCTCAATTCTCTCATCAAAAACAGACGGTCTACATGGAAAAAGAAAATGAAGATTTTGTCGTATCAGTTGATCAACATCATCGAGTAACATCTATTTACAATCAGTCAACTCAAAAAAGTTTTCAAACATCTAAGGGTGTTACAATTGGGGCAGATTATTCATCTGTGATACAAATGTATGGAAATCAATTCAAGCAGCTTTGGTTTGTCGAAGGGTATAGCAAAGGTATACAATACCAAGATCAATCAAATGGCATCATTTTGGAGTTCTTTTTCAATGAAGAGACACTAGCACTCATTGAACTTCGCAGTAAGCGGGAGTGAAATAGTAAAAAGTAAAAACGAGCATTCTATTGAAGTGCTCGTCTTTATGTTGTTTTTTCATAACATGCCTTACAATAAAAAACTCCTTCATTTCTTAGCCAAGCCTTTACTTCTGTCATTCCTCGTCTCTTTGGATAGACCAGCTTAACGTACACTTCTTCGTTTCCTTCTATTTTTTTCTGACAGCTAGCACACGTGGGTTCTTCGAATCGAAACAATCGACATACTCCTTTTTGTAGATATTTCTTCAATTATATCAAATATCCAACTTGTTCTTTCGACTCCATTCTTCACTTTCTCTATTTTTATCCGACATATGTTGAGTAAAAGAAATTTTTGTTTGTTGAAACCGTTTGAGAGAAACCTTGCTCTAACAGGTGTAGGAGGTGTGGATGAGATGAAGCAAGTGCGTCTAATTAAAAAAGCACAAAAAGGGAATGTCCCAGCATTTGAGACATTAATGCTGATGTATCAAGAGCGTTTATATAAAACGGCTTTTCTCTATACAAGAAATAAAGAGGATTCGTTAGATGCTGTTCAGGAGACGGTCATTAAAGCATTTAAGCATCTATCGGGCTTAAAAGAACCGGCTTATTTTTCTACATGGCTGACTAGGATTTTGATTCATACAATTTTTGCGATGAAGAAAAAACAGCAAGATGTTGTTCCGTTTGAACAGCATCATGAGAGCGTTGAGCGGCATGATTTTTTGGAAGACAAGCTGGATTTAAAAAATGCACTAGATGTATTAGATGAGCAATATCAGCTCGTGATTCAGCTATTTTATTTTCAAGATTATTCGATTTCAATGATTTCTGAACAGATGGGTGTGCCCGAAGGAACTGTCAAAACTCATTTGTATCGAGCAAGAAAGTTATTAAAGCAAACATTGGAGAAGGAGGAGAGTGTCGATGGAACGAAAAGAAATGAAAAAGCTCTATGATGAGATTGATGTACCAAAGGTTGAATTGACCTCTGCGGTTCGCCAAGCAATAGGAGATGTGAAAGCGGAAAAGAAAAGAAATTGGTTTAAATGGAATTGGAGAACGCCAATCTATTCAGTTATCGCCCTGGTTGTCCTTTACTTTTCATCAGGCTTCATTTTTCCTTCTCTTAATACAGCGATGGCTCGAGTGCCGTTTGTTGGACAGTTATATATGATGTTTCACGATAAAGTAGGAATGTCTCTTTTTCAGAGTGAGTTGGTGAAGCATGTCAATGAGGGGGCTGAATCAAGAGGGGTTACTGTGAAAGTGAACAGTGTGTATTATGATGCCGGGCGGCTTGTTTATACGTTTACTGTGGAGAACTTGAATACAAAGGAAGATTCTGTACCATTCATAGTCAACAACTTCGATCATAAAAATGACACTTTCCAACCGAGTTACGACAATCAAGGATTGAAAAAAATGAAAGATGGCCGCTATGTTGGGCAGACAGAAGTCTATACAAATGGACAGACGATCAAACAAGGTCAGCAAGTGCCACTTGTCATTTCGAAGATTGGGGATATTGTAGGGAATTGGCGCTTCAAATTACCTGTTGTCAAGCAAAAAACCACCTTATTAGTGGGGCAAAAAGACGTGTCTATTTTAAACGGCCGTTATCAAATAAGAAATGTAAAGGTAGAAAATGGAGTGAATGGCTCTGCTATTCAATATGCCATTGATTACAATGGTTTTGCCAAAGATGATAGAGTTAGTATTGATAGAATGAAGGATAATTTAGGTAATGAGTATGAGCTTGAGATTGGAACCGTTTTAAGAAAAAAACAACTGACTTCTGACAAAACTAGAAAAGATCATTTGACAATTTTGAATCAGCCGATCAATCCAAAGGCGACTGAATTGACATTTTACACAGATGTGAGATACGAACGAGAATACAGCCACATCATTCCTCTCAAGACAAAGCTGCCTGTTCAGTTCAAAACAAAACACCATGGCATCGGAATCAAAATCATTAAGATAGAGCAAAAAGACCGTTCTGTGAATGTTGATTATCAATTTACTGGAGTAGATCAAAAAGAATTAGATCAGGATGTGATGGAGAATATAGGTGAATTCATTGGATTAGGCGATGTTGAAAAGATGAAATCATGGCCCGATCCACAAGCAGACTATGAAAGCGGATATTACTTGAAGGGGAACCATGCGAAGGTGACGAATTTAAAGACAGCTTCCATGCAATCCACCTTTGAATTTGATGATAAGAATTTAGAGACTTTATCATTAAACCATTTTTCTTTTAAAGAATATGGGCTTTATCTTGATTTGACTGAACTGAACATGTTGGCACCACAGAAGGCGATAACGGTAACCATTCCAGTCAAAAAAGAAACATCAAAAGCTAATCGATAAATCAGAAAGCGAACATAATTACACATGTTCGCTTTTTATCTGTTGATGCGCCAGTCGATGACGATTGAACGAGTACCGAATCAACATCAATGCAACAAAACTAGCTATCCCACCAATCCAACTTAAATTCGTTACATTTGTATATTGAATAATCAGACCACCCATTGATGAGCCAAGCATCATGCCGATATTCATAATTGCTGTATTAAAGCTCAGCACAGTTTCCGATGTTTCGGGTTTTAGGGAGATGAGATAAAATTGCTTCGCTGGTGTTGTCGTCCATGTGGCGGTGCCCCAAATGGCGAGCGTGATGAAGACGCCAACTACAGAAAATTGTGTAAAAGATAATGCAAAGAGCATGAGCATCTGAACCGTGATGCTGATTGAAATGGTTCGGTTTGGTCCCCATTGATCGACAGCGTATCCGCCAAAGCGTGATCCGATAAAAGCAGAAATCCCTAAGACGAGCAAGGCAATGCTTGTCATTTCGAGCGTAAATCCGGATGTCTGTCGCAATAATGGCGAAATGTAGGCAAATACCATTGTGTAACCTAAAATCCAAAAGGCTGTCGTGGCTAATCCGCTTAACACCCTACGGTCTTGAAGAATTTGCATTTGCTGCTTAAATGGCACATGGGAATGTCCCTCCATAGGCGGTAATAATCGATACAGAAGAAACAAGAGACAAGCGGTTCCTATTGCAATGATGAGAAAAATGGCATGCCAATCTACATATCCTGCTAAAAATGTTCCAATCGGTACACCGAGTACTAGTGAAACTGTAAATCCAGTGATCACCGTGGCCATCGCACTCCCCTTTTTTTCTGGCGGGGCGAGCTGCGCTGCATAATTTGTTGCGAGTACAATATATAAGCCGCCACTCATGGCCATGATGACCCGTGAGAGCATGAGCAGCATAAAGTGATGGCTAAAAAAAGCAAGCACATTCCCTGCTATAAACATGGAAATCGCCGATAAAAGAACCTTTTTTCGATTCAATTTCGATGTGGCCATGACTAAAAAGAGGGCACCCACGGCATAAAAAAGAGAATAGATGGTGATGAGCTGTCCCGCAACCGGGATGGAGATGTGCAGATCGTCAGAAATGATGTCCAGTATGCCTGATACGACGAATTCTGAAGTGCCTGTGACGAAAGAACCGACGGCTAAAAGAAATATGAGCAATGGATAAGATGTACTTTTCATTTTGAACCCTTCCTTTATGTTGAAACGTTGTATTCATTTTAAATTCCGTGCTAACATAAGTAAAATTGATGTTTTTCATGAAAGGGATGAGTGATTACTCATGAGCTTTGTTCGTTTCGAAACGATGGCTAAGGTGGTCGAGCTAGGCAGTTTTACCGCTGCAGCTGAAGCATTAAATATGACACAGTCTGCCGTGAGTCATGCGGTGGCAAGTTTAGAGACGGAGTGGGGCGTGTCTTTATTCGTGCGTGACCGAAAAAAGGGCATTACGCTGACAGACATCGGTGAAACCCTTCTTCCGCATATAAGAGAAGTGTTAAATCGAGTAGAGAAAATTCAGCAGGAAATTGCGCTCACCAAAAATATTGAATCTGGCTTGATTCGGATTGGAACATTTGCCAGTGCATCCGCTTGTTTGTTGCCAAAACTGCTTGTGAGCTATCAGAAAAAGCATCCAAAGATTGAATTTAAATTTTATGAGGGGACATATGAAGAAATATTGGAGTGGCTCGATTCTGGCATTATTGATGTTGGGTTTGTTGTAAAAGGTAAAGCGGATGAAGCGTTTCATCTATTGCCACTTATGAAAGATAAAATGGTGGTCGCCTATCACGAAAATCATCGTTTTAAGCAGCAGCCAATTGTAGACATGGAAGAATTAGCAGATGAACCATTTATTATGCCAACTGGCATGTATCAATCCCATGTAGAGGATATTTTTTCAGAGGCGCAAATCAAGCCGTCTATTTTATTTGAAGTGCATGATTGTACGACCATTGCCCGCATGGTTGGGGAAGGACTTGGTGTGACGATAGGTCCTGAGTTATTCCTAAAAACGCAGCAACTTGTGCAGATCAGTCATCTGAATGTATCGCATCATCGTGAGGTGGCGCTTGCCTGTCCATCGGTCACGCAAGCTTCTCCTGCTGTGAAGGCATTTTTCGATGTAGCAGAAACGGTTTTTGCCAGAATTCAGTGATGGGTGTATAAAGAACTAGATGTGATTTTCCAAATTCGTGTAATAAGACGAATGAAGCGGACATTTCTTTGAAAAATGTTCGCTTTTTGTATTGTGTTTTAAAAATGAAGTTGGTACAATAGACACAGAAATCAAATAGATAGAAGTCGTATAATCGCGGGGATATGGCCCGCAAGTTTCTACCAAGCTACCGTAAATGGCTTGACTACGTCAATTCACACTCGTTTGATATAAATCATGCATTGTTCTTGTTTGATGTCACGGTCTGAATTCACATTGTAGTCAAGCGTCCCAAAAACTGTTGGGGCGTTTTTTATTTGACTTGTGAATGGGACAGACTAAAGCAAAAGGACATGAAGGGAGTCAGTTGGCTTTGAAACAGTTTTTTCAGTTTGATGAGTTAGGTACGAATTATCGCAGAGAGATCATCGGCGGTTTAACGACATTTTTGTCGATGGCTTACATCTTGTTTGTTAATCCGATCACACTTGCTTTAGTAGCAGTACCGGATTTTCCAGATAAATTACGAATTGATCAGGGGGCTGTCTTTACAGCTACGGCGTTAGCTTCTGCGGCAGGTTGTTTCCTGATGGGATTGATCGCCAGGTACCCGATTGCGATTGCACCAGGTATGGGTCTGAATGCGTTCTTCGCTTTCTCAGTGGTTCTTGGTATGGGGATTTCATGGCAGGCAGCACTTTCCGGTGTGTTTGTTTCAGGATTGATTTTCGTTGCTCTTTCTTTAACAGGTTTTCGTGAAAAAATCATCAATGCCATTCCAAGTGAGCTGAAGCTGGCTGTTGGTGCAGGGATTGGTTTGTTCATTACATTTGTGGGTCTTCAAGGCTCCGGTATTATTGCCAATAACGATAATACGCTCGTTTCGATTGGAAACATTCATAGTGGTCCTGTATTGTTGACGGTATTTGGAATCGTTGTGACTGTCATTTTAATGGTTCTTCGAGTGAATGCAGGTGTCTTCATTGGGATGCTTGTGACAGCTATTGCTGGGATGATCCTTGGTCTTGTGCCAGTTCCATCTCAAATTGTAGATAGCATTCCAAGCTTGTCTCCAACTTTTGGTCAAGCCTTGATTCACTTGCCAGACATCTTCTCCATTCAAATGCTTGTGGTTATTTTAACGTTCCTATTCGTTGGGTTCTTTGATACAGCTGGTACACTTGTGGCTGTGGCAACGCAGGCTGGTTTAATGAAAAATAATGAGCTGCCGCGTGCAGGGAAAGCGCTTCTGGCGGATTCTTCTTCTATCGTCGTCGGTTCTGTTCTTGGTACATCAACGACGACGTCTTATGTTGAATCTAGTTCAGGTGTTGCTGCGGGTGCCCGCTCTGGTTTTGCAGCTGTCGTGACAGGTATTTTCTTCTTACTTGCGATGTTCTTCTCGCCGCTTTTATCTGTCGTGACACCGAATGTAACGGCACCTGCTTTAATCATTGTCGGTGCACTGATGGTTGCACCTCTTGCGAAGATCGCATGGGATCGTTTTGAAATTGCGGTACCGGCCTTCTTAACGATGATTATGATGCCACTCACATATAGTATTGCAACAGGGATTGCAATTGGGTTCATTTTCTACCCGATCACCATGATCTTTAAAGGAAAAGCAAAAGAAGTGCATCCAATTATGTACGGACTGTTTGTCATCTTTATTCTATATTTTGCTTTCTTAAATCATTAATGATTTGTCTGAAACAGCAGCTCATGGAGGCTGCTGTTTTTTGTAGGGGAATTTTAAAAACATAGTTGACTTATAGGAATTATATGTTTATGATAAAAAGACATAATTCGCTGATTGGATCACCAAAGGCGCTTTGATTTCCTTTTTTCTATAGAAGGGTTCAGAGTGCCTTTTTTCTTGCATTCATTATAACGGGAGGGGATGACTTGTCACGCTGGCTTAGGCAGGTGATTGAGCGGAAAAAGCAGGTATTGATTGAGCAGCTCCTTTTATGGGGGCATGAAGAAAAACATGAAGCGCTCATGCATTATACGATTCATGAGCTGGAAAATGAGGTTCTCTATTTAAAAGAGCGAAAGCAAAATTAGTGGGATGGGGGATGAGCGATGGATGAACAAAAGCTGAATTTTATTTTATCTGCCTTAAAAGGGATTGAATACGGGTCGGTGGTGATCACCATTCATAATGGACAAATTACACAAGTCGATACGACAGAAAAGACTCGTTTCCCAGCACACCAGGAGAATCTTCGGATTCAGAAAGCAAAGCAGGGGCGCTATCGTTCATGAAAAGTAATGAAAGATGATGAAAAGCTGATCCACTCATCAGCTTTTTTGTTTTGTCTTATTTTCTCTCCATTTAAAACCTCTTCATTCTTTTATCCGTCTATTCGTATGAACGTCAAGGAATCTTGACTGAATAGAGAGACTCCGCTACTTTAATAGGAGTCATTCGGACAGGTCACCTGAGCCTGTGCGGATTGTCTGAGATAGGAGTTGATATGGGATGTTAGAGAAAGATCAAGAGCAGGTCACATCTGAAACGAAAAACGAAAACGAAGAGCCATCAATAGATCAAGAAACGAGGCAGTCCCGCCTCAGCCGCAGTGCTGCAAAACGAGGAAGAACGGCTAAGCCAGCTGATGAAGAGCGTTCAGCCATTCAGCGCATTGCAAGAAGTGTAGGAGGTGCGTTTAAGCGCTATGGCTCATATGGGCTCGCGATGTTAAAATCACCGAGCCGTGCGATCCATCAAGCGGACACTTTACGCATGAAGTACGCCTGGATTTCAATTGTGTTATTCAGTGTGTTTTTTGCTTTAGGCAACTACGTTCAATTAAAGGCGTCAAAGACCCGTTTATTAGGTTTTGGTATTCATTATTCTTTTGGTGACGCCTTTTTGAAGGTAGCGGTCTTTACACTCATTTTGTTGACACTGATGATGCTGACGGTTTGGGTGCTCGGTAAGTACATGCTGAAAGGGAACATATCGCTGAAAGAAGTGATCATGAAGTTCGGTGCCGTGCTTGTGCCGGTTTTGGTTTTATCTATCCTTTGGCTTGTATTTGCCATGCTGAATATTCCATATGTAACGGTGATTTTATCCGTCATGATGTTTTTTGGTCTTCAGCTGATTGCCATTGTGCTCTTCCGCTCCATTCAATCCGAGCAAGAAGCTGTGCGGGGAGACTTGATGTATGCCGGCTGGGTCTTTTTGTTGATTGAGCTCGTCATCATTGCCCTTTTATGGGGCATTGTCGGAGAGTATTTGATCCCATCACTTGTTCCAGTTCGGTTTGGATAGAATACGTTTCAGCGTGTACTCGGTCTTTTTAAAATTCAAAGGTTTTCTATCACGCTGAAAAGAAGACAAAGGGTTAAAATAAAGTTCATTTTAGCCCTTTATCAACCATCTAAAGCCTCCTTTTGAAAAAGGAGGTTTTTCATGTTGAGAAGAGGAAAAAACGGGTAAACTCTTGGTAACAAAGACCACCCCTTGTTGTCGAAAGATATATGTGTTTTTCTCGCGCAAATTTGATTGTATCAAGGTTTGTTCTCTAGTAGAATATGGGGTGCTTTATTTGATTTTTAGTGCAGGGGGTTCGAATCGTGCTTCAACAACTTTTATCCAATGCGTTCACCATGGTTTTGATTATTTTAGTGATTAACATTGTTTATGTTTCTTTTTCCACTATGCGTTTAATTTTAACAATGAAAGGCAGAAGGTATGCAGCCGCTTTTGCTGGTACTGTCGAGATGCTGATTTATGTCATTGGTTTGAGTATCGTATTAGATAACTTAGATCAAGTACAAAATGTCATTGCGTATGCGCTAGGTTATGGAATTGGAATCATTGTCGGGATGAAAATTGAAGAGAAGCTGGCACTTGGCTACATTACTGTGAACGTGATTACAAAAGAAATCGATCTAGATCTCCCAAAACAATTGAGAGAAAAAGGATATGGCGTCACCAACTGGGTAGTAGGAGGTCTTGAAGGAGACCGGTCAGCGATGCAAATTTTAACACCGAGAAAATATGAACTGCAATTATATGAAACGATTAAAACGCTTGATTCAAAGGCGTTTATCATTTCGTATGAGCCCAAAACGATTCATGGCGGCTTCTGGGTGAAGGCTGTGAAGAAAAGGAGAATTAAAGAATGACCGCAAAACCAAAGAAAAAGAAATTCTACGTGGAAGACAACATGACGATTGAACAAGTGTTGTCCCAGATGGCAGAGGAAGGCTACTCACCTGTCCGACGAATGGAGGAGCCCATCTTTCAGGAAAAGAAGGAAAATGGGTCGATTCAGATCATTCCGATTGGGAAAAAAATCGTATTTGAGGGAAAAATACTCTAAATCCGAACATTAAAACGACGACTTCATAGATTGTTCGATAAATCCGTTGACATCATGAACATCCGTTGTTAAGATAAACATGAAATCAAAACACGAGCCTCATATAATCTTGGGAATATGGCCCATAAGTTTCTACCCAGTTACCGTAAATGACTGGACTATGCAGGATAGTGAACAAAACTGACATGGCGTTTTAAAAGCGAACAGCGCTTACCATGGCCCGGTTTGTGTTGCTTCCTAACAATGCAATACAAACCGGGCCTTTTTGTTCGGCGTTTGACAAGCTACTTAGGTTTGGGAAGCGTGTCAAACGATACAAAATCGAATAATAGCTTAAAGGTGGGGACAAAATGAAGCCGCTTGTAGGTGTCATCATGGGAAGTACATCTGATTGGGAAACAATGAAACATGCGTGCGATATCTTAGAGGAATTAAACATTCCGTATGAAAAACAGGTTGTATCCGCACATCGGACACCTGATTTGATGTTTGAATATGCGACTGAAGCAAGAGGTAAAGGACTCAAGGTCATTATTGCCGGTGCTGGAGGCGCAGCACATTTACCGGGGATGGTCGCAGCAAAAACGACACTGCCGGTCATTGGTGTGCCCGTACAATCAAAAGCATTAAACGGGCTGGATTCCTTATTATCCATCGTTCAAATGCCAGGCGGTGTACCTGTTGCCACAGTGGCAATTGGCAAAGCCGGTGCAACAAATGCAGGCCTTTTAGCTGCACAAATGATTTCAGCATTCGATGAAGCCGTTGCAGCACGCCTTGAAGAAAGAAGAGAGCAAACAAAACAAACTGTATTAGAAAGCAGTGATCAGCTTGGCTAAGCAGACCATTTTTCCAAACGCAACCATTGGTATCATCGGCGGCGGACAGCTTGGCAGATACATGGCCGTCAGTGCAAAGCAAATGGGCTACCGGGCAGCAGTCCTTGACCCAGTCACACTTTCTCCTTGTGGACAGGTTGCTGATACAGAAATTACAGCCGCATACAGTGACCTTGAAGCGATCAGACAGCTGGCGGACATCAGCGATGTGGTCACATATGAATTTGAAAATATTGATTATGATGCACTCAATCAGCTGAAGGAAGAGGCGTATTTACCGCAAGGAAGCGAACTCCTTCTTTTAACCCAAAACCGTGAAACGGAGAAAAAAGGGATTGTAGATGCAGGCTGTGAAGTCGCCCCTTATCGCATCGTTCATGATGAGAAGGAGCTGAAAGATGCAGTAAATGCGCTTGGTTTGCCAGCTGTGCTGAAAACATGCAGAGGCGGTTACGACGGTAAAGGACAGTACGTTATCAAAGAGAAGGATCAGCTTCATGAAGCGGCTGCACTTCTCACGCATGGAACGTGCATTTTAGAAAGCTGGGTTCCTTTCCAAATGGAACTGTCCGTGATTGTGACGCGGTCTGTTCATGGGGAAATTGCGACATTCCCAGTCGCTGAGAACATTCATAAGCACAATATTTTATTCCAAAGCATCGTGCCTGCTCGGGTAGATGGCAGCATTCAGGAGAAAGCAAAAGAGCTGGCAACAACGCTTGCTGAAAAGCTAGGGCTGGTCGGTACGCTTGCTGTTGAACTGTTCCTGACAAATGAAGGGAAGCTGCTCGTCAATGAACTGGCACCGCGCCCGCATAACTCTGGACATTACACATTGGATTTATGTGAGACGAGTCAGTTTGAACAGCACATTCGCGCCATATGCGGTTTGCCGCTTGGCGGAACAGCTCTTTTATCAGAGGGTATGATGGTGAATTTGCTGGGCGATGAAGTGGACATCCCAAAAGAACATCCTGAGCTTTTAAAGGAAGCGAAGCTTTATCTATATGGCAAACATGAAGTAAAAGCCGGCCGCAAAATGGGGCATATGACATTTATGAAACAGCTTGATGATGAATGGATGGCAAACATCACAAAGATATGGACTGAAAGAGATGGAGGAAACGGGAAATGATCGAACGTTACGCACGACCAGAAATGTCAGCAATCTGGACAGAGGAAAACAAATTTAATGCATGGCTTGAAGTAGAAATTCTCGCTTGTGAAGCTTGGGCAGAACTTGGCATCATTCCGAAAGAAGACGTTGTGACAATGCGCAAGAATGCAAGCTTTGATATTGGACGTATTTTGGAGATTGAACAAGACACGCGCCACGACGTGGTTGCCTTTACGCGTGCTGTATCTGAATCTCTAGGAGAAGAAAGAAAGTGGGTTCATTACGGGTTAACATCTACAGACGTAGTGGATACGGCGCTTTCATATCTATTAAAACAGGCGAACGATATTTTGCTCAAGGACATTGAGAGATTTGTTGACATACTAAAAGAAAAAGCAAAAGAGCACAAATATACAGTCATGATGGGCCGTACGCACGGTGTACACGCTGAACCGACAACATTTGGCTTGAAGCTTGCTCTTTGGTACGAGGAAATGAAGCGTAACTTAGAACGTTTTAAACAAGCAAAAGCCGGCATCGAATACGGCAAAATCTCTGGTGCTGTTGGCACATATGCGAACATCGACCCGTTTGTTGAGCAATATGTATGTGAGAAACTTGGCATCAAAGCTGCACCAATTTCAACCCAAACCTTGCAGCGTGACCGTCATGCCGATTACATGGCAACCCTTGCTTTAGTGGCAACAAGCATTGAAAAATTTGCTGTTGAAATTCGTGGTCTTCAAAAGAGTGAAACACGTGAAGTAGAAGAGTTCTTTGCAAAAGGACAAAAAGGATCATCCGCGATGCCTCATAAACGAAACCCGATCGGTTCTGAAAATATGACGGGGATTGCCCGCGTGATCCGTGGTTATATGCTGACTGCTTATGAAAATGTACCGCTATGGCATGAGCGTGATATTTCTCATTCATCTGCTGAACGCATCATTTTACCAGATGCAACGATTGCACTGAACTATATGCTGAACCGTTTCTCTAACATTGTGAAGAACTTGACGGTGTTCCCTGAGAATATGAAACGCAACATGGACCGCACACTTGGCTTGATCTACTCTCAGCGTGTTCTTCTTGCACTTATTGATACAGGCATGGCACGTGAAGAAGCATATGACACGGTTCAGCCAAAGGCGATGGAAGCTTGGGAGAAACAAGTACCATTCCGTTCATTAGTAGAAGCAGAAGAGAAAATCACTTCACGCTTAACACCTGAACAAATCGCTGACTGCTTCGATTACAACTATCACTTGAAAAATGTCGATATGATTTTCGAACGTCTAGGTCTTGCGTAAGAAATGGGCCGCCTGCTAGTCAGGCGCCTAATCCTGAAAATTGCCAACATTCAAATTAGGAGGCCAATCTGAATGACTGTGAAACAAGAACTTCTCTACGAAGGCAAAGCGAAAAGAATCTATCAGACCGATGACGAGCATATTTTATATGTCGAATATAAAGACTCAGCTACAGCATTTAACGGTGAAAAGAAAGCGGAAATTGAAGGAAAAGGCAGACTGAATAACGAAATTTCTAGCTTGATTTTTCAAATGCTACATGAGAAAGGGATCAACAATCACTTTGTGAAACGCCTATCTGAAACAGAACAGCTCATTCAAAAGGTAGACATCGTACCGCTTGAAGTCGTTGTGCGAAACGTGGTGGCAGGCAGTATGTCAAAACGTCTTGGGATTCCAGAGGGAACGAAACTGGACACACCTTTGATCGAGTTTTACTACAAAGATGATGCACTCGGCGATCCACTCATTACAGAAGATCATATTCGCATTTTACATGCAGCGACACCTGAGCAGGTCGAGGAAATGAAACAAATCACAAGACAAGTGAATGAAGAATTGAAGCAAATCTTCTCAGATTGCCATGTGAATTTAATTGATTTCAAGCTTGAATTCGGAATAGATCACGAGAATCGTATTTTGCTAGCTGATGAGATTTCACCTGATACGTGCAGGCTTTGGGACAAAGACACAAACGAAAAGCTTGATAAAGACGTGTTCAGACGAAACCTGGGCGGCTTAACAAATGCATACGAAGAAATTTTCAAAAGACTTGGAGGCCATAAACATGTATAAAGTGAAAATTTTTGTCAGCTTAAAAGAGAGCGTTCTTGATCCACAAGGAAGTGCCGTGCAGCACGCTTTGCATAGCATGTCTTATCAGGAAGTAAAGGATGTCCGTATCGGGAAATATATGGAGCTAGTCATTGAGAAATCAGAACGTGACTTAGATACAGTGGTCAAAGAAATGTGTGAAAAATTGCTTGCCAATACGGTGATTGAAGATTACCGCTATGAGGTGGAGGAGGTTGTCGCACAGTGAAGTTTGCAGTGATCGTCTTGCCTGGCTCTAACTGTGATATCGATATGTACCATGCGATTCAAGATGAGTTAGGTGAACAAGTTGAATATGTATGGCACGACGAAACGAGTCTTGATGGTTTTGACGGTGTACTCGTACCAGGCGGTTTCTCTTATGGGGATTACTTAAGATGCGGTGCGATTGCTCGTTTTTCTAACATCATGCCGGCTGTGAAAAAAGCAGCTGCGGAAGGAAAACCTGTTCTTGGTGTTTGTAACGGGTTCCAAATTCTTCAGGAGCTTGGCATTCTGCCAGGCGCAATGAGACGGAATAAAGATCTGAAATTTATCTGTCGTCCAGTTGAACTCATTGTAGAGAACAACGAAACGCAATTTACAAGCGGCTATCAAAAAGGTGAATCGATTACGATTCCTGTAGCACACGGTGAAGGTAACTTCTACTGTGACGAAGACACGTTAGCGAAGCTGATTGAACGAGGCCAAATCGCTTTCACTTACGGTGACGATATTAACGGCAGTGTCAATCGAATTGCAGGTGTAACGAATGAACAGGGCAATGTACTCGGCATGATGCCGCACCCTGAGCGCGCGGTTGACTCATTACTAGGCAGCGCAGACGGACTTAAATTGTTTCAATCTATCGTGAAAAATTGGAGGGACACTCATGTCACTACTGCTTGAACCAAGTCACAAGCAAATTAAAGAAGAGAAATTGTATCAGCAAATGGGATTGAGTGATGAAGAATTCGCTTTAATCGAATCCATTATTGGCAGGCTGCCAAACTACACAGAAACGGGCATCTTTTCTGTCATGTGGTCAGAGCATTGCAGTTATAAAAACTCAAAGCCTGTTTTAAGCAAATTCCCGACAAAAGGAGAGCATGTTCTTCAAGGTCCTGGGGAAGGCGCTGGAATCGTTGATATTGGAGACAACCAAGCGGTTGTATTTAAAATCGAATCACATAACCATCCATCTGCAATTGAACCGTATCAAGGAGCGGCAACAGGTGTCGGCGGAATCATCCGTGATGTATTCTCCATGGGGGCTCGTCCAATTGCGGTATTAAACTCTCTTCGTTTTGGTGAACTGACTTCACCGCGCGTGAAGTACTTGTTTGAAGAAGTAGTGGCAGGGATTGCAGGCTATGGAAACTGTATCGGTATTCCAACAGTCGGCGGAGAAGTTCATTTTGATCAAAGCTATGAAGGCAACCCGCTCGTTAACGCGATGTGTGTAGGGTTAATCAACCATGAAGACATCAAGAAAGGGCAGGCAAAAGGTGTTGGCAATACGGTCATGTACGTTGGTGCTAAAACGGGACGTGACGGGATTCACGGTGCAACATTTGCGTCTGAAGAATTTTCTGATGAATCAGAAGAAAAACGTTCAGCGGTTCAAGTCGGCGATCCGTTCATGGAAAAGCTTTTGCTTGAAGCATGCCTTGAAGTCATCAAAAATGATGCGCTTGTGGGCATTCAAGATATGGGAGCGGCTGGCTTAACTAGCTCAAGTGCAGAGATGGCAAGTAAAGCCGGTTCAGGTATCGAAATGAACTTAGACCTGATCCCTCAGCGTGAAACCGGCATGTCAGCGTATGAAATGATGCTGTCTGAATCCCAAGAGAGAATGCTGTTGGTCATTGAAAAAGGCCGTGAGCAAGAAATCATTGATATTTTTGAAAAATACGATCTTGAAGCAGTCTCAGTCGGTCATGTGACAGATGATAAAATGCTTCGTTTACTCCATCAAGGAGAAGTAGTGTGTGAGCTTCCAGTTGATGCACTTGCAGAAGAAGCACCGGTTTATCACAAGCCGTCAAGTGAGCCTGCATACTATCGCGAGTTTTTAGAAACAAAAGTGGAAGCTCCAGCGATCACAGATGCAGCAGATACGTTGAAACAGCTGTTAAAACAGCCAACGATTGCGAGTAAAGAATGGGTTTACGATCAATACGACTATATGGTTCGTACAAACACAGTCGTTGCACCTGGCTCTGATGCGGGCGTGCTCAGAATCCGTGGGACGAAAAAAGCTCTTGCGATGACAACAGATTGTAACGCACGTTATCTCTACCTTGATCCAGAGGTTGGCGGTAAGATCGCAGTTGCAGAAGCCGCACGTAACATTGTCTGCTCAGGCGCTCGTCCGCTTGCAGTAACAGATAACTTGAACTTCGGTAACCCGGAGAAACCAGAAATCTTCTGGCAGATTGAAAAGTCTGCTGACGGCATTAGCGAAGCTTGCCGTACATTAAGCACACCGGTCATCGGCGGTAACGTCTCTTTATATAACGAGTCAAATGGAACAGCCATTTACCCAACGCCAGTTATTGGCATGGTTGGTTTGATTGAAGATACAGCTCATATTACGACTCAATCGTTCCAACAGGCAGGCGATGTGATTTTCGTCATTGGTGAAACGAAGGAAGAATTTGCAGGCAGTGAGCTTCAAAAAATGACAGAAGGCCGTATCTACGGAAAAGCACCAGAAATTGATTTGGATGTAGAACTGGCGCGTCAAGAAGCCCTATTAGCAGCGATTCAAAACGGACTTGTTCAGTCAGCACATGATGTCTCTGAAGGCGGTCTTGGTGTAGCACTAGCTGAAAGTACATTTGGAACAGATGGTCTTGGCGCTGATATCCAGATCGATCTAAACAGCGCAGCATCACTATTCAGTGAATCACAGTCACGTTTTGTCGTCACAGTGAAACCAGAAAATCGCGAAGCGTTTGCTGCGGCTGTGCAAGATGCAAAAGAAGTCGGAACGGTCACAAATGATGGTGTATTCACTGTCAAAAATCAAGAAGGACAACAATGGATTCATGCGGCAGTCAACGAGCTTGAACGCGCATGGAAAGGAGCGATCCCATGCTTGCTGAAATCAGAGGCTTAAACGAAGAATGTGGCGTCTTTGGGGTTTGGGGACACGAAGAAGCCCCGCAAATCACATATTACGGATTGCATAGCCTTCAGCACCGAGGACAAGAAGGTGCGGGAATTATTGCAACAGACGGTGAAAACTTGACGTCACACAAAGGCCTTGGACTGATTACGGAAGTGTTCCAAAATGGTGAGCTTAAGGATTTAAAGGGAAAAGGTGCGATCGGACACGTTCGGTATGCGACAGCAGGCGGAGGCGGCTTTGAGAATGTGCAGCCCCTCTTCTTCCGCTCGCAAAACAATGGCAGTCTTGCCCTTGCTCATAATGGAAACTTGGTCAATGCAACGCAATTAAAACAGCAGCTAGAGAACCAAGGAAGTATTTTTCAAACGTCTTCTGATACCGAAGTGCTCGCTCACTTAATTAAGCGTAGCGGATATATGGATTTGAAGGATCAAATCAAAAATGCTCTGTCTATGTTAAAAGGAGCTTATGCTTTCCTAATCATGACGGAAACAGAAATGATCGTAGCGCTTGATCCGAACGGATTACGTCCACTTTCACTTGGTATGCTTGGGGATGCTTATGTTGTCGCTTCTGAAACATGTGCCTTTGATGTCGTTGGTGCTACCTATTTACGAGATGTAGAGCCTGGCGAAATGCTGATCATTAATGATGAAGGCTTAAAATCTGAGCGCTTCTCGATGAACATTAACCGCAGCATGTGCAGCATGGAATACATTTATTTCTCAAGACCGGACAGCAATATCAATGGCATCAACGTGCATAGTGCGAGAAAGAATCTTGGTAAGAAACTTGCAGAAGAAGCACATGTCGAAGCAGATGTCGTGACAGGTGTGCCAGACTCCAGTATTTCTGCAGCGATTGGCTATGCCGAAGCAACAGGTATTCCATATGAGCTAGGTTTAATTAAAAACCGTTATGTTGGCCGGACATTTATTCAGCCGTCTCAAGCATTGCGTGAGCAGGGCGTGCGCATGAAGCTGTCTGCTGTGCGCGGGGTGGTCGAAGGCAAACGTGTCGTCATGGTGGATGATTCCATCGTACGCGGAACCACAAGCCGCCGGATTGTGACGATGCTAAGAGAAGCGGGAGCGACGGAAGTGCATGTACGCATTAGTTCACCGCCAATCGCTCATCCGTGTTTTTATGGAATTGATACGTCTACACACGAAGAGCTGATTGCATCATCTCATTCAGTGGAAGAAATTAGACAGGAAATCGGTGCAGACACCATTGCATTTTTATCTGTAGACGGTTTAATGGACGGGATTGGCAGAAAGTATGATGATCCGCAGCGTGGTCAGTGTTTAGCATGTTTTACTGGAAAATACCCGACCGAAATTTATGAAGATACTGTCCTTCCTCATGTGAAGGAAACAGTCCTGACGAAATAATCGAATAATGGAGCAGCAGTCAACGTGATTTGATATGCTGCTCTTTCATTCTGCCGAAAATACATGGAAGACAAGCAGATAAAAGGAGTGAATGGGATGTCAGAAGCATATAAAAACGCCGGTGTCGACATCGAAGCAGGATACGAAGCCGTTAAACGAATGAAAACACACGTAGAACGTACAAAAAGAGCAGGTGTCATGGGGGCTCTAGGCGGATTTGGCGGTATGTTTGATTTATCTGAACTGCCATACAAAAAGCCCGTTCTTGTCTCAGGAACAGATGGTGTTGGTACGAAATTAAAGCTGGCATTTTTAATGGATCAACACGATACGATCGGTGTAGATGCTGTTGCTATGTGTGTGAACGATGTACTTGCACAAGGGGCAGAGCCGCTCTTTTTCTTAGATTACTTAGCAGTTGGAAAAGCAGATCCTTTGAAAATTGAATCCATCGTCAAAGGTGTAGCTGACGGATGCGAGCAGTCTGGTTCAGCGCTTGTCGGCGGAGAGACTGCAGAAATGCCGGGTCTTTACACAGAAGAAGAATATGATATTGCTGGATTTTCTGTAGGTGTCGTTGAAAAGGATGAAATCGTCACAGGTGAGAACATCAAGGAAGGGCATTTGCTGATTGGACTCAGCTCTAGCGGAATTCATAGCAATGGCTATTCTCTTGTACGAAAAGTATTGCTGGAAGACGCAGGTCTAGACCTTCACCAAACGTATGAACCTTTTACAAGACCGCTTGGAGAAGAGCTGCTGGAACCGACGAAAATTTATGTCAAGCCTGTTCTTAAACAAGTGAAAGCTGGCAAGGTTGACGGTATGGCACATGTGACAGGCGGCGGCTTTATTGAGAATTTACCACGTATGCTACCTGAAGGACTTGGTGTGGAGATTGATAATGGCTCATGGCCGGTCCCGCCTATTTTCTCCTTTATTCAAGAAAAAGGGCAATTGAAAGCAGAAGACATGTTCAATGTATTTAATATGGGCATCGGCTTTGTCCTAGCCGTCAAAGAGGATGATCTCGTCGATGTGATCAGTGGACTTGAACAAGACGGAGAGAAAGCCTTTCTTATCGGACGAGTTCAAAAAGGAGAAGGCGTCACTTTCGGTGGTGGAAGCCTCTCATGAAAAAGTTTGCGATCTTCGCCTCTGGAAGCGGGACAAATTTTCAAGCCATTATTGATACGTTAAAAGAAGAACAGTGGCCGGCAAAAGCCGCCATTGTGATCTGTGATAAACCGGGTGCGAAGGTGCTGGAGCGGGCAGAGAAAGAGGGCATTCCGTCTTTTTCTTTTACGCCGAAGGCTTTCCCAAGTAAAGCCGCTTTTGAGCAAACCATCATTGAACAGCTGAAGCTGCATGAAGTGGAATGGATTTTCCTCGCTGGGTATATGCGACTGATCGGCCCGACATTGCTTGATGCATTTAGAGGGAAAATCGTGAATATCCACCCTTCTTTACTGCCAGCATTTCCTGGACTCGATGCGATTGGACAAGCCTATCAAGCAGGAGTCAAAGTGGCTGGCATCACGGTTCATTATGTCGACGAAGGCATGGATACCGGCCCGATTATTGACCAAGCCGCCATTCATATTGAACAAGGGGAAGACCTTGAATCCATTGAAAAAAGAATGCATGAATTAGAACATACACTATATCCAAAAGTGATCAAATCACTTTTAGAATTATCTTAATGAGGTGACAAAGGCATGACGATCAAACGCGCATTAATCAGTGTTTCCGATAAAACAAATCTTGTACCTTTTGTGAAAGAACTAACAGAACTTGGCGTTGAAGTGATTTCAACTGGTGGTACACACAAACTTCTTCAAGAGAACGGCATTGATGTCATTGGTATTTCTGAAGTGACTGGCTTCCCAGAAATCATGGACGGACGTCTCAAAACGCTTCATCCGAACATTCACGGTGGACTGTTAGCAGTGAGAGAAAACGATGAGCATATGGCACAGATCGAAAAGCACGGCATTCAGCCGATTGATCTTGTCGTTGTGAATCTATATCCATTCAAAGAGACCATTTCCAAAGACGATGTCACGTATGAAGAAGCGATTGAAAACATTGATATTGGCGGACCGGGTATGCTTCGTGCTGCGTCTAAAAACCATCAGGACGTCACGGTGATTGTAGACCCGCGTGATTATGATTCTGTCGTTCAACAAATCAAAGAAGGCGGCGTATCACTAGAGAAAAAACGTGAGCTTGCAGCAAAAGTATTCCGTCATACAGCTGCTTACGATGCCCTGATTGCGGATTACTTAACGAACTTTGTTGGCGAAACAGAGCCAGAACAGTTCACAGTCACATTTGAGAAAAAGCAATCTCTTCGTTATGGAGAAAACCCGCACCAAGCGGCGACGTTCTATGAAAATGCGCTTCCATGCAAAGGCTCTTTAGCTACTGCAACGCAATTACATGGAAAAGAACTTTCCTACAACAACATCAAAGATGCAGATGCAGCACTTCAAATTGTACGTGAATTTACGGAGCCAGCGGCTGTGGCTGTAAAGCATATGAACCCATGTGGTGTTGGGACAGGGGAAACGATTGCAGAAGCATTTGATCGTGCATTTAAAGCAGATGAAACATCTATTTTCGGCGGCATTGTGGCGCTTAATCGTGAAGTAGACAAGCAAACGGCTGAGGTACTCCATACGATTTTCTTAGAAATCGTCATCGCACCATCGTTTAGCCAAGAAGCACTTGACGTGTTAACAGCGAAAAAGAACCTTCGTCTACTAACATTAGATGTAGAAGCAGATCTTGGGAAAAAAGAAAAGCAGCTCACAAGTGTTCATGGTGGATTGCTCGTTCAGGATATCGACACATACGGCTTAGAGGAAGCAACGATCTCTATCCCAACGAAAAGAGAGCCGACTGAAGACGAATGGAAAGACTTAAAGCTCGCTTGGAAAGTCGTCAAGCATGTGAAATCAAATGCCATCGTTCTAGCGAAGGATCAAATGACAGCAGGTATTGGTGCTGGTCAAATGAACCGTGTTGGCTCGGCTAACATTGCGATTGAGCAAGCAGGTGAAAAAGCAAAAGGCAGTGCACTAGGTTCTGATGCATTTTTCCCAATGGGCGATACAGTGGAAGCTGCTGCAAAGGCAGGCGTCACAGCGATCATCCAGCCAGGTGGTTCCATTCGTGATGAAGAATCAATCCAAAAAGCAGATGAATACGGCATCGCCATGGTCTTCACTGGCGTTAGACATTTCAAACATTAAGGGGATGACAGTGTGAACGTATTAATTATCGGCAGAGGCGGAAGAGAGCATACCATCGCATGGAAAGTGAATCAAAGCGAACTTGTCAGCCAAGTATATGTCGCACCCGGCAATGATGGAATGACAGACGCAGCAAAGCTTGTACCGATCGACGAGGGAGATCATGAGGCGTTAATTCGTTTTGCAAAAGACAATAACATCGGTTTAACAATTGTCGGTCCAGAGGTTCCTTTAATTGCAGGTGTCGTCGATGCATTTGAAGAAGCAGGTCTAAAGGTATTTGGACCGAATGCAAAAGCCGCAGTCATTGAAGGCTCAAAAGAATTTGCAAAAGACTTAATGAAAAATTATGAGATCCCGACAGCCGCTTACGCCACTTTTACATCGTTTGAAGAAGCGAAGGCATATGTGGAAGAAAAGGGTGCCCCAATTGTCATTAAAGCAGATGGGCTTGCCGCAGGAAAAGGCGTGACAGTGGCAATGACGCTTGAAGAGGCAATCAACTGCCTACATGACTTTTTAGAGGATGAAAAGTTTGGCGATGCGAGTGCATCGGTTGTCATTGAAGAATTTTTAACAGGTGAAGAGTTTTCTCTGATGGCCTTTGTCAATGGAGAAAAGGTGTATCCGATGGTGATCGCACAGGATCATAAACGGGCATTTGAAGATGACAAAGGACCAAACACCGGCGGGATGGGCGCTTATTCACCGGTTCCACAAATTTCTGATGAAGTCGTACAAAAAGCGGTGGAAGACGTCGTCAAACCAGCAGCTCTCGCGATGGTGCAGGAAGAGCGTTCGTTTACAGGCATTTTATATGCGGGCTTAATGCTGACACCAGAAGGCTCTAAGGTCATTGAGTTCAATGCACGCTTTGGCGACCCTGAAACGCAAGTAGTGCTTCCTCGTCTTGAATCAGATCTAGTTCAAGTCTTCCTAGACATTCTAGATGGAAAAGATGTGGACTTGCAGTGGAAAGACACAGCCGCTGTCAGTGTCGTTCTTGCATCAGAAGGATACCCGGAAGACTACGCAAAAGGCACACCAATCGGTGCTTTGCAAACAACGGTCTCTGATGTCGTCACCTTCCACGCAGGAACAAAAAAGGAAAACGATCAATTCGTCACAAATGGCGGCCGTGTAGCAAATGTGACCGCATTTGACGACACATTTGAAGCGGCAAGATCAAGAGTGTATGAAGCGGTTGAAGAAATCATTCAGCCAGGTTTATTTTATCGCCGTGACATTGGCGCCCGTGCGCTGAAGGCTGCGGGGAAAACTACATGATTATACTAGACTCTCTCACTATGTGAGTGGGTCTTTTTTTATATTATAAAACTCACAGATAAACCTTAAAATTACTTTAAATGTATAAAAAAACCTTTTTATTTTCATTTTAATGTTATAAATTTAATATATTACAAAGGGAGGTATAATAATGAAAAAAGTGATGTCATCAGTTCTTCTAGTTCTCGTATTAGTAAGCTCAGCTTTTGCTATTCCTGCACCAACTTCTGCTAAAGAATTTGGTTCTATCAATCTTAATAAGGTTCATAATTTAGGTAAAACAGGAAATACCAAAATTGAAAAAATTTCATATGATCAATATGTTAAGGAAGTATCCAAATCAAGGGGTATCTCTAAGAAAGAAGTTCAAAAATCTTCTACAAATTTATCAAAGAAACAATTTAGTACAGCTGCAACAAAATACAGTATGCATAAAATGACAATTGTTCAGGATGTAGGTTTTTTATATCAACCTAAAGTTCAAATTTATGCTTGGACATATGCGAGTGGATCATTTGTACAATTTAAATATATTGAAGATATAGACTTAGACAGATATTCTAGCCTTGGTTCAAAACATTTTGCTGGTAAAGTTAAAGCAAAAATAACTTCTCCAACTGCTATTTGGTGGTATGTAAATGGAGACTTCTATAATAATGGAACCACTAATGTATCAATAAGTGGAAGTGGTTCTGCAGCAGTAAAAGGGGTAACAGTAACTGGTAGTTTCTCAGTTTCTAAATCTTCAAATCATTATAAATATTGGAATAATAGTGGTACTAAACATCGTTAATTATAGAAATTATTTTCTGAAATTTTCGAGAAAATTGGTTTAATCAAAACACCTTTCTATCTGACGAGATGGAAAGGTGTTTTTTCTTCTTTTGATGATTAGAAGGGATAAAGCCCGAATATGGAGAAGTGTTATTGGATGACCCATTCACGAGGAGGCAACATGGAATTTAAGGCAATTATTCTCTTTGCAATATTCATGATCATTTTATTTCTCATAAACATAAATAATATTATGTTATTTGCCATTAAACACAATAAAATGAAAAAAGCTTCAGCCATTAGTTATATGATCCTATCCATTTTTTCTGGCGTTGCTATTTCTTCATTTTTAATTTGGAAGTTTTTCATTAGCTAAGAGGGGAATGAGTGTATGGTGCAATTAAAGAAACTTGCAAACGAGCGTTTTTCTGCTTTGATCTGTATGGATCCATTCAATGAGCGAATTCGTTTGGATGACTATAGCGGCAGGGTGCAGGATGTGATTCAATCCGTGCTTCAGGAAGCGGCGGACTGCAAGGCGTCTAAGGTTATTGTAAAAGTAAGGCGCGAGCATATGCCTCTTTTTTTAGCAAAAGGCTTTCGGCTTGAAGGCGTGTTTTCTCATTATTTCCTCGGAAGTGATGCGTACGGCATGTCGCTCTTTCTGACCGAAGATCGAATGAACAGCCCATTTTGGCTGAAGGAAGATGAAATCGTTGCGTCTATTCAAGAAAAGCCGATGAAAAAAGACCAAGGCGTGTGGCAAGATGAGTATGTGATGAGGAAAGCTGGTCCAGAGGATGTGCACAAGCTGGCAGCGCTCTATGATACGGTCTTTGAAACGTACCCCACGCCAATGAACGAGCCAGATTACATCCAAAAGGTAATGGAGGAAGGGACGGTTTTTTATGCCGTTGAACATGACGGTCAACTTGTAAGTGCCGCATCCGCTGAAATCAATGTGCTGTATGGTCATGCAGAATTAACAGATTGTGCAACCCTTCCCACATACAGAAAACTAGGATTCATGCATCATTTGATTCTAGCCCTCGAACAAGAGCTTCAATCCATGCACATTTATGTCTTTTATTCTCTCGCCCGTGCACTGTCCTATGGAATGAATCAAGTATTTTATCAGCTCGGGTATACATACACCGGACGCTTTCAAAACAACTGCTATATTTTTGACAAAATTGAAGATATGAATCTATGGGTCAAAACGCCAAATGAATCATGAAATGGTTCTCATCTGATCAAGCAGACCAGATAGGCGGTACGCCATGATACTCAGCTGCAGCTTCATCCGATCATCAGTGGATTTGAGGCTGCAGCCTGTTCTCGTTTCAATTTGTTTCAACCGGTAGCTTAACGTATGCCGGTGAATAAACAATTCCCCCGCTGACTTTTGAATATTTTCATTGTGTGCCAAATACACTTCGAGTGTATGAATGAGGTCAGCTCCTTGTTTTTTTGTATAAAGCAGCGGGCTTAACAGCTCCACATAAAAGTCATGCAAATTCATTCCGGCTTCGTTCATTTCAAGCAGCATCCCATATAGGCCGAGCTTCTGATAATGAATGATGCTGTCATCTGTTTTCAAAAGAGGAAGAAGCCTTGCTGCATACTGGGCTTCTTTTGCACTTTTAGCAAAGAGACTGATCTGGTCGTAGGCTCTTCCAATGCCAATCACAATGGGATGGACGGGGAAAAAATAAGACCAAGTACTGCGGCATTCTTCTGATGCACGATACCAATTTGTTTCTTGATATGTGTTTTTTCCTGCGGGTGTCAGAACGAAAATGGAATCAAGCCTTGCTTTTAATAAAAAAGGAATTTGTCTGCGTTCAAAAATGGATGTGAGCAATTGGGATAGGCGCTGCACCATTTGATGATCGAGCTGTGTGTGCTGATGCTGAAATTGAAAGTAGATGACGACTTGTTCTTCGCTCATATCATATTGCAGCTTTCTTGCTTGTTCGATGACATAACTTTCTTCTGTGTATTGCTGTTGTAGCATATCATCCAATAAATGCCCCTGCATTTGGTTTTCTGTATCTTGAATGGCTTTTTGTTTCAACCATTCAATCGCATACACCGCACCGGCATGCTCAATGGCGATGGCATCGAGATGGTGCCACGTCTCTTTTTTCTTTAACGCCACAATGAACCCGAAAATATCCCCCATTGCAATCACAGGGCATGCCGCTAGAACAAACGCACCATATGTGTCATAGACGAGCCTGCCTTTTTCCTCTGCCTGCTTGAGCAGAGAAGAGGTTTCAATCGGTTCGTCATCTGTTAGAAAGCCAAAAGCAGGAGAATAGGTCACTTCGTCTGTTTCGAGATGAGCTGCTGTTTGGTGCAAAAACACATCCAGTACGACGATATTTGCTGCTGTGAGATGTGCCAGTTCATCCGTAATTTGCGTGACATTTTTATTGCTCACATTTAAATGGGTCAGTCTTTGATGAATCGCAGAAGAATATTTGAGCTGATGGAGCTGACTGCTGACGATTTGTTCTAGAACGGCTTTTGTGATGTCTGAAAAATTGACATGGGGCGGAATCTCGATGAGCGGAATACCGCTATTATCGGCGGCTTCAATGAGTGATGCGGGAATTTCCGTTAAGTACACGCCTTTATAAATGGCAATGGCTGAAAGACGATGAGATTGAATCAATTGTTCAAGCCGGATGCGTCTTTCTTTATTTTCTGTCAGCCCAAATCCAGTTGTAACAAGTAATTCTCCTTCGGAAAGTCTAGACGTGTCCTCAATAATTTCCACAATGGTCACCCACTGGATAAGACGATCCAGTCCATTTTCTCCAGCAAGCAGTTTGGTTTCTTTCATCATATCGAGCGAGAGTGCATCTTTGACGAGAATCGCCATAGACTCATGACCTCCTTTTGAACACTCTTATACACCATGTATAAAAAACACATGTGAAATTCGGGCATATGGCGAATGGAGGATGACTGCCCTCTTGATTAAGCTAATCTTATACCAAGTATACAAAATTTTCTTGCGATTCATGTAAAAAGAAAAGTGCAGCTGCTGACAAGAGAGGGAGGAATGACAAAGTGGAGACCCGGGATTACTTAATCAAACCGATGTTAAATCAGCAATATCCTGTGGCTGTGAGAGGAGAGGGGATTTATTTATATGATCGGGACGGAAAAAAATATATAGATGGCTCATCAGGGGCAGTCACGGCAAGTATTGGACATGGCATACAAGAGATTATTGATGCGATGACGGAGCAAGCGAAAAAGGTGAGCTTTACGTACAGGTCACAATTTACGAATGAACCAGCGGAAGAACTAGCGTATGAATTGAGTACACTTTGCCCAGGTGATCTGAACTGGTCTTTTTTTGTAGGGAGCGGTTCAGAGGCAACGGAGACTGCTATGAAAATGGCGATTCAGCATTGGCAGGAGCAGGGGAAGACGGAAAAAAATCATATCATCTCAAGATGGATGAGTTACCACGGCATTACATTAGGGGCGCTGTCGATGTCAGGTCATATTGCAAGGAGAGAGCGCTTTGAACCACTGCTTGAAAAGCATCCAGTGCTGTCTCCGCCCTATAGTTACAGGTCATGGCTGCCAAAGGAAGACAGCAAGCAGGTCGAGTGGTATGTCCAGGAATTTAAGACCGTCATCCAGCGTATAGGAAAAGAGAGGATCGCCGCATTGATTGCTGAACCGATTGTTGGCGCAGCGGGAGCGGCGCTCCTGCCGCCAGACGGTTATTTCGAAGCAATGAAGCGAGTCTGTGAAGAAAACGACATTTTATTGATCGCAGATGAAGTCATGACGGGCTTTGGACGAACTGGAAAAATGTTTGCGATGGAACACTGGGGCACGGTACCAGATATCATGGTTCTCGGAAAGGGCATGAGCGCAGGTTATTCTCCAATCGCAGCAGTTGTCTCAACGGATCGTGTGATGGCACCGATTATCAGCGGCTCCGGCTCTGTCATGGCAGGGCACACATATAGTGCCAATCCGCTTTCAGCAGCTGTTTCATTAGCGGTCATTCGATATATGAAAAAGCATCAGCTTCCCGAACGGGCTGAACTTTCCGGGCGATACATGATGAATGCTTTAAAAGATCTGCAAGTAGCCCATTCCATCATAGGGGATGTAAGAGGGAAGGGATTGCTTATTGGCATTGAATTTGTCGCAGATTGTTTATCTAAAACGCCATTTCCTGCACATGCTCAGATAACCAATCTCGTCGTTGAAACGGCAAAACAAAATGGACTGCTGGTGTATCCAGCAAGCGCTGGAGAGAATGGGGTCGGAGGCGCAGCGGTTATGATCGCACCGCCGCTTTCCATCACACAGCAGGAAATGGATGAACTCATTGATTTATTCGGGCAGACCATCACACAAGTCGAACAAGAAGTGATCAATCGAGGATTTTTCCCATCTGCTATGTAAGGAGGAACGAACATGAACAAAACTGTGGGTTTGGATGAAGTGATGACGCGATTAAAAGATGGCATGACCATCATGTTTGGCGGATTTGGCGGCGTGGGTTCACCACCATCGTTGATTGATGCCATTTTGCAAGCAAATATTCAAGATCTGACATTGATCGGAAATGATGCAGGTTTCCCGCAAATTGGTGTGGGCCGGCTCATCACAGAAGGAAGAGTGAAAAAAATCATCGCCTCTCATATCGGCTCAAATCCCATTGCCGGACAGAAAATGCAAGCTGGTACATTAGACGTTCATTTTTATCCGCAGGGCATTCTTGCAGAAAAAATCAGAGCAGGCGGAATGGGGCTGGCGGGCATTGTGACAGATGTTGGGATGGATAGCCTGAATCTCGATGAGAAACAATTGGTTCAACTGAATGGGAAGAATTATATGTTAGAGCCTGCGCTCACAGCGGATATTGCCATCGTCAATGCCTACAAAGCAGATGAAGTGGGAAACCTGATTTTTGATAAAAGCGCACGGAATACAAACCCGATTGTGGCGATGGCAGGAGACTGGACCATTGCGGAGGCAGAAGAAATTGTGGCAGCGGGGCAGCTCGATCCAGAAGAAATCGTGACGCCAGGCGTATTTGTGAATCAAATCGTGCAATCAAAAGGAGTGAACTGGACATGGGCATGGGAGACATCGATTTAAGACACCGCATTGCTAAAAGAGCAGCACAAGAAATTGAAGACGGCATGATTGTGAATCTTGGGATCGGCATTCCGACCCTAGCAGCAGATTACATTCCAGCACATTATGAGGTGTGGCTGCATGCAGAAAACGGCATTATGGGGGCAGGAGCCTCGCCTCTGCAAGGGGAAGAAGATCCGAATTTGTGCAATGCCGGTGGTTTTCCCATTACGTTGACAAAGTGCGGCTCGTACATGGACAGTACGACTGCTTTTGGCATCATCCGAAAAGGCATGCTGGATATGACGATTTTGGGTGCACTTGAAGTAAGCAGCCAAGGGGATCTTGCCAATTGGATTGTACCGGGGAAAAGAGTACCGGGTATGGGCGGAGCGATTGAGCTGGCGCAAAAAGCGAAAAAAGTGGTAGTGGTGATGAGCCATCTGGATAAACACGGTCGATCTAAAGTGAAAACGGCTTGTACATTGCCATTAACCGCTAAAGCGTGTGTCGATTTGATTATTACGGATATGGCGGTCATTGAGGTCAAGTCTCAGCTGCTGATTTTACGTGAAGTCATGCCACCATTTCAGCCGGAAGATGTCATAAGGGCGACTGAAGCGCCATTAATTTTAGCGCCTGATGTCAAATCTGTTGTGTAGAAAGGATGAACGACTTGCAGCCAATGACACGTATCAGAAACTGGATGAAAGAGCATCAGGATGAAGCCATTACGCTTCTTCAGCAAATGGTGCAATGTGACAGCACCCAAGGAAATGAAGAAGAGGTTCAGCAGATCGTGGCCAATAAACTGTCCGCCATTGGCTTTGATGTAGACGTTTGGGAAATTGGCGGCGATGAATTACTAGAGCATCCTTATTTTTATTCCCCACGCCGATCTTTTCAAGGGAGTCCCAACGTTGCTGGACGATTGAAAGGGAAAGGTGGTGGCAAATCGATTTTATTAAACGGGCACGTAGATGTGGTTCCGGCAGGAGATAAGAATCAATGGACATATCCGCCTTACAGCGGGCATATCATAAACGGGAGACTTTATGGACGCGGGGCAACAGATATGAAAGGTGGAAACGTTTCTTTACTCTTTGCGCTTGAGGCACTGCATGCGCTTCAGATTCCCCTGAAAGGAGATGTGGTGTTTCATAGTGTCGTCGAAGAGGAAAGCGGCGGAGCAGGCACACTTGCAGCAATATTGAAAGGGTACACAGCGGATGCTGCCATCATTCCAGAGCCAAGTCATATGAACATTTTTCCGCTTCAGCAAGGATCAAAGTGGTTCAGGCTGCATATTAAAGGAAGGGCAGCTCATGGCGGAACAAGGTATCACGGTGTTTCTGCTATTGAAAAGAGCACGGTGGTCCTTTCTCATATAGAGGCACTAGAAAAAGAAAGAAATCAGCGAGTGACGGAGCCGCTGTTTCAGCATATCCCGATTCCAATTCCAATCAACATTGGGAAAATTCAAGGCGGTGATTGGCCGTCCTCTGTCGCAGATCTTGTCACAATGGAAGGCAGGCTTGGTGTGATGCCAGGTGAGACAGTTGAGCAGGCAGAGAAGGAATTAGAAAATTGGATGACTGGACTCGCTGAAAAGGATGCTTGGTTTCAAGAACATCCTGTGGAGGTGGAGTGGTTTGGTGCTAGATGGCTTCCAGGGTCAATCGACTCTGATCACCCGCTTTTAGGTCTATTGAAGGAACAATATGAAGAGGTCATGCAGCACCCGCCAAAGGTGGAAGCCGCCCCTTGGGGGACAGACGGCGGATTACTGTCACAAGCAGCGGATATCCCAATCATTGTGTTTGGACCTGGAACGACAGTGCTTGCCCATTTCCCGAATGAATCCATTGAGATCAAACATGTGATTGAAGCAGCAGAAATCATTGCTGGTACGTTGGTCAAATGGTGCGAAGCAGCGGAATGATTCACACACAAAAAAAGAAGGCTGTCTACTCAGCCTTCTCCAGCGTGCAGATAAACCCTCGCATTCGTTGTCAGGTCTGTGCGCCGGTGCTCGCCCTTCCTAGACTTCAAAGGTTTTCATGTCACGCTGAAAGGAAGACAAAGGGCTAAAATAAAAATCATTTTAGCCCTTTGTCAACAATCTGACGAAGGCTGTCTACTCAGCCTTCTCTTTATGTGTATTCTGCTGTTCACACATATAGGTCACTGGACAAAAACGAAGAATACCAGAACCCAATTTTAATCCGCCGAGCATGATGCCAAAAAGCAGCATTTTACTCCATGGTTTTCGAGCATATAAGGATCCAGCTACAGTACATATCGTCATTCCGCAGGCAATTCTCATGAGCGCTTCCATTAAGCCAAGATTAGGTTTCATTGCAAGTGATTCTCCTTTTTTAAATTATTTTAAGTGTGATTTCAAGAAATTGTAACGTTTCATTAATGCGTAACGTGGTTCGTTATGTTACGATAGGGCTAATACAAATGAAGGAGAGTATGTGAATGTCCGAACGTACTTTTAATTGGAGAAACAATGACATCCGCACACAAATCGATGTAGTCGACTCAAAAATAGTTCCAACACTCCTTTTAACGAATGGACTCGTGCTAAACCCGTTTTTGAAGCAATGGGTGAAGGCAAATATTTGGATACATGATGATCGAATTGTTTATGTCGGAGCAGAGCTTCCTCAAAATAAATCAGCTAAACGTGTGATTGATTGTGAAGGTAAATACATTGTGCCGGGGTATATTGAACCTCACGCGCATCCGTTCCATATTTATAATCCCCAATCACTTGCAGAATATGTGTCTCAATTTGGCACAACAACGATGGTCAGCGATAACTTATTTCTTCTTTTGCAAAGCAACGAAAAGAAAGCGCTTTCCACTCTGTGTGAATTAAAAAAGCAGCCATTTCAGTACTTCTGGTGGTCCAGATACGATCTTCAAACCGAGGTCAGGTATGAAGATGAGATGCTTCCTATTAACTATCGGAAAGAATGGATTGATCATCCCGACGTCCTTCAAGGCGGCGAATTAACGAGCTGGCCAAGATTAATGGACGGTGATGATCTCATTTTATATTGCATGCAAGAAACGAAGAAGCAGAGAAAACGAATTGAAGGGCATTTCCCTGGGGCTTCTGAGAAAACGCTAACAAAAATGAAGCTGTTTGGAGCGGACAGTGATCATGAAGCAATGAATGCAGACGATGTGCTCAAACGCTTGTCTCTAGGTTATCATGTGTCCTTGCGTCATTCTTCCATCCGCCCAGATTTAGTGAACATTTTAAGGGAATTGCATGAGCGTGACTTTAGGCACTACGATCACTTTTTCTATACAACAGATGGATCAGCGCCTCACTTTTATGAAGAAGGCATGATCAATCGTCTCATTTCCATTGCCCTTGAAGAAGGCGTGCCTACTATTGATGCGTACAATATGGCGACTTTTAACATTGCGAAATACTATCAAATTGATGACTTATTAGGCGTGGTCGGTCCTGGCCGATTGGCTTCTTTGAATATTTTAGATGATCCGATGAATCCAAATCCAGAAACGGTGATTTCTAAAGGGGTAATCCTGAAATTAGAGGGGGAGAACCAGCATCAATTCCAAGAGACAAAATGGGAAAATGGTGGGCTTGAACCATTAGATTTAAGCTATGACCTGACAATGAGTGACTTGCAATTCTCAATGCCTCTTGGTGTCAAAATGCGCAATGCTGTCATCATGGAGCCTTATACAGTGGAGATTGATAACTCTGTCAATCAGCTGTCCTGTGACCATGATCAAAGCTTCTTCAGCCTGATTGATCGAAAAGGCGAGTGGCGCGTGAACACAATGTTAAAAGGATTTGCAAACAAGGTGCAAGGGTTTGTCAGCTCATTTTCAACCACTGGTGACATTTTAGTGATTGGGAAAAATAAAGATGATATGATGCTCGCTCATAAGCGAATGAAAGAAATTGGCGGTGGAATTGTGCTCACAGAAAACGGAAAGATTTTGCATGAAATCCCGCTGCAATTATCAGGCTGTGCATCAGCTGAACCGTTTGAAACGGTTCTTCAGCAGGAGCAAACGTTACGCAAGCTACTCATTGAGCGAGGGTATCCATTTGACTGCCCGATTGATACACTTGTCTTTTTCCAAAGCACACACTTGCCGTATATTCGAGTGACACCAAGAGGAATATTTGATGTCATGAAAAAAACTGTACTCTTTCCGTCTATAATGCGTTAAAATATAACAGAGTGGAGCTGTATCATATTTGCTAGATTTCTGACCGCTGTTATAGGGCAGGAGTAAGCAAAAGATCTCTTCGCTGCTAGATATGGTGACAAAGCATAGGGCTTTGACATGACGAATGAAGTGCCCAATTGTAAAATGAATCTGTCGGTTACGCTGGCCGACCAACATATTTTGAATAATTAAGCAAGGCGGGGCGCAGGTTTGTCGTCTCGCCAAGCTTTCTACACATACTGTTTTTTAGGGAAAGACTTAACAGAGCAGAAGTGTTCTAGATATCGGAGGCAAACAAGTTTGTCAGATTGTCGCACAAGGAATATGACAAAACTTGTCGAATTTGTTTACGATAAAGAAGCTTCGGCTTACGAAAGAACCTGATGGCATTTTCAGCGTAGAACCAAACCTGTCATGATTCGTTCAAAGCTCATTGCTGAGGTTGAAAAAAATGAGTCAGGAAAGATACCGCTTTCTCGGAAAAGTCAGTGCGGAGCGGTGTGCCAATAGTAAAGGAGAAGATGTATAAAGATGCAAATTGATAAATTAAGGGGCAAAAGCTTAGATCAGCTATTCAACTCCATCTTATCCCTTAAAGACCTGGAAGAATGTTATCGATTTTTTGATGATTTGTGCACCATCAATGAAATCCAATCTTTATCACAGCGTCTTGAAGTAGCGCGTATGCTTCGCGAGGGAAATACGTATCATAAAATTGAGACGGAAACAGGTGCAAGTACAGCCACTATCTCACGTGTCAAACGCTGCTTGAACTACGGAAATGATGCCTATACGATGGCACTTGACCGCGTAGCAGAGCAACAAGCAACGGACGAAACAAAATAAAGTAGCTTTCACTGCAGACATTCTTTATGATTTGTCGTTTTGAAGTTGAACAAATAGAGCCATTTCAGTTGAAATGGCTCTATTTGATATCATCAAGTTCTCCCATAAACCATCGTTCACCTTCATAGGACACTTCATCGTCATCAGTGATCACTTCCTTAAAACCGATGGTTCGCATATTTTGCGCAACAGATAAATCCCATTCTTTTTGAATATTTCTCTGATCAGAAAGGGGAAGCCATGTCTGATACTCATCTTGTCTGTTGAAGAAATCTTTCACATAAGAATCCCCTTTAAACACAATGATTTGTGAATGCCATAATCCAGGCAGATCGACTGCGACCACGACACGATATATGTCCCCGTCGTTTGGTTTCAAATCAATGAGATGCTCAGCTCTATTCAATAGAGTTTGAATGCATAGACGTTTGATCTTTTTCGGTGTTCTGTTGGAAGTCATAAAATCATAAGCCGCTGGTAGAGGAAGGTGCCAGTAGTCAGAAACATTCGCCGGAAACGACTGCGTATTTGCGTTCATTTCTTTTATGATCTGTTGAGTCTTTCGTTTCATACCGCGGACCTTTTTTTCACGCATACTCTTTCTCCTTATCAAAGATCTATTAAGTTCTTTATACGTGATTGAGCAAGAATGTCAACGAAAAAAGGTGCGGAAACGCACCTTTTTAAGCTAGACAGACTGCTCTGTGCCTGAGAACATAGGGACTTCACTTGTCTGGCCGTTTTCTTGTCTAAAAATAATATGTTTCTCATTAAAATGAATGGGAGATTCAATTCCAGCTGCTGCGCATAAATTAAACAAACCTTCTCTAAGAGAAAGGATATAATTACAGACGCGGTATTTCTTTTCTTCAATGGATAAACCCTTTTGCAGCTTTGGATCTGTGGTGGCAACCCCAACAGGGCATTTATTCGTGTGGCATACTTGCGCCCGAATACAGCCAACCGAGAACATCAAGCCCCGTGCGATATTCACAAAATCCGCTCCCATGGAAAGGGCAATGGCGATTTTATCAGGGGAGAGAAGTTTACCAGACGCAAACAGCTTGAGTTGATCTCGAACCCCATATTTCTTCAAAATTTGATGGACCATCGGCAGTGCGGTGAAAATGGGCAGGCCTGCGGAATCAGCCAGTTCATGAAAGGAAGCACCTGTGCCACCTTCTCCACCATCCACTGTAATGAAATCAGGATGTTTTCCGCTTTTTTTCATATAGAGAGCAAGCTCCTCGATATCTTCTTTATGTCCAACAACTAGCTTGATTCCAACTGGTTTTCCGCCGATGTTTCGCAGTTGTTCAATAAAATCAAGCATGTCAGGAATGGAGTGAAACATCTCGAACCGGTTCGGACTGTCAATGGATTGGTGCGGCGGCAGTTTACGGATTTGGGCAATTTCTTCTGTGACTTTTTCACCGTCAATGTGTCCTCCGCGTGTTTTTGCTCCTTGTGCTAGCTTGAGTTCAAAGGCTTTTACTTCATCATGTTCACTTTTTTTCTTAAACTCTTCAAACGAAAATGCGCCATCCTCTGTTCGAACCCCAAATAAACCAGGCCCAATCTGGCAAATGATATCGGCGCCCCCTTTGAGATGGTAAGGCGAAAGCCCGCCTTCACCTGTGTTCATCCACGTACCGCCAGCCATCTTTAATCCTGAGGATAATGCTGTAATGGCCCTGTCGCCTAAAGATCCGTAGCTCATGGCTGACTGACCAATCAGGCCTTTTACACGAAAAGGCTTTTGACATGTGTGCTCGCCTATCACTTGTACATCGTCTTGATGGAGATAGTAAGGTTTTGCTTCGACCTCTTTGGTATGTTCACTTCTTCTCAGTAAATTGTCTTGATCGATCTGATACACTTTTGTTTGGATTTTTTCAGATTGATCGATGCGTAACTCATCTCGCTGCTTTGGAAATAGGACGTTGCGAATATAGTAACCAGGCTTGTCAAAATCACGTTTTGATCCAAAGCCCATTGTCCGGCTTTTGTACTTCCCAGACATGACAGCTTGCTCGTATTCTCTTCTTGAGAAAGGAAGCTCCTCTCGATCATTTAGAAACAGATATTGACGAAGCTCAGGTCCTATTTTTTCAAAAATAAACCGTAGCTTTCCAATGACCGGATAATTTCGTAGGACAGAATGCTCTTCCTGTTTTTCATCTCGCATCCAAATCCAGATGAATAAAATGATTGGTATGATGAAAAAAATCACTAATAATGCGCCAATGACAATGAAAGTTGTTGTCACGAAAATCCCCTCTTTTCTCTATCATTACTGTTGTTATTCCACTTTTCATTGAAAGAGAAACCACTTCAACAGATTGTGACGTTTAGAAATGAAAAGGCAGGGTAACTTACAAATAAGATCATAAGGGGAGGGAACATACATGAATAAGCGTCCGAATGCGTATGTACTTGCAGGATTAGGGGTTGGTGGTGCCGTGTTATTAGCAGTGAAAAATAAACAGCATCTCAAAAAATGGGCAAGCATGTTCCGCTCAGATGAAAAGGTTCCTGAAAAAGCTGGTCACCCTGATCCGTTAGATATTCAAGACAACAAGATGGTCGATGAAGGGGCCATGACATCTGTTCATTATTTTAATGAAGTGAGACAATAGTTTAGAAAAACCGTTTTGACCATTCAAAACGGTTTTTTCTTGTCTTTTTTTTGATGTGATATCGAAGAGGATCGACAATCGTAAAACCGATCAACCCTTCGTGATCAGGCGTCGAGAAAAGAAATTCAATGCCCGATAAATGATAGGTTGAGAGAACTTCCTGATCCGTGAAACGTAACGAAAGCTCGTCCTCATAAACGGGTGTGTGCTTCAACACCTTGGCTTCTTCTGCAAATAACTCCAGCCCAGCCACTCGGCCCTCTTTGTCGATGTCTACGTTCACACATTCATTCACGTCTAATTCAATGGTTTCTTTGATTGTCCCGATTCGAGGCGGGATGAGATAGATGTATCCGATGTCGATCGTTTGATCATATGTGATGGTTCTTTTCAAATCATTCACCTGCTTGGTCGATAGTAAAATGTTCCTTTCATGTATAATATCATGTGATGAGATGAAGTAGCTCTCATTTCAGTTCAGCATCCATCTATTGATCTCCCTCGGCTCCTCTTGAAGTGGAGCTTTTCATATAGTCTCCATTCACCTCGCCTAAAGTGAAAATCGACTATTTTCAAAAGAATGAAACTTTTAGCTGAAGGAGGTTACCCATTTTTTGCGGTGTCTGATTTTGTTATAATATTTAAATGGAATGAAACGAATGGAGGAACGTTTTTCATGTATGATGTTACCGAGTGGAAGCATGTCTTTAAACTCGATCCAAATAAAGAGATTTCCGATGAACAACTTGAAGCGATTTGTGAATCCGGTACGGATGCCATTTTAATTGGCGGCAGTGACAACGTGACAGAAGACAATGTGCTGCAACTGATGTCAAAGGTGCGCCGCTTTCTTGTGCCATGTGTTCTTGAAATCTCGACACATGAGATGATTGTGCCTGGCTTTGACCTGTATTTTATCCCCACTGTGTTAAACAGCGCTCATCCTGATTGGATTGTTGGTCTGCATAAGGATGCGATGAAGGAATACGGTGATTTGATGTCAATGGAAGAGATTGTGCCGGAAGGATATGTCATCTTAAACGAAGAGTGTAAAGCGGCTAAGCTGACAGAGGCCAATACGTCGCTGGATATAGATGACGTAAGGGCATATGCGAGAGTGGCAGAGCACTTGATGAAACTGCCCATCTTTTACTTAGAATACAGCGGGACGCTTGGAGACATAGAGCTTGTGAAAGAAACCAAAGCAGTGCTACATGAAACGGTTCTATTTTATGGCGGCGGTATTGAAAGCAAAGAGCAGGCGAAAGACTTTGCACAGCATGCAGACGTTGTCGTAGTGGGAAACGTCATTTATGACAATTTTAAAGAAGCGTTAAAGACAGTCGACGCAGTGAAAAAGTCATCATAGTCAAACAAGACGAAACGGGTTAAAATAGAACATAAGTTCGAATTGGCGGTGAATGAAATGAATGAAATATCGAATCATCTATTAGAAGGGCTGAATGACGCGCAGAAAGAAGCGGTCAAAGCAACAGACGGGCCGCTGCTACTGATGGCAGGAGCAGGTAGTGGAAAAACACGAGTGCTCACGCATCGAATTGCGTATTTAATGGCAGAAAAGCATGTGGCACCGTGGAATATTTTAGCGATTACCTTTACAAATAAAGCAGCAAGAGAAATGCGTGAGCGTGTACAAGCGATTTTAGGGCCTGGTGCGGATGACATTTGGATCTCTACGTTCCACAGTATGTGTGTGCGCATTTTACGACGCGATATTGACCGTATTGGTGTGAATCGCAACTTTTCTATATTAGACACATCTGATCAGCTTTCAGTCATTAAAAACATTTTAAAAGAACGAAATATCGATCCTAAAAAGTTTGATCCACGTAGTATTTTAGGTTCAATCAGTAGTGCAAAAAACGAACTCATTGACGCAGAGGAATACGCTAAAACTGCTGGTGATTTCTATGATCAAGTGGTCAGCGACGTCTACACAGATTATCAAAAACGATTACTCAAGAACCAATCACTCGATTTTGATGATCTTATTATGATGACGATTCGTCTGTTTGAGCGGATCCCTGAAGTATTAGAACACTATCAGCGAAAATTCCAATACATTCATGTCGATGAGTATCAGGATACAAACAGAGCGCAGTACATGCTTGTGAAATTGCTCGCTCAGCGTTTTCAAAATATATGTGTGGTCGGTGACTCGGATCAGTCCATCTACCGCTGGCGTGGAGCGGATATTACAAACATTCTTTCCTTTGAAAAAGATTATCCGTCCAGTGAAGTGATTTTGCTTGAGCAAAATTACAGATCAACTAAACGTATTCTGAATGCCGCAAACACGGTCATTCAAAACAATTCAAACCGTAAGCCAAAAAACCTTTGGACAGAAAATGACGAAGGAGCGAAGATTGCCTATTACCGCGCAGATAATGAATTCGGTGAAGGTCAATTTGTCGCTGGAAAGATTCGTCAGCTCCATCAGAGCGGCAAGCGTAAATTATCTGATTTTGCGATCCTCTATCGAACGAACGCTCAGTCACGTGTCATAGAGGAAACGTTAATGAAGGCAAACATTCAATACAACATCGTCGGCGGCACGAAGTTCTATGACAGAAAAGAGATCAAGGACATTTTGGCTTACTTACGCCTTGTGTCAAATCCAGATGACGATATTAGTTTTGCGCGCATTGTCAACGTACCAAAGCGTGGAATTGGGGCGACTTCTGTTGATAAAATTGCCGCATACGCAGAAATGAATGATCTCTCTATGTTTGAAGCCCTTGGTCAGGTGGATTTCATTGGACTCAGTGCAAGAGCAGCCAATGCACTTGATGAGTTCAAACAGCTCATTGACCAAATGACAAACATGCAGGATTATTTATCTGTCACTGAATTAACGGAAGAGATCCTAGAGAAAACAGGTTACCGTGAAGCGCTGAAGATTGAAAAAACGATTGAAGCACAAAGCCGCTTAGAGAATATTGACGAGTTTCTATCGGTCACCAAAAACTTTGAAGAACAAAATGAAGATAAATCACTTGTCACCTTCCTGACAGACCTCGCCCTCGTCGCAGACATTGATAAGCTGGATGAGGCTGAGGAAGAAGATCAGGATGCGGTCATTTTAATGACCCTCCACGCAGCAAAAGGACTTGAATTCCCTGTTGTGTTCTTAATGGGTATGGAAGAAGGCGTCTTCCCGCACAGCCGTTCACTAATGGAAGATGCCGAGATGGAAGAAGAGCGCCGTCTTGCTTATGTAGGGATCACACGGGCCGAAGAAGAGCTTTATTTATCAAGTGCGAAGATGAGAACGTTATTCGGCCGGACGAACATGAATATGGAATCACGATTTATCAGAGAAATACCAGCTGATTTATTGGACAACCTAAATGAGAAAAAAGAAACGAAAACACCGTTTGGCCAAACGAGAGAAAGACCACAAAGGCGAGGGCCTGTCTCACGTCCCCAAACGCAAACCATTCAAAACACAGGCGGCGGCAGCATTGGCTGGGCTGTCGGTGATAAAGCCGCTCATAAAAAATGGGGCGTTGGCACGGTTGTGAGTGTAAAAGGTAGTGGGGATAGTACAGAGCTTGATATTGCCTTCCCAAGCCCTACAGGCATTAAGCGTCTCCTTGCCGCATTTGCGCCAATCGAAAAGCAATAAACTGATAGGACTGACAAAACGGATGAAGTGAAAGGAAGAAGCAGATGGATAAAGAAGCAGCGAAACGCCGGATCGAGGAACTACACCAGATTTTGAATCAATACAACTACGAATATCACACACTGGATCGTCCAAGTGTTCCTGACGCTGAATATGATGCGCGGATGCGTGAGCTGATCTCTCTGGAGGAAGAATACCCTGATTTAAAAGCAGCGGATTCACCCTCGCAAAGAGTAGGAGGTGCTGTTTTAGACGCCTTCCAAAAAGTACGTCACGGTACACCGATGCTCAGTCTCGGCAATGCGTTTCATGAACAGGACCTTCTTGATTTTGACCGCCGGGTTCGTCAGGCAGTCGGTGACGACGTCGCTTACAATGTCGAGCTGAAAATTGACGGACTCGCTGTTTCTCTCCGTTATGAAAATGGCGTGTTTGTCCGGGGTGCCACGCGGGGTGATGGGACAACAGGTGAGGATATTACCGAGAACCTCAAAACCATTCGTTCCATCCCGCTCAAAATCAATCGGCCTCTGTCGATTGAAGTGAGAGGCGAGGCATTTATGCCAAAACCTTCTTTTGAAGCCCTTAACGAAAAAAGATTACAAAACGAAGAAGAGCCGTTTGCGAACCCGCGTAATGCGGCTGCTGGCTCACTTCGTCAGCTCGATACGAAAATTGCAGCGAAACGAAACCTTGATATCTTCGTCTACAGTATAGCGGAGCTTGATGAAATTGGTGTTGAAACGCAAAGCGCAGGACTTGATCTTCTCGATGAGCTTGGCTTTAAAACGAACAAAGAAAGACGGATGTGCCAAACCATTGAAGAAGTGATCGACCTCATTGAAACACTGAAAACAAAGCGTGCTGATTTCTCATACGAAATCGATGGCATTGTTATTAAAGTCAATTCACTGGCTCAGCAAGAAGAACTAGGCTTCACAGCAAAAAGTCCACGCTGGGCTGTTGCGTACAAATTTCCGGCCGAAGAAGTCGTGACGAAGCTGATTGATATTGAACTAAGTGTGGGGCGTACTGGCGTCATCACCCCAACAGCGATTCTTGAGCCTGTAAAAGTGGCAGGGACGACAGTGCAACGTGCTTCTCTTCATAATGAAGATTTGATCAAAGAGAAGGATATCCGCCTTTTTGATCAAGTGATTGTCAAAAAAGCGGGCGATATTATCCCAGAGGTTGCAGGGGTTCTTGTTGATCAGCGAACAGGAGAAGAAAAGCCGTTTCACATGCCGACTGAATGTCCAGAGTGTCATAGTGAGCTGGTCAGAATTGAAGGAGAAGTGGCGCTTCGGTGCATCAATCCACAATGCCCCGCTCAAATACGTGAAGGACTCATTCACTTTGTGTCTCGTAATGCGATGAATATTGATGGGCTAGGCGAGCGAGTCATTACACAACTTTTCAAAGAACAACTTGTCTCTCGTGTATCAGACCTTTACCGTTTAACAAAAGAAGAGTTGATTCAGCTAGAACGAATGGGCGAAAAATCAGTCGATAACTTACTGCGTTCGATCGAGCAATCGAAAGAAAACTCTCTTGAACGTTTATTATTTGGACTCGGTATTCGGTTTATTGGTTCTAAAGCAGCGAAGACGTTGGCCATGCACTTTGAGGATATCGATCAGTTAAAACAAGCAACGAAAGAACAATTACTTGAAGTAGATGAAATTGGTGAAAAAATGGCCGATGCAGTTGTCACGTACTTTGAGAAAGAAGAAATACTAGATCTGCTAAATGAACTAAAAGAACTTGGGGTCAATATGACCTACACAGGGCCAAAACCGGTGAAAGTAGAAGAAAGTGATTCCTACTTTGCAGGAAAAACGATTGTGCTGACGGGGAAATTAGAAGAAATGTCTCGTAATGATGCAAAGGCAGCGATCGAAGCATTAGGCGGCAAGTTAGCCGGTAGCGTAAGTAAAAAAACAGACTTAGTCATTGCCGGCGAAGCAGCTGGAAGTAAGCTGACAAAGGCAGAAGAACTCAATATTGAAATTTGGGACGAAGCCAAAATGCTCGAGGAGCTAAAGAAATAAGAGGAGTGTTTTCTATTGAAAAAGTTGCTATTGCTGCTGACAATGCTCACACTGGTATTGTCAGCGTGTGCACCTTTTGGGGGAAAGGATGAGGAAGAGGTCACACAAAAAACGGATGAAACGAAAGAAACAGCGATCATCCCAATGTACAACATCTCTGATTCCTATTACAAAATGGTGCTGCCGTTTAAACAAGGAGCGGCAAGAGGACTAACAGCAGAGCGTCTCAATACACGCTTAGACATTGATGAATTTGAAACAGGACTCATGCGCCTGGCAACAGAATCATTCAATACAAACGACTATTTGTTCCAAGAAGGACAGCATTTAGATGAAGATACTGTTCTCAGCTGGCTTGCCCGCAAAAAAACAGGCAGTGATCTGAAAAAAGCTGAAAAAGAAGACAAAGACTTTAAGAACTTAGGCTTAAACCCTGCTCTTCCAAACTCAGGTTCAACAAAGTCAAAAAATGAAAATAGTCCAATCTACTTAGCTTCCATGCTAGAACATAATTACTTAATCAGAAAAGATAAAAATAGCTTACAGCTTGGCGGGGTTGTCATCGGTCTTGCGCTTAACTCTGTCTATTATTATCGCGAAAATATCGGGGATCCTCAGCAAGAGGTGACCATCGATTCATCGAAAAATTCAAAGAAACTTTTAGCAGAGGGCGAAAAAATTGCGGAACAAGTCATTAAACGCCTTCGTCAAATGGACGGACTGCAAAAAGTCCCAGTCATGATTGCTCTTTATAAACAAGCACCAAAATCATCTATTGTTCCAGGAAACTTCATCGCTAAAACCGATGTAAAAGCAGGATCAGCTGATATTGGCAGTTGGGATACGATTAAAGAAGAGAATGTCTTCTTCCCTTCAGATAATGCCAAGAGCAGCTACAAAGATGATTCAGAGCGATTTGACCGCTTTAAGACAAAGGTAGAAGACTACTTCCCGAATTACACAGGTGTGGTAGGCAAAGGTTTCTATAAAAACGGGAACTTGCAAAAAATGAAAGTAGAAATTCCAATGCAATTCTACGGAAAAACAGAAGTCGTGGCATTCACGCAATACTTAACAGGTGAAGTCATGGATTACTATAAGAGCACCAATATAGAAATCAACATCACCTCTTCTGATCAGCAAGAAGCCCTCATCACAAAAAATGCTGAAGACAAAGAACCAACGGTCCATATATATGACTAAATAAAAACTGCCTTTTGGCGGTTTTTAGCGTGTAGACAAACCCTCGCATTCTTTGTCAGTCCTGCGTGCTGGTGCTCACGAATGTGAAATTCGCTCCGCGCCAGTACTCGTCCTTCCTAGGGCTGCAAAGGTTTTCTATTACGCTGAAAAGAAGACAAAGGGCTAAAATCAAGTTCATTTTCGCCCTTTGTCAACCATCTGAAAACCGCCTTTTGGCGGTTTTTTATTTCTAATTAGAGGAATTTTTCAACTTTTGTCAAAGTATGTGAAGAAACCAAAAGGAAAGGCAGGTATGTTGATGCTCGTATAAATGCTGATTACCGTCATGTATAAGTAAAAAGACGATAAAAGGAGAATCAGCATGCATAAAGAAGTAAAAGCACGATACGATGAACAAATGGTCTTAAAGAAAGCGGCTCTACTCTATCATTTTCAGCCAGAACAGGTCACATTTCTAGCCGATGCAGAAAATTATGTGTATGAATATACGGATGAAAAAGGGTCAAGTTATATATTGAAAATTACCCATACCATTCGCCGCTCCCGCACATATATTTTAGGAGAAATGGACTGGATTCGGTATTTATTTCAACATGGAATCTCAGTAGCTAAACCGGTTTTATCCACAAGAGGAAAAGATGTTGAAGCGATTCCCGATCAAGCAGGAGGCGCTTTTTTGCTGAGAGTGTACGAAAAGGCGCCCGGCAGAAAAGTGACCGAAGCAGATTGGAATGGACAGTTGTTTCAAGCGTTAGGAGCCTATACTGGGCGTATGCATCAAACGACTAAACAATATCAAGTGAAAGATCCTCGCTATAAGCGTCAAGAGTGGTATGAGGAGGAGCAATTAAAGCTTGAAACGTATATTCCTTCTGATCAAACGGTTGTGTTGCAGAGAAAAGATGAACTGATGCAAAAGCTTCACCAGATCCGAATATCCAAGGATGTCTATGGACTGGTGCATGCGGATTTACATCACGGGAACTTCCATTATCATCAGGGAGAAATCATTGCATTTGATTTTGATGATTGTGGGTATCACTGGTTTATCAATGATATAAGCATTTTGCTATACAACGTTCTTTGGTATCCGGTGATTCCGTATGAGGATAAAGCTGAATTTACGGGTGAATTTATGAGCCATTTTCTCAAAGGCTATCGACAGGAGAATGAGCTTGATGACGCATGGCTGGCGACAATACCAGATTTCCTTATGCTGCGTCATATGCTTATTTATGGGCTTTTACATCAAGCATTTGATCTCCGAACACTAAGCGCTGAAGAAAGTGCCATGCTGGCGCGTTTTCGAAAGGAGATTGAGGACAAAACCCCAATTACGCCTTTTGACTTTCATCAGCTAACAACATAAATAGAAAGCCCCTTGCTGTTTCACATAGCAAGGGGCTTTTTATCCTAAACCGTATCACACTTCACACCAACAACGCCTTCTAAATCTTTAATATCAAAGTACACATCGGTTGTATAGCGGTCTTTATGTACGCGAACACGTACTTCCATGATCGGATAGTCCTTTTCCTTTAAATCATCAATACGTACAGAATGAATACGAATATTGAGTGCTTTCATTTCTTTTAAAATCTCTGTCATACGGTTTCGATCAGAAAGTGACATTCTGATGCGGATTTCTTTTTCCTGTAAGCGAATGGGTCCAATCCGCTGGAAGAGCCAAGGTAAAAATTCCACACTGACAAGAATAAAGAAAAGACTAAGGAAGGCTTCTTTATAAAAACCTGCACCTGTTGCAACCCCAAGTCCTGCTGCTCCCCAAATCATCGCAGATGTCGTAAGACCTGAGATGACGTCATTGCTTTTGCGAAGAATCACACCTGCTCCAATAAAACCAACACCAGATATAATTTGCGCCGGTAACCTGAGTGGGTCCATTTGAAGCTTAGAGACTCGAGGGAAATTGTAGGCTGCATCAATGCTGATGATGGTTAATACGCAGGAGCTGACAGCAATGACAATACACGTTTTCAGCCCAAGCGGCTTTTTCTTAAGTTCGCGTTCAAGACCGATGATCAAACCGATTAAGGTGGCAACGGCTAATTTTAAGACCGTATCCCATTCAATTGTCCAAAACATGCGTATCGCTCCTTTCACTTCATGTACGTTTCACATCATGTATATGATCTTCTCACAGCCCATATGGCTGCACAACTTCTATTTTATTCAGAAACGGGAGAAAGAAAAGCATTTTATTTAAAAATAAAGAGAGTCATCCGCATAATGCAGATGACTCCTCATGTCTGGTTATTTTGTTTCTTCTTCGAGATGGTCTTCCATTTTGCTAAATAGCTTTTTAGAAGCTTTAGACGGTTTATTTGTTAAGAGGCTGACAATAATAGCAGTCAAACCACTTAAAATAAATCCAGGAACCATTTCGTACAATCCAGTCGTGTTGTTTAAGCCTGTTGAAATCCAAACGAGAACGACAACAGCCCCAACAATCATTCCGGCTAAAGCGCCATGATGATTCATTCGTTTCCAGTATAGACATAACAAGATGACTGGACCGAATGAAGATCCAAACCCAGCCCAAGCATAACCGACAAGGTCAAGAATGGTATCACTTGGGTTTAGAGAGAGACAAATGGCAACAATCGCTACGACTAGTACAGAGATACGTCCAATCATCACAAGTTCTTTGTCAGAGGCTTTTCTTCTAAAGAATGTACGGTATAAATCCTCTGTCATCGCACTTGCAGTGACAAGTAGCTGAGAAGAAATTGAACTCATAATTGCAGCTAAAATGGCAGAAAGTAAAAATCCAGTAATATATGGATGGAATAACACTTTAGAAAACACAATAAAGATGGTTTCTGGGTCTGCCAAAGTGGTGCTTGTTTCATGAACATACGCCACGCCGACTAAACCGACAGATAGTGAACCAATGACAGACACAATCATCCAGCTCATACCGATACGACGTGCTGGCTTTAAATCTTTTACAGTCGTAATCGCCATAAAGCGAACAATAATGTGCGGCTGTCCAAAGTAACCGAGTCCCCAAGCGAGGAAGGAAATAATGCCAATGACGCTCGTTCCTCTAAAAATATCAAGCAATTTAGGGTCAATCTGTTGAATATCATTGAATGTGGCAACAGGTCCACCTAATTGAGTAAAGGCAACGATCGGCACGAGCACTAATGCTAAAAACATAATAGCTCCTTGAACAAAATCAGTTAAACTAACTGCCAAAAAGCCGCCGAATAGTGTGTACAAAATTACGATACTAGAAGTTAAGATTAAACCAAACATATAATGAGCACCAAACGCTGATTCAAATAAGCGTCCGCCTGATACCATACCTGATGAGGTGTAAAGCGTAAAGAAAATCATAATGATGACAGCTGAGACAGCTTTCAATAAAGTAGATGAGTCTTTAAACCGTTTGTCAAAAAAGTCTGGAATGGTAATCGCATCATCAGCAACTTCTGTATACGATCTCAATCGTGGCGCTAGGAATAGATAGTTTAAGTAAGCCCCACTAATTAAACCAACAGCAAGCCATCCAGATGAAAGACCAGTTGTATACATAGCGCCTGGAAGCCCCATCAGCATCCACCCACTCATATCAGCTGCACCAGCAGATAGAGCCGTTACATAAGGACCTAACCCGCGTCCGCCTAACATATAATCATTCAAGTCATTTGTTTTTCTGAATGCATACCAGCCAATAGCAAGCATTCCAATAAAATAAATAGATAGAGAAATTACAATCTCAATACTCATGTTTCCATATCACCTTTTTCGTATTAATTTGACATCACCTCAATCAAAATATACAAAGAACAGCCTATTGAACTGTCTGCTCACTGCTATGGTTACTTAACCTATCAGAGTATTCCCAAGTGATCAACCTTCTTAAACATCTTTATCTTTAAGAAAAAATGCACGGATCGGTGATAAGCGTCTATATGTATGCGTTTACAAAAATAAACTAAAGTAAAAATTTTCTGAAAAATAAAAAGGTACTTCGATGAATATTTTAGACACTGGCTGCACCACAATGACATATTAGGGGATAAAGCCTTTCTGGGCGACCTCGTAAAGTTGCTTTAGAACAGTAAAATTTGATATGATAAAGTGTATATGACTTATGATCATGACCACGAACACGTATCATTTTTGGAGGTGAACCTGCATGTCAAGAATTTCAATAGAAGAAGTAAAGCATGTTGCGCATTTGGCACGGCTTGCGATTACAGAAGAAGAAGCTGAGATGTTTACAGAACAGCTTGATAGCATCATTTCATTTGCAGAGCAGTTAAACGAGGTAGATACGGAAAACGTTGAACCAACAACACACGTATTAAAAATGAAAAACGTCATGAGAGAAGATGTTCCGAATAAAGGTCTTTCCATTGAGGCAGTCATCAAAAACGCGCCTGATCATAAAGACGGCTATATTCGTGTGCCATCAATTTTGGACTAAAGGAGGCCTGAGGCATGTCACTGTTTGACCACAAAATTTCTGAATTAAAAGAGCTTTTACATAAAAAGGAACTGTCTGTTTCTGATTTAGTGGACGAGTCTTATAAACGAATCCATGAAGTAGACGGGAAAGTACAAGCATTCCTAGCGCTGGACGAAGAGAAAGCACGTGCGTACGCAAAAGAATTGGACGAGGCCGTTGGTGAAAAGGACGAGCTTGGTCTATTGTTCGGTATGCCGATCGGTGTCAAAGATAACATCGTGACGAAAGATTTACGTACAACGGCATCAAGTAAAATCTTGCAAAACTTCGATCCTATTTACGATGCAACCGTTGTGAACCGCTTAAGAGAAGCGGAAGCTGTCACAATCGGTAAATTAAACATGGACGAATTTGCGATGGGATCTTCTACGGAGAACTCAGGCTTCAAAGCAACGAAAAACCCGTGGAATTTAAATACAGTTCCAGGTGGGTCAAGTGGTGGCTCAGCAGCATCTGTTGCAGCTGGAGAAGTACCATTCTCTCTTGGATCAGATACAGGCGGCTCCATTCGCCAGCCGGCATCATTCTGTGGTGTTGTTGGTCTTAAACCAACGTATGGCCGTGTATCTAGATACGGTTTAATCGCATTTGCTTCATCATTAGATCAAATTGGGCCGATTACGCGTAATGTTGAGGACAACGCATATGTTCTTCAAGCGATTTCTGGTGTTGATCAAATGGACGCAACGAGTGCAAATGTCGATGTCCCAGATTTCCTTTCTTCATTAACTGGCGACATCAAAGGCTTGAAAATCGCTGTGCCAAAAGAATATCTTGGCGAAGGTGTTGGCGAAGAAGCAAAAGAGTCTGTTCTTCAAGCGTTGAAAGTATTAGAAGGACTTGGTGCGACATGGGAAGAAGTGTCTCTGCCGCATTCTAAATATGCGCTTGCGACGTACTACTTACTGTCATCTTCAGAAGCATCTGCAAACCTTGCGCGTTTTGACGGTATTCGCTATGGCTACCGTACAGACAATGCAGACAACTTGATTGATTTATATAAAAATACCCGTTCTGAAGGCTTTGGAGACGAAGTGAAACGCCGCATCATGCTTGGCACATTCGCTCTAAGCTCAGGATATTACGATGCATACTATAAAAAGGCACAAAAAGTCCGTACGCTGATCAAAAAAGACTTTGAAGATGTTTTCGAAAAGTATGATGTCATTGTAGGACCAACAACACCAACTCCGGCATTTAACATTGGTGAAAAGACAAGCGATCCACTCACAATGTATGCAAACGATATTTTAACGATCCCTGTTAACCTTGCAGGCGTTCCAGGAATCAGTGTGCCTTGTGGATTTGCAAATGGTCTTCCATTAGGACTACAAATCATTGGTAAACACTTTGATGAAGGAACCGTTTACCGCGTGGCACACGCTTTCGAACAAGCAACAGATCATCATAAAGCAAAACCTGAACTGTAAGGGGTGAATCAGAATGAACTTTGAAACGGTAATTGGACTTGAAGTCCACGTAGAGCTCAAAACACAATCAAAAATTTTCTCAAGCTCACCGACGCCTTTTGGTGCGGCTGCCAATACGCAAACAAGTGTCATCGATCTTGGTTATCCTGGCGTACTGCCTGTGCTGAACAAAGAAGCGGTGAACTTTGCGATGAAAGCAGCAATGGCACTGAACTGTGAGATTGCAACTGATACAAAATTTGACCGTAAAAACTATTTCTATCCTGATAACCCAAAGGCGTATCAAATTTCTCAATTTGATAAACCGATCGGTGAAAACGGCTGGATTGAAATTGAAGTAGACGGCAAAACAAAACGAATTGGTATTACACGTCTTCATTTGGAAGAGGATGCAGGAAAACTGACGCACACAGGCGACGGTTATTCACTCGTCGATTTCAACCGTCAAGGAACACCACTTGTTGAAATCGTATCTGAGCCTGACATTCGTACGCCAGAAGAAGCGTATGCTTACTTAGAAAAATTAAAATCCATTATTCAATATACAGGCGTCTCTGACTGTAAGATGGAAGAAGGCTCACTGCGCTGTGATGCCAACATTTCTCTTCGTCCGATCGGCCGTGAAGAGTTTGGAACGAAAACAGAGCTGAAGAACTTAAACTCATTTGCTTTCGTCCAAAAAGGTCTTGAGTTCGAAGAAAAACGCCAAGAGCAAGTATTGCTTTCTGGCGGCTTGATCGAACAAGAAACTCGCCGCTATGACGAAGCGTCTAAAAAGACGATCCTCATGCGTGTCAAAGAAGGTTCTGATGATTACCGCTACTTCCCAGAACCAGATTTAGTGGAGCTGTATATTGATGACGAGTGGAAAGAACGCGTAAGAGCATCCATTCCAGAGCTTCCAGACGAGCGCCGCAAACGCTACATTGATGAACTTGGACTTCCTGCATATGACGCAATGGTACTGACGCTGACAAAAGAAATGTCTGATTTCTTTGAAGCGACCATTTCAGAAGGTGCTGAAGCGAAGCAAGCATCAAACTGGCTCATGGGTGAAGTATCTGCCTACTTGAACTCGGCTCAAAAAGAGCTGGAAGATACGAAGCTAACGCCGCAAGGACTGGCTGGTATGATCAAGCTTATCGAAAAAGGAACGATTTCTTCTAAGATTGCCAAAAAGGTATTCAAAGAACTTATCGAAAATGGGGGCGACGCAGAAACAATCGTCAAAGAAAAAGGACTTGTCCAAATTTCTGACGAAGGTGCACTGCTCAAACTTGTCACAGAAGCACTTGATAACAACCCGCAATCCATTGAAGACTTCAAAAATGGAAAAGACCGCGCAATTGGTTTCTTAGTCGGACAAATCATGAAAGCATCGAAGGGCCAAGCAAACCCGCCGATGGTCAACAAGATTCTTCTCGAAGAAATCAAAAAACGATAAATTGCAAAAACCGCCTCATGGAAGAGGCGGTTTTTTTGTTGATGGATATGACAGGGTCTTATCACAGATTCAGACCACCGCCGTATATCAATTCATTGGTTCTTTTTTTATAATGAAGCATAAGCTTTAGCACATATTCGAAGGGGATAAAGGTGAACTAAAGTGAACATCGCCACGTATTGTCATTGGAGGAATAGCTTCAATTGTTCCACAGCTCTTTGGACAGCGGAGTCCTCACACGTTTCTAAATTTGTCAGCATCCCTTGAATGACCGGCTTGCGAGGCTCAGCTTTGGCCAATTCTTCTTCAATAACTTCAATGGATACAAGGGTATCATCCGAAAGCAGATGCTCAGATTTTAACAATCGAAGCTCTTCTTGAAGAGTAGCGGCATTTGGCGCTTCATCATCCCAAATGTTTTGCTTCAGAATCGGCTTCGCATGAGAACGGAGAAGCCCATGCACCAAATCATCAAATCGGTCGAGAATAAAGGATGAGAGCTCATCACATGATAATTGCATCTGATCTTGCAAAAGCAGTACCTGCACATAAGATTGGATAATTCCTTGAATCATGACTGACAGGTCAGTTATATATGGTTCGATCTCCTGTCCATACGTGGTCAAAATAGAAATTTGGATTTCATCATTCATCTGTTTTTTAACCGTTTTGGAATACTTTTTAATTTGCTGGTTTTCCGGAATAATGTTCTCGCTGAGGATCAAAATGATAAAATCCTTGTTCTCAGCAAAGTGCTGGAACTGTTCAGCGATTTGTTTCTGAAAGATATCTCTAGGCGCAAGATGTTGATTTTCTTTTCGAATCTTTTCAATACTTTGCATAGACGTGTCGATATAATATTCAAACGCTCTGTTGAAAAGCTGTTCTTTTGATTTGAAATGCAAATAAAATGCACCTTTAGAAATTCCGCATTCATCTGCAATTTCCTGAATGGTCGTAGAAGAAAAACCTTTTTTCGCAAACAACTGAATGCTTGCTTTAATGATCTTTTCTTTTTTTTCGTTCATGAAATAAGGCCCCTTCAGCTTTAGAATGTTACGTCAAACGCAAGTGAAATGGTTGACGGCATTGTATATCACCGTTTATTATGATATAGAATGACCAGTCAGTCAATACATAAAGGAAAATGGAGGACATAATGAATTCGATCATCAATTTTGTATTAAAGAACAAGTTCGCTGTATGGCTCATGACGATTATCGTAACAGTTGCTGGTCTATATGCCGGATTGAATATGAAACAAGAATCAATCCCAAATATCAACACTCCAGTCATTACGGTTTCTACAACGTATCCTGGCGCAACGCCGGACGAAGTATCAGATAAGGTGACAGATCCAATTGAGAAGTCGATACAAAATCTCAATGGGGTGAATGTGGTCACTTCTAATTCTTTTGAAAATGCCTCATCGATTCAAATCGAGTACGATTACAATAAAGATATGGATGAAGCAAAGAAGGAAATTGAAGATGCCATTAGCAATATCAATTTCCCAGAAAATGCAGAAAAACCAAAAATCGCACGTTTTAGCATCAATGCGATTCCAATCTTAGCTCTTAGTGTCTCTGGTGATAAAGAATCATTACAAGACCTGACACAAAAAGTGGAAAATGACCTTATTCCTTCTCTTCAAGGCTTAGATGGTGTCTCTTCTGTCGAAGCTTCTGGACAACAAATCAAAGAAGTAGAATTTTCTTTTAAACAAAAGAAATTAAAGGAATATGGTTTAGATGAAGAAACTGTCCAAAACATGATTAAAGGCTCTGATGTCAATGTACCTTTAGGGTTATACACATTTGGCAACAAGCAAAAATCAGTCGTAGTGGATGGCAATATTTTAAGTGTTAAAGATTTGAAAAACATGCGAATTCCTGTTACACCAAGTGCAAGCGGCGGTGCGGGAAATGCAGGAGCTCAAGGTGCTGATCAACAGGCTGGAAGTGCAAGTCAGCAGCAGGCAGCAGCTCAGCAGCAAACTGGTGCAGGTGCAGCAAGCGGTCAATCGGTAGAGCTGCCGACGATCAAACTTTCTGAGATTGCAGATATTAAAGTCGTGAAAGATGCAGAATCGATTTCTAGAACGAACGGAAAAGACAGTATCGGTCTGCAAATTGTCAAAGGCTCTGATGCCAACACAGTGAGTGTAGCAGAAGCAGTCACAAAAGAACTTGAAACATTCAAAAAAGACAATAAAGGAATCAAAGTCAGCACGACATATGATCAAGCAGAGCCGATTAAAGAATCTGTCAGCACAATGCTGAACAAGGCGATCATCGGAGCAATCTTTGCGATCATTATCATCATGTTGTTCCTTCGAGATATCAAATCAACATTAATTTCGGTCATCTCTATTCCGTTATCCCTGTTGATTGCTGTTTTATTATTAAATCAGCTAGATATCACATTAAATATCATGACACTTGGTGCCATGACAGTCGCCATTGGACGTGTTGTCGATGACTCGATTGTCGTCATAGAAAACATCTATCGACGAATGGCGTTAAAAGATGAACCGTTAAAAGGCAAAGCACTCGTTAGAGAAGCAACAAAAGAAATGTTTATTCCGATTATGTCTTCGACGATTGTCACAATTGCGGTATTCTTGCCATTAGCGCTAGTGGGTGGAATGATTGGTGAACTATTCATCCCATTTGCATTAACCATTGTGTTTGCTCTAATGGCTTCATTACTTGTCGCCATTACAATCGTTCCAATGATGGCTCACAGCCTATTTAAAAAGAACCTGTACGGCAAAGCGAAAAAGGTAAAAGAACACAAACCAAGCAAACTTGCTGGTGGTTATAGACGTGTACTCAATTGGACATTGAACCATAAATGGATCACGTCAGGAATTGCGATTTTGATGCTGGTCGGAAGCTTATTCCTCGCACCACTTGTCGGTGTTAGCTTCTTACCACAGGAAGCAGAAAAAACGGCAATGGTGACATACACGCCAGAGCCTGGACAAACGAGAGAACAAGCCATTGCTGAAACGAAAAAGGCAGAAGATTACTTAATGAAACGGGATCATGTCAATACGGTTCAATATTCATTAGGCTCTTCAAATGCACTGACAGCAAGTGTTGGTGGAAACTCTAACGGTGCATTATTCTTCGTACAATACGACGATGACACACCGAACTTTGATAAAGAAAAAGATCGTGTGGTTAAAGCCCTTCAAGACAAAACGTCTAAAGGGGAATGGAAATCACAAGACTTCTCATCTGCTGGCGCAAGCAATACAGTGACGTACTATGTGTACGGTGACAAAGCAAGTGATATTGAAGGCACAGTCAAAGATGTCGAGAACATTTTAAAAGATGAGAAGAACTTGAAAAACGTCAGCACAAGCTTATCTGAGAAGTATGACGAATATACGTTTAATGCAGATCAAGAAAAACTGGCGAAACTAGGCTTGACCGCTTCACAAATCGCACAGGCGATCGCTCCTCAAAGTAATGAAACAACGTTGACGAAAGTAACAGAGGACGGCAAAGAACTAGATGTGAAGCTTCAAACGGAAAAAGATGAATACAAGAGTAAAAAAGATCTAGAGAATAAAAAGATCACAACACCAACAGGACAACAAGTCCGAATTGGCGATGTGGTGAAAGTGAAAGATGGCACAACAGCAAACACTGTGACAAAGCGTGATGGGAAGATTTACGCTGAAGTATCTGGTGACATGACAACAGACGACGTATCAAGTGTGACACAAGATGTCCAGAAGAAAGTTGACAAGCTTGATTTAAAATCTGGCGTTACGATTGATACAGGTGGTGTAAGTGCGGATATTGAGGAATCCTTTACACAGCTAGGACTCGCAATGCTTGCAGCGATTGCTATTGTATACCTCGTTCTCGTCATTACATTTGGCGGAGGTCTTGCACCATTTGCGATTCTGTTCTCACTTCCATTTACGATTATTGGTGCACTCGTTGGATTGTTTGTAGCGAAAGAAACCATCAGCTTAAATGCCATGATTGGATTGCTGATGCTGATCGGAATCGTTGTAACAAATGCCATTGTCTTGATTGACCGAGTGATTCATAAAGAAAAAGAAGGACTTTCAACAAGAGAAGCCTTACTTGAAGCAGGTACAACAAGATTACGTCCAATCTTAATGACGGCACTTGCGACAATTGGTGCATTGCTGCCACTCGCATTAGGTTTTGAAGGCGGAAGTCAGATCGTATCAAAAGGACTTGGCGTCACCGTTATTGGCGGTTTAACAAGTTCTACACTTCTCACATTGGTCATCGTGCCAATCGTGTATGAAATCTTAAGCAAGTTTAGACGTAAGAAAAAGTACGCTGAAGAAGAGTAAGAGGAAGCCCCGCTAATAAGCGGGGCTTTTTTATGATGAAATCTGACAAACCGCTTTTCTCATAAGCTCTTCAAAGGCTTGGAAAAAGACATCTCGATCAACGTGGTCAATGACTTGAATCGATTTTCCATCTGGATGTTCTTCGGTACGTCCTTGTCTTGGCGATTCGGTATAAACAATTGCATTCATTTCTTTTGAACGGGTAAATGAGGTGGATGCAAGAGTGATCGTTGTCAGCACATCCCATAAGTAGTAAGTCGAGTTCGTTTCGTGATGAATGAGAGGCGGACAAAAGGCATAACATTGTCCAATAAAGTCAATCCCGATGTGAGAGCGAAGGGAAGCCCATCGTTGACGGACATCGAGTGTGAGCGGGACTTGATTCGTGCTTTCCAGTGCGACCATTTCAATTGGAAAACGCTCTTGAAATACGGTGCTCACAGCATAAGGGTCCCAAAAAGCATTCCATTCTGCTGTTCCATCATGCTCGGGTTCTTCGACATTGCCTTTTTCAAGGAATGTGCCGCCCATCCACACCAGTTTCTCAATTTTATTTGAGATGGAAGGATCTTCTTCTAACGCGCGTGCAAGGTCTGTAAGCGGTCCTGTAAAGAGTAGCGTAACAGGTTCGGTTGACTTTTTCACCGTTTCAATCAGGTGAAGATGTGCAGGAAGCTTAGATACTTTTGTATCAATAGCGCCTTTTTCATTTAAAATCGGCAGGGCATCTACATAAAAAGCATGCATACGCCATTCCTTTGGAAATGGATTCACACCTCTAGAATTGGAAGCAGCTACTTCAATCTCATATGGGCTAAAACGATCAATAATTTTCTGAGAAGCGCTCAGCGCAGGCTCTAAATAACAATCAGCAGGAATCACAGACATCCCGATCACTTTCAGGTGTTCCATTTGAAGAAGCAGAAATAAGGACACGAGATCATCAACACCACCGTCATGGTTGAAATAGACAGGCTTTTTCATGGCATACCATCCTTTTCATCGTTTTCTTTTATCTTATCAGAATGCTGATCTGCTGAGGGAAACGTACCGTGAGATTTCAAATATTAGGGGGTTGTTCTGTTGCCATTTTCAAATCTCATAGTATAATTAAAGGTTGTTAGTGGTGAAAATAGATTGCATAATGATAATAGGATGATGATGAATGAAACGTGCTCGAATTATATACAATCCGACATCTGGACGTGAACTCTTTAAGAAGAATTTACCGCAGGTTTTGCAAAAATTTGAACAGGCTGGCTATGAAACATCTTGTCATGCGACGACATGTGCAGGAGATGCAACACAAGCAGCCGAAAAAGCCGCACAGAGAGATTTTGATTTAATTGTAGCAGCTGGTGGAGACGGCACGATTAATGAAGTCGTCAATGGATTAGCACCGCTTGAAAAAAGACCAAAATTAGGAATCATTCCAGTTGGAACGACCAATGACTTTGCAAGAGCACTTGGCATTCCAAGAGAAGATATTTTAAAAGCGACAGATGCCATCATTGATGGTGTAGCAAAGCCGCTTGATATTGGTAAAGTGAATGGACAGTATTTCATTAATATTGCGGGAGGCGGCCGATTAACAGAGCTGACCTATGAAGTGCCTAGTAAGCTGAAAACCATGCTAGGACAACTTGCGTATTATTTGAAAGGCATGGAGATGCTTCCTTCCATTCGCCCGACAGAAGTCGAAATTGAATATGACGGCAAATTGTTTCATGGAGAAATCATGCTGTTTCTTGTTTCACTAACAAACTCAGTAGGCGGCTTTGAAAAGCTCGCACCAGATTCCATTCTAGATGATGGGATGTTTGACCTGATCATTCTAAAGAAGGTCAATCTAGCAGAAGCCATTCGAGTGGTCAGCCTTGCACTCAGAGGCGAGCATATTCATGATAACAATGTCATCTACGCAAAAGCGAATCGCGTAAAGGTAGATGTAAAAGATAAAATGCAATTAAATTTAGATGGTGAATACGGCGGCATGCTGCCAGGTGAATTTGAAAACTTGTATCGCCATATTGAATTTATTGTGCCAAAAGCAACAGCTGAAAAAATAGGGTGAAGACTGAACTTGGTTCCTTATGGCGACCAAGTTTTTCTTTGCAAATGAGGTGATAAAATTGGTGAAAATGAAACCGCCTGTTGAAAAGAATGAATACTACAATGTAACCTTCGAAGATTTAACGCACGAAGGTGCAGGTGTAGCGAAAATTGAGGGTTTCCCTGTGTTTGTACCGAATGCCCTTCCTGACGAACAAGGGAAAATCAAAGTCACACGTGTCAAAAAAGGATTTGCTTTTGGACGACTCATGGAGCTGACAAAGGAAAGTCAGCACAGGCAAGATGCGCCATGTCCTATCTATAAGCAGTGCGGAGGCTGTCAAATTCAGCACATGAGCTATGAAGGTCAGCTGCTTTTTAAACAGAAACAAGTAAAGGACGTATTGGAGCGGATCGGCAAGCTTGATATGAGCCGTGTAAAAGTTCATCCTGTACTCGGCATGGAAGACCCTTGGAATTACAGAAACAAAGCACAAGTACCAGTTGGTGAACGAGAAGGCGGACTTGTTGCAGGATTTTATCAGCAGCGTACCCATGAAATTATTGATATGGAAAAATGCTTGATCCAGCAATCAGAAAACGATGAAGTCGTTCAAGCTGTCAAAGAAATATGCCAAGCGTTCGGTATCAAAGCATATAACGAAGAACGTCATAAAGGCTGGCTTCGCCATGTCATGGTTCGCTACGGTATTGCAACAGGTGAAATGATGGTTGTGTTTGTCACAAGAACGGCTGATTTTCCGCAAAAGCAACAAGTGATTGAGCAGATTATAGCACGCTTCCCACACGTTCGGTCAATTGTACAAAACGTGAATTCAAAGAAGACAAATGTCATTTTCGGAGACGAAACGACTGTTTTGTGGGGAGAAGAATACATTTATGACACGATTGGCGACATCAAATTTGCTATTTCAGCCCGCTCGTTTTATCAAGTGAATCCAGCTCAAACAAAGGTGCTTTACGATAAAGCCCTTGAATATGCCGAGCTGCAAGGAGAAGAAACCGTGATCGATGCGTATTGCGGAATCGGTACAATTTCCTTATTTCTCGCACAAAAAGCAGGCAGAGTCTATGGCGTAGAAATTGTGCCAGAAGCAATTGAAGATGCAAAACGCAATGCTGCCTTAAACGGAATCAACAACGTTGAATTCGCAGTCGGCGAAGCAGAAACCGTTATCCCAAACTGGTACAAAGAAGGCATCAAAGCAGATACGCTAGTTGTCGATCCGCCAAGAAAAGGCTGTGATGAAGCACTGCTTGACACCATTTTAAAGATGAAACCAAACCGTGTTGTGTATGTGTCCTGTAATCCTGGGACGCTAGCTCGTGATTTGCGTATTCTTGAAGATGGTGGGTATGTGACGGAGGAAGTGCAGCCGGTGGATATGTTTCCGCATACGAGTCATGTTGAATGCGTTGCTAGTCTTGTGATTCAACAGTCATAATGTATTGAAGCATCCCGATTTCGTGATATAACACCGATATCGGGATATTTTTATTTTGGCTGCCCTTCACTTGAATACAAAACGGAAATTATAGGTCGAAAATTAATTTTTACCCCGTATTTGGTTTTGAAATGTCCTTTTTTGCAATTTTGCCTAGTTCATATTAAAGTATATAATGATAAAAATTGCTGAAAGAATTTACAGAAGGACATGCCCTAAAAGGCGCTATGTCATGAGAGGAATTGGATGAAAGATGAGTAAAAATTTCTGGCGTGATTTACCACGGCCATTTTTTATATTAGCACCAATGGAAGAAGTGACAGATGTTGTGTTTCGTCATGTTGTGAGTGAGGCGGCGAGACCGGATGTGTTTTTTACAGAGTTTACGAACAGTGAGAGCTACTGCCACCCTGATGGCATTCAAAGTGTGAAAGGCCGCTTAACGTTCACCGAGGATGAGCAGCCGATTGTTGCTCATATTTGGGGAGATAAGCCTGAGAACTTTAGACAAATGAGTATTGGAATGGCGGAGTTAGGATTTCAGGGGCTCGATATTAATATGGGTTGTCCTGTCCCTAATGTTACGCAAAACGGAAAGGGCAGTGGATTGATTCTTCGTCCAGACGTTGCGGCAGAGCTGATTCAAGCGGCAAAAGCAGGGGGATTACCTGTTAGTGTGAAAACAAGACTAGGGTTTACAGAGGTTGATGAATGGCGTGGCTGGCTCAGACACATTTTGGAGCAAGACATTGTGAATTTATCGATTCACCTTCGCACAAGAAAGGAAATGAGCCAGGTGGATGCGCATTGGGAGCTCATTCCTGAGATTAAGAAATTGCGTGATGAAGTAGCACCTGATACGCTTTTGACGATCAATGGTGATATTCCTGACCGTCAAACTGGCTTAAAGCTAGCTGAGCAGTATGGAGTGGACGGAGTGATGATTGGGCGTGGGATTTTCCATAACCCATTTGCTTTTGAAAAAGAGCCGAAAGAGCATACGAGTGACGAACTGTTAGGTCTTTTAAGATTACACCTTGATCTTCATGATCAATATTCTTCATTAGGTTTGCGTCCATTTAAGGCACTGCATCGTTTCTTTAAGATTTATGTAAAAGGATTCAGAGGAGCGAGCTTCCTAAGAAACCAATTAATGAACACATCATCAACAGATGAAGTGCGTGCAATGCTAGATGAATTTGAAGCGAGAAATCAGGAACAATCATGATCAACAAGAGGAGGGGGAACCCTTCTCTTTTTTATGAATAGGACTATTAAACTAGTTCTCTCAAATGGTAAAATGAGATAGAAATAACAATTGAAGGTATTTTATTTGAAGCCATTTTGGGATACAGACAGAGAAAGTGAAGAGACATTTAAGAAAATCAATGAAAAAGGCATTGCAAAAGCGGAAAAGAAACTAGGCATCATCTTGCCTGATACATATAAGAAACTGATTCTTGAACAAAATGGAGGTTATACCTTGCATAATGCTTTTCCAACGGACCAGCCGAATGGATGGGCAGAGGATCATGTGTCATTTGATCATTTAAGAGGAATTGCCAAAGGCGAAGGTATTATGGATAGTGATTATTTAATAGAAGAATGGGAATTGCCAGAGGGGCTTGTACTGATTTGTGGGGATGGTCATACGTGGATCGCATTGGATTATAGAGAAACAAAGGAACATCCGCCAGTTCATTACTTTGATCTAGAATATGAGACGAATTTTAAATTAGCGGATTCGTTTGATGAGTTGATTGCGGGGCATTATACCGCAGAGGATAGTGAAGAAGATGAAATGTCAGATGAAGAATGGCTGGCTGAATATGAAAAACAGAATAAACCATTATCAAAAGAAGAAGTGAAAGATATCTTTTTAACCAAAGACCCTGAGCAACTTTCAAAAATCGCGAATTTCCAAGTGAAACAAATTGATGATATCAAGTGGATTTTTTCTGAGGTAGAAACGTATATGGATAGCCTTCAGAACGAAGAAATGTTAACGACTGCTGGTTGGGCAATCAATACGATCTTTATAATGAATGACGAAATGATTAAGCAGCATGCTGATGTTGTCGAGCATGCACGTCGTTTTGCGAAGCATTTGAATCAATCAGAAATAGATGAAATGCCCCACATGGCCTTTAATATATCAATCGCATTGGAATTTGATTTAGAGGAATAAGTATCTATCATTTTAAAAATAGACCCCCTTCCTAAAAAGGGGGTCACCAATTCCTTTACTCCGCACTCTCCTCAACATCACGGCTATCTTCTGTTTCACCAATATAAATAGGACCGTTTGCATGGTCGATTCGGATTGGCCATTCGTATGGGACTTGCAGGCGTCGTGCGATGGCTCTCCAAAACTTTGCAGAATCAAATTCTAGTTCTTGAAAGTCTTTAAGCAATTCTTTATAAGAAGATCCATCAAATTGAATGTACGAGTCTTGCAGACGCATAAAGGCGTAATGTCTCACTTCTAATGCTGCCGCAGCTTCCATTTCTTCTTCTGTTGCTTCGCCAATGATTGTTCCTGCGGGTGGAAGCATGTCGTATACGTTAAATTCCTCTTCTTCTTCGTGTGCTGCATTGTGCTGTTGATCTGACATTTTGTTCACTCCTTCTAGTCTTCATCAAGCTTTTATTCGTGCTTACTTCTATTATCGGAAGGAAATGCGAAATGTGGAATGAAAAAAGAAGCAGATCCACAATACTTGCTTTTTCTTCTTGAATCTTTTATGATCAATTACAGATATAAAAGGTCTACAATAGATAGAAAGGAATGTTTCTATGAAATATTCTAAAGCGACCAACTATGCGCTGCATACGATGGTATTTTTAACCCTTGCACCAAAGGGGAAAGCAATAGGCGTTGAGCCTCTCGCCAAGATGCAAGATCTTTCACCTACCTATTTATCCAAAATTTTAACAAAGCTTGTGAAGGCGGGATTGATTGAATCAACACCTGGCGCAAAAGGTGGTTACACCATTCTGAAAAAGAAGGAGGACATTTCGTTTCTAGACGTCATTCAGGCGGTAGAAGGACAAACCCATTTATTTCGTTGTTCTTTAGAACATGATTCTTTCATGCCTCATGATGACTGTTTGATTGAACAAGTCATGCAGGATGTTGAAACGAAAATGCAGGAGACGTTAAGTCAAAAGCGGTTAGTTGATATTGCAAGTCAAATAGAGCAGACAGAAAAAAATCCATTTTTCAACATGTGATTTTTTTGAGCAAATTATAGATATTAAGAGTCTTTAAAGTCTTGGATGAAAAGGAGCGGTTTATATGATATTAGATTGTGCCATTATTGGAGGCGGGCCAGCCGGATTAAATGCAGCTCTTGTTGTGGGGCGGGGCAGAAAACAGGTCATGATATTCGATGACGAGATGCCAAGAAATCGGGTGACTCAGGAATCACATGGATTTATTACAAACGATGGAATGACACCGTTTGAGATCAGACAAGCGGGAGAAGCGGATCTTCAAAACTACCCCAATATCCAAATCAAACGAAGTAGAATTGTGGAGATACAAAATCATGAGGAAAACTTCGCATTACTGACACAAGAAGGAGAAAGATTCGGAGCGAAGAAAATCATATTGGCAACAGGACTTCAGGATATACTGCCAGAAATGAAGGGGATTCATGAAGTGTATGGAAAGACGTTGTTTAGCTGTCCTTTCTGCGATGGCTGGGAGCTGAAGGACAAGCCACTTGCCCTGATTGCAGAGAACCAGCGCGCTTTGCATATGGCGAAACTTCTTTCCAATTGGACAAACGATTTGATTGTGTTTACAAATGGACAGCAAGTGTTAGCTGAAGAGGAGAAAGCACTGCTATCAGCACATTCTATTCAAGTTATTGATGTGCCAATTGTAGCGATCCATCATGACAATGGTCAGCTACGCTCTCTTCAGCTTGTAAATGGAGAGATAGTGATAAGAGAAGGCGGATTTGTCGCAAGTGATTTCAAGCAGTCAACCCCTTTTGCTGAAAAACTAGGCTGTCAAATGACGAAAAATGGGGGCATTGAAACAGATATTCTTGGGCGTACAACCGTCAGCGGTATTTTTGCATGTGGTGATAATTTAGGCGGACCTGCTCAGCTTGTTCTTGCAGCAGCAGCTGGAAGTCAGGCAGGAATGGGCGTCATTCATGAACTTGTGCAGGAAGAGTTTCAACAAAAAACATCTCTGTAAAAAGAGATGTTCAGCGATGAGCGATTTTCCGTTTTACTAAGACGTGAGCAGTCCATTCAAAAAGTGCGTAGATGACAAAGAAGATTAGGATCCAGCTACTGACATCGACCCATACATTGTTGATATGAATGATGTTCGCCTGATCAAGTCCAGCCTGTATCCACATCGTGATCAATGCGGTGAGGAACACCTGTAAAAACCATTTTTTCAATTGGTCACACCTCCATCTCTTTCTATCATATAAGAAATGACAGTTTATTTCCAATTGAATTTCCATCAGTTTCAACGGTAAAATAAGATATAAAACCAATGGAAGGACATGAGATGAGCGATCAAACCAATCGTTTTTTAAAAAGTCATTTTCCTGATCTTGTCCTCACACCGCCTCTTTTTTATAAGTGGCCTTTTGGTCTTCGCTTTGAAGTGGCAGATTGGTCATTAGGAGAAGAATCGGTTGTATTAGAAAAAGCAGGCGATCGGGCTTTAAAAATTGTCAGATATGCTTTTGATCCAGAAGACGATATTCTACTTGTCACGGATGTTTACACGCAGCATGAACATGAACTAACGAGGCAAAAGCTCCTTGTTTATCAAAAATATGCCGACCGACAAGTGCGTCACCGATTGCGTCACGAGCGTTTGACCTATGTACAACCAAAACAAGAAGAAACAATGAAAATAGAGAGATTTACACTCAAGTGTCAGCTACAAGATATTCGATTGCGCCCGCTATTACAAGCCATATGCCAAGAGGATTTCTACAAACCGAATCAAATCTTGAAAGGAAAGCTTGGTTATGACATTTATCTCATCAATCTCTCAAAACAGATGATTTTCCACTTATATGATGATCGAGGCTGTGATCTTATTGCGACAGATCCAGAACATCTGCGTCCAGTTTATGAAGGTTTACAGCACTGGCTCTTAGACTATGACCGTGCTCAGATGGATCAGTTGTTTGCCTGGAAATAAGAAAAACCGCACTTTTGACAAGTGCGGCTTCTTTTTATGCTTCTACTTTATTGAAAAACTGTGGTAAGTAGTCTTTGTGTGCTTCTAGCATTTCATCTAGGATGCTTTTTGCAATGGCATCTGATGGGACGAGCGGATTGATGGTCATGGCGACAAGTGCAGTGTTGTAGTCGCCTGTCACGGCTGCTTCAGCGGCTACACGTTCAAAGGATTTAATTTGAGAAATAAGTCCTTTGACAGCGACCGGCATTTCACCAACAGCGATTGGTTTTGGGCCGTCTTTTGTGATGACACAGTTCAGTTCAACGGCAGAATCATTTGGAATGTCACTGATGGCGCCATTGTTGATCGTGTTTACAGGCTGAATGTCATGCTTGTCGTTATAAATGGATGCGATCAAGTTACATGCTGCATCACTGTAGTAAGCACCGCCTCGTTTTTCAAGCTGTGGTGGCTTAATATCAAGATCAGGATCTTTGTAAAGCTCGAACAGGTCATTTTCTAGTGCACGGACGACTTCTGCACGAGTTCCTTCATTTTCTGCTGCTTTCTTCTCCTCAGCCAGCATATCACTTGTTTTGTAGTAGTAGCGGTGATATGGACAAGGGATCACGCCAAGCCCTTTTAAGAAATCTGCATCCCACGGAATGGCGTGAATGTTGTTCATGGACATGGTGGAGTTTGGATCTGCCATGTCTTCGATCACTTGATCCATGATGCTTTTGCCATCTAAGAACACGTTCAGTCCAAAGACCATATGGTTTAATCCAGCAAAGCTGACTTCGACTCTGCTTGCGTCGACATCAAGTCCTTTGGCGATGCCCATGCGAATGCCGATTGGTACGTTACATAGTCCAACGACTTTGCGGTGGTTTGAATAGCGAAGTACGGCTTCTGTGACCATACCAGCTGGATTTGTGAAATTCACAAGCCAAGCATCCGGGCATAATTCTTCAATATCTTTCACAATCTCAAGAATGACAGGGATGGTGCGCAGACCCTTGAATAGACCGCCTGGACCGTTTGTTTCTTGACCAATGACATCATATTTTAAAGGAATACGTTCATCCTTCATACGTGCTTCCAGTAATCCGACGCGGAATTGTGTTGTGACGAAATCAGCGTCTACCAGTGCTTTCCGGCGATCTAAAGTTAAATGAACCTCGATTGGAAGCCCTGCTTTTTTCACCATGCGTTTTGCAAGATTTCCGACGATCTCAAGCTTTTCTTTACCTGCTTCGATATCGACGAGCCAAAGTTCGCTAATTGGAAATTCCTCGTACCGTTTAATAAATCCTTCGACAAGTTCTGGTGTATAGCTTGATCCTCCGCCGATTGTGACAACCTTTAATCCTTTTGCCATGTTCTGCACCTCCGAATAATGTAACGCACAATGTTATAATAGAGTGAATCAATCTTTTATCATTTGTTTGTACATCTATAGCTTATCGTGAGAGTACCTTGTGCGTAAACGGTTTCAGCGTCTTTAGGCAAGGGTGCCCTATTTAGAGATTTGTTACATAAAAGAAACGTGTTGTGTCATGTTGTTGGAGAAAGGGGAAGTCAGATGTTTTCAAGTGAGGTCATTTCCAGCTTTAATGAACTAGAAAGCGCTTTATACCGATACATTATGGAAAACAGTGAAAAAGTCGTCTATATGAGAATTCGTGATTTGGCAGATGCCGCACATATATCGACCTCATCTGTCCTTCGCTTTTGTCGAAAAGTGAATTGTGAAGGCTTTTCAGAATTTAAGGTGAAGCTCAAAATGTATTTAGAAGCAGAACAAACACCTTCTTTGAAAAGCACGCAGCATTTCCTGTATGAATTTATCGAACGGACACTTAAAGGAGATTTTGAGGAGAAGATTAAAGAGGCAGCGAAGCTCATTGCGGATGCAAAGAATGTGCTGTTTATTGGGACGGGCAGTTCTGGTATTTTGGCGCAGTATGGGGCAAGGTACTTTTCAAGTCTGGAGAAATTTTCGTTTTACATCAACGATCCGTTTTTCCCGATGAATATGCAGTATTTAGACAATAGTGTCACCATTGTGCTGTCGGTATCAGGAGAGAACAGTATTACGATTGATCATATTTCGAAACTTAAAAGAGAAGGCGGCACGATCATTAGTATTACTAACAATCAGCACTGTACAATTTCTCGTATTTCTGACTTAAATATTGCTTATTACGTTACAGACGAACGAGTCCATAGAGCCAACATTACTACACAGACACCCGTTGTGTATATCCTAGAAGCAATGGCGCGTGACATGTTTGCGATGTTAAAAGAAAAGTAAAAGAGCCGCTGCCTTAAACAGCGGCTCTTTTTTTCTGCATCATGAAAGTGGTGATGGCAATGCTTGAGCAGATGAGTACAAACAGTCCGCCTAACAAATACACAAATCTCGCTCCGAATGTATCCGCAATTAATCCAACAAAGAAAATAGATAAACTGACAGACATAGAAGAGAGAACGTATTGAGCCGAATACACCTTTGATAACTCATGGACTGGCGTTTCCGTTTGGAGGATGGTTTGCTGCGAAACATCCCGAATTTGATAGGCAGGCCCCATTAAAATACAAAGCAGCAATGCAAGCCATGGCAGGCTGTTTAGTGAAAATAGGATCGTCAGCACTGCATAAATAAAAGAGCCCGCTGCCATAAAGAGGAGAAGTTGTTTTTGAATAAACTGACTTAGCCATGCAGCCATGAGTCCGCCTATAATGGCACCTATATAATATGCGGCATTGATATATCCCCACCATTCCGCACCTTCATTTAAAACAAGTGTGACAAAGGCAAGCGTAACCGGTCCGACCCACAAAGCACCTGCAATATTTTCACTAACATCCATGAAAGTCAGGATGCGAACCGTTTTGTTTGTCCAAATGATCTTCCAGCCATCCTTGAAACCGTTCATCTTATTTTCTTTTTGAACCGTGTCTTCTTGCTTGAGTAGAGAAAAAACAGGGATGATCAATAGATAGGACAACACAATCATGAAACAAGAGGCCCACATTAAATAAAATGGACCAATCAACAGGACGAGCATTCCAGTAAACGAATAGCCGGCGATTTGAACAGATTGATAAAAAACGGAGGCTGTACTGTTCGCTTTCACAAGCTGATTTGCTGATACAAGCATCGGCATGATGGCCTGTAATAAAGGGCTGATGAACCCGCCTGTGATGGAAATCAAAACGAACGCACTAAACAGCCAGATCAGGTGCTGCTGAAAGAAATCAAATTGGGTCGTGAATACGACGAGCATTCCAATACGTAAAAGAGGGACCCATTTCAATAGACGCTTGGCTTGAAAGAGTTCTGTCAAAACAGGAGAGAGGAGCCCAGCCAATAGCTGACATAGTGTTCTTATGAGCGGAAATACAGCCGCATAGGCGACAGATTGTGTATCTTGATAAATAACCAATGTGACTGTCATCAAAAATAGAATATCACTTAGCATGAGAAGGCTTTTACTGCCTGTATAAAACCAAAACTTATTTCCCATATCCAACCGACTCCTTTTCAAAAACAAGTTCAGTATAGCATGTTGGCGAAGTGTGCAGAGGTTTTCCATTGAAAAATACATCTTAAGGATGAGAGGATTGTGATAAGCTAAATGAAAGAACATCGTAAGGAAAGGGGTTCAATCCATTGAAAAAATTACCAGCACATGACTTTTTGGACAAGCATGGCATCCCGTATGACATCAAAACATTTTCTGCCGACACAGAGAAGGGCGCAGCGAATGTAGCGGCTGCTCTTGGTTTTAGAGAAAGACAAATGATCAAAACATTGATCTTTGAAACAGGGGAAGGGGAGCAGCTGCTTGTGATGGTTGGTGCTGACCAGCACATCAAATCAGGGAAACTAAAGAAAGCCGCAGGCTCTCGCAATATCAAAATGGCTTCACCAGACACGGTGCTTGAAGTGACAGGCTATCGCATTGGCTCCATCCCGCCATTTTGTTGGCAGCCTGAAGGGTTCCGCACGATTATCGAAGCATCGCTATTAGAAGAAAAGATATTAGGCGTTGGAGCAGGAGAATGGGGAAATGAAATACTCATCACACCAGAACAATTAGTGAAAGCCTCAAAGGCGGTCCCATTTGATCTAGTTCAACCATCCGAATAGAAAAAGTGCCTGTTGCTGAAGCAGGCACTTTTTTAATTGGAGTCAGGTGCTATAAAGGGTCCAATGTCTTTCATTTGCAGAAAAGCATTCACCGTCCTATTTTCCTCAAGGTCATTCGCCCGTTTGCAGACCACAACAGGTCTGATAATGTCAATTCCTTCGATATACACGCGCCCAATCTCTCCACGTTCTAAGCTTCGCTGAACAGCGTCACGAGGAACAAGGGTGATGCCATAGCCAGCTTTGATCATTTGAATGGCTTCGTGGACACCACTGAATTGTAAATCAACGGTCGGTTTTTTAATTCCTTTAGCGGTAAAAAGGGAAAAAAGCTTGTCTCTCGTTGAACTGCCTTCTTCTCGCATTAAAAAAGGTTCATGGCTCAGTCGTTCTAGTGGGACGGTTGTTCCATTTAACGGGTGATCCACAGGCACGATAAAGTCATAACTTAAATCAGTCAAGTGAGAGGTGTGAAGATCTTCGTGGTGCAGATCCTCTATTACGGCGATCGCCACATCTGATTGATATTGAAGCAGGCTTTCGATCACTTGAGCGGAGTTTCCGCTTTTTAATTCAATATCTGTCTGTGGCGATGATGTTTTAAAAGAGGCAAGCCAATCAGGCAGCAAAAAGTTAAGTGGTACATAGGTAGAAGCAATTCTGAGTCTTCCTTTTTTTCCGTTTTGCAGAAGGGTAATCTGATATTCTACTTCTTTTTCCGCCTCGAATACTTGCCGGGCATATGGATACAGGATCTTCCCCATCTCCGTCAGGGTAATCCCCCGGCCGTTTCGTTTGAAAAGACGAAAACCGATCTCTCGTTCAATGCTTCGTAATTGTGCCGTCACAGCCGGCTGCGTCAAAGACAGCACGTCTGCCGTTTGTGTGACACTTTTTGTTTCGGCTACCTTTGCAAAAATACGGAGGGCATGTAAATTCATCTTTGCACCGCCTATCAATTATTTTGATGATTCAATCAAAAACATTCATTAGATTTATTATAAGGTATCCCTTATCGTAAAGGTAGCGAAGGGGGAAGAAAAAATGGATCGTCGTCAAAAGCAAGTGGTGTCAATTGCGCTCATCACAGCATTTGCCCTTATTGGGGATTCAATGCTCTATATTGTTCTCCCGGTCTATTGGAAAGAGATTGGTTTATCATCCATTTGGGAGGTGGGGTTACTGCTGTCTATCAACCGATTCATTCGTATCCCGCTAGCACCTGTCGTATGGTGGCTTTATCGATATATCCCAATGAAGACCGGTGTACTGATCGCAATTTTGATCGCGTCAGTGACCACGATATTATATGGTATGAGTGGATTTTGGCTGCTATTGATTTGCCGCTGTGCATGGGGTCTCGCTTGGACGTTACTCCGTATGAGTGGGATGAGGGTCTTGGCTGAAATAGACGAAGGCTCACAAGGACATTTGACGGGTCTTTATAATGGGCTTTACCGGCTTGGCAGTTTATTTGGCATGTTATTTGGGGGAATCCTTGCCAGCTTGATCGGTTTTCAGTCCATGACGCTTGTCTTTGGCTTACTCACATTAATGGGCTGCATTTTTTATGTATCGTTGGATGAAATTGAAAAGAGAGAAGGCACGCAGGTGTATCATGGCATCAAACAGAAGTGGTTTACACGAGATGTGGTAAAAGTACTGATAACAGGCATGCTGATCGCACTGATCATCCAAGGTTTATTCGCATCCACGCTGAGTCATGTCATTGAAGCAAAGATTGACCAAGATGAATTGACTCTGTTTGGCTTTGTCATCGGAGCTTCGGCTTTAAGCGGTGTTATTCAAGCACTCAGGTGGGGATGGGAACCATTTCTCGCACCGAGAACGGGCAAATGGTTTGATCGTCTTGTGATGAAGGAACGAATGTTATGCTGGATGTTTCTTTCATTTGGAGGTCTCAGTTTTCTTGTGATCATGCTGAAGGTAAGCGGCTGGTTCCTATTGATGCTGCTTTTGATGCAACTAATGGCAACAATTGTCACAACGTTCACCGATACACTTGCCTTTCAAAAAGCTTCTGCTCAAACAGATAAGAACCGCTTTCTCGCCAGTTATTCTTTTGTTCAAGATATGGGGGCTGCTTTAGGACCTTTGTGTGGGTATACGTTGATCCAGTTTTTCGGAACAAACAGCGTCTTTTGGCTGATGCTTATCATAAGTTTCATGCTCGTCAGCATGTGGATAAGAAGCGGGCAGCATGTTTCTTCTAGTGCAGTGTAAGAAATAAAGCGTTATATAAAAAACTGCCTCATGCAGCTAATCGCAGGAGGCAGTCATATTCTCTTATTCTAAGTCTGAATCATAGGCTTTTTGCGTCAGCTGGCTGACGACCTCTTTCAAGCCATTGGGTTTATGGAATTCAACAGGTGTGCTTCCTTTTTCAAATACAATTTGATCTGCTTCAACGAGCACGACATATCGATTGTTGACCTTTGCGATATGAATCGAGTGGCCGAAGTCGGCTAAAAGTCCTTTAATTTCTGTTTCGCCTAGACGCATCTTCATCGTGATATCAGGGGTTTGTTCAACAATGTGTGAAGCGGCTAGCGTGACCTGTTCTGTATCGAGTGTTTCTCGAATCTCCCGTTTTTCACTTGCTTCCCATATTTCAAGGTCCTCTTCAAATTGTTTTAATTCTTCACTTTCATCCTGAAATGTTTCAAATACATGTTCCTGCACCATATTCATGACCTGTGATTTCATGATTTCAGGCATCGATTCCCCGTATTCGACGAATTTTAGAAAGTCTTCAAAATAACGAGCGTGTGAGGATTGATGAATTTTCACTTCGGCTTCCTCTGTCATGCCCTCTTCTGGCATGAACGGGTATTGAATCGATTTCATGTTTTTTGTTGTAATCGCCATTTCTACTTTTTTGATCAAGGTAGATGTATCAGCAATAGAAGCGACTTTCTGTTCAAAATCGCATTTCATGATAAAGACAAAAGAGTCATCGAAATATTTTTTAGGAACCGCAGATGCAACCAAAAACACGCCGCCTCTGACAGCACTTGTATCTAAATAGGTGCGAACAAATTGTTCACTGCATTCGTTAAATACTTCTTTTGTATCTGCAAATCTCGTCTGATGAAATAAATTGTAGTTTGGATTTGAATCGAGTTCATGCCCGGGTTCGACAATAAATCGGCCAATTTTAGTAGGTACTTGCTCAGACTTAGGGTGTCTGTCCACTTTTCGTTTGACGATTTTTTTAAGCTCACCGTCTAGAAAGTCTTTCAGCTCACTTTGTTCAAATTCCTCTTGGTCTAATGTTTGGTAATGTTTAAACCGTTTATTTGCTTGTTCTTCTTTGCCTTCTATTTCAACCACATAGAATGATAGAAATCGTATCGTAAAATCCACTGATTGGTCACCACTTTTTCTTCTTTGGATATGTTGAGTATAGAAAAAGGAGTGAAAATCGTCAACGAATGGAGAAATATCGTGTCATTATTTCCCGAGAAATGTTTCGTGAAAAACGCTTGATAATAATTATCATTCTTGATAGAATGATAAAAGAAAAGAAGGAACCTGCCAGTTCCTTCATCTCAGAAAATCATGTATTATTTTGTTTCAAATGTTTCGCAATCCGTTTCAGCATTGCGAGTCACGTCAGTCATTGTGCTTTTACCAATTTTAATGGTAGAAGCTGTACAGCTGTTGTCAGCCCAAAAACGGCAAGAGTTCACTTCACAAAGTACATTTTGTGCCATGGGAATTCACCTCCGTGATTCATATTAAGAATGAAGCAAGCTGCCACTTGAGTTCATTCAATCTAGTAGTCTCTTTATCGAAAGAGGCTGTTTGTGCTGTATATGCACATGTTTATCATACCATCTACCCTGAAAATATACAATTTAAACTTTGAAAGAGCGAGAATGCAAATCTCGCTCTTTTTTGTTTGTAAAAATAGTTAAATGCTAGGTGGCACCCTCTCTTATTCCGACATATGAATAGAGTAGATTCAAAACCTGATGTCGGACAAAGTATAAGGGTACATGTACTGATTTTCCGCATGAAGATAGGGTTTTCAATCAAAAATTTTCATAGAGAGATGAGGGGAGAAGATGAAAGCAGTCATTCTCTGCGGAGGAAAGGGAACGAGAATGAGTGAGGTCACACAAGCGCTTCCTAAACCACTTGCTATGATCGGAGACCGGCCTATTCTATGGCATATTATGAAAATCTATCAGTATTACGGTGTAGACGAGTTTATCTTATTGCTTGGATATAAAGGAGAGAAAATCAAAGAGTATTTTCTCAACTACGACTGGCGGCATCACAGCATGCAGCTGGATATGTCGACAGGGGAAATGAAGCTTTTAGGTAATTCGGAGAACTGGAAAATCACTTTTTTAGATACGGGTGAGGATACAATGACAGGCGGGCGGTTAAAGCAGGTACAGGATTATATTGGTGATGAGACATTTATGATGACTTACGGGGACGGACTTGCCAATATCAATATGTTTCATTTGCTCAAGCGCCATCAAGAGCTTGGAGCAGCTGCCACTGTCACAGGAATTGAAAAGAAATCACAGTACGGCACGCTGAAGGTGTATAACGGGATGGCACAATCCTTCTCTGAGAAGACAGACAGTATCGGGATGATCAATGGAGGATTTTTTGTGTTGTCTCCAAAGGTTTTTGATTATTTAACAGATGATGATCAATGTGTGTTCGAAGCAGAGCCTCTTCAGAACTTGGCGAATGATGGAGAGCTAGCAGTCTATGAGCACCACGGATTTTGGACAGCAATTGATACGTATAAAAACTTGAAAGAAATCAACGGCATGTGGGCAGATGGAAAACAACCATGGAAGGTTTGGTGACAGCATGAGCGGATTTTGGAATGGGAAAAACGTATTTGTGACCGGGTGTACGGGATTGTTAGGGAGTTACCTCGTCAAGGAATTGATTGATCAAGGAGCAAACGTAACAGGGCTTGTACGTGATCAGGTGCCAAGATCGAACTTATATCAAGGTAGTCAATTTGAAAAGATGAATGTCGTCCAAGGCGCACTGGAGGACATGCAAACGATAGAACGTGCGTTAGGAGAATATGAGATTGATACAGTCTTTCATTTGGCCGCCCAAGCGATTGTTGGGGTCGCAAATCGTCACCCAGTTTCTACATTTGAAGCCAATATTTTAGGAACATGGAATGTGCTGGAGGCATGCAGAAGGCAGCCGCTTATCAAACGAGTGATTGTGGCATCGAGTGATAAAGCATACGGGGATCAAGAACAGCTTCCTTATGATGAAGACATGCCGCTTAACGGCAAGCACCCATATGATGTGTCAAAAAGCTGTGCAGATTTAATTTCTCACACGTACTACAACACATATGGTCTTCCGGTTTGTATTACGCGCTGCGGTAATTTATATGGAGGCGGGGATTTGAATTTTAACCGAATCATTCCGCAAACCATCCAGCTGGTGTTAGAGGGAAAGGCGCCAGAAATTAGAAGTGACGGAACCTTTATCCGTGATTATTTCTATATTGAAGATGCGGTCAAGGCTTATTTACTGCTAGCTGAAAAAATGGAGGAAAAAGGGCTTGCAGGAGAAGCATTTAACTTTAGTAATGAAATTCAGCTGACTGTGCTTGAGCTCGTTGATAAAATCTTAAAGGCGATGGGCAGTGAACTAAAACCTCGTATTTTGAATCAAGGAACGCATGAGATTAAGCATCAATATTTATCAGCAGAAAAGGCGAGAAAGCTGCTTGATTGGAAGCCTGATTACTCCATTGATGAAGGGTTAGAAAAGACAATTGAATGGTACCGCGAATTCTTTCAAAAATAGAGGTGTATACAGATGAACAGCATATATTGTACGGTTCTATCAAGTGGAAGACTTTATCAAGCCATTGCGTTTTTCTTATCGTTGAAGCAAGTAGAAGATGATGCTGTCATCAAGACGTTATGTATGGATGATGCTGCATTTGGTTTGCTTCATCAAATGAATTTCCCGCATGTCGATCTTGTTCATGTACGAGATCTTGAAACGCCTGAGCTTCTAGAGATCAAAAAGGAACGAAATGATTCGGAATATTGCTGGACATTAAAACCGATTTGGATTGAGTGGCTATTTAAGCAGGACCAGGCGGAGGAAGTGACGTATCTAGATGCGGATTTGTTCTTTTATGAGAGTCCACAAGTGATTTTTCAAAACCAGCCTGATGCCTCTGTGCTTCTATCAAGAGGGGATATTGTCATTCCAAGCTTTGATCCAGAGGAAGTGAAGATGCTTCAGAAACTTTTAGGGCGCTATAATTCAGGATTCCTGCATTTTAAAGGAGATGAAGCCGGCCGGAAGTGCCTGAGCTGGTGGAAAGAAGAATGTCTAAAAGAATGCAAAAATGCGCCTGGAGAAGGGAAATTTGGGGATCAAGGGTATTTGGACCATATGCCGGTGCTGTTTGAAAAAGTAGAAGATATTCAAACAAAGGGTGTGAATATTGGTCACTGGAATTATGGCCAGCATTCTTATCAGGAAGAGAATGGACGTATTTTGCTTGAGGATGGAAGCCCACTCATTTGCTATCATTTCAGTGGTTTTCGGATCTTAAGCAAAGATGATATGCAGCAAATCCATGAAAAAGGAAGAGATGACTTGCCATTTTTCCAAGAAGCCTATCGGGAAGTGCTGCGTCATGTGATTGAATCGGTAGAACAAGTCAATCCGATGTTTAACGGCTATGCCAAACTGGAGGAGGATGGCGCATGAATGAAAAGCCGAAGGTGAGCGTCATTATTCCGAGTTATAATGCGAAAGAGCGTTTAGAAGGGAGCCTCTTTTCCTTAACGCTTCAGGAAACCGATATTCCATTTGAGGTCATTGTTGCTGATAATGGGTCAACAGACGGCACGATGGAAATGCTCGAAAACATTGAGGTGAACTTTCCATTCAAAAAGGTGCGTATTCCTGTCAATCAAGGAATTGCCAAGGGGCGCAATCATGCCATTCGTGAGGCAGAGGGAGACCTCTTAATATTCCATGACAGCGATATGTTGGCAGAGCCCCAATTTATTCAAAAGCACGCAGAGGCACATGCTGATCATGAGGATCGTGTCATTTGTGGTGTTTGCTGGAAGCGAATCTACCGTTATTTTTACACCGGTTTTGATCAAGATCATGTGAAACGATTAAAAAAACAAGGGCTGTATCAGCGGAAAATGAAAGACAAAACGTCTCTTGTGTCGATGGAGGAAGTGAAAAGCGGCGCATTTCTAGAGAGAAGCTTCGACTTGCAGTCCGAATTTATTGATATCCTGAAAGACATTTTAAGCACGTATGACTATGATTTAAGTTCTTATCAATTGCCGTGGCGATTTTTTATCACAAATAACTCTTCCGTCAAGCGAAAGCATGTCATGGAACTAGGGATGTTTGATGAAAAAATCGTTCGATACGGGTTTGAGGATTATGATTTAGGCATTCGTCTGCATCAGCTTGGCCTCTCATTTGAGCTGCGTGAGGATATTTTAAGTGTGCATCAGGAACATCCAAGTAATTTAACGTCATTCGATGACATCAAATATAACATTTTGTATATGTGCGAGAAGTACAACAATATTGATTCGATTGATGTTCATTTGGCTTTCTCTGGACCATTTTCTCATACCGTGACAAATGATATCGTGAAAGACATTCGCCAGCTGCGTAAGAATGAAGCATATGATGATCTGCTCGCTTATTTTTTGGAGCTGCTTCATATGATCACAGAGCGGAATGTGGGCATTAAACGTGATCAAAAGGACGTGCTGACGGCAAAGCATTTCCCTTTGAAAAAGCTGTCAGAGGCGGCCCAACTTGCCAAGCAGGAACATGGATGCACGGTGCTGGCAGAGGCCATTCAAGGGCTCACAAAAGAGCTACTGCATGTTGACTTGTTCCAAGTGGATGTGTTGTAGATGGCATCCTATCATTTCACAACCATTGTGTCCAATACCCATGTATTTAAGCTGCTGGCGCTGATTCATTCACTTGAGCAGACGGCTCAATCATACAAACTTTCTGTCTTATGTGCTGATCCTTTGGCTTACAAGGTGTTAAGTCAGTTTCCTCATCCACATGTCCAATATGAACAGCTTGAAGATGTGGAAGATGATTCGCTGCGAAAAGCAAAGGCGGATCGTACGTTCCACGAGTATTGCTGGACGCTTAAGCCTGCGTTTCTACTCAAAATTCTTGAGTCCTCTGATGCAGATTATCTCGCTCATTTGGATACAGATTTGTATTTTTATCATGATCCAGAGGCGATATTTGCAGAAAATCCACTCGCTCATGTATTTTTGACAGATCATATGAATTCCAAGCGATTCTATCACTTTTATGAATTATCCGGCCGTTTTAATACTGGGTTTGTAGGCTGTCGAAACACAGATGTGGCCAAACGGGCTGTGACGCAGTGGAAAGAGAACTGCATTGCGCACTGTACAGTAGAAATGGATACGGAAAAAAAGACATATGGTGATCAGCGGTATGTTGAAAGATGGGTCGATGATTTTGAGGGTGTCCATGTGGTGGCATCTAAAGGTGCCAATGCAGCGATTTGGAATATTGAAAACTATAAGCTCTCCGTTGTGAAAGGAGATATGTATCTCGACGAATGTCCACTGCTGTTCTATCATTTTTCTGCCTTTACGATCATTGATGAAAATACCTTTAATCTGAATTGGTATTACTATATGACAGAACACACTCTTGTGGATCATTTGTATATTCCGTATGCTGATTTGATTCATCTGAAAATTAAACAGGTGCAAAAGGTCTTTCCAGACTTTCAGCAGGGGTTTATTGCAAAGAAGCATGTTCCTGACACACATTTTTATAAGATATGAAAAAACCGCTCATTTATTGAGCGGTTTTTACCTTTTATGATTCATTCCATTTCGCTATGGTCTGATCGCTTGGCAGTAAGAAGGCTAGGATGCCTAATATCGGTAAAAAGGCGACACCAATCATGGTAGGTGTTAAACCGACTGCATCAATTAATGAGCCGAGGGCAACGGATCCAATCGCTCCCATACCAAACGCAAGCCCAACAGTTAAACCAGACATTGTACCAATTTTCCCGGGAAATAGTTCTTGGGCATAGACCACGGTGACAGAGAAGCTTGAGGTCAGAATGATCCCAATGAGTCCAAGTAAAACATAAGCAAAAACTGGTCCGGCAAATGGGAGAAGCAGGGCAAGCGGAAAGGATGCTAATAAAGAAATTAAAATGACGGTTTTCTTGCCGAAGCGGTCTGCAAGCGGCCCGCCTAAAAATGTCCCAATCGCACCCAATATAAGAAATAAGAAAATATAAGTTTGTGATTCTTTAATCGTCAAACCATATTGTTCAATCGCATAAAACGCATAGAAATTCGAGATCGCATTTCCATACCAAGAACGCGCGAAAATAAGAAAGACGATAATGCCAAGTGCTGTGAGCGCTGACTTGCGGTGAAGTTCAGATCTTGCTGCTTTTGCAGGCGCTTTTTTCGCTTGTGCTCGAATGGTTTGAAGTCTTCCTGCGTACCATCTTGAAATATAAAGAAGGAAACCGACAGCAATCATTCCAACAATCGTAAACCAAGCCACACCTGGCTGACCGAGAGGGACGAGCATTAATGCAGCGATTAGCGGAGCAAAGGCTTGACCTGTATTTCCGCCGACTTGATAGATGGATTGAGCAAGACCCCGTCTAGGACCAGCTGCCATGTTGGCAACCCGTGAGCCCTCTGGATGGAAAATCGCAGAGCCGAGTCCAATAAAGACGACGCACAGTAGGATGGTCGCAAATGATGGTGCAAACGCAAGGCCGAGAATGCCGACAGCACTTGAAAATAATGCGATAGGCAGTGCATAGGGCATCGGCCGTTTATCTGTGTACCACCCGATCGCAGGCTGCATGACAGAGGAGACCATATTTAATGTAAAGGCGATTAGCCCTAATTGAGTAAAGGTCAGCCCCATTGAGCGTTCTAAAATAGGGAACATGGCAGGAATCACGGCTTGCAATGTGTCGTTGAGCATATGGCAAATACCAATAATCAATAAAATAGGATAAACCGTTGAACCGGTGACCGCTTTTTGAGGTTTATTCTTTGTTTGAGCAGCAATAGCCAATGAGACTTCCTCCTTTCATTCAACTTGTTTCTTTTTTTCATTCTCCTCATTTTATTCATAAGGTGAACTATAAAACAATAGCAAATTGTCATGATTTAGAAAAAAAGAGACACATGCGCTTGATGGAGCGTGTGTCTCTTAAGGGTTATTTATAGAAAGAAGCGATGACAGGCTTCATTTTTTGAATGACAAGTCCACTGCCTCCACGGTTTTTCACACCTTCAATCATGCCGACGAGGACATAATCTTCTTTTTTAGGATTAAACGCAAGTAAAAATCCATTTTCAGTACCGTCTGTCGCACCTTGTTTGCTCTTTAGTTCCGCTGTTCCCGTTTTAGCGGCTATATCAGCCCCTTTTATTTGCAACGAGTGAGCGGTTCCGTTTGAATTGGTGACGACTTGAGTTAGTGCATCCTTCACCGTATTTGCTGTATCTTCTTTGATGATCTGTTTTGGTGATGCTGTTTTTTCATTCTGAATGACTCGAGGGTACACAAGCTTTCCTCCTGTTGCAAATGGAGAATAGGCATGTACTTGTTCAATTGGAGACATGAGTAATTCTCCTTGGCCATATGCTGAGTCGGCAAGTAAGATGTCTGATTTGATCCCGTCGTTAGACACTTGTGCTGGCTTCATTGTAAACGGCATGTTTAAATTATCGCCAAACCCAAATGTTTTCACTTTTTTCTCGTATTGATCTTTGCCGATTTCAAGGGCTTCCTGTCCAAAATAAATATTATCTGAGTACACGAGGGCATCGACCATATTGACTTGTTCTTTGTCATGAACCCGTGTAATGCGATAATTTCCCCATGATTGATCCTTTTGCCATTTCAGTCCATGAATGGTGCGCACTTTATTAGGTTTTGTGACACCTGTTTCCAGTCCAATCGCTGCTGTAATGGTTTTGAATGTAGATCCTGGTGCATATCTGCTCGCATATCGAGCTTGGAATGGGAGATCAGGATTTTCACTGTATGCTTGGTATTGTTTAGGCGTGATCCCGTTGGTCATTAAATTAACATCGTAAGAAGGGGTGCTAACAAGCGCTAATAAATCACCTGATGATGGATTCATAATGGTGACAGCCCCTTTTTCACCTTTCAGCTGTTGATAGGCTTTTTTCTGTAAAGATGCATCAATGGTCAGTTTGACTGTTTTTCCGTCTTTTCGGTCTGTTTTTTGTAATGTTTCTTCAATACCTGTTTCATCATGGATAATGAGGATGCTTCCGCCATCTTGTCCTCTTAAGTTCTTGTCAAATGTGAATTCAAGGCCGGTTTTGCCGATGATTTGATCCGCCTTTAAAGCTGGATTTCTTTTGATATCATCCGCATTTGCTTTTCCCACATAGCCTGTCAGATGAGCAGCGGCTTCGTTATATGGATAGTAGCGCATTTCCTTCGTTTGATAGGTGACGCCATTTATGTCTTTTGGAATCGGCTTTTGCTCTAACATAGACTTTAGCGGGACAAATGTGTCATCTGTGACCCATGCTTGTTTCAGCTGATTTTGAATCAGCTCTTCATCTATATCAAAAGCGCTGCTGATTTTTTTGATGTTGCTTTCTTTTTCCGTGCCTGTCCCGAGCTTTCCAGGGATGATGCCAAGCGCGTGTCCACCAGTTGTTTCTGCTAACGTGCGCCCTTTTCGATCTACAATATTTCCGCGTACCGCAGGATCCGTTGTCACTTTGATGGTGTCACCCTTTTCCATTTGCGGGAAGATGAGATTTGGTTTCCAGTCTACTTTCCACTCGTTATCCTCTTCGGAGAGAACGCCCTTGTAAGAGAGTTTGTTCAGTTTTCCAAGTGACGTTTTCATCGTGACTTCATAGGTGAATTGATACCCATTTCCTTTATCCTGTTTTTCTACGTTGACGTTTGAGACGTTTAGTTCATTCGCACCGATGCCGCTAAAGATATGATCGTATTTTTCGGCAAATTGTTTTTTAGAAAAGTCATTGGCTTTCAGAGAGCCGCTTGTGACCTCATCTGCCAATTTTGTGAATTCTTTTTTCTCCAGATGTTTCGTAAAGGATTCAGCGGCTTTCAGCGCCTCTTTTTCTTTGGAGAAAAGCGTATCTTTTAAGAAAAAGAGAGCAGCAGCAATCGCGATGATGCTAAGAAGGGGAATGATGACTTTTTTCTGTTTCCAAAATGATTTTCGTTGATCTGTATACAATGAAAACACCTCAATTTTTGATTAGATCCTCTATAGTTTACAGTTACTGTGTAGGATTTGTATAGTTTCTCCTATGAAAATAGACCAAGTCATGAAGTGGAAATATGAAGCAAGACACAGTTGCTGCTTAAGGATATCTTCATTTTTTCTTATGATTTAAAGGATTTTTTATGTGATCATCGAATGTGAAAAATTAGAAAAAATTAAAAGCGTTTTCATGAAGGAGGAATTGTGATCGTTTATAAAAAAGTGAATCTGACTGGACTTGTTCTTGGACCGATCTTCTTTTTGCTTATTTTTTTGCTCATTCCAGAAAGTGAATTGACCTATGCACCAAGAGTGGTACTGGGCGTTACGGCTTGGACTGCGACATGGTGGGTCACAGAAGCTTTGCCTATACCGGCTACCTCTTTATTGCCCATCATCCTTTTGCCAACACTTGGCGGGCTATCGATGGAGCAAACATCAAGAGCTTATGGAGACCCGATTGTTTTTATGTACATGGGCGGATTTATGATTGCCATTGCTATTGAAAAATGGAATTTACATAGAAGAATGGCCTTACATATTTTAAACATCATTGGCACAAGAAGTGACCGCATTGTATTAGGGGTTATGATGGCAACGGCCTTTTTATCTATGTGGATTTCAAATGCAGCCACAGCACTGATGATGCTGCCTGTGGCACTGGCTGTGATTAAAGAGGTGAAGGCGAACGATATTTTGTCTGGTGCATCTCTTGACCGATTCAGTAAAAGCATTCTATTATCGGTCGCTTATTCAGCCTCTATTGGCGGACTGGCGACACTCGTTGGGTCTGTGCCAAATGCTGTTTTTGCAGCGATGTCAAAAAAGCTATTAGATCGAGAAATTATGTTTTTTGAATGGTTTTTGTTTGGTTTTCCGGTGGCGGCTGTTCTGCTCATTCTCTTATTTCTGTATTTGACCAAGATACAGTTCAAGGTAGAGCACACAGGGGAAATGGGAGCAGCGTTTATACGGAAGGGTTTAGAGGATTTAGGCAAAATGAAACAAGAAGAAAAATGGGTTTTTGCTATTTTTCTTATGACGGCTTTTTTGTGGATTTTTAAAATCTTTTTGTTTGGCGGGCTTCCTGTCTCGGATACGTCGATCGCAATCTTTGGGGCGATGCTGTTATTTCTTATTCCAGCGACAAATGGAGAGAGAATACTAGAATGGCAGGATATGAAGCAGTTGCCATGGGGGCTTTTGCTTTTGTTTGGAGGCGGGCTTTCGCTCGCTACAGGATTTGCGGAAACGAATCTAACAGGATGGATCGGGGAAAATTTACAGCATTTAAATGGGTTGTCGTACCTCATGCTGCTAATTATTTTAACGGCTTCTATTTTATTTATGACCGAAATTATGTCTAATACAGCAGTTGCGAACATGATCATTCCGATTACAGTAGGGCTTGGACTTGCAATTGGCATGGAGCCGTACGGCTTAATGGCTGCGGCTGCGTTAGCATCTTCATGTGCGTTTATGTTGCCAATCTCCACACCACCAAATGCGGCTGTCTTTAGTGCGGACGTGCTGAAAATATCTGATATGGTCAAGGCTGGCTTTTGGCTAAATGTGATCAGTATTGTAGCGATTGTGCTTGCGGTTTATTTCTGGCTTCCGGTCGTGCTGAGATGAAGACTTTGATCGAATGGAGACTTTTGGTGTTTTTGTTTCTTTTGGCTTCGGTACTGAAGTTGCCTTTTTGAGGTGCGGGTCCTTTGGCGTGTAATAGGTGGCTCCAATGTTGAGTCTGCCTTTAAGCTGATCAATGGAAAGCTCACCAAACTCTAAATGGTAGTCAATTTTGTCCACATGCAGTGATTCAATGTGAATGTGCGTATCCTCCGAGACAGGCGGAGCAGGTGCAGACATTTTCTGCTCAAGAGCGGTGAGTCTTTTTTCCAGCTCGACGACAGATGGGGATGGACTGGCTTCGGTTTTTTTAAAGAGTGATTGAATGAAATGTTTCAAGTGGACCACAACCTTTTCTTTCGCCTTGCTCTAGTCTATGGAAAAGCTGCCCGGTATATACTTATAGAGATACATGAAAGGGGAGAAGTGCATGCTGCCTACACGCATTCAGATTACCCATATGAAGACGAATACGATTGGTACAGGGTCCTCGATGACATTCGGTTCGACGATCGTACGAAATCACTGCTCGACGATCAAAAGAAACAATGGTTTTGGTGAACAAAATGCCGATGGCGTGATCACGATCTTGCCGATTGAAACGATTGATGATCGTGATCTAATAGACGCAGTCAGTATCAATATTCGTCATCTATGATTATCGCAGTTGCTTTTCCTTCATCCTTTTGCAAGCGAATGTATAGCACGCCGTCTTTAAAAGCCGCATTCATTTGACCAAGAATCATATCTGGGAGCCGAATTTTTCTTTCAAACGGACCATACTTTCCTTGTTTTTGGCGAAAATCTTGTTCGTTAAAAAAGGAAAAACGCTGTCCTTTTACAACTAAATATTCACCATATGACAGCACCTGAACATCTTCCTTCCGGTAGCCAGGCAGATAAATTAAGTACTGAAATTCAGTAGGGGTTTCCACAATGTCGACTGGTGGAAACGATGCATCTGTTCCTCGCTGATCTTGCTGCGAGAATGTAAAGGGAGACGGACCATTTGCCATAAAGGGAGATCTTTGCTCATCATCGAATATCATTTTCCAAAAATCATCTCCATGCATTTGCTGGGCAATGTCCATCCACTGCTTCATTTTTTCGAAGTCCATGTGAAGACCTCCTGTTAACATACTTGATGGGTGCTCGCATATACCTATAAAAAGGAGGTTTATCTGTGGTTCAACCAACTCCGTATATCAATATTAATATTTTCATGTTAAAAATTAATTCCTTTGAAAATGCGTCGGCGGTGAATGTCGGACAAAATTTGTTAGCAGAGTGGCAAAACTCAGATAAAAAAAATCAGGGGTACGGACAGAATTTTGGAGATGCCAGCGGTTTTGTCGGAACAAAGAGCCATGTAGATGATCGAGATCAAGTGGACTCACCTGCCTCTTTTTCGCCAGCAGCTAAACCTATTCCAAGGAAGTGATGTGTGATGTTATTCTCACCCTCAGTCGTCAATGTCGGTGCTTTTAAAATCAATGCAATGGATCGGGGGGCATCACTGACGCTAGGACCTTATCAGCAGATCGATTATTTTCTCTCGATGAAATTGAACCAGGGTTTTGGTGAGGACAATGGAGATTGTTCACCGCTTGTCATTCCGATTTCAAGCGTACTCGATCCAGATATGGTGGATTCGAATTCAGTGAAAAACAGTGTGATTTAAACAAAAAAAGAGACCGGGATACCCCGTGTCTCTTTTCTATTGTGTTTGATTCAGATGGCTTTTGCGTCTTGCATAGGTAAAATACACAACGACACCAATGGCTACCCAGATGAGGAAGGCTCGCCATGTCTCCCATTTCAGTGTGGCAGCCAAGATCATACAAATGACCGCACTAATGATGGGAAGGACAGGAACAAAGGGTACTTTAAACGCTGTTTTCATATTCGGATGTTTTTTCCGGAGTATGATCACAGCGATCGAGATCACCGTAAAGGCCGCAAGTGTACCGATGCTGACTAAATTAGCAAGTGTTGATAAGTTGACGAATCCAACGATACATGCCGCAACAGCGCCTGTCAGCCAAGTGTTGGCAACCGGTGTCTTCGATTTTGGATGAACGTTTGAAAAGATTTTCGGCATGAGTCCATCACGGCTCATGGCAAAGGTTAAACGAACCTGAGCGTAGACAAGTGCAATTAACACTGTCGTAATCCCGATAATAGCACCTGCCGATATAATACCAGCGACACTATTCAGGCCAACCACTTGTAAAGCAAAAGCGACAGGGTCACTGACATTCAGCTTCGTGTAGTGAACCATGCCTGTTAAGACAAATGAAACCCCGATGTATAAAATCGTACAAACACCGAGCGCACCAATGATTCCGATCGGCATCGCTTTTTGTGGGTTTTTGACTTCTTCAGATGCATTAGCGATTGCATCAAATCCAAGGTAAGCAAAAAAGACAGTGGCCGCTCCAGCAATCACGCCATGGAAGCCCATTGGCATAAAAGGTGTCCAATTTTCAGGTTTAACGTAAGCAAAGCCTGAAATGATAAAGAGGAGGACAATGGCAATTTTGATGAGCACAATGATGTTATTCAGCTTTGTGCTCTCTTTTACGCCTCTTGAGACAATAAAGGTAATGAGTAAAATAATGAGTGCGCCTGGCAGGTTAAAGATGGCCCCATCAGCGGCTCCGGGTGCAGCCGATAAAGCCTTCGGTATGTGCAGACCAAATCCACTGAGCAGTGATTGAAAATAGGATGACCATCCGCTTGCCACAGCAGAGAGCGCAACAACATATTCAAGCATTAAATCCCAGCCCATTAAAAAGGCGAGGAATTCTCCAAGTGTTGCGTAAGAATACGTATAGACACTTCCTGACACTGGAATGGACGAGGAAAATTCAGCGTAGCAAAAAGCAGCAAGGGCGCATGCGATCGCAGCCAAAATAAAAGATATAATAATCGCAGGTCCCGCATCTTTCGCAGCCGCAACCCCCGTTATTACAAAAATGCCAGTCCCGACCACACAGCCAATGCCAAGCAAGATTAAATCAAATGTATTCAAAGAACGGCTCAGCCGCTTCGTTTGACTTTCAAGCATGAGCTGGTCGAGAGACTTTTTTCTAAATAAAGAACTCATGTTGACCTCCTAATGGATAAATCTTTTCGTAAGACGAATGTTAGTATATGCGTAAATGACAATTTAGTCAATTGGTTGAAAAACGCTTTAAATCACTAAAGTGTTAAACGTCACAAAAGGCTAATGTGTATCAAAAGACATCCGCCGTCATGTGACAGGCGGATGTGATAACAGGAGATTTACGTTTGTTCAGCAAATATTTTTTCGTTGTACAGCACACTCGGATGGGTTGGGTAATGGGCTGAGGATGCAAGATGATGGGTTTTGGCTTGAGCCAAATCACCGAGCTGATAATAACAATAGCAAAGCTGAAGGTGAGGATACCATGTTTTATATTGTGTCAGTGTAAAGGCTGTTTCGATTTCAGGTGCCTTCAGTGCCTGCTCATACCAATAGATGGCCGCTTTGTATTTATTTTGTGCTTTGAAATGATCCCCAATCCGGCAACAAAATTCTGGACGGGGTTGATCATATAAGAAGGATCGCAATAAGGAGGATAAGGCGGCTTCCTCAAAACCGACTGCATAATAGCAGTCAGCTAAATTTTGGCATGTGCGAATTTCATCCTCAATCCAGCATTGTTTTGTGGCTAAAAATTTGTGATAAAAGCGAATCGCCTTCACATGCTGCTTGTTATCTCGTAATTCATTGGCGAAGTAAAAGAGATCGCGAGGCGTCATCTCTTCGCCTTTTGCAAGCATGTTTTCATAAATGCGAAGATTGCGTCCAGGCTCTCCAGCGGTTGTTTTCTTACGCTTTTGATGGGTGACGGCGATATCAGCCGGTAAGATGTTGCCATACACCTGAAGAAACTCATGAACGGCCCCGTACCACTGAAAGTTCAAGGCACGCTTGACGAGCCGATTTCTTCTATATTTAAAATTCACCTGACCGTCCTCACTAAATCCAACGTGGTAAAACATCGAGACGGCATCTACTGCGGGATCAAGCGTCTGTTTGAGCTGAAGCAGTTTTTGCTGGTCCTCTTCAAGTAGGACATCGTCGGCATCCAGCCATAAGATATACTCTTTTGTCGCATGGGAAAAAGCGAAATTGCGTGCTTTTGCAAAATGCTGGACCCATTCAAAGTCGAGTACCTTTGCTGAAAAGGAGTGAGCAATGTCCTTTGTTTGATCCGTTGATCCTGTATCAACAATGATCATCTCATCTACAATGTCTTGAACAGAAGACAGGCAGTCAGCCAAAACCTCCTCTTCATTTTTCACAATCATACATAAACTAATGGTTATCATCTTTAGATCACCTCTTCATAGTGTATCGAGCATCAAAAGGAAACATTCTTTTCAGCAGCGGGTTTTTTTAAAACTAGTTTTCTGCTACTGGCTGATTTAAAATAAAGGAAGAATCTATGTAAGGGCTGATAAAATGAGTTTATTGAATGTAGAAGGATTATATAAAACCTATGGCGAAAAAACGCTGTTTGACCATATCTCTTTTCATATAGAACCAAAGGAACGCATCGGGTTAATTGGACCGAATGGAACAGGGAAGACAACGCTTTTAAAAGTCATTGCAGGACTTGAATCATTTGAGGAAGGCGACATCACAAAGGCAGGGACACTTGATATCGAATTTCTCGAACAAGATCCTGAAATGAGCGGGGATGAAACGATTCTCGACTATATTTTTTCAGGAACAGCACCGATGATTCAAACGATGAAAGCCTATGAAAAGGCGCTGGCTGATTTAGAGCATGATCCACAAAACGAGGCAAAACAAGAAGCGCTTATGCGTATGCAAAATAAAATGGATCAGGACGACGCATGGGATGCGAACCTTTCGGCGAAAACGATTTTGACAAAGCTTGGCGTTAAAGATGTGAGCCGATCTGTTCATGCGTTATCAGGCGGACAGAAAAAGCGTGTGGCGATCGCCAAAAATTTAATTCAGCCTGCGGGTTTGCTGATTTTAGATGAGCCGACAAACCATCTAGACAACGCAACCATTGAATGGCTTGAAGGATATTTGAGTCAATACAGCGGGGCTGTCATTCTTGTCACCCATGATCGTTATTTCTTAAACCGTGTCGCCAATCGGATTTATGAATTAAATCAGGGGCAGCTTTACACATATAAAGGAAATTATGAAGTCTTTTTAGAAAAAAGAGCGGAACGAGAAGCAGAAGCTCAAGTAAAAGAAACGAAACGTCAAAACCTGCTTAGACGTGAGCTTGCATGGCTCAGAAGAGGGGCAAAGGCTCGAACGACAAAGCAAAAAGCACGTATCGGCAGAGTGGAAGAGCTGAAGGATCAAAAGGGACCTGATGCAAAGGGAGAGCTTGATTTTGCGATCGGTTCTCACCGGCTTGGAAAACAAGTGATTGAGGCAGAAGAGATTAGCATCACATTTGCTGGTCAAACCCTTGTGGACCAGTTCAGCGATTTAGTCGTGCCAGGTGATCGTATCGGATTTATCGGACCGAATGGAGTGGGCAAAACGACTTTACTCAATTGCCTGGCGGGTAAAATCGAACCGACGAATGGACAATTGACCATTGGACAAACAGTCCGCATTGGCTATTACACGCAGGACCATAACGAAATGAATGAAGAGCTGAATATCATTGATTACATCAAAGAAACAGCTGAAATTGTCAAAACGGCAGATGGCGTCATTGTGACAGCAGAGCAGATGTTGGAGAGATTTTTATTCCCTAGATCCATGCAGCGCACATTTATCCGCAAGCTGTCAGGGGGAGAGCGCCGCAGATTGTATTTATTGAAGGTATTGATGGAAGAGCCGAATGTTCTCTTTTTAGATGAGCCGACGAATGATCTTGATACAGAGACGCTCAGCATTTTAGAGGATTATTTGGAGCAGTTCCCAGGCGTAGTCATCACCGTGTCGCATGATCGTTATTTCTTAGACCGAGTCGTCCATCGTCTGCTTGTGTTTGAAGGAAATGGACGTATTTCACACTTCCAAGGTGCTTACAGCGATTACATGGAGCAAGAAAAAGAACAGAAGCGGACAGAGACAAAACCAGCTGAAAAACAAGGAGAAGCTGCACCGAAAAAGAGAAAAAAACTATCCTATAAGGACCAGCTTGAATGGGATGGGATTGAAGATCGGATACAAGCACTAGAGGACAAACACCAGCAGCTCGAAGCCAGCATTGCTGAGGCTGGCAGTGATTTTGGGAAAATTCAAGAGCTGATGGACAAGCAAAAAGCCGTCGCTGAAGAACTAGAACAAGCAATGGATCGCTGGACAGAACTGTCGATGATGATTGAGGAATTAGAAAGTAATGAAAAATAAAGGTTGGCAAAAAAAACTGTAGAGACATTCTACAGTTTTTTTTGATAAGAACATTTGGCATAAGCATCGTGCTGGTGAATGGATTCTTCATTTCGACACTCAATTTGAAAGCCTTTAACCCAGTTTTGTTCGTACAACTCTGCGGCAATTAACCTCGCAACATCCTCTACAAAACGTGGATTTTCATAGGCCTGTTCTGTCACGTGTTTTTCATCTGGTCTTTTGAGTACAGGGTAAAGGGGTGCACTCGCATTAGACTCGATGATCTGCAGTAGATCTGCTTTCATGTCATCAGGGAGTTGACCTTGTTCAAACAGCTCTACCTGAATAGATACAGTGCCGCGCTGATTATGTGCGCCGTATTCACTGATTTCTTTTGAACAAGGACATAACGTTGTCACTTGAGCAGTGCAGCCAATATGACAAATCCATCCGTTTTCTTCATGAAAGTGGATGTCATATTGCACGTCTGCATGCATCAAACCGGACTTTCCGCTGATGGGACTCTTTTTTTCCATGTACCACGGAAAGGAAACTTGAATCGAGGCAGATGGCTGATTCATATGCTTGGCAAGCTGTGCTGTCAATTCTTTTAAGGAATCCACATCAACCGGCTTTCCGCTCTCATAAAATGAGTGAAGCTGCTCGGTGAGACGGCTCATATGAATACCTTTTTGATGAGCTGGCAAATATGTACTCAGCGTAAAATCAGCGGAAGCGGTTTGGTGCTGTGGAGCCGTTTTAGACAAAATATGTACAGGGTACGACACACGGCAAATTCCGACCTGTTCCAGATCAAAATAAAAGTCCTGTTCGGTTTGTTGGATGTCTATCATGTCCTCTTTTTGACAAGGTTTTGTTCTAGCGCTTGGCGGGACAGAACCGAATTGTGCGTGTCGTTCTTTTTTGGATGGAAATGAACGCATAGGGTACCTCCTTTAAAACGTAATGATTCCTATTTATTCTGCATCAAACCACAATAGAAATCAAGTGATCAAACATTAACGTTTACGTTAAGGTCATAAAGGTGTATAATAAAACATGAATTGATGAGCAGGAGGCACTGGTGATGGAATGGATGAAAATTGATCAAGTGGCGAAAAGAAGCGGTCTGACGAAACGGACGATTCGTTTCTATGAAGAGATTGGTTTATTATCAGCACCAAAGCGGACAGAGGGCGGTGTCAGACTTTACTCAGAGGATGACATGGAAGAACTGGAGAAAGTGATGCAGGCCAAAGAAGTACTTGGCTTTTCTTTACAAGAGCTTCAATCGTTTATGGAAATCGGAAAACAGCTTGAGCTGAATAAAGAAGGCTACTTGTTGTCACTTGACCCGAAGGAACGATTAGAAAAACTGTTAGATATTGATGCGCAGCTGACTGTGCAGCATCAATTGATTACAAAAAAGCTAGAAACGATTCAATCCTTTAAAAAGGATCTTGAAATGATGAAAGAAAGAGCGGCTCATGCCATTGAGCAATTACAAAAATAAACACCTCAGCGTGTTTATTTTATTTTGTTAAACAACTGTAGGAAAGGTTCTGATGGAATGAAGGAAGAAGAAGTGTTGAAACAGCGTACAAGTCTGCTTAGGCAGCCAAAAGCCGTCTGGGCCGTTGCCTTTGCATGTGTGATTTCATTTATGGGCATAGGGCTTGTAGACCCGATTTTGCCAGCCATTGCATCACAATTACATGCATCTCCAAGTCAGGTGTCTCTTTTATTTACGAGCTATTTGCTTGTCACCGGCTTTGTGATGTTTTTTACCGGTTTTATTTCTAGTCGGATTGGTGCGAAATGGACGTTATTAATCGGACTTATTTTTATTATTGTCTTTTCTGCTTTAGGGGGTACCTCTTCAACGATTAATGAATTAATCGGCTTTAGAGGGGGATGGGGCATTGGGAATGCCTTATTCATTTCAACGGCTCTCTCTGTCATTGTCGGCGTGTCTGTTGGAGGAAGTGCGAAGGCCATTATTTTATACGAGGCTGCACTAGGTCTTGGGATTTCGGTTGGACCGTTGCTTGGCGGAGAGCTTGGGACGATCTCTTGGCGCGGTCCATTCTTTGGCGTTGCGGTGTTAATGCTTGTTGCTCTTTTAGCCATTACGTTTATGCTTCCGCCGATGCAAAAACCCCAGAAAAAGGTGAAATTATTCGAGGCTGTCGGGGCGTTAAAATATAAAGGACTTTTAACGATGGCTTCTGCCGCTTTCTTATACAATTTCGGTTTCTTTGTGCTTTTAGCGTATTCGCCATTTGTGCTTCATCTGGATGAGCATGGTCTTGGTTATGTCTTTTTTGGATGGGGACTATTTTTAGCTGTGACTTCCGTCTTCTCAGCGCCGGTCATTCATCGCAAGCTTGGAACATTGACTTCTCTTGTGGTTCTGTTTGCTTCGTTTGCTGTGATTTTATTCGGTATTGGAATCTGGACTTCACATGTTGTAGTCGTCATCTGCGGAATTGTCATTGCTGGGGGTATTCTTGGTATGATCAATACTGTGCTCACGACCGCAGTGATGGGATCAGCACCGGTTGAGCGTTCCATTGCTTCATCCTCTTACAGTGCCGTGCGGTTTATTGGGGGCGCGATTGCTCCTTGGATTGCCGGCGTACTTGCTGAATCTTTTACTGCAAGCACCCCTTACTATGTTGGGGCGGCTGTCGTTCTGTTAGGCATGATCATCCTGCTAATTGGCCGGAAACATCTCATCAATATTCAAGCAGGTCATTAAATAGAAAAAGCCTTATATCTGCATGAGATATAAGGCTTTTTTGTGATTATAATACTTTGGTTGTCCAGGATTCACAATTCCAAGTTTCAGTGGCCACATCTTGATAAAATTCAGGTTCGTGTGAAATCAATAGGACGCTGCCTTTATATTCTTTTAACGCGCGCTTTAATTCTTCTTTGGCATCGACATCCAAGTGGTTTGTCGGCTCATCGAGAACAAGTAGGTTGGTTTCTTCATTGATCAGCTTACAAAGGCGGACCTTCGCTTTTTCACCACCACTTAAAACAGACACACGGCTTTCAATATGTTTTGTCGTTAAACCGCATTTGGCAAGGGCAGCTCTGACTTCATATTGTGTGTACGATGGGAAGGTGCTCCACACCTCTTCGATACAAGTGTTGCTGTTTTGCTCTTTTACTTCTTGTTCAAAGTAGCCTATATGCAGGAATTCTCCGCGTTCCACCTCACCAGAAATGGGAGAGATTTCTCCAAGAAGACTTCGGAGCAGTGTCGTTTTTCCGATACCGTTGGCACCGTATAATGCAATTTTCTGCCCGCGTTCCATTTTTAAATTCAATGGACGAGAGAGCGGTTCGTCATACCCAATGACTAAATCCTTCGTTTCAAAAATCAATTTCCCTGATGTGCGTGCTGGTTTAAAGTGGAATTCTGGTTTTGGTTTTTCCGCTGCTAATTCAATCATGTCCATTTTATCGAGTTTCTTTTGACGAGACATCGCCATATTTCGAGTGCTGACACGTGCTTTGTTTCTCGCGACAAAATCCTTTAATTCAGCCACTTCTTGCTGCTGCCTTTTATACGCTGCCTCTAGCTGCTGCTTTTTCACTTCGTACACTTGTTTAAATTGATCATAATCACCAACGTATCGCGTGAGTTCTTGATTTTCGACATGATAAATCAAGTTAATGACACTGTTTAGGAACGGGATATCATGTGAAATGAGGATAAATGCATTTTCATATTCCTGCAAATAGCGCTTCAGCCACTCAATATGCTGTTCATCTAAATAGTTGGTCGGCTCGTCAAGAAGAAGAATTTCAGGCTTCTCTAACAGCAATTTCGCAAGCAGTACTTTTGTCCGCTGTCCGCCGCTCAGCTCTGTCACATCACGATCGAGCCCGAGATCTGTTAACCCAAGACCTCTTGCAATTTCCTCTACCTTGGAATCAATAATATAAAAATCATTGTTTGTCAGGGCATCCTGAATGACGCCTACTTCTTCTAAAAGCTTTTCCAGTTCATCAGGATCTGCTTCACCCATTTTTTCGTAAATGTCATTCATTGCGGCTTCCATTGAGAATAAATAATGGAATGCATCTTGAAGGACTTCACGAATGGTTCTTCCTTTTTCAAGCACGGTATGCTGATCGAGGTAGCCGACACGGACATTTTTTGCCCATTCGACCTTTCCTGCATCTGGCTCAAGCTTGCCAGTAATAATATTCATAAACGTTGACTTTCCTTCACCGTTGGCGCCGATCAAGCCGACATGCTCGCCTTTTAATAACCGGAAGGAGACTTCGTGGAAAATGGCTCTGTCGCCAAAGCCATGACTTAAATCTTTAACAGATAATATCATTTTTTACACCTCAAATAGATTCAAAACGGCTAGTGCCTCTCATGATTATATCGAACTGTCCGGCTCGATAAAAGCACCAAAAGAAAAATTGCGTTTCAAAGCTGATTTTGAGATACTTAAGGATAGATTGAATGAGGATAAAGGAGATCAACATGACGGAAAATTGGGCATTTTTGAAAGAAGCAAAGCCATTTATTCAAAAGAACTTTGAAGCGGCTGGCTTTGAGAAGCCAACAGCGATACAAGAACAAACAGCAGAGTGGATTACGGAAAAACGCGATGTGATCGCAGAATCACCGACTGGAACAGGGAAGACACTTGCGTATGTTCTGCCGCTTTTAAATAAAATTGATGTGAGAATCAAACACCCGCAAGTCTTAATCTTGGCACCTTCAAGAGAGCTTGTGATGCAAATTTTTGATGTCGTGCAAGAGTTCAAACAAGGTTCAGACATCAAAGCTATTTCCTTAATAGGCGGGGCAAACATCAAGAAGCAGCAGGAAAAGCTAAAAAAACACCCGAATATCGTGGTGGCGACACCGGGTCGCGTACAAGAGTTAATCAAAATCAAGAAACTGAAAATGCATGAAGTGAAAACGATCGTGTTAGATGAGGCAGACCAGCTTCTTGTCCCAGAGCATATGAAAACGATCCAAGCGATCATTAAATCCACATTAAAAGAAAGACAAATCCTTTGTTTCTCTGCGACGTTGAAAGAGGAAACCGTTCAACTGATCAAAGACATTGCATCTGAACCAGAGGTATTGAGAATTAGCAGAAGCCAAGAAGAAGCGCAGAAGGTAGGGCATTATTACCTGTTATGTGATCAGCGTGACAAGGTGAAATTACTGCAAAAGCTATCACGGCTTGAGGACATGCAGGCACTTGTCTTTGTGCGAGATATTACGAATTTGAGCATTTATGCAGAAAAATTAGCGTATCACCATGTCGACCTCGGTGTGCTTCATAGTGAAGCGAAAAAAGCAGAGCGAGCTATCATCTTAAAGGAATTTGAACAGCGTGAATTCCCGCTTCTTCTTGCAACAGATATCGCAGCAAGAGGGATCGATATTGACGATCTGCCTTACGTGATCCATGCCGACCTGCCAAACGAAGAAGGCTATATCCACCGTTCAGGCAGAACCGGTCGCGCAGGAAAAGAAGGGGCTGTTATCAGCCTAGTCACATCTCAAGAGCATTCAATGCTTAAAAAAATGGCGAAAAAGCTAAATCTTTCGCTTCAGGAAATTGTTTATAAGCAAGGTCAGCTGCACCTTGCGCCCAAGCAAGCATAAAAAAAGGACCCTCCCACATGGAGGGTCCTTTCTTTTTATGAAACTTTGACAAGCTGTTTTCCGACATTTTCCCCTTTGAATAGTCCGAGGAATGCATCTGGAATATGGTCAAAACCTTCGATAATGGTTTCTTTGTAAGTCAGTTTGTCTTCTTTTACCCATTGTGCGAGATCTTTTGCCGCTTCTTCAAAACGATCAGAGTAGTTGGCAACAATGAAGCCCTGCATCAATGCACTTGTTTTAATTAGTTTTGTTTGCACACGAGGCCCAATGTCTTCGCTTGCACTAATGTTATAAGAAGAAATGGCGCCGCAGACTGGAATACGTGCAAAACGGTTCAAATGATTCATCACAGCATCAGAGATTTCGCCGCCCACATTGTCAAAATACACATCGACACCGTTTGGACAGGCTTTTGCAATGGCGTCATCTAAATCATTTGTTGTTTTATAATTAATGGTTTCATCAAAGCCCAGTTCTTTTAAATAAGCCAGCTTATCATCAGATCCGGCAATTCCAACGACGTGGGCACCTTTGATTTTAGCGATCTGTCCGACAACAGAACCAACGGCACCTGCGGCTCCAGAAATGACAACAGTTTCGCCTTCTTTTGGCTGACCAATCGCAAGAAGTCCAAAATAGGCGGTTTGTCCTGGCATGCCCAAAATCCCTAAATAATAAGATAACGGCGCAATGGATGGATCAATTTTTGTCAGAGACTCTGCTTTGGCAGTAGAATATTCCTGCCAGCCAAGGAATCCAAGTACAAAATCACCTTTCTCAAATTGAGGAGATTTGGACTCGACGACTTCTCCGACCACTCCACCCTGGATCACTTCATTGAGTTTAAACGGAGGTGTATAGGATTTGGTATCTTGCATTCGTCCTCTCATGTAAGGATCTACAGACACATATTTCGTTTGAATCAAGACTTCGCCATCTTGCGGCGTTGGTATATCAACTGTTTCAAAATGAAAAACATCTTTAGTAGGTAACCCTTTTGGACGTTTTGCTAATTGAATTTGTTTTTGTTGACTCATGTCAAATCCTCCCTTTCACTTGCAACCTAGATTTACATTAACATGATGCTTCTTTTCGTTCAAAACATACGGTCTTTTCCAAGCACATACAAAAAAGCAGCCACCATCTAAAAGAAGGGGACTACTTTTTTTGAAGAGAGACAGAAAGGAGCGGCGGGAGACAACCAAACAGTTGATACTCATCCGCATCACGTTCTTTTAATAAATATTCATTTGCATTTTGCATGGAGGCTTTCATCATATCGTGCGTCACAAAAGGAAAAAGGATATTTAAATATGAGGACAACAGGTCTTGTGGATCTTGTTCGATTGACTCGATATCTCCAATGTTAATAATAATAGAAAAGAGATAATCGATGCAGATGTGAAAGTGCTGTTCAGCAAACAAAGTAAGCGGCTTTGCTTTTGATTCTTCAGGATTCCATTTTTGAAAAAGCTGTTTCACCAAATCACTGACAACCCATGCATTAAACTGCTGCTCAGCTGAAAAATAATACATCAGCTCCACCCCATTTCTAGCCTCCAGTATAAGAATTGTACAACAAATGACAAGGAATGAATACAATTTTTCAGAAAATTTAGTCATATTCACAGTCTTTTTGTCAAAAATAAGTCCATAGACGCATTAAGTTCACAGAGTAAAAATGGATGTGCTGGAGGAAGGTTTAATGACAAAAGTGACGGGTAAAAGATTCGTAAGACGTTAAAGGAGGAATAATAAATGAAACCTGTTGTAAGAGAGTATTCAAATGATGAAACACTTCAAAGAGATGTGGAGCAATTAAAACAACTCGGTGTTGCAAGAGAGGACATTTATGTTCTGTCCCATGACGATGATCGAACTGAGCGTATTGCAAGTAACACAGATGCCAATACGATAGGTCCAAAAGAAGTTGGACTCAAGCATGCGGTTGGAAACATCTTTAGCAAAAAGGGAGATGAACTCCGCAATAAGATTCACGAAATTGGTTTCTCAAAAGAAGAAGCTGAGACATTTGAAGAACATTTAGACGAAGGAAAAGTTCTTCTCTTTGTGACTGACCATGAAAAAGTGAAAAATTGGGCATAAACGCCATCGTAAAAAGCCTCTTACTTTTGTAAGGGGCTTTTTTTCAGATTGTTGACAAAGGGCTAAAATGAACTTGATTTTAGCCCTTTGTCTTCTTTTCAGCGTGATAGAAAACCTTTGCAGTCTAGGAAGGACGAGCACTGGCGCGGAGCGAATTTGTCATTCGTGAGTACCAGCGCGCAGGACTGACAAAGAATGCGAGGGTTTGTCTACACGCTGAAAGCCTCTTACTTTTGTAAGGGGCTTTTTTTCATGCTGCGATAATTAAAATCTACCATCTGTCTTTTTCACTATAATAAGAAAGGTTGAAAAATTGGGATAAACAGTAAAATGTCTAATTGAAAATATAGAAATATCAAAGGGTACCATCAAAAAATGAAAAAAGTAGTGAAAATATCACAAAAAACCATTCGGGAAATAATTATGATATCTTTATTTTTATTTCAAAATGAAATAAAAATCTTGTGTAATTTAGTAGATAAATTTCTTAGTTCTATTGGTTTAAGTTGTATTTTTGTGTAGAAATAAGTGTTTTAAGGTCAAAAAACCACGAAATATACCTGTATTTTCAATTAGAAAATCATTCTAATGTTTAGGAAATAATTTGTTGACAAAATAATCTAAAAACAATATATTTGGCTTAATCAAGTTATTATGGAATTAGTTGTTAAATTTTTGATGGGTGGATTTCAGGATCAATTCGGTAAATGATGATGCATTAAGACCTAAGGGAGAGCGCTTCTGAGGCAGAGCGATACTGAAGAAATATCTATTAGACAAAAAAATAGATGAAAGATAGCTTAGAATGGTAGATTCGTCTTTCTACTATGCCTATTTCTCAATGATATTGTTCAAGGTATTCAGAGGATCATCATAAAGAAAGCGCTTTCTTATCGCTGTTAAGGAGGTGAATCCATATGAAGAAAATGTATAACAAACTGAGGCGCTGTAACAGTTGAATGGCTGTGGTTGTATGTGAAGATGAGTGCTGAAAAAGAAGAGTGACATGTGGGATGCTTCTCTCCTTTTTCAGAAAACAGATTTCCTAAAAAATCCATCTTTCATTTTATCATAAGGCTTTTTGCTTGAAAACCACCTTTATTAGGAAAGGTGATTGTGAATTGAAGGAGGTCACGTGATGAAAAAGGCTTTGTATCATGAAGACAGCGGGTTGTATTTAGAGAAAATGCGCATGGCTTTTCAAGAACACTATGAGCAAAGAACAGATATGTGGTCCACTGATCCATCATTAACAGACGCTGCTGTGATGTCTCTGAAGGCATGGCGTTCCAGGGAAAAGGATGCACTTGCTTCGGTGCTGGATATCGGCTGCGGGAACGGCAGGGCTCTTGAACATTTACAAGGACTGTCGGCATATACCGGCATTGATCTTTATGAGCATGAGGAATGGCAAGGATTAAAGAAGAGAAAAGAGGTTCCTGTCCATTTTTATCATCAAGATTTTATGTCCTGGTCGATGAATCAAGGGCGCGAGTTGACGTTTGATCTGATTTTAGATCATGGCTGCTTTCACCATCAGCACCCTGATGACCACGAACGATACTTAAAGCAGATTTCCTCGCTGCTTCATGAAGGTGGTGTGTTTTCCCTTGTTGTATGGGGAGAAGAGTGGAAAACAGGCTTAATCGGAGAAGATGGACGCTTCCATTTTTCATTCTCAGATACTCAGCTTGTAGAAAAGATTTGTACATCAGGACTTGAGCTCGTTTCGATTACACCATTACAAGCGAAGGCTGGGATCAGCCAGCATCATGTCATTGCTGTCAAAATCTAGTGCAAAGGAGGATAAACGCGATGTTTGATGTGATGGTTCTTGGTGCATACCTAGGCGGGTGTCATGCTTCAATCAATATAGCTGAATTGAAGTACGGACTATTCATCCAATCAAAGAGCACAACCGGATGACGTGCATTTGAAGGACCAGAGCTTCTAGTAAAGGAGAAAGCAGCTCGAAGCTAGCAGAGATATTCTTTTAGAGAAAGAGCATGTCAGTTTCCATTCAAGAATCATCAAATGGTGTTGCTCTCTTACAGAGAATACAGCGTATGAAGCTCGATTTCTGCTCCTTTGTACTGGACAAGTGACAGTCTAAAAAGAGTCTTTATGAAAGGTACTGATGGATGATTGGCATCGCACATCTATTCAGCCAGTATGACAGGAAATTTCTCCTGAGCCATGATTCTAGCTGGAACCGGTGCTCAGGATGCAAAGGGAGTGCATACACATATTCATCACGCCATCACTGCGCTGAGAGAGTTCAATGGGGTGCAGTGATGAATAGGGGGAGACAAATGAACAAGTTTGTAGCTGAACTACAATCAATGATTCATCATTTTACATTTCAAGAAAAACACTATTTGCTCGTGGGGCCAGTGAACCTGCCGATCTCTATTGAACATGAAGAAGTGCAGTTTACATGGTATGCCTTTGCGTCTGTAGAAGCTGATACAACGCCAACGGTTGAGTCTATTGTACAAATGAGTACCGAGCAGCAAACATTTTCCTCTTGTCTCCTTTTTGGCGACTTTGAAAATGAAGTGCCGCCGCTTGTGCGAATTCATAGTGTCTGCCAAACAGGGGATGTGTTTGGGTCACTGAAATGTGATTGCGGTCCACAGCTTGCATCATCGCTAAAAAAAATCACTGATTACGGAAAAGGCATGCTTGTGTATATGGCCAATCAAGAAGGGCGCTCTATTGGGCTAATGGCCAAAGCCTTCACGTATAAATTACAGGAAATGAAACTGGATACATTTGAGGCGAACAGGTTGATCGGCTGCGGAGATGATGATCGGCATTACGAGGAAGCAGCGGCTGTCTTGCACTATTTAAACAAAGGGAAACCATTGCATCTCTTAACCAATAATCCAGATAAAGTCGATTCCATTGCTGCTTACGGTCTTCCGGTTTTACGGTTTGATCATACGGTAGAAGCCTCTCTCTATAATGAGGCGTATTTAAAGGCAAAAGCAGCATCAGGGCATATGGTCGATGAGAAGAAATTAATTAATCAGTAGATGAGTTTATTTAAAGAAGGCGGGAGAAAAGCGTGAAACCTGATATCAATTGGATTCAAATCCCAAGCGGCTATGCGACGATTGGAAGTAATGAAGAAGATATGAAAAAGGCATCAGAATTTTGGAAGGACAAACTTCTGAATCCAGCCTATGGCCGTGAGAAAAAATTTCAAAAATGGCTGTACAAAGAATTTCCATCTTATCAGCCGTATATGAGCGAATTTTTCATTTCAGATACGGTCGTCACCAATGAATGGTATCAAAGCTATTGCGACGAGACAGGAAAGCCTTATCCAGAGAGCTTGACGAACCTAGAACTTGGCGGGGGAAAAGACCATCCAGCTTGGGGCATGGACATCGAGGAAGCTTTCTCATTTTGTCAGTGGCTGAGCGGGAAGCTTGGATATGAGGTATCGATCCCTACTGAGGAAGAATGGGAATATGCTGCCCGGGGCAATACGAGACATCAATATCCTTGGGGAGATGAGTTTGATCCCTCTTACTGTAATACGCACGAATCAAATATTGAAAAAACGACACCTGTCCGTCATTACGAAAAAGGAAGATCTCTATTTGGACTATATGATATGGGTGGCAATGTCGAAGAATGGGTCAACACCAAGTATCACATATATGAAGGCGGAATTGAGGTTGTAGATGATTTAACCGAGACACTCGGCAGTGATTACTACATTTTAAAAGGTGGCTCCTTCGCAAGAGGCGGAGATTTATGCAGAGTCGCAAGAAGACACGGGAAACACCCAGACCCTGTTTTTCGATTTACTGGTTTTCGTGTAGTTACTCGTCAAAAACAACATATAAAGGTGGGAGTGTAAAACCATGCATAGAGGACCGATTACATCCGTTTTATCAACTCAGCATGACCAAATTGTCTACACAGGCGGCTATGACCGCTGTATTTATAAATGGGACCGGGCCACGGGAGAAGGAACATTCATTGGCAGTCACGAGCATATCATCAACTCTTTATCCCTTTCGGAAAATGGAACGTATTTAGCGAGTGCATCGTCAGACTATACCATTCAATTATATGATACTAGCACACATACAAGAATTCGTACGTTATATGGTCATGCGGATGATGTGGAAGCTGTCGCATTTGCAAAGCAGGATACGCTTCTTGTATCGGTGTCCAGAGACAGAAGATGCTTAGTTTGGGATATTGAAACGGGAGCCATTTTAAGAGAATTTCATGGACATAGCAAGGATGTATTAGCTGTATGGATTCATGAGGATAAAGCTTATACAACTGGTGACGATGGTTATGTCCTTGTATGGCTCTATGAAACAGGAGAAATTGTAGGTGAAATTGGCCCGTTTGATTATGAGCTGGATACCATCAGCGGCAGCAATCAAAAAGAAGTATTCGCCCTTGGTAGAGACGATGGCACGGTCATCATTTATGATGCCGCTACATTACAGGAGAAAAAAATCATTAAAGCTCATTTACAAGGTGTGAAACGTGTGAATTTTTCGCCGAGCGGTAACTACTTGCTTACTGCGGGTTATGACCATTTAATTAAGCTGTGGAATTATGAAACCGGTGATTTAATTGATACGCTGCTGCCTCATAAATATCAATGGGAGCGCTCGCTTGTTTGGACAGAAGACGAGCAAGCCATTTTAGGAGCCAGCTTTGGGAAAACGTATTGTGAATGGTCAATTCAAGAAGGAAAAGTGATCTCTGATGAGCAGGAATTGGCGACACCTTCTATTAATGATATTGCGTTGACTGAAGCGGGTGATATTATCACTGCATCAGATGACGGAAAATTCAGAAAGAATGGAATCGAAATCGCAAAATCAACAGGTGTTCTCACAAATGGAGTGGCTGTTGCACGGGATGGAAGCTATTATGCATGGGGCGATCATGCGAGTCAGGTGCATATTGTACACGAGTCATTGCAGCAAATGGTCTCTTTTGATCTCAACACAGGTCCTGTCAATAGTGTGTATTTCCATGAGGAGGATCGTCAATTTTATATTGGCACTTATGGCGGTTATGTGCATGTCATTTCGACTGAACACTTAAAGGAAATCGGCCGTTCTAAAGCACATGATTGCGCGGTCAAAGCATTAAAGGTAGAAGGAGATCATATCATCACAGCGGCAGTTGAAGGAACCATCTGTCTTCTCGATAAAAAGAGTTTGTCCTTAACAGCAGAATATATCGGGGCGACAGAGCTGTTAAATGATGTATTTATTGATAGCAAAAGAGATCGTATTGCCATTGTCAGCCGTGATAAAAACGTCCGATTGTTTGATTTGCATACAGGCAGAATTTTAAATCAGCACAACGAGCATCAATATTCCATTAAATCCATCACTGTGACAGACTCTGGCTATATTGTGAGCGGAGACTATTGGGGATATATTGTGGTATGGAATCCAGAGCTAGATGTCAATACAGGTCCGATTCGAATTGCTAAGAATGGTATTAGTGCCATTAGACAACTAGGAAATGATGTATATGCAAGCTCATATGACGGTGGTATTTATCATATTCGAGAAGATGGCACACATACGGAAGTACTGCGCTTATTTGAACAATTTCCGAAAGAAGTAATCTCTCATTAAGAAAAAGAATGTAAGCGGGGGATTCTCATGATAAGTGTTTGCAAGGAACATATGAAAAAAGGTCTGACTGTACTCAATTGTCCGCATGTGCTCCTCATTAATAAATATGAATGTCGCAAATGCTGTTTTTGTAAACAACGAGCATCATATAAACTGTTTTATTCCTTGCCTTACTATGATCGATCTGAAAAGAAACGGCTTGAGAAAGTTTAGCACATGAGAATAGAACTCCTTCATTTTCTGAAGGAGTTCTTTCCCTTGAGAGAAGAAAGGAGCCCGAGATGAAAGACGATGTTTTTTATATGAAGCTGGCGATTGCCAACGCGAAGGCGATGAAAGGACAAACCTCACCCAATCCGCTTGTTGGTGCAGTGATTGTTCAGAGCGGTGAGATTGTTGGGATTGGTGCGCACATGAAGGCGGGCGAGCCTCATGCTGAAATTCATGCGCTGCAAATGGCAGGAGAAAAGGCGAAGGGAGCTGACATGTATGTGACACTCGAACCTTGTACACATCACGGAAAAACAGGCCCTTGCACCGAAGCGATCATTAGCAGTGGTGTGAAGAAAGTGCTGATTGCCACCCAAGATCCGAATCCGGTTGTTGCAGGTAAAGGAATTGCCTTTTTGAAAAAGGCTGGAATTGAAGTGGAGCAAGGGATATGTAAACAGGAAGCAGATCGTTTAAATGCGCCTTTTTTTCATTTGATGCAAACAAACCTTCCTTATGTCATTTTAAAATCAGCTATTTCGATAGATGGGAAAATTGCCACGGCTGATCAAGAAAGCAAATGGATCACTGGAATAGAAGCGAGAACAGAAGTGCAGCGCTTACGTCAAGAAGTAGATGCGGTGCTAACAGGAGTGGAAACGATTATTCAAGATGATGCCGGCTTAATTGTAAAGGATTCATTCAACCATCAGCCCATTCGTGTCATTTTAGATTCAACATTAAGGATACCGCTTCATGCCAAATGCTTAACAGATCATAGGGCAGAAACCATAATTTGTACATCACAAGATTATGATCATCAAAAGTATCAACAGTTGATACAAAAAGGTCATCAAGTATTTGTCACAAGCGGAGAACACCGGACAGATCTTCAGGATGTGTTACACCTGTTGAAGAAGCGCTCTGTGATGTCAGTGCTTGTAGAGGCAGGGGGCAGTGTGAGTGCGTCATTTTTAGAAGCATCACTTGTGAACGAAGTTGTTATCTATATGGCACCTTTATTAATCGGAGGGAAAGATGCACCTACTTTTTTTGAAGGAGAAGGTGTGAAAAAACTAAAAAAGGCGATCCGTCCAGCGGATATTGAATATAGTATGGTAGGAAAAGATTTAAAAATGACGATGACATTTTAACGATGGAAAGAGGTCCTTGCACGTAGAGTGCAAGACCTTTCAAATTTTTTGATAAAAATAAAATTGTACATACACCTTTATCGATCATGATGAATACGATGGATGGGGGTGATTCTATGAGAAAATGTAGACAATGCGGAAAGATATACCCAACTCATTCGACAGACCACTACCAAAAAGGAAGCTGGTATGATGCGTATAAGGATGATGGCTGGGAATGTGATAGTTGTAAGAAAGGTAAATCAGACAAACCAAGGAAACCAGTAAAAAATCCATGCTGCGGAAAAGATCCTTGTGTGTGTGTCATTCAAGGACCGCCAGGGGGAAGAGGAAGGAGAGGCCCAGCAGGTCCGGCGGGTCCAGTGGGTCCAGTAGGCCCAGCGGGTCCAGCAGGAGCAACGGGCGCCACGGGAGCAACCGGCGCAACCGGTGTAGGCTTAACTGGTATCGTAGCATTTGATCCAGCGGATGCCCCATCCTATCCAGTAGGTCAAGTGGTGACATTTGATGGAAGTACGTATGTGGTGAATACAGCTTCACCAACAGGTACGCCAGGTACGTCTCCAGATTATACATTGTTAGCAGCTGCGGGAGATACGGGTGCCACGGGTGCCACGGGAGCAACAGGAACAGGAGCGACCGGTGCAACTGGAGATACAGGCGCAACCGGAGCGACCGGAGCAACAGGAGATACGGGCGCAACGGGAGCAACAGGAACAGGAGCGACCGGTGCAACTGGAGATACAGGCGCAACCGGAGCGACCGGAGCAACAGGAGATACGGGCGCAACGGGAGCAACAGGAACAGGAGCGACCGGTGCAACTGGAGATACAGGCGCAACCGGAGCCACCGGAGATACGGGTGCCACAGGAGCAACAGGAACAGGAGCGACCGGCGCTACTGGAGATACAGGCGCTACCGGAGCGACCGGAGCCACAGGAGATACGGGCGCCACGGGAGCAACAGGAACAGGAGCGACCGGAGCAACCGGAGATACAGGCGCAACCGGAGCGACCGGAGCAACAGGAGATACGGGCGCAACGGGAGCAACAGGAACAGGAGCGACAGGAGCCACCGGAGATACAGGCGCAACCGGAGCGACCGGAGCCACAGGAGATACGGGTGCCACGGGAGCAACAGGAACAGGAGCGACCGGCGCTACTGGAGATACAGGCGCAACCGGAGCGACCGGAGCCACAGGAGATACGGGTGCCACGGGAGCAACAGGAACAGGAGCGACCGGAGCAACCGGAGATACAGGTGCTACCGGAGCGACCGGAGCCACAGGAGATACGGGTGCAACAGGAGCAACAGGAACAGGAGCGACCGGAGCAACCGGAGATACAGGTGCTACCGGAGCGACGGGTGCAACGGGAGATACGGGAGCGACCGGAGTAACCGGAGCCACAGGAGCAACGGGAGATACGGGAGCGACTGGAGTAACCGGAGCCACGGGTGCAACAGGAGATACGGGAGCGACTGGAGTAACCGGAGCCACAGGAGCAACAGGAGATACGGGAGCGACTGGAGTAACCGGAGCCACAGGTGTAACGGGAGATACGGGAGCGACCGGAGTAACCGGAGCCACAGGAGCAACGGGAGATACGGGAGCGACCGGAGTAACCGGAGCCACTGGCGCTACGGGAGATACCGGGGCAACTGGAGTAGGGTTAGCTGGTATTTTGGCATTTGACCCAGCAACAGCTCCAACCTATCCAGTAGGTCAAGTGGTGACATATGAAGGTGGAACGTATATCGTAAATACAGCGCCACCAACTGGCACACCAGATACGTCTCCAGATTATACGTTATTGGCAGCCGCAGGTGTGACAGGCGCCACGGGAGATACAGGAGCGACCGGAGTAACCGGAGCCACGGGTGCAACGGGAGATACAGGAGCGACCGGAGTAACCGGAGCCACGGGTGTAACGGGAGCAACCGGAGTAACCGGAGCCACGGGTGCAACGGGAGATACGGGAGCGACCGGAGTAACCGGAGCCACGGGTGCAACGGGAGATACGGGAGCGACTGGAGTAACCGGAGCCACAGGTGTAACGGGAGATACGGGAGCGACCGGAGTAACCGGAGCTACAGGTGCAACAGGAGATACGGGAGCGACCGGAGTAACCGGAGCTACAGGTGCAACAGGAGATACGGGAGCGACCGGAGTAACCGGAGCCACAGGTGTAACGGGAGATACGGGAGCGACTGGAGTAACCGGAGCTACAGGTGCAACGGGAGATACGGGAGCGACCGGAGTAACCGGAGCTACAGGTGCAACGGGAGATACGGGAGCGACCGGAGTAACCGGAGCCACGGGTGCAACGGGAGATACGGGAGCGACTGGAGTAACCGGAGCCACAGGTGCAACAGGAGATACGGGAGCGACTGGAGTAACCGGAGCCACAGGTGCAACGGGAGATACAGGAGCAACCGGAGTAGGGTTAGCTGGTATTTTGGCATTTGACCCAGCAACAGCTCCAACCTATCCAGTAGGTCAAGTGGTGACATATGAAGGTGGAACTTATGTCGTAAATACAGCACCACCAACTGGCACACCAGATACGTCTCCAGATTACACGTTATTGGCAGCCGCAGGTGTGACAGGCGCCACGGGAGCAACCGGTGTCACCGGAGATACAGGTCCAACAGGAGCGACCGGAGTCACAGGAGCCACAGGTGTAACAGGAGATACGGGTGCAACAGGGGCTACAGGAACAGGCGCCACGGGAGCAACCGGTGCAACAGGAGCCACAGGTGCGACAGGATCAAGTGCGATTATTCCATTTGCATCTGGTACGCCAGCTGTTTTAACCACAATCGCAGGCGGTCTAGTTGGAACATCTAGCTTGGTCGGATTCGGTAACTCGGCGACAGGTGTCAGTATTGTAGGCGGAATCATTGATTTAACCGGAGCAGCAGGCACATTGTTGAACATGGCATTCTCCGTTCCAAGAGCTGGAACCATTACGTCATTTGCCGGCTATTTTAGCACGACTGCAGCCCTTTCTTTAGTTGGCACGAGTATTACTGTAACTGCTAGTCTGTTTGCTTCACCAACACCAGATAACAGCTTCACACAAGTAGCGAGCGTCACATTGGCTCCAGCGTTAACCGGGATTTTAACGCTAGGGGCTATTACAAACGGTATCGCTACAGGTCTGAATGTACCGGTCACACCGCAAACAAGATTACTTGTCGTATTCTCGGCATCAGCTACAGGTCTTTCCTTAGTGAATACTGTAGCAGGCTATGCAAGTGCTGGTTTATCCATCACGTAATAGGCACACAGGGATGACTCAATACTGAGTCATCCTTTTTTATCTGTGTGAATTTTCTCTTAACTTCATGAGAAAAAATGATATGATTTTCTTAGAGTCTATTCGGGTGAATCTACTGAATTAGGGGTTGTGGCGGTGAGGATGGGCAAAAGGAAAGTCACTTTACAAACAAAAATTTTGGGGTTAATTATTGGTCTTTTACTTGTTGTTATTGCCTTATTGACCATTTGTTTTGGTTTTTTGCAGACATCAGAAAGGCAGAGCCAAGCTGAACAGCTGGCGGTGCAAACTGCTAGAACGATATCTTATATGCCGCCTATTAAAACATCGGTGGCCACGGGAGATTCGCAAAATGAAGAACAGGCTGTGCTTGAGCAAATGAAAGAGCAAGTAAGAGCGCATGCCATTTTTATCACCAATCAAAAAGGAAAGGTTCTTTTTCATACGAATCATGAGGATGTAGGGAAAACCATCAGTGTGTCGGAAGGAAGAAGTACACTGCTATTTGGAGGAACTTCCATATCAACGGGTGATTCTGATGGTGAAACCGTTGTCAGAGGAAGTGCTCCGATCATGAAAGAAACTGGCAGTTATGAAGAGATTATTGGGACAGTCAGTGTCGAATTTTTAAAAAGAGATATCGATCAAGCGACAGCTCATCAACTCTTCAAATTAAGTTATATTGCCCTTCTTGTTTTGCTGCCTGGGGTTTTTGGAGCGATTTTTTTAACAAGGAGTATTCGAAAAGATATATTAGGGCTTGAACCGCATGAAATTGCTTCATTATATCGAGAAAGAGAAGCGATGCTGCATGCGATTAAAGAGGGAATCATTGCATTTGACCGTAAAGGTGCCATTACGATGATGAATACATCAGCTGAACAGATGCTACGCGTCTCTTCAACGCTGCCTCTTCATATTGATCAAGTGTTGCCAAATGCCAATCTTCTTTCCTATCTAAAGGTAGAGATGATTGAACCTAACATAGAATCAATCGTCAATGATAAAACCTTCGTGCTAAATGTCAAAAAAGTGGTGCAGGACAATCGAGTATTTGGAGGAATTGTGAGCTTCAGGGAGAAAACAGAGCTGACAAAGCTGCTGGATACATTGACAGAGGTCAGTCAATATTCAGAAGACCTTAGAGCACAAACACACGAATTTTCGAATAAACTGTACGCTATTTTAGGCTTGCTTGAGTTGAAACAAGTGGATGAAGCCATTGAGTTAATTAAAGAAGAGTATACACTTCAAAATCGCCAGCATGACTTACTCATGAAGCAAATTCGCTCTCCGAAGATACAAGCCATTTTACTTGGGAAGTTAGGAAAGGCATCTGAGAAAAAGGTTCATTTTCACATTGATGAAAATAGTTCATTGGAGCCGCTCCCAGCCCATTTAAGTTTATCTCACTTTATTACCATCATTGGCAATCTCGTAGACAATGCGTTTGAGGCTGTATTGAATAAAGAGAAAAGAGAAGTCAGCTTGTTCATCACAGATATTGGATTTGATATTATCATAGAGGTATCTGATTCAGGGGACGGTGTAGATGAAGGAGCCATTTCACAACTTTTCACAAGAGGACATTCATCAAAGGGAGAAGGGCGAGGTTATGGACTTGCCAATGTCAAAGAAGTGCTAGATGAACTTGGGGGCTGGATTGAAGTTGCGAACCAAAAAGAAGGCGGTGCCATCTTCACTGTTTACATACCGAAAGGCACAAAGGGGGAATAGGTTGTGATAAAGGTACTCATTGCGGAAGATGATTTTCGAATCGCTGCGATTCATGAATCTTATATACAAAAGGTACAAGGCTTTCAAGTGGCCGGCAAGGCAAAGAGTGCAAAGGATCTGTGGGAGGCACTTCAAAAAGAACAAGTGGATCTCATTTTACTTGATGTCTACATGCCTGATGAGCTCGGCACGAACCTTTTGCCGCTGTTAAGAGAGCGCCATCCTGAAGTGGATGTGATCATTATCACGGCTGCAACGGAAACGATGCTGTTAAGAGACGCATTGCATTATGGAGTCGTTCATTATTTAATCAAACCAGTGACCGCCCAAAAATTCACGCAGGTTTTAACCGAATATCAAGAGAAGAGAGAGTTAATCAATTCAAAAGAGGAAGTCAATCAAACGATGATTGATCTGTTTTTTGGTCAGATGCAGGAAGAATCGCAGCAAAAGGATGAGCGAGACTTGCCAACAGGCATTAATTCATTGACTTTGGACAAAGTGAAAACATTCATGGCAGCAGAGATGAACGGAATTACAGCGGAAGAACTCGGAGAAAAAATGGGCGCATCACGTACAACAGCAAGACGATACGTAGAGTATCTTGTGACAACGGGAGAATGCCGGGCAGAGCTGGCGTATGGAATCATTGGTAGACCAGAACGAAAATATTATCCCGCCAAAAAACAAACGGAGTCATAAAAATGAAAAAAGGAATACTCTTACTCATTTTGGTCTGCCTTTGTACAACGCTCACCTTTAATGAAAAAACAGCAAAAGATTCTTTCCTGAAGCACAGCCCATTATATATTGTGGTATCAGGTGTACCTGATGGCGGATTTGACCAAACAGCTCAAGTGATGAAAACCGTACTAGAACAAGAAAAGCTGGTGAAGGAGCCTGTGCATATTCTTTATCAAAGAGGTGGAACGGTTGATAAAGGATGGACCTATATGATGGAGCGAGATGCCAATTATATCAGTTTAAATTCAAGCTTATTATTAAGCCGTAATTTGCTGGGCAGCAGTAACGTGACCATGAATGATGTCACCCCGCTTGCTATTCTTGCGGAAGAGTGGCAGGTAGTCGCAGTGCCAGTTGATTCTCCTTTCTCAAATGGAAAAGAGCTATTACACGCATTAAAAAAGAAACCAGATTCCTTAAAAATTGGGTTTGCCCCGGACTTTGGAAATGATGATCAAATCTCATTCGCACGGGCTGCCGAAATGGCAGGAATTGATCCGTACCGCATTCAGTTTTTAAAATTTGACAGTGCAGATGATTTATTTCAAGCACTCATTGACCATGAGGTAGATGCGGCAACCACGACCATTACGGAGGTTCGTCATGATTATGAAAAGAAAAGACTGAAGCTTGTTGCGACCACAACGAATCAGCGTTTAGAAGGATTCAAAGACGTGCCCACTTGGAAAGAACAGGGGATTCCGCTCATCTTCTCTCATTGGCGTGGTGTGATGGGACCAAAGCAAATGAATCTGCACGACATTCGAGCATGGGATCAGCTTCTTCAAAAAATGACGCAAACGAAGTCATGGAAAAATCAGTTAAAACAAAAAGGCTGGACAAGCCGTTATATGAACAATAAAGAAGCAAAGGTCTTTATGGAAGATCAATTAAGGCGATATGAGCAATTTATACAAGGAGAACAAGCGGTCAAATGAGACCGCTTTTTTTCATGGAAGCAACAAAGAACAACAATTGCACAAAATGAACAAAAAGCATTTATCGACCAAAAAAGAATTAAAATTCATAATATTTACTTCAATTCAGGCGTCAGATATCATGACAGAAAGGGTTGGAAATGGGATACCAACATTTAATGAAAGCGTATACAACATAAGGGGTGAACAAAATGTTAGCGATCTTAGGATTTCTTATGATGGTTGTATTTATGGTTTTAATTATGACGAAACGTATGTCTGTTCTAACGGCATTGGTATTAACACCGATTGCATTTGCTCTTATTGCAGGTTTTCATTTTACAGAAATTTCAGACATGATTGTCAAAGGTGTACAGCAAGTTGCACCAACGGCGGTCATGATCATGTTTGCCATTTTGTACTTCGGGATTATGATTGATGCAGGTTTATTTGATCCGATGGTGGCAAAAATTTTAAACATCGTCAAAGGCGATCCATTAAAAATTGTTGTCGGAACAGCTGTCCTGACGATGCTTGTCGCACTTGACGGTGATGGAACCACAACGTACATGATTACAACAACAGCCATGCTTCCGTTATTTACACTGCTTGGCATTCGTCCGATTATTTTAGCGGGTATCGCCGGAGTCGGCATGGGGATTATGAATACGATTCCATGGGGAGGGGCAACACCTAGAGCGGCAAGTGCACTTGGCGTTGATCCATCACTTTTATTTGGCCCGATGATTCCAGTCATTGGCGCAGGGGTTTTGAGCATGATTGTGGTGGCATACTTTCTTGGGAAGTCTGAAAGAAAACGTCTTGGTGTTATTGAGCTCGAACAGCCGATTCATGCCAATGAAATGGCAGCGGCTCTGCAAGATGATATTAAGCGACCGAAACTTTGGTGGTTTAACCTGACACTGACTTTGCTATTGGTTCTCTTGCTTGTGTCAGGAAAAGTAAGCTTAACGGTTCTGTTTGTTCTTGCCTTCTGTGTTGCCATTATCGTGAACTATCCGAATTTAGAACAGCAGCGTGAGCGGATTGCGGCTCATTCAACAAATGTTTTGGCGATTGCTTCGATGATTTTTGCGGCAGGTGTTTTTACAGGCATCTTAACTGGGACGAAAATGGTTGATGAAATGGCGATTTCGATTGTTTCAGCTATTCCAGAGCAGCTTGGCGGGTTTATTCCAGTCATTGTCGCGCTAACAAGCGGGATCTTCACTTTCTTTATGCCGAATGATGCATACTTTTATGGGGTACTGCCGATCCTATCAGAAACAGCGGCAGCATACGGTGTCGATAAAATTGAGATTGCGAGGGCATCTATCATTGGTCAGCCGATTCATATGTTAAGCCCACTTGTTCCATCGACTCATTTACTTGTTGGACTCGTTGGGGTATCACTAGATCAGCATCAGAAATTTGGCATGAAATGGGCGGTTCTTGCAGTCGTCGCCATGACAGTGATGGCGGTTCTAATTGGAGCCATTTCGATCTGGTAATGAGAAGAGTGTCTGCTGCTCATGCAGGCGCTCTTTTTTAGGTCCTATTGCAGGGCAAGCTCCATTCATTTGCCCTATATAAAGCCATACATGATTCCTCCAAAAGATATATTTTTGAAAAATGCTGACACTTTTGCTGTTTTTTTCTTTATAATGCAAATCAACGAAGGGAGAGGATAGCATGTCCAAACAGAAAAGTACCATTCTTTTTGCTGCTGTATGCCTCATGGCAGGAAGTTTGTCGATGGTGACCCCAGCTTCAGCGAATGCAGAGACCCCTTATTATGGAAAAAGCTATGAGCAGCCAGCCTCGGTTCAAAAACTGTATCCTGAGCCTGACGAAACGTTTGATACCCCTGCTTTTCAGAAAAAAGGAAAAGCATTTACCACACAAGAAGAGCTTCAAGATTTTTTACGTGACATTGTCAGTAAAAGTCCTTACGCCACGCAGAAACAGATTGGAACATCCATTGAAGGCAGGTCCATTCCAGCCCTCTATTTTACAAAGGATCGTCACATCTCTCCACTGTCAAAAAAGCCAACGATCTGGCTCCAAGCACAAATACACGGAAATGAACCAGCCTCCGGTGAATCTGCCCTTGTCATCGCCAAACGACTAGCAGGTGATGAAGGAGAGCGTATCCTGAGCCATGTCAACGTCATCATTGTCCCAAGAATCAACCCAGATGGTTCTTATGCATTTGACCGCAGGCTTGCAAACGGAATGGATGGCAACCGTGACCACATGACATTAGAATCTCCAGAGCTGACAGCCCTTCATCAAGAATTTAATCGCTATGCGCCCGAGGTCGTCATCGATGCCCATGAATATGATGTCGGTCAAAAGCAGTTTGAAGACATCGGTGCATCAGGTGCTCTTAAGTATCACGATTTGCTGATATTATCCGGTAAGAATTTAAACATTCCTGAAAGCATTCGTTTCACGTCAAATGAATTGTACGTCAACGGAGTACGTGAAACATTGACGAATAAAGGATTTTCCAACGATTTATATTATACAAACACAAGAGGAAAGGACGGAAAGATCGACCTTTATGAAGGCGGAACCGATGCACGAATTGGCCGAAATGCCCTGGCGCTTTCACCAGCTTTATCATTTCTTGTAGAAAGTAGGGGGATTGGAATTGGCAGAGAGGACTTTACTCGGCGTGTGGCAGCACAAGTCACCACTCATGAAAAAATCATTGAGACAACAGTGAAGCATGCTAAGCAGGTGAAGCAGCAAATGGTGACGGAGCGGCTGAAACTTGTGAAAAAAGGTCTTCAATCAAACGATGATGATCAAGTAGTCATTCAAGATGCTTTCAAGGCGCCTGTGAACGATTCACTTGAAATGGTGGATATTGAGAAAGGACAAACCACCAATGTCCCAGTGCGTTTTCATAGTGCAAGTGATGCGGTTCCTGTATTGACAAGAGAACGGCCAACAGCTTATCTCATTCTCCCTGGACATGAAGGGGTAGATCGAAAACTTAGAACTTTAGGACTGAAAAGTGTGACTTTGCCAGTTGGCATGAAAGTGCCAGTTCAAGCCTATGAGGTGACAAAACGAGTGGAAACAAGCAAAACAGATATTCAGCTTGAAACGAGACTCGTTGAAAAGAAACGTCAACTGCCAAAAGGAACAAAGGTATATGTGACTGCACAGCCAGAGACCAATTTGTTGTCACTTGCCCTTGAACCAGAATCAAAAGACAGCTATATGTCATCAGGTTTTATTGCATCGAAAGTAGGCGATGAACTACCAGTTTACCGATTCTTGTTATCTCAAAAGACGTTAGGTATAAATAAAAAGGACTAAAATCAAGTTCATTTTAGCCCTTTGTCAACCACCCTAGAAGCGGCACAGTGCGTGCCGCTTTTTCTATTTTCGTCCAGCTCTGATCTCATCGGTCATGCCTTCATACGGTGCTTCTGCGATAATCGTTTCATCGTTTACCCCAGCATGGTGGATGTACGTAATGTCTGCGAATTCTGGTACGACATACTTCGGATAGGTTTCATATTTTTCACGGGATTCTTTCATGAGGTCGATATAGTCATTTTGATAGCAAACGGTGATATCTGGACGTTCATGCACCCATTTTGGGAAGAAAATGACGCCATGCATGCGTTTTTCCTCAGGCATAAAGTTTAAAGACACGTCTGTCCCAGTCGGTTCCGTCCAGGAAACTTTGTATACCCCTTTTGTCAGTTTCACAATATTCACTTCTTGATCACGAACCCAGCGGCCTCCAACCATTCCGCTATGAATGCGGTAATCAATGGTGTGATCATTTTTAATGTAAATCTCATATTCCCAGCCATTTTCATACGTATAAATCATATGAAGTCCAACGAATTGATCCATGTTTATTCCTTCTTTCAATTAAAATGATGTTGTTTCAAACATGTCACGATTTACATGTTTATTTTAGGGTGTATGGTATACTATTGTCAAAGAATATGCGTTGGAGGCATGTCATGAGAGTACTGAAATATGCCATTCTTGGCTTACTAGATCAGCGTGAGCTGACGGGATACGATATGAAGAAACACTTTGAAGATTCCCTTGGACAGTTTTGGAGTGCGAAGCATAGTCAAATATACCCTGAATTAAAGCGGCTAACAGAAGAGGGTTTTATTGAATTTGATATTCACATACAAGGAAAGAAGCTAGAGAAGAAGGTTTATCAAATCACTGATGCAGGAAAAAGAGAACTGCATGAGTGGTTAAGGAAAAAAGGCCCGATTCCAGACACAACAAAAGATGAATTTATGTTAAAAACGTTCTTTATCTCATCTATGGATCAAAAAGAAGCGGCCGGTCTCTTCTCACATCAGCTGCTGGAGCGAACAAAGAAAGTAGAGATGCTTGAACAGAAACTGAACGTTTTAACAGAAGAAGATCCATCTGCCCAATCACTGCATTCAACACAATTCGGGCATTATTTAGTGCTGACAAGAGCAATTGAAAGGGAAAAAGGGTATGTTCGCTGGCTCCAAAAGACCCTTGAAGTCATTGATTCATCCATTGTCTAAGGACAATCGTCGCACGATATGATAAAAAATGGTTTGAAACAAGTGAATTTATCAATAGAAACCGCTACAATGGATATATTCGTATTAAAGTGAGGCGAGTATGTTTGAGTAACCAAGAAGCGTTGTGGAATGAAGCAGAAGCTTTTATTTCTGTATGCTATGAAGAATTAGGCAAGTCAAATGAAGAAAAAGCAGCACGTCTGCATGAAATAAAAAAAGAAATTGAGTCTGACGGTATGTATACTCATACGCAGGAAGAATTAGCTCACGGGGCAAAAATGGCATGGCGCAACAGCAACCGGTGCATTGGGCGCTTGTTTTGGTCAACACTGCATGTGCATGACTGCCGGCACGTGACAACAGAAGATGAGGTGAAAGAGGCACTCTTTCATCATATTGAGTATGCGACAAATGGGGGTAAAATCAAACCGTCCATTACCATCTTCCCACCAGAGAATAAGGGACGGAAGGAAGTCGTTATTTATAATCATCAACTCGTTCGTTATGCGGGATATGAGTCGGAATATGGCATCATTGGGGACGAGGCATCACTTGAATTAACCAAGTTGTGTGAAGCGCATGGCTGGAAAGGCGAAGGCACGCATTTTGACCTTCTGCCACTTATGTTTCAGCTAAAAGATCAGCCGCCGGTTCTGTATGATCTTCCGAGAGAGATCGTTCAAGAGGTAGAGATCACCCATCCTGAATATGATGGATTCGGTGATTTAGGACTGAAATGGTATGCTGTTCCGATTATTGCTGATATGAAATTAGAAATTGGCGGCATTCATTACAATGCGGCACCGTTTAATGGATGGTATATGGGAACAGAAATTGGCGCACGAAATCTAGCTGACGAAAACCGCTACAATATGCTGAAAAAAGTTGCTTCTATTTTAGGACTGGACACGACAAAGAATGCGTCACTTTGGAAGGACAAAGCCATTGTCGAGTTGAATGTGGCGGTTCTTCATTCTTACCGGGAAGCAGGGGTGACCATTGTGGATCATCATACAGCTGCCCATCAGTTCAAACAATTTGAAAAACAGGAAGAAAAGGCTGACCGTAAGCTGACTGGTGATTGGACATGGCTGATTCCGCCAGTATCACCAGCTGCTACGCATATCTTCCATCGTCACTATGACAATACGATCGTGAAACCGAATTATTTTTATCAGGAAAAACCCTACCACGGGACGGAAAGAGCCTAGCGAAAAGCTAGGTTTTTTTGTATGAAATGAGTCTTTTGAATGTTGTTTGATTTGGTAAATGATGGTTTAATGTCGGTGAAATCAAAAAGGGGGAATAGAGATGAAAAAAATGACGTTGCTCATATTTTTGGCTGTATTCAGTTTCAACGGATTTCTACCGCTAGGTGATGAGAGAGCTAAAGCAACTACTGGAACAATAGTTCAGAATGTCATCGATTTAAAGGTGACAACCGATCGTTCAACTTATACTTCGCTTCATCCTCAGGTCAACGTCAACATGACCGCAACAACAAATGAAACACTTTATTATACAGCTGCTATTCGAAAACTTACTTTCCCAGTGACACCAGTCTTTACACACGAAGGGTCTATCTCTGGACAAAACGCTTTCGCAGCACCTACTCGTTTATTACTTCCTAACAGTGGATCAGCCAACTATGATGTTCATGTGAGTCTCTACAAAGATGCTTCACGTACAACCTTGATTGGTTATTATGTTGCAAACCCATTTACTGTTGTGAAATAAAGGGTACACATCAACTATCCTCTAATCCGAAAGTCTTGATAATGGGCGAACTTGGTGAGCGGCTCCATGTCCAAATGTGTGACTTTTGAAAAAGGACTACCTTTACGGACGGTCTCTAAAAAGTCAAAAACCTCCTGCTGCTCTCCTTCTACTTTTAACTCCACGTGACCCTCATCTGTGTTGCGTACCCAGCCTTTTATCCCTCGATTGACGGCTTCTCCTTGAACAAAATATCGAAAACCGACTCCTTGCACTCGTCCTTTTACAATAGCGTGATAATGAACCAATGTCATCTCTCCTTTTTTCTCATCGTACCATAACCTGCCTCGTTCCTTCACGTACCGACTATGATTTGACTGTCAAACCATGTAAAATAAAAGGCAATCAGACAATCAAAGGAGATGGCGAGAGTGGGGCAGACAAGGTACGACATCGAAGGAATTCAAGTAGGGCAACCTATCACCACCTATGTGAATGGTAAAGAAATCAAAACAGCCATCAACAAAAAGCGTATTCACGAGCCTGTTTATTTGAGTAAGCTCAATTTTGATGGAGATGGCCAGGGTGATTTGGTCCATCACGGAGGTGATGATAAAGCCATTTGCGTCTTTCCATATGATCACTATACTTATTTTGAGCAATTTTTAGGGGTGCCGTTACAGGAGGCAGCCTTCGGTGAGAATGTGACCGTGCATCAGCTTGTAGAGACAGAAGTCCGTATTGGAGATGTATTTCAGTTTGGGGAAGCGATTGTTGAGGTCAGCCAGCCAAGACAGCCATGTGTGAAGCTCTCTCTTAAGCATGGAAACATGAAGCTTGTGAAGGAAGTGCAGCAAACGGGATATACCGGTTTTTATTTGCGTGTGCTGAAAGAAGGAATGGTCTCTCCTGATGAAGCTCTTGTGTTAGTCGAAAAAGCGCCCCATCCCATCACTGTCCACGAAGTCAATGAAGTTAAATACCGTCAAGTAGATCAAAACAGGCTGAAAGCAGTTCTTGAAGTAGATGCCTTAGCAGATGTGGTCAGGAAGTCTTTAGAAAAACGTGTTCAGCCCATATAAAAAAGCCGTACATCTGATATGGATGTACGGCTTTTCAACATTTAAGAGCTCGTTTTCTTTTGCTCAAGAAGATTTGCAAGGAAATAAGTTTTAAAGCTTTGAAGCTTTCTTCCTTCATGCTTGGTCACACCAAGCTTCTTTAATTCTTCGACATACCAGCCTTTGCTACCATAATGCATGATAGAAAACTCCTTTCAATGGAAACTGCCTGCATTGTAACATCTCAAAAAAGGACGTGAAAAGTGTGCAGGTGTTTAGAAATGAAAACTGATTCTATCTGCCTATGATCTATGTATATGCTGGAAATAATCATTTATGAATTTGGCGGGTTGAGGGTAACGATGATCATGCCGACTGTCATAATCATGATGACAATACCGAGGTAGGTCATCATGGATTGTTTTTTCTTAATACCTACAACCGTTAAAATAATACTTTCAATAAAGAAGATAACACCGATGATGATGAACCACATATCAAATAAGACCCCTTTCGCATATCTTTGCCTATTTTACCACAGGCATTTTTGTTTAGTCGTGACAGATTCGTGAAACGGGCATGAAAAAATCCCCTCCAGTGAAGGAAGGGACCCGCTTGCTTACAGCTTTGTTAAAATAATCGGTTCGTCTTTTGTGATCACAATCGTATGTTCAATCTGTGCGACCAGGCTCTTATCAGGTGTTTTAAATGTCCAGCCGTCATCTGCTTGATAAATCGATTCAGCATTTGTTGAAATAAAAGGTTCAAAGGCGATGACTGTCCCATTCTTAAACAAAGCATTATCGAATGGATCATAATAGTTCAAAATATGGTTAGGTGCTTCATGCAGGCTTTTCCCAATACCGTGCCCTGTCAAGTTCTTAATGACGGTAAATCCTTGTTCTTTCGCTGTATTGTAGACCGCACGGCCAATTTGATTTTGTCTTTTACCGGCTTTCGCATGCTTTAATCCTTCAAGGAATGCATCCTCTGCACACTGGCATAATGCTTCAAGACGAGCATCTCCTGTACCTAAAACGAATGAAATCCCAGTATCGGAATAATATCCATCAAGCTCTGCTGAGATATCAATATTAATGAGGTCGCCCTCTTGTAAAATGGTTTTTTCACTTGGAATGCCATGTGCGACTTCATCATTGACACTGATGCAAGTCGTACCGGGGAAATCATATTCTTTTTCAGGAGCTGAATTGGCTCCATGCTCTTCTAATATTTTTTTCCCAATCAAATCTAATTCTTTTGTAGACATGCCTGGTTTCGCTTGGCTTTTCATTTCTTCTCTTGCCAAAGCGACAATTCGGCCGACTTTTTTTAAGGCTTCTAACTCATGATCATGTTTGACAATCACTGTTCATTCCCGCTTTCTATAACTTCATTCTATTCAATAGCTTACCACATTTTACGCCAAAAGAGTAAAGGCTGAGATTCGGGTGAGATGTGGACAAATTGGTATAGATAACTAGATGTGCATATGATATATTTTTTATGAACATCATGAGAGATTTGTTCATGATGATGACGAAGGGGGGAGAAATAAGATGGTGTTTCAGTTTTTTCAAAAGTTAGGAAAATCATTTATGCTTCCAATCGCTGTGCTTCCTGCAGCGGGTATCATTTTGGCTATTGGGCGTGAAGATGTATTCAACATCCCGTTTATTCATGCAGCAGGAAATGCAATTTTTGCGAATTTGGCTTTAATTTTTGCTATGGGTGTAGCGATTGGTATTTCAAAGGACGGTAACGGGGCAGCGGCGTTATCTGGAGCGATCTCTTATTTTATTTTGTCAGCTGGTACCACGTCGATCAATTCGACCAACAATATGGGGGTATTGGGTGGTATTTTGTGCGGACTTTTGGCAGGTTACGTTTACAATAAATTTAAGGACACGAAACTGCCGGAATACTTAGGTTTCTTTAGTGGAAGACGGCTTGTGCCAATTATGACAGCACTTTTTACCATTCTATTAGCAGCCGTTTTTGGATATGTATGGCCTCCAATTCAAAGTGTGATCAATGATTTGGGAGAGTGGATTTTAAGTCTTGGAGCAACGGGTGCCGGGCTGTTTGGCTTCTTTAACCGCTTGCTCATTCCATTAGGACTTCACCATGTGTTGAATAATCTATTTTGGTTTCAATTCGGTGAATTCAGCGGAGCGACAGGTGATTTAGCACGGTTCTTCAAAGGCGATCCAAGTGCAGGTGTCTTTATGACTGGTTTCTTCCCAGTGATGATGTTCGGGCTGCCAGCGGCATGTCTTGCGATGGTTGTGACCGCAAAGCCTGAAAAACGAAAAGCAACAGCCGGTCTTATGATTGGAATGGCACTGACGTCATTTATTACAGGAATCACAGAACCAATTGAATTCTCATTTATGTTTTTATCTCCACTTTTATATGGTGTTCATGCGATATTAACTGGTCTTTCGCTCTTTATTGTCAACACCTTAGGCATTCATAGCGGTTTCGCTTTTTCAGCGGGTGCGATTGATTACGTTTTAAGTTTTGGAATAGCACAAAAGCCCATTCTGTTACTTGTAGTTGGGGTCATCTATGGCGTGATTTACTTTGTTGTTTTCTATTTCCTGATTAAATTGTTAAAGCTAAAAACACCGGGCAGGGAAGATGATGACATCGAAGATATCTCAGGTGATGATACACATACTGCTGGAGCAAGTATGCTCGTAGAGGGACTAGGCGGCAAAGACAATATCACCACAATTGACCATTGTGCAACCCGTCTTCGTTTAACAGTAGAAGATACCAATTTATTAAATGAAGGTACATTGAAAAAAGCAGGTGCCAAAGGGGTACTGACGTCAGGAAAAACTTCCGTACAAATCATCATTGGAACAAATGTCGAATTTGTCGCCGATGATCTTCGCAAGGAAGTCGCTCGGGACTAAAAAAAGCGTTCAGCCAGATCAAATGGGCTGAACGTTTTTTTGTTTTCGCTGTTCGATCACCAGTACAATGCTGATGACAACAAGTAAAAACCATGAACTGATTTTACCAAGATGGACGAGAGACCAAGCATGCTGCTGATTTGGATATTGCCATGCTCCTAAAAAGGTCGTGACATTTTCGGCCACCCAAATAAAAAAGCCAATCAGTAAAAACGAGATAACAAGCGGCATGCGAAAGGTCGATGAACCGACCTGAAAGGACACGGTTGTTTTTCGAAACACAACCACTAGGAGTAAGGTCAGCCACCAGCGTAGATCATAAATCCAGTGATGAGTAAAGAAATTGAGATAAATACATAAACTGATCCCCACTGAAAGAAACGGGTGAGGCCACGCATTCACCTTCACGCGAAGCCGAGTCAGTGCCTGATAAATATAGCTTGCCACACTGGCATACATAAAGCCGCTGTAGAGCGGAACCCCAAAAATTTTCGTATAAGCTTCTTCAGGATAGGACCATGAACCCATATGTACTTTGTAGATTTCTAAGCCTATTCCAATCACATGAAAGAGACAAATAATCTTCAACTCTGTCAGTGTCTCAAGCCGCAGCATCAGCATGAGGAGCTGTGCGATAAGGCAAAGCAGAAGAATAACATCATATCGAGGAAGAAAAGGAATAGACACGATCTTTGATAGGGCAAGCGCTGTAAAGATCATGACGGGGAATAGACATGAAATAGCCTGTAAATAAGCAAAATGAAATAATGTTTTCATACAAAATGTAACCCCTTTTTACTGTCTGAAATAACTTAGACGGAAATAGCAAGGGAAAAGTTTACCTCGACTAGATATTCATGAACAATTTGTGAATATATATGTGAAAAGGATCACAAATGATATTTACATAGTATAATAAGATCATAAAGAAAATGTGAAATATTTCACATAATTTAAAAGGAGGCATCATCATGTTTACAAAATTCTTACAAACGAATGTATGGGCAGCGGTTATCCTTTTGGCAGCAAGACTTTATATCGGATGGACTTGGCTGACATCTGGTATTGGAAAACTAACAGGCGGATTCGATGCATCAGGATATTTGCAATTTGCCATAGCTGAACCTGTTGTGAAAGATGGACATCTTGTTTATCCGTTCTATGTCTGGTTTTTAGAAAATGTCGCGTTGCCAAATGCCGGACTCTTCAGTGTCATGGTCATGTGGGGAGAAATCTTAGTTGGTCTAGGACTAATTGTTGGATTGTTCACAACAACGGCAGCCTTTTTTGGAAGCGTGATGAATGTCTCTTTCTTACTAGCTGGAACCGTCTCTGTTAACCCGCTTCTTCTTCTGATCGCCGTCTTTATCATAGCAGCGAAAGGAAATGCCGGAAAATTTGGTCTTGATTATGTAGCAGGTCCAATCCTTAAGCGAAAACTGAAAAGAAAGCCGCATTTAGAAGTGGCATCATAATAAAGAAAAGCATCCTGAGAAAACTCAGGATGCTTTTTATTTAAGAACCGGCTTTGATGAAGTTAATATGCACCACAGTCAGCTCGTGCTGACTGATATCTGGATCATGTCCGACGATAAATTCGAGCTCATAATCACCGGTCTGATAAACGTATTTTTTCTCTTTTGTTTGCGGGATGGTGCTGACTGAATCTGCTGGTCCAAGCTGTTTCTTTAATAGGGAAGGAGTCATTCCTCCGATATTCGTTTCTTTTTCTACATTTGTTCCAAAATAACGGATTTCGTTAATCTTGCCTTTTTTGTCATAGTGAAAAGCAAATCCAGGGTTGCCCATCTCAGCATGATACAAATCAAAGCCGCTTTGACCGGTTTCTGGATAAGGCTGTCCTAGTTTATGCCGAACGTCTTTTTTTGTTTGAACCCCTATTTTGAGTCCTTCTGCATAGTATGGCATTTGTCCTTGATGTGCTAGCTGATAAATGCTGTTTAGCGCTGCTTTCGGCCCTTGAGGAATGGACTGTTCTGCCTGCGTTTGGGTCATGGTGTGCGCTGAAATCGCCGGGCTAAAACCGAATAAGGTGGAAGAAGCGAGTGAAGCGGTCACGACAAAAGCTGCTGTTTTTTTCATGATTAATCAATCCCTCCTTCTTCAACTATACCCGGTGCCATGTGGATCAAACGTAAAAAGCCCCAGCTGATCTTGGATCGGCTGGGGCTTTAAAAGAGGAAGTTATTTGGAAGACGAGCTGGATTCATCTTTGGCGGAAGAGGAATCTTTTTCATCCTGTACTTTCTTTGTGTAGTCATAATCATTGCGCTCAATTGGTGTAAAGCCTTTAGGTTTGTAGAAACGGAGTAAATCTTCCGTGACAATCTTATCAGATGTCTCTAGCATCTTTTTCACCGTTTCGTTTTCTTGTGATGCCTTTTCAGTCGGCTCGATTTTTTCACCTGTTTTGTTGCTGTAATAGTTGTTGCCTACTTTCGTGTAGTCCTTAGACACGAAGTCTCCGTTTCTAAATGGCACAAGCTCTTTAAAGTTCTTCGATAAGATATCAGAACCAGACATTAAATAGTTCTTCGTATCATCTCCGAGCAGGTGGAGAAGGGTAGGCGCAACATCCACTTCACCAGAGTATTTATGAATCTGTCCGCCTTTTACGCCTGGCACATGGATAAAGAGCGGCACACGCATAAGCTGGGCATTTTCATAGTCTCCAATTTTTTCGCCAGTCACTTTTTCCATCGCTTCATTATGGTTTTCTGAAATGCCGTAGTGGTCACCGTACATAATGACGACGGTATTGTCATAGAGACCAGATGTCTTCAAGTCATTAAAGAACTGTTCGATGGCTTCATCTAAATAATGAGCAGATTGGAAGTAGTTATCAACGACGGAGTCTCCAAAGTCGCCAGGTTCAAAATCAGTATCACCTTCATCCATACCAAATGGGAAGTGGTTTGACAGCGTAATGAATTTTGAATAAAACGGCTGTTTCAGATTTTCAAGCATTGGCATGGATTCTTTGAAGAACGGTTTGTCTTTCAATCCATAGTTCTTCGTATCTTGTTCATTCATATCGTAGTACTCAGAATCGTAAAATCTGTCATATCCAAAGGACTTAAACATTTCATTTCGGTTCCAGAACGTTTTCGTATTCCCGTGGAATTCTGCGGACGTGTATTGGTCCTTTTTCAAAATGCCAGGAAGCGCCTGATATGTGTTTTGAGCTTTGTTAATAAATACAGAGCCTTGTGATAATGGGAAAAGCCCCGTATCCATCATAAATTCCGCATCAGATGTCTTTCCTTGTCCTGTTTGATGGAAGAAGTTATCAAAATAAAACGTTTTGTTGTCATGGGCTAATGAATTTAGGAAAGGAGTGACCTCTTTTCCATTCACCTTGTAATCAATGACAAAGTTTTGCAGTGATTCAAGAGAAATCGTAATGACGTTCATGCCTTTCGCTTTCCCGTAATAAGCCGGGTTAGGATCAGCGCTGTTCGCCTTTAGATAATTCTCTACATCTGTCACGTCACTTGAATTTGCCAGGGCACGCTGGCTGTTTGATTTCACATTTTGAATGGCATCAAACACCGTAAAATTATAAGCACCCAAGTATTTGACTAAATAATTGCGGTCGAACGATCTTGATAAAAGCTCTGGGCGATCAATTTCTGCTGCGATTAAGTTGACAACAAAGATCAGAACAGAGGACACAAGAACGAGTCTAAACGATTTTGTTTTTTGAACAGGTACAGTCGCTGTACTTGTTTGCTGCTGTCTTTTCATGCGGACTGCGAGTACGATCAAGATGATGGTATCGAGAAAGTAAAACATATCAGTCCAACGCATGAGTGAAAATGCACTATCACCTAATTGTCCGCCATTCGTTCCTGCCTGCATCACTGTAGGCAGCGTGATAAAGTCATTGAAGAATCGATAGTACACGATGTTTGCGTAAAGTAAAAAAGACATGAAAAAGTGAATCACAATGATAGCGGCAGGCTGCCATTTTTTCTTGAACAATAAAGCAAAGCCAAGAAAGAACAAGCTGGAGCTAATAGGATTCACAAAAAGCAAAATATGCTGAAGCACATTTGATATACCAAGTTTAAATTCGATTAAATAAGCTGTATACGTCTTGAGCCATAACAAGATGGCTGCAATCACAAAGAAGCCGAGGCCTCTTTTTTGAATAAATGTTTTCATTTAAACACTCCTTTTCTCCGTTAAACGGAAGAGGCGGAACGAAAGAAAACGAACCATTAGAATATACCATGAAATGCACAAATAGAAAAGTCATAACCGGTGAGCACCTAAGGCAGCCTGTCCGAGCTAGAGTTGGGAAGACATCGAAAACATTCGATTTCCGAAAAATTTTTTGTGAAATCCATCCTAATAATTACAGAAAATTCTGTATTTTTCCTGTTGCTATTTCAATAAAACAGGTAAAAAGACACAAGTCTAAAGAATTAATTTGATTTCTACAATGGTGCATTTAGGCGGATTTCCAGTGTTTATTAATGTTTATGCAGGTTAAGTAAAAAAAATGAATGAATAAGCAGCTGAATTGTCTGGATAATAATTCCTTCATGGAAGTATATTAATATATTTTATTGTTTCACAAACATAATGGTTTTGATGTGTATTGTAAGGGTTTTATTCGTTTTGACGAGCGAACAAATTATCTAAATATACTTAAGCGAACAGTTCGACACTATAAACTTTTGAAACGGGGTCGATATAGACAGTGACAGGAAATCTTCCATTGAAAGGATTGATAGTATATGACTGTACGAGCACAGAACCTCGTTCAGAACTGGTTTCCGAGTGAGGACGGAAATGCAGAAGAGCGGAAAGAACTCATTAAATTAATGGAACAGATCATTTCAGGGGTCGATGACCTGAAGGATCCGAACCGTGCTCACCTAAAAGGTGAAAAGAATCGTGAGGAGGACTTTTACAAAAGGCTCATTGAAACAAGTCAAATTCCGATGAACGGACAACAAGCGGAACTTGTGAATGAAGAATTACTGAAGCTTTTACATAATCATCCATACCACACGAAGTATTTCTTCACGAACATTTTGCCAATGGCAAGTACACCAGGAATTCTAGGCATGCTGACGGCTATGCTGGTTAACGGAAACAACCTATGGGATGTGTATGGACCAGCAGGCGCAGAAGCTGAGGTCAGAGTGGTCTCAATGATGTCTAAGCTCATCGGATATGATCCAAATGTGAGCGGGGGCTACACAACATGGGGAGGTCAAGGGGCTATTTTCTCGGGGCTTCGTTTAGCAATTTCGAAAGTTGCACCGGAGTCATTACGAAAAGGTGTTCCGCAAAATCTTTATGCGTTTTGTTCTGATGCAGCACATTACAGCTTATTTAAGTCAATGGAAGCAACAGGGCTTGGCACAGACAACTTAATCAGAATTAAGACGAATAAAGATCATTCGATGGATATGGAAGATTTGCGTTGTCAAATGGAACGTGTTGCCCAAAATGGCGGAATTCCCGTTTATATTGTGGCAACAACCGGAACAACAGATGCCATTGCAATTGATGATGTAAAAGGGGTACGTGAAACGGCAGAAGCCATTGCTGAGGAGTATGGTCTCAAGGTGCCGCATATTCATGCGGATTCGGCGCTTGGTGGATTCTTTGCTTTCTTTAATGAGTATGATGTATCTGAAAACCCGCTGCAATTCTCAGACGGTGTTCTTCGTATGCTAAAAGAAATCAAAGCGAAATTCCAGCATCTTTCTCTTGCTGACACGATGTGCTTTGACTTTCAAAAGCTCGGCCAAACGCCTTACACATCTAGTTTATTCTTAGTGAAAAACGCAGCAGACCTAAAGCGTTTAGATCTGGAAGAACAAGAGACACCATACGTTGGTCATAGAGGCTACGGCGAATACCATACGGGTTATACACTGGAATGCTCAAGAATGGGAAGCTCCATCAGCATGCTAAGTGTGCTGTTAACGTTTGGAATTGAAGGATACCAGCGCTTGCTCGGTCAATTTTTAGAGGTGAACCTTGCATTTAGAGAAGCACTTCGTCAGGAAATTCCACAAGCAGAAGTCGTCAATGATGACAATGTCGGAATGGCTACATTGTTTAGAATTTACCTAGACGGCTCTCCTCGTTTTAAGGAAGAAGTGTCTGGAGAAGCAACTGCTATGGAAATTGAGCGCAACAATGATTTGAACAAAATCCTCTTTGAAAAGCTTGGAGAGAAAAGAGACGAAATGTTCTTTGGCGATACAACGAAGTTTTTACAAGTCAATGCCAAAGAAGGTCAAGAATTCTATCTAAGTGTGAGTAAATTTTTTGTGATTTCACCTTATACGTTACCGGAGCATATCCCTCATATCGTATCTTATTTAAAAGATGTCATTGCATCTGTTTGTGGACAATTTGAAAGTGTAGAGGCTTAAATTAAAATTGAGAGTGGAGATGTAGAAAAAAATGGCGAAACAAAGGAAGTTTGGAGGACTTACGATATCCTCCAAAATCATGTCAGTCGTTGTCGTAACATTACTCGCAACCGTTGCATTATTCGTTCTAACATTTTATTTAGTCAGCCAGGATTTATCTTCCCAATTATTAAAGCAATTTGATTATCGATTAACAACAGATATTGATACAGCGAAAAAAGAAATCGATAATATGGATGGAAATGTCCTTAGCATTAGTGGGAAGGATGATCCTATTTATGTGGAGATCAAAAAGAAATTCACAGAGCTGAAAGAAGATCATACGCTTGAGAACTTATACGTGTTATCAAATAAGGGCGGCAAAGAAAGAATCATCGTACTAACAGGGGAAGACAATGATTTTGATCAAGATTATGTCTTTTCAGATGAAATGAAACAAGCTCTTTCTGAAGATAAAATGGTCAAAAGTGACATTTACGTTGATTCGTATGGGACTCATAAATCCGTCTTTTTACCAATTAAAGATTCAGGCGGTGAACTCACGGGGATTTTAGGAATTGACTTAGATGCGTCTGTTGTTCCAGCAACAACGAAAAAGCTGACAATTTATATCACAGTAGCATCTGCGATTGTGCTCATCGGTGGATTACTCTTCTCATTCTTCATGGGAAGAAGAATTGCAAAACCAGCACGTTCATTAATGGAATCAGCAGATCGAATTGCAGATGGTGATTTAACTGGCATGGTAGAAGTTCAAAGTAAAGATGAGATCGGTCAATTAGCAGCTTCCTTCCAGAAAATGCAGGGACGGATCAAAGAGCTTATTGGAAAGATCTCAAACTCATCAAGTGAAGTGTCGAAAATGTCTTCACAGCTTCGCACAGTGACAACGGAATCTAGTCAAAGTGCACAACAAGTGTCAGAAGCGATGACGAATATGAGTGAAGGAATCAATGATTCAGTCGCAAACATTACAGACTGCACAACATCTGTTGCGGAAATTGATACTCAAATCGAAGGCGTGACAAAAGAAGTGGATGAAATGAAATCTGTTTCATCAGAAGTACAAGAGCAGTCAGAATCTGGTCAAAAATTGGTGCAGCATGTGCTTGAACATCTCAACATGTTACACGACATGATGACAAGCTCAAAGCAGGCGGCAGAAGAATTGCAATCACATTCAACAGAAATTGAAAGTGTCATCTCCATTATTACGGACATTTCAGCGCAAACGAATCTGCTTGCACTGAATGCTTCTATTGAAGCCGCACGTGTAGGAGAAGAAGGAAAAGGATTTGCTGTTGTGGCTGATGAAGTCCGTAAGTTAGCTGAACAGTCAGCTGATGCAGCTAAAACGGTCTCAGACTTAGTCATTGGCACACAGGAAAATAGTCAGCGTGTCCTTGAAAGCGTGGAGGAAAGCAGTAAAGCAGTGGAAGAAGGCCGTGAGCAAATGAAAGGCACCTCGCAGAACTTCGCTGGTATTTATGATGGAGTGTCTCAATTTGCAAGCAGAACGAACAATTTGCTTCAATCTATTAAGCAGGTAGAACGCGCTTATCAAACAATTTCTACATCGATTGAACAAATTTCGGTCGTGTCAGAAGAACATGCGGCAAGCTCTCAAGAAGTAGCGGCAGCAACAGAACAACAAAGTGCTGGCATGCAGCAAATTTCAAGTGCGATTGAACAGCTCTCTGACATGTCAGAGGACTTGGCACAAATGGTATCTACTTTTAAAATCGACAAAAAATAACGAGAAAGCTGGCTCTTGTGAGAGAGTCAGCTTTTTTGCTATGCTTAACCAAAATATCAGACGATCTGAAAGGAGACGTGTCATGGATTTTGCGCAGAGATTGTCAGAAGAACGGATCAAAAAGGCGATGGACCATGGAGCTTTTGAAGGACTATCAGGCTTTGGGAAACCTCTGCCAAAGGATGATGCTGCTCATGTACCTGAAGAACTGAGGATGGGCTATCGAATCATGAAAAATGCTGGCTTTGCCGGGGAAGAAACAGCTTTGAAAAAAGAACTAATGACGGTCAAAGAGTTACTGAAAACGAGTATAGATGGAGAAGAAAGAAAAAAACTCTCTCTCGTATGTGAGGAAAAACAAAAACGCCTTGATGAACTCACATCCAAGCGCCAAACGTTTGCTCGACCAGCCTCCTCCTTTTATAAGAATAGGGTCTACGAAAAACTAACGGAGCATAAAAAAAGATGATGACACGCTGCCTCTTTGAGCACATTGAGGGAGCTTTTTTTATGAAAGCGCTACATTTTCTTATTGACTACATGTATATACAAATATAAAATATGAAGTGAACATGTATATACAAGTTTTGATTCTTTTTTCTTATAAAAAAACGGTCTCGGAGGGGATAGCATGGCTGATTATCAGACAGCGGCAGATCAGATTGTGAAAGCCATTGGCGGCAAAGAAAACATTGATCAAGCCACACATTGTGTGACAAGACTTCGTTTTGTGCTAAAAGATGAAGGTAAGGTGGATGAGAAAGCACTAGAACAAATTGATGAAGTGAAGGGATCTTTCTCAGCGAATGGCCAATACCAAGTGGTCATTGGTCAAGGAGTGGTGAATCGGGTTTATGCCGAAATGGTCAAACAGACGGGAATCGGCGAAGCGACAAAAGAGGACGTCAAGCGTGCCTCTGATCAGAAATTAAACCCACTTCAGCGTGCTGTGAAAACGCTTGCAGATATCTTCATTCCAATCCTTCCAGCTATCGTGACAGCCGGTTTATTGATGGGGATTAATAATATTTTAACAGCTCCTGATATTTTCTTTGATCAAAAATCCATTGTGGATGTGTATCCGGCATGGGCGGATTTAGCAAACATGATCAACTTGATTGCAGGTACTGCCTTTACCTTTTTGCCAGCATTAATCGGCTGGTCGGCTGTCAAGCGGTTTGGAGGTAATCCGCTTTTAGGGATGGTCCTCGGACTGATGCTTGTACATCCAGATCTGTTGAATGCGTGGGGGTATGGAGCGGCGGAAAAGACAGGTGACATACCTGTATGGAATTTGTTTGGACTTGAAGTACAAAAGGTAGGTTACCAAGGGCAGGTTCTTCCGATACTTGTCGCCTCCTATTTACTCGCAAAGCTCGAATTATTTATAACAAAAAGGACACCTGAAAGTATTCAGCTGTTAGTTGTTGCACCAATTACATTACTACTCATTGGGTTTTTATCATTTATCGTCATTGGTCCCGTTACATTTGCGATCGGAAACGTATTAACATCTGGACTCGTCACTGTATTCCAGCAATTCGCAGCACTTGGTGGCCTTTTATATGGCGGATTGTATGCAGCGTTAGTCATTACAGGCATGCATCATACATTCCTAGCGGTCGATATTCAGCTGATTAACTCAAAACTGCACGGCACGTTCCTATGGCCAATGCTCGCGCTATCTAATATTGCTCAAGGGTCGGCGGCACTTGCGATGATGTTTGTCTTAAAAGATGAAAAGCAAAAAGGGCTCTCGCTGACATCAAGTATTTCTGCTTACTTGGGTATTACTGAACCGGCGATGTTTGGGGTGAACTTGCGCTATAGATTCCCGTTTATTTTTGCCCTGATCAGTTCAGGGATAGCTGGTATGTTTATTGCCTCACAAGGGGTACTGGCAAGTTCAGTCGGCGTTGGAGGCATTCCAGGAATCTTCTCGATCATTCCGAAATATTGGGGTGCATTTGCCATCGGAATGGTGATTGTGCTGATCGTCCCATTCATTGGTACCCTTTTATATGCAAAACTTAAAAAGAAGGATGTATCACAAGAACTTAACTAGTGGTGGTGAAGGAAATTGAATCAACAAACAAACGAACCGTGGTGGAAAAAAGCCGTGGTCTATCAAATCTATCCGAAGAGCTTTTTAGACACAACAGGCTCTGGTACAGGTGATATCAATGGTGTGACGAAAAAGCTCGACTATATTAAAGAGCTAGGGGCGGATTGTATTTGGCTGACTCCTATGTATGAGTCACCACAGCATGACAACGGTTATGATATTAGTGATTATACAAAAATCCATGACATGTACGGCACAATGGCCGATTTTGAGCACATGCTGAAAGAAGCACATGAACGAGGGATTCGTGTCATCATGGATCTCGCTGTGAACCATACATCTATTTTCCATGAGTGGTTTCAAGCCTCCCGAGAGTCGAAGGAAAACCCGTATCGAGACTATTATATTTGGAAGGAGCCGAAAGCGGACGGCTCTCCTCCGAATGACTGGCAGTCAAAGTTTGGCGGGCCAGCGTGGGAATTAGATGAAGCGACAGGTGACTATTATCTTCATTTATATGATGTTACCCAGGCAGACCTCAATTGGGAACATGATGAAGTGCGCAGGAAAGTATATGACATCATGCACTTTTGGTTTGAAAAAGGGATCGATGGATTCAGACTGGATGTCATCAATAACATTTCAAAGGATCAACGCTTTTTAGATGATGCTGGGCAATCAGTGCAAGGTGACGGGCGTATGTACTATACAGATGGGCCGAGAATTCATGAATTCTTGCATGAAATGAACCAGGAAGTGTTTTCGAAATACGATAGCATGACCGTGGGGGAAATGTCTTCAACGAATATTGCAGACTGCATTCGGTATACAAGACCTGATCGGCAGGAGCTGGATATGACGTTTAATTTTCATCATTTAAAAGTTGACTATCCTAACGGTGAAAAGTGGGCCATTGCGCCATTTGATTTTCTAGAGTTGAAATCAATTCTGTCAGAATGGCAGACGAAAATGCATGAGGGCGGCGGCTGGAACGCACTCTTTTGGTGCAACCATGATCAGCCACGCATCGTGTCTAGATACGGTGATGATGGCACGTACCATCAGCAATCAGCGAAGATGCTGGCGACCACCATTCATTTGATGCAAGGCACTCCTTATATTTATCAAGGTGAAGAAATTGGGATGAAGAATCCTCGCTTTGAGGACATTTCGTCATACCGCGATATCGAATCACTGAATATGTACGAAGTCATGCTTGAAAAAGGGAAAACAAAGGAAGAAGCTTTGGCGATTTTACAGGTCAAATCAAGAGATAACGCAAGGACACCTATGCAATGGACTTCGGAAAAAAATGTGGGGTTCTCAAAAGGTACGCCTTGGATTGAACCAGCTCAAAACGGCATTTCAGTAGAAGCTGCCTTAAAAGATGAGAAGTCGATTTTTTATCATTATCAAGCCCTTTGCAGGCTTCGTAAGGAACTTGATGTAATCACCTATGGAAGCTTTACTTTATTGCTGGCAGATGATCCAAAGGTGTTTGCGTATGTACGGGAAGGCAAAGATGAGAAGATTCTCGTGATCAACCATTTTTATGCAGGCGAGACGGACTTTACACTTCCAGATGAGCTTGCAAAGGATGTCAATGAAATGGAAGGGCAAGTCCTGCTGTCCAATTATGAGGATATGCCGGCAGATATCAAGGGATTTACGTTGCGCCCATATGAGTCAATCGTTTATCATTTAACCAAACGCTAGTAAATGGGGCGGAGGGAAAATGAAAGAGAATAAGTTTCGAGTGATTTATGATCAGCTCGCAAGACGAATTGAACAAGGTGAATGGCAGGATAAAGGCATCCTCCCATCAGAACATGAGCTATCTGTCATGTATGACACATCCCGTGAGACGGTGAGAAAGGCATTAAACATCCTTGTGCAAAATGGCTATATCCAAAAAATTCGTGGGAAAGGCTCAGTATTGCTGAATCGAGAGAAAATGCAGTTCCCAGTTTCGGGTCTTGTCAGCTTTAAAGAGCTTTCCCAAACGCTTGGGCGAAAGACGGTAACAACGGTTCATGAGTTCGGTTTAATCAAGCCAGATCAGTATATTCAGTCTCAGCTGAAAATCAGTGGGCAGGAGGACGTTTGGGAAGTCATTCGCTCTCGCAATATTAGCGGAGAAGAAGTCATTTTAGACAAAGATTACTTCTTGCAAAAACATGTGCCGTTCTTGTCTAAGGACATTTGTGAAGGATCGATCTATGAGTATATTGAAGGAGAACTTGGGGTCTCGATTAGTTATGCTCAAAAAGAATTTGTGGTCGAGCCATGTACTGAAGAAGATGAGAGGTATCTCGATTTGAACGGGTTTGATCATGTGGTGGTGGTGAAGAATTATGTGTTCTTGGAGGATACGAGTCTATTCCAATACACCGAAAGCCGCCACCGGCTAGATCGTTTCAGATTCGTGGATTTTGCTAGAAGAGAGAAGTAGACAGGGCCGAGGCTCTGTCTATTTCAGGTTGCAGGGAAACAAGAGCAACATTCTAGGAGGACAAATGATCAGACTGAATAGACCATTAAAATTAAGAGATTTAGAAATTTTTAGCGTGATGAAAGATCACAGGATTTTATGTTATGTCATCATTGAAGACACGCGAAAACCGTTTACGGAAGAAGATAGAAAATTAGAGCCGTTATGTTATATGGATGAAGAAGACATTCAAGCGATTTTGAATGTATTTCATATTTCAATTATCAGTGATGAAACATTAAATGAAGAAGATTTAACCCTTGTGAAATCGTACTTTGCTGAATTTGTGAATAACACGAACTTAACGAATTTCATTACGAGAGAATATGTTCAAAAGGATTTATATGCCGTTGATGATGAAGATGATATCACGTTCTTTAATAGAATGCTGCGTCATATAGGGTCAGATGATGTGAAAGAATTTGATGACCGTCATTGGATGTATTTATCCCAAGATTGATAGTGAGATGGAAAAAGGACAGAGCCGAAGCTCTGTCCCCAGCGTGTAGACAAACCCTCGCATTCGTTGTCAAATCTGTGCTCCGGTGCTCGACTTTCCTAGACTGCAAAGGTTTTCTATCACGCTGAAAAAAAGACAAAGGGCTAAAATCAAGTCCATTTTAGCCCTTTGTCCTCAATCTGAAAGGACAGAGCAAATGCTCTGTCCTTTTCTATTAAGATGATACTTTGTTTCTTGTACGTTTGCGCTGGTAGTAATAAAGGATACCGCCTGAGGCGAGCATGAGCAAGCCAATTAATACCGCTGTATACATCATTGTTGCAGTATTCGGCAGTGTGCCGCCTGGCATGCCGCTTCCATCCTGACTTGGATCCGAACCGCCTGGAGCAGAAGTTCCACCGTCTCCGCCAGTTTGGTCTGGAGCTGTTCCAGCCGCTTCACTTTGATTGAGTACGGTGTATTCACTAAAGTGCTCCGTTTTACCTGAGACAATCCCGTTTTCGAATGAACCGTTACTTGTTTTGGCATAGCGGTTTTTCTCACGATCGACATAATAGACACCTGGTTTCTTCGCTTTTTCAGGCGCGTCTAATGTAAAGAACAGTGTGACGGGATCTTTAAAGGTAGAGACATTTTTCTGATCTTGTTTGATTTGGAAATCGTATGTGTCGGTTAATGCGTTTTTCACTTTATTTGTTTTTGCCATTGATATATCTGTTTGTTGCTCTGACAAATTGGAGAGCGGTAATGCTAGACCGACTTTGTCATGATAGATGGTGACGTTTGGATCTTGCTCTCGTTTCTTCAGTTCAGCTATTTGCCCTTTTGATAGAGACAATTGAACCTTTTTCGCTTCGGTTGCTTTGTCTAAATAGAGCAATGCTTTGTTCGTATGCTGCACATACGTTTGGAATTTCTCATCATCTTGAATGTCATAGGCGCCTTTTCCTTTCAAGCGAGGAAGGAATACTTCTTTCACTCGATGGTCGATGACTGGAGAGATATGACCGTCTGCCTGTTCAATTTGTTCTTTGAAGATTTCATAGTCAACATAGCCTAAGTCTTCACCATGAGACGCTTCTGTAAAGACGCTGTAGCCATCACCGCCTGTGCCGACGAATGCGTTAGTCGCCACGCGGTATGTTTTCTGATCATCAATGTCAGTCAGGTTGCCCTTTTGATCTTTTAATTTGACATCAATCAGTCTACTACCAGCTGGTTTACTCAGTGTAAACGTATATTCAATACCGGCTACATGAGGAAATGCGCCTCCGCCTTCTTCAATGCCTGAAAGACCTTGTTCAAGCGCTTTTTTAATTTGACTGCCTTTTAAATCTGCGACATATAGTGTGTTTCCAAAAGGCATCACGGTTAAAATATCCCCTAATGTGATATCTCCTTTTTCAATGCTGCCTCGAATACCGCCACCGTTTGTAATGGCAAGGTCAGCACCAGCAGATTCTTGTGCTTTCTTTAACATGCCATCTGCAATAAAGTTTCCAAGGTTAGTTTCCTTTGCACGGACGTGTTCACGCTGTCCATCTAAGAAGACATCTGACGTCCCGACTTTTTCGGTTTTTAAATCTTGGATATCTGCTTTGTACTGATCAAGAATCGCTTTTGCGTCCGCATCTTCTTTCACAGAGTCGTCGATCGTGATGAGGTCAAAAGTAGATTCTAATGGCTGTACGACGCCTTTTTTGTCAAAGGCCACGTCTACTTTTCCTAAAAATTGTCCGTAGTCTTTTACTTGCGCAACAATCGTTGGTTCTTTTTTATTGATGACCTTTAATTTTTCAACAAGGGTGTGGGTGTGACCACCAATGATGAGATCAATGCCATCTACTTTTTGAGCCAGCTCTAGATCACGGTTATAGCCAATATGTGTGAGCGCAATAATTTTATTGATTTTTTCTTCAGTTTGAATGGTTTTGACTGTTTCTTTTGCTTTTTTGTATGCATCTTGAAATTGAATGTTGGGACCACTGCTGGATGTAATGGCTGTGTCTTCAGTGGTTAGACCGAATACAGCGACCTTTTCACCATTTACATCAAGCAGAATGTAAGGGTAAATGCCAGCTTCTTTTTTCTCACCAGCTTTAAATGTTGCTGGTTTTTTCACTAAGTCGCTTAACTGTTTTTCCTTAGAGACATTCACGTTTGATGACACGATCGGGAAGTTCGGTTTTTCAAACTGATGACGGTTTTTAGCATCTACACTGGATGCGTCACCTGTCAGGAATTGACGAAGGACAGATGGACCTTTGTCAAATTCATGATTCCCAAACGTCATGGCATCGTATTTCATTAAGTTCATCAGTTTCAGATCGGCAAGTCCTTGCCATTTTGTGAAATAGAGATCACCAGAGAAGACATCTCCAGCGTCTAATAAAATATTGTTTTCGCTTTGGGCGCGAACTTCTTTGATCTTGGTTGCGCGTCTTGCTGCATCATCCAGATGGGCATGTGTATCGTTTGTATGCATCACCGTTAAATGCCAATTGTCTGTTGCAGGTGGTTCTGTTGTACCATCATCTTTAAACGCTAGCTTGTACACGCCAAGTCCGTCTGTGCTGGCATTCCGAATAAAGTCGACGCTGCTTGATTTCTCTGCGAACGGTTTTGCAAGTAGAGAAGATTCAAAGGTGACTGTTGCGCCTTTTACTGGTGCAATGGACCAGTTTTGATCTGCGCTTGGGTTAATGGTTTTTTGTTCAATAATATAATCCATCAGCACTTGGCGGTTCTCATCTGCTGAGGCAAGCACGACTTTATCCTGTGTGAGGTGCGGGAAGCCTCCGCCGCCAGATGCACGGTAGTTGTTTGTCACGACTAAAAATTCTTGATTGTCAGAAACGGGTTTTCCATTGTAAGACAAGTTTTTGATGCGGTTCGCACTAGCGTTAACAAGTGTGCCTGTTGTGCTGTATTTAGCAGGCTGTGTGACATCTACTTGGTACGTCACACCATCGATCACATCAAAATTATATGAGCGGTATTCTTCGTTTAAAATAGGCTGTTCATTTGAAGTATTTGGTTTGATTTGGTTAAACTGACCAGCAGACATTTCAAGCCAGTCTTTTACTTCACTGCCTTTTAGTTTTACAATCTGTACGGTGTTATCGTAAAGATAGAGATCGCCGATGTTTTTAATCGCTAAATCACCTTTTGCGATATTTGTATAATAGTTCACACCGTTGCGTCCGCCGGCTTTAAATGGCGCACCCGCAGAGAGAATCGGCAAGTTTTTGTACGAAGTATCTTTCATTTTTTCTTGTGCATACCATTTCTGGGCATCTGTCACGATTTGAATAGAAGGGTCATCCATCACTTGAGCGAAAAAGCTGTTAATGTCTGCTTCTGTTTTTCCAACTGGCTTTCTGACGTAATCTAGGGTGTTTTGGTGAGTTGTTTGAATGGCATCTTTCACTGTACTGTTTTGAGATGTCACCCCGGCAACGGATTCGATTTTGCCTGTTCCGTCTGTGACTTTCCAGTTGCTTCCGTCTGGTTCTAGCGTTAAATCAATGACCCCGAGGTAGCTTCCCCAGTTTTTTGACATGACGACAGGAATGCCATTAATGGTTCCCTTTGCGACATCAAATTTGTCGACGCCGCTATATTCAGCGCTTGGGAATGTGCCATGCTGGTGGCCAGACACAATCGCATCAATGCCTTTTGTTTTCGTGGCAAGGTCAAAGATCATATTTTCTGATCCTTTAGGTGAAGCTGTTTTTTCAATTCCTGTATGAGCAAGAGCGACGATGACATCTGCGCCTTTTGCTTTCATTTCTGGAATGGTTTCATTGGCAGACTCCACAATATCTTGCACTTGAACTTGCCCATCTAAATGTTTCTTATCCCACGTCATAATTTGTGGTGGTGCGAACCCTATGTAACCGACTTTCACAGTTTGGGAGGCTCCGTTTGCATCTTTAAAGGTTTTATCCTGAATGACATAAGGAGTAAATCGGTGTTCTCCGTTTAACTTTTTGACGTTCGCATTGACAATCGGGAAGTTGGCGCCCGCAATGGTACCGTCAAGAAAAGATAAACCGTAGTTAAATTCATGATTGCCGAGTGTACCTGCATCATATTTTAATTTGTTGAGTGTATGAATAATGGGGTGAACCTTTGTTTGATTGATGATGCTGTCTTTTTCATTTTTATAAACGTATTCTCCAAGAGGGGTTCCTTGAATCAGGTCTCCGTTATCAACAAGGAGTGTATTGGGATTTTGTGAACGGTGCTTGTCAATCAGCTCGGCTGTTTTTGCCAAACCGAATTCATTTGTTTCTTTGTCGCTGTAGTAATCGTAATTCATCATGTTCGCATGAACATCCGTTGTGGCTAAGATACTGACCTTTACGGCGCTGCCGCTTTCTGTTTCTGCATGAGTAGGTACTGCTGGGAGAATGAGACTAATCAACATAATGGAAGTGAGCAGAATAGACAGGTTTTTCCTTCGTTTAGACCTATGTGCTTGCTTCTTCACCTGATCTCCGCCTTTCTAATTTTTTTGACCACAATACCTATTGTAGAAATGTTTCGTTAACTTTTGTAGTTATTTTTTGCAGATTATTGTAAAGATAACATAAATCATACGAATTACCTTGTTAAGGGAATGTGAATGAGTCTAAATGCTTATTTTTATGAAAGGGGGTTTTCTCATAGGGATAGGATGTTTGATTTCAATTGGCGGGGGTATAGTGTGTAGTGTAAACGATAATCAAGCAGGAGGGTTTCTACATGGGTAAGAAAATTGCAGTTGTCTTAACAGATTACTTTGAGGATGTTGAATTCACCGAGCCTGCAAAAGCCTTTAAAGACGCAGGCCATGAGATCACAGTAATTGAAAACGAAAAAGGAAAAACAGTGAAAGGAAAGCAAGGAGAGGCAGAAGTAAGAGTCGATGCGTCTATCGATAACGTGAAACCAGAAGACTTCGATGCACTTCTGATTCCTGGCGGCTTCTCACCAGACATTCTGCGTGCGGATGATCGCTACGTGCAATTCACAAAAGCCTTTATGGACGAGAAAAAACCAGTATTTGCGATCTGTCATGGACCGCAATTGCTTATTACAGCGAAGACGCTGGAAGGAAGAGGCGCGACCGGCTATACATCCATTCAAGTAGATATGGAAAACGCAGGCGCCAAATTCAAAGATGAAGAAGTCGTCGTTTGTCAGGATCAGCTTGTCACAAGCCGTACACCTGATGACATTCCAGCATTTAACCGTGAATCATTAAAACTGCTCGCAAAATAAGTAGTTTTGACAGGATAAACAAAGCCAGCACCTTGCGAGGTGCTGGCTTTTTCTGTGCATGGATGTAAGAAAGCGGCGTCAACCGCAATTCAGTATCAGGTGCACGATTATTTTCTTAAGCTTTTCAGCTCGCTTGCAATGGCTTGCATTTCACTTGGGCTGAATGAAGATTTTTTCATCACCATTTGGTGAAGAAATTCAATATCTTCATACTTATCTGGACTGAAGTCTTCGGCTTTGATGACTCCAATATTCAGCATATTGAGCTTTTGCGAAATGTCTTCAATCAGCTGATTGACTTCAGCCGCTTTTTGCTGTGACAAGGGCGGCACGTCCTTTCCTGCATGTGTCGAATAATATGTCTATTTTAACAGAAAAGCAAAAGAATAAAAGGGCTATTATGACGACACTGAAATGTTTTTTTCCTTTTTCTCCTCTTTGATCTTATCAATGATTCGTTTGGATTCAAACACCACAACACCTGATAAACCGATGAGGCCAATTAAGTTTGGAATGGCCATCAGTCCATTGAGCATATCTGCTACGCCCCAGACGAAGTCATTCTTAAACACGGCACCGAAAAAGACAGCTATCACAAACACGATGCGATAATACATGACGTACGAATCCTTCGCCAAATATGTAAAGCATTTCTCTCCATAATAGGACCAGCCAATGATGGTTGAATAGGCAAACAGGAGCAGCCCGATTGCCACGATGATTGAGCCAGCTGGACCGAGGAAGTGAGCAAAGGATAACGAAGTCAGCGCATCACTTTTTTCTGTTAAATACATATCTGCCATGACAATCGTAATGCCAGTGATAGAACAAACAATGATGGTGTCAATAAACACTTGCGTCATAGAGACGAGAGCTTGACGGGCAGGCATATCCGTTTTCGCAGCTGCAGCAGCAATTGGTGCTGATCCAAGACCAGCTTCATTGGAAAAGACTCCTCGTGCGACACCCCAGCGAATGACAGTTCCAATTGCACCACCTGCCACGGCTTGACCTGTAAAGGCATCTGAGAAAATAAGACTGACTGCACCAGGAACAAGATCAGCATTCATGACAAGAATGATGAGCCCGCAAATGACGTAAAATAAAGCCATGACTGGTACAAAAATAGATGTCACTCGGCCGATACTTTTAATTCCGCCTAAAATCACGAGTGCCGTAAAGGCAGTAATGATGATACCTGTTACCCATGTTGGAATTTGAAAAGTAGAATTCATGACGCCTGAGATGGAATTAGACTGTACCAGATTGCCGATCCCAAAGGCAGCACTGGCACCGAAAACAGCAAATAGCACACCTAGCCATTTCTGTTTTAAGCCATGCTCTAAATAATACATAGGTCCGCCAGACATTTCGCCTTTTTCGTTTTTGACCCTGTATTTTACAGCCAGAACAGCTTCTGCAAACTTGGTGGCCATCCCGAAAAATGCAGCAAACCACATCCAAAATACTGCACCAGGACCACCTGCAATGACAGCTGAGGCAACACCGACGATATTCCCTGTACCGACAGTTGCAGCAAGAGCCGTCATTAATGCTTGGAAATGGGAGATATCTCCCTCTGATGTTTTGTCTTGTTTTGAAAAAGCGAGCTTTAAAGAATAAGGAAGTAATCTAATTTGAATGAAGAGGATCCGAAAGGTGAGGTAGATTCCAGTACCAACAATTAAAATCAACAGGGGAGGCCCCCACAAAAAATTGTTCATCGTCGTGACAAACTGCTCAATGATTCCCATCTAATGTCCCCCTTTGTTTGTGTAATTCTCCTAAAGTTTCTCCTTTTTTTGTGTATTTTGTCAATGCCGATGGGAGTTTTTCTTGCAAAGTTTCCAAAAGAAAAAGGGCTTGATATGATAGAGAAAAGGTTTTCCAAAGGGATTCTTAGGGAAAAGATAGGAGGAGAATGAAGGATGATTCATGTATTATTTGTGTGCCTCGGCAATATTTGCAGATCACCGATGGCAGAGGCGATGTTTAGAAAACGAGTCGAAGACGAAGGGCTGAGTGAACACTTTGTGATTGATTCAGCAGGCATTGGTGGCTGGCATCAAGGCAGTCCTCCGCATGAAGGAACACGAAAGCTACTTGATGAAAAGGGCATCAGCTATGAAGGAATGACTGCAAGACAAATCATGGATAAGGATATCACCACATACGACTATATCATTGCGATGGATGCTGAAAATGTAGGCGCCCTCCGCAGTTTAGCCGGCTATGGAAAACATCACTTTATTGGCCGTCTTCTTGACTTTGTAGAAGACGACGATCGAGACGATGTGCCAGATCCTTATTACACTGGGAACTTTGAGGAAGTACATGATTTAATTGAAACAGGAATTGATCGTTTTTTGACGTATGTAAAAAAAGAGAAACACCTTTAACTGAAAGGAGATCAGATGAGATGGAAGAGAACAAACAAATCGTGCTTCGGGGAGCTGTTATAGGCGCAGCCTGCGGCATATTGCTGACATTATTTCATCGTCCAACAAGAACTGTACTGAAAGAAAAATGGAATGACTGCCAGCAAAAGCTGGATGAATACCGCCTGGAGCCTGGCAAGATGTCTGCTTGCGTGAAGGAAAAAATGGAAGAAACGAAGCAATTGATGAGAACGGTCTCAGATGATTTGTCTTTTCTGAATGAACAGGTGAATCAGTTAAAGGAAACAACACCAAAGGTATTAGAGATTATTGAAGAAACAAAGGATCACTTTCAAAAGAAACAGAAAGATTGATCATTGGAGATGAGGCGTATGGGTTTTGTTAAAGCGTTAATCGGACGCTTTTTGCTGCATGAAGGACCGGCAAAATCAGCTGAACTTGCGTATTTCTTTTTGCTTTCATTATTTCCGTTTCTCATCTTTGTGCTGACGCTTGTTGGTTATTTGCCGCTGACATCAAAGGATGTTCTAAGCGTCATTTCTGGTTATGCGCCAGAGGGAGCGCTTTCGATGATTGAATCCATTGCCGAAGAGACGCTGAATAACCGTAACGGCGGATTGTTGTCATTCGGGATTATTGCGGCACTCTGGTCTGCATCCAACGGTATTAATGCGGTTGTCAGAGCATTTAACCATGCTTACGAAGTCGAGGAAAATCGTTCCTTCATTCTCGTACGTTTAACATCGATTATCTTAACCATTGCGATGGTGCTTACGATTATTTTTGCCTTGATGCTGCCTGTCTTTGGAAAAGAACTTGGCTTATTCGTTGCCAAATTAGTAGGGCAGTCAGATGCGTTTCTCACCATTTGGACCGCCATGAGATGGATTATTAGTCCACTGATTTTACTAATTGTTTTTACATCCCTATATTATTTTGCCCCTAACATCAGGCTGAAATTGAAATTTGTGCTGCCGGGTGCCATATTCGCATCTGTTGGCTGGATTCTCGTCAGCATGCTGTTCTCATTTTATGTAGGCGAATTTGCTAACTATAGTGCGATGTACGGAAGCATTGGGGGAATCATTATATTAATGATCTGGTTTTATTTAACCGGCATTATGATCATCCTCGGCGGCGAGCTCAATGCGCTTTTACATAAGCGTAAAATCGTACCAGGCAAGGTGTGAAGAAAACCGGGCATCCTAAAGGAGAACGAACATGTTCAATCTTGACGGATGGGGGAATACCGAATGTCTAAACAATCGAAAAAAGGCGGAAGCAACACAAAACAAAACAAAGGCCATCAGCCAAAGCACAAAACAAGTGGAAGTGCGAATGGGCAAAATGGGTATCACTAGATGAAAAAACTCCTCTGCATAGGTGCAGGGGAGTTTTTAATGATTCAATTTCCGTATATAACGTTTCAGGAGAAAAGTTGCTTCAGGCTTTGGCTGATAGTTTGGATCGAGCTGAAAGCCCGCTTTCATCGCAACACGTTCACTTCTGACATGCCCAACAGGACAAAAGATTTCAAATTCATCGACTTCAGGAGCAAAGGCATCTGTCATACATTTCACTGTTTTGGTCACAATACCTTGCCCTTGCGCATCTTCACCAATCCAATACCCAATATTGCCTATCCGATGCTGAAACGTCATGCGGAATACACCGATTAATTGATCGTTTAATACGATACCCGCTTCTATATCTTTTTTTTCAGCATAGGCAGCGCGGGCAGATTGAATAAATGATTGAACATCTTCTATGCGATGACAGTGATTCACCCATGGTAGCCACTCTCCCAAGTGATCTTTATTCTGCTGGATAAGTGCAAATAATGGCTCTGTATCGGCTACTTGTAAACACGCCAATTTTAAGTCATCTGAAATGTTAAATGTAAACAAAATAGATCCTCCATTTAGTTACTTTCAACCACTGCTAGCGTCTTCCCAAATCGAACACAACAAAATACAAATAAAATCACAATGCTAACAAGGTAAAGTAAATTCATGCCCTCGAACGTCTGCACAAAGAATCCGCCAAGAACCGGACCGAGAATACTTCCTGCACTAAACGCCATCCCGCACATCAAATTCCCAGCAGGCAGCAGATGCTTTGGCAATAAGTCCGTCATATAACTGATGCCAAGTGAGAAGGTCGAACCTACAGCCATACCTGCGATAAAGAAACAGATCGCAACAGCCAAAACGGACTGAATGAAAATCCCTGCTAAAAGGAAAAAGAATGAACCGACGAGTGTCACAACTAAAATCATGCGTCGTCTGCCGAAACGGTCACTCAGCATCCCAAGAGGAAGCTGAAAAACAATACTCCCAATCGCAAACGCAGGTAAAATAAACGCAACAGCATCTATCGTCACCCCACTTCTCAGCGCATACACAGGGAAGTTACTATTGAGCGTCGTTTCTAAAAAGCCATAGCAAAACGGCATCATAAACGCTACCCAGCCAAATTGAAACGCCTTCTTGAAGCGCTTCAAACTATTTGTCTGCTCTGACGTCTGCATTTCACCTGTATCAGGATATGTATTTTTTAAAACAAACACAAGCAGCCAAATACACAAACTAACTGCACCAGACACAATAAACGGCAAAGATGGATTGATTTCAATGAGTGGTGTTAAAAAAGGGCCGGCGGCAAAACCGAGTCCAAAGGATAACCCATACAATGAAATATTTCGCCCGCGATTTCTAGATGATGAGGCATAGGTTACCCACGTCTGTGTGGAGAAATGAAGCATATGATCACCGATGCCGATCAACAGCCGCAAGAAGAACCAGACGACATAAGATTCAATAAAGACAAAGCTAAACAAACTTAAAAAGACAGCAGCGCCCCCAATGACGATCAATGGTTTAAATCCGAAGCGGCGCAGCGGCGCTTCCATAAAAGGAGACGCAAGCAGCACGCCGAGATATAAGCCGGTGGCATGCAGTCCGTTTAACGTCGGGGAAGTGCCGGCATGTTCGAAAATAATCGAAATAACTGGCAGTAACGCTCCCTGCGAAAAACCAGATACGGATACAAGTAAAATTAAAATCATAAAATGAATTCTCGACATAAGAAGCTCCTTACAAGTTCATGCTTTCATCGTACAATGGAACCATAGGGGTTTCAATAGAAAGGTGGAAAAGGAATGAAGCTGATATACGAAAATGGTCGGTGGGTCGCAAATGCTGATCAAAGGCAGCTGTCTATTTCGGGAAATGAAGAAGCGGGATACAGGCCGTATCAATTGTTCACCTCGGCTATTGCGGGCTGTTTTGGAGAAATGGTCATTCATGTATGCCGGAAAAAACGAATATCCTATCAAGGACTGACCATTACGCCTGAAACGACAAGAGAAGGAACTGTAAACAAAATCACTCATATTCATTTACATATGATCTTTGAAAGCATCAGCACCTCTGATGAACAGCTGGAAAAAGTAATGAAACTTGCGTTGAAGCATTGCTCCATGGTGCAATCCGTGAAAGGAACGATTGATATCACCCTTTCACACGAACGAATCTAAATGTATATGATGCCGGCACTCACGAAAGAATAACAGTCAGATATGATGTAAAGGAGATTGGCTGTATGAATCGTTTGTTTCTAGTGATTGTCGCAATCGGTGTTCCATTATCTGTAATTGGTAGTTTTCTTCATTTTCCGCAGGCTGTCATGTTCGCCGTCTATTGTATCGCCATCATCGGTCTTGCAAGTTTTATGGGAAGAGCGACAGAGAGTCTTGCCATTATAGCGGGACCAAGAATTGGCGGTTTGTTAAACGCTACTTTTGGAAATGCAGTGGAATTAATTATTTCATTTTTTGCATTAAAACAAGGACTCACCGCCATTGTCCTTGCTTCACTCACTGGCTCAGTGATCGGCAATTTACTGCTCGTGGCTGGACTGTCTTTTTTCGTTGGCGGATTGAAATTTAAACGACAAGAGTTCAATGTCCACGATGCAAGGCATAACTCTGGGCTGCTTATGTTTGCGATTATTGTGGCATTTGTCATTCCAGAAGTCTTTTCCATAGGGATGGCAGAAGATCGTCAATTTGTTTTAAGTATCGGCATTAGCATTGTGATGATTTTGCTTTATGTTGCAGCACTCTATTTCAAACTGGTCAGCCACAGAGGTGTTTATGTTGCCAAGCAGGAAATTGCGGAAGGGGAAGCAGCGACGGAAGAAGAAACACCAGAATGGTCGGGGAAGTTTGCCACGGCGATTTTACTCCTTGCGACAATTGCTGTGGCGTATATTTCAGAGCGGCTCGTCCATACATTTGACACAGTCGGAGAACAGTTTGGCTGGAGTGAACTGTTTATCGGGGTCATCATTGTTGCGATTGTCGGTAATGCAGCAGAACACGCTTCTGCTGTCATTATGGCGTATAAAAACAAAATGGATGTCGCGGTCGAAATTGCTTTCGGTTCTACGCTTCAAGTCGCCATGATGGTCGCACCGATCCTTGTGATCAGCTCGCTGTTTTTTGAAAAGCAAATGCCACTGATCTTCTCATTACCAGAGCTCATTGCCATGGCATCCTCTGTTTTACTAACGGTCATCCTCTCAAATGATGGGGATACGAACTGGTTTGAAGGTGCTACATTGCTCGCTGCCTATTTCATTATGGCGATTGGATTTTTCCTTTTATAATCTTTTGTGGATAAGGGACGTCTTTCGAGAAAATACTATGGAAAAATGAATGAGAAAGAGTGATGATATGAAAAAGATGCCCCGCATCATGTTTGTTGTTCTCTTATCCTTAAGTTTTCTATACAGTTTTCCAGCCGAGGCAGCAAAGCCGTTTAAGGTGCCATCGTCTGTCGCCAGTATCTCAAAGGAAAATACGTATCCAAATGCGTCACAAGATCAACCGCTGCTACAGCCGAGCGAGCTGACGGCCGAATTATTTAAAACAACAAGTGTACCAATTGAAAATACACACTTAATTAAAATGCTGAATGAATCCAGTATCTCAGGTACACCGCTAGCAGTTGGCTACAGGGCAACGATTTTTCTTGGAAGATGGGCACTCAGCTATGATTCAAACGAAACCGTCGCCAATTGGGAATACAAAAAAGTGAACACGAATCACATTGATAATAGAGGCGGAAACAAAACAGCCATCGGCAAATATGTGCAAAAGCAACAAGTAAAAGTAAGTGGAGGGCTCACAGCAAAAGTACCAAACCCAGAAGATGTGAAAACATTGATGATGCAAAAAGCCATCCAAAAAACAAAACTTCCGCTCGCCTTCGACACAGTGATTGGTGCAGGAACAAAGCGAGATCAGTCCTACCACGTATCTCCGAAAAAAGCAGCATCCCTGCATGCATACGCTCCAGCCATTAACGAAAAAGGAAAGGTTACTTACGGAGAAGTGTATCTTGTGCTCAAGGGAAATAAACGCAAACTTGTCGTAAAAAATGTGACCTCACAAGGAATCGGCGCTTGGATTCCTGTTCAGGATCACCTGACGTTTGGGTTTCAAGGGATGAATTAAAAACAGTCATCTCCTCTTACCAAGGGGAGATGACTGTTTTTTGATTAAGATGTCCTATCTTTTTTCTTTTTCATTTCATGAATGTAAAAATCAAAGGCGTTATATAAAAGATATACAAAGAAAAGAAAGAGAAAGACTTTCGTGAATATCGTCAAATTGTTGAAAATTAAGCATAGACCAATAAAAGGGAGGATCATAAAGCCATAATACGAAAACCACCATGTTTTAAAAATGAAACTCAGCTCCTTGGTTATTTGTGGAAACGACTCTTTCTTCATATTACATGGTCTTGAGTAGAACGTAAACCTTACCTAGACAATAAAAAAGCCAACGCAGAAGTTGAATGAATCCAACAACTACGATGGCTTAGCTCATTATTCCCCTAAATCCACATTATGATAAACTTGCTGCACGTCTTCAAGCTCTTCTAATACATCGATGAGTTTTTCAAATTGTGCTTTCGATTCATCATCTAATGTCACTTCGTTTTGAGGCAGCATTGTGATTTCAGCGACAGTAAATTCTTCTACGCCTGCCTGTTTGAAGGCTTCTTGAACTTGATGGAATTGATCTGGTTCAGCGTAGACGATCACCGTATCATCTTCTTCCATAATGTCACGTACATCAATGTCTGCTTCCATTAAAAGTTCAAGCGTTTCTTCTTCACTTTTCCCCTCGACACCGATCACCGCTGTTTGGTCAAACATGTAAGCAACAGATCCACTGACACCCATATTTCCGCCGTTTTTCCCAAATGCTGCACGAACATCTGACGCTGTGCGGTTGACGTTATTGGTCAGGGCATCAACAATCACCATAGATCCGTTTGGACCAAATCCTTCGTAACGCAGCTCATCGAAGTTCTCTTCTGCGCCGCCTTTTGCTTTTTCAATCGCACGGTCCACAATGTGTTTTGGGACACTATATGTTTTTGCACGTTCTAGGACAAAACGAAGTGCTTGGTTTGATTCTGGATTTGGCTCACCTTGCTTGGCAGCCACATAGATTTCACGCCCGAATTTTGCGTAAATACGACTTGTATTGGCATCCTTTGATGCTTTCTTTTCTTTAATGTTGTTCCATTTACGACCCATCTTATTCACTCTCTTTCAATTAGTAAATACACAGTATGAGGGTCCCCATGCTGCATGAAATTAATCTGCTTTCTATTATACATGAATCAGTCAAGAGGATAGAAGTAAGAGGGCTGAAAAGAAAAGAATTCCTTAGCTGATATGTCCAAGTTGTTCAAGCGTCTTATTTTTCTCATGCGGTCTAGTCAGCTCATCACACCGAATGATCATGTGAACTACATGCATGATAATTAACTAATTAACAAAAAGTGATCAAAAAAATAACCCCATCACAAATGAGGTTATTTTGCAGGCTGTGGATAGACGAGATCCTCAAGCAATTTCACATCATGCTGGTGAAGTTGTGTGATCATTTCTTTTCGCACAGCGAGGGCGGCTTCGAAGTATTTTTCATCCTCGACCATTCCTTTTACGGTGATCTCAATCCCGCGATTCAATTTATTGAGCCCCATAATGCCATGAACCTGAAAAGGTTCAATGGCGTTTTGGAATTCATCTTTTTTCAGTAAATCATGATGCATTTGATTTAAATGATTACATGCTGTTTCTAGCGCCTTGAAAGCAATGTCAGGATTTTGGTTTGCGCTGATCAAGACTGACTCTGTGATACGCATGTAGTGCATATTGTAGTTTTGGATTTGACGAATGTCTCCGTTTGAAATGGTTAACAGCTTGCCGCTCCATTCTCTAATTTGCAAAGACCGGAGACCAATTTCTTCAATGGTTCCGTTAAAAAGATTATTGACCGTCACATAGTCACCTTTATGAATTTGCCTTTCATAAATGAGGAAGATGCCGGCTAGAATATCACGAATCAAGGTCTGAGCGCCAAAACCAATGACAATTCCAGCAACACCAGCCCCCGCAAGAATCTTCCCAAAGTCATGAAAAAATAGAGAAATCACATATAAGACAAAACATATGGAAGCTGTATACTTTGAAACCGATTTGACCAAGCTCTCAATCGTTTTTTTCTTCTTGTCTTCAATGAATTCAGTGCGTTTAAAGAAGATCTGAAGCGCTTTGTTGATCATAAAGACGGCAAGCCAAAGAATGAGGCCAACAAGGAGAATTTCAATGTATTTGTTCTTGACCACTGTCAGAAATGTTTCGTCCATCTATCGGTTACCCCCTGGCTGTACGAGAAGTAAAATCAACATCTTGATAATAACTGTTTTTCACAAGAACATTCGGACCAAGGCATTGCACACTTGGGCAATGACAATTCAGTTCTTTTGCCAATTTTGTGTTCATCCAGCGTGTATAAGCTGATTGCAACGTATCGGTTTCAATATTTCCTAATGGCGGTGTATCGCCAAAGTCTGTCACAATAATATTCCCATCAAAAATATTCACATTCAACCGTGAACGGCCATCAGGGTCATTTCGTACTGTCACATTTTTCGCTTGACGCAATCGAGTCAAGAGGCGCTGGTCTTCTTCATCTGTGCTGCATGAATAAAATGGCAATGTGCCAAACAGCATCCATGTGTTCTCATCACGAACATCGAGCAACTGATGAATCGCATCCCGCATTTGCGGAAGCGACAATGATTCAAGGGCGCTGGCAAAATCACTTGGATACATCGGATGAACTTCGTGGCGCTGGCATTTCATCTCGTCCACGATTTGACGATGGATGTGTTCAATATAAGGAAGCGTACGCTTATTCAGCATCGTTTCAGCAGATACGGTTACACCCGCTTTCACAAGTGCCTGACTATTCTCAATCATGCGGTTAAACAATTTCTCGCGCTGCTCAAAGGTTGGCTTTCGGTCCATCATTGCAAAACCAACTGTAGCAAACTCTTCGACTGTTCCCCAGTTATGTGAAATGTGTAGGACATCCAAGTATGGAATAATCTCTTCATATCGAGCCAAATCAAGTGTTAAATTCGAATTAATTTGGGTACGGACGCCGCGTTCATGGGCATACTTTAATAAAGGAACGACATATTCCCGTACAGATTTCAGAGACAGCATCGGCTCTCCGCCTGTGATGCTAAGGGAACGCAAGAGCGGTACTTCATCTAAACGGCGAAGCAGTAAATCGAGTGGCAGTGCATTCGGATCTTTTGGCTGCAAAGTATAGCCAACCGCACAGTGCTCACATCTCATGTTACACAACGTCGTTGTCGTCAATTCAATATTTGTCAGCTTCATTTCTCCGTAATCCTGCACATCGAGATAGGCTTCCCAAGGGTCGAATGCAGGTGTAATCGGGCGAAGTGCTGTTTTTTGGTTCATGGTATCTATCTCCTTTTCATTCGGGCAAACATAGACCCGCCAACAGTTAATTTTAAGCCCCATCACCGTTATACGCAAGAGGGGACACAATTGATTTACAAAGGAAAAAAAGATAAGCTATAAACAAATGCTAAAGGGAGTGTATCTATGGGCAAGGCAGCAGACAGCAAAGAACAGCAGGTTGATTATTTAAAGAACCGATTAGATATGTTTATGAATGTGATTGATTCATTAGATCCTGAATCCACAGACGTTGAGGATATAGACAGACTCATCCAGATGATCGACGACCTGGAAGCGAAATATGAACGGTTTAAAACCGATTGGAAGGAAGAATAGCTCGCGCTGATGCGGGCTTTTTTCTTTAAATTGGCAGGTCAAAAAGTGTATGAGTACCCGGTATATTCTGCACAATAGAAGAAAAACCGGGAAGTGACGTAAATGAAAAAATGCATACTGATCTGTCTATGTGCGCTTTTTGTATCGATGCCTTTTTCAAACTTAGAAGCCGTGTCTAATCAGCCGATTCATTGGGGATTTGCTAAAAGCAAACAGCACAAGCCAGCAGATGCCGGCAAGGAACTGACGACACTCTTAAAGAAATATGATGCTTTCTATTTAGGAAATACGAAAAAGAAAGAGATTTATTTTACATTCGACAATGGCTATGAAAATGGGTACACACCCAAAATCTTGGATGTGCTGAAAAAACATCAAGTACCCGGCACCTTTTTTGTGACTGGGCACTTCGTAAAGGACCAGCCTAAGCTCATCAAACGTATGGCAGAGGAAGGTCATATTATTGGCAACCATTCCTATCACCATCCAGATTTAACAACAAAGAGTACGAAAGAAATCAAAGAAGAGCTAGATCGTGTCAATGAAGCGGTATACAAAATCACAGGAAAACAAGATAACCTCTACCTTCGTCCACCGCGCGGGGTGTTCAGTGAAAGGGTACTAAAGGAAACGAAACAGCTTGGCTACCAAACCGTTTTCTGGTCAGTAGCGTTTGTAGATTGGCACATCCACCATCAAAAAGGAAAACAGTATGCGTACAATCAAATGATGAAACAGGCGCATCCGGGTGCCATTTACTTACTTCATACCGTCTCAAGGGACAATGCCGAGGCACTTGATGATGCCATCACTGCTTTAAAAAAACAAGGATATACCTTTAAAAGCTTAGACGATCTCATGCTTGAAAAAGTATGGCATCTTCCTCAGCTATAGAAAAAAGCTTGCAGACATCTGCAAGCTTCAGCGTGTAGCCAAACCCTCGCATTCGCCCGCAGTCCTGCGTGCTGGTGCTCACGAATGTGAAATTCGCTCCGCGCCAGTACTCGTCCTTCCTAGACTGCAAAGGTTTTTTATCACGCTGAAACGAAGACAAAGGGCTAAAATCAAGTTCATTTTAGCTCTTTGTCAACAATCTGAGGCTTGCAGACACTGCAAGCTTTTTGACTTATCCTTCTCTTATTTTACGCTGGAACAAAAGGGGACGATGACGAGTAAAGGAGTCAATCAAGCCCTCACCGAAAATCGTGATGCTTTGCTCCCAAGGATGTCCTAGTAAACCCCAGGTCATCTCTTTTGATAAAAAGAAATAGTAATCTCCATTTGGGAGCACAGGAACTCTCCATTCTCCAAATTCATCTTTTTCAAATGAGCCGTATGGTGTGATCCAATAGCAGTCGTGGTGCCAATCAAGTACCTGCATATATTCGTCCGTTCCGGTGATATTCTCCTGAAAAGACAGCAGTGCCTTCTTTTCAAGGTCTTCATCCCCACTTAGGAGAGAAGGGTCCTCGAAATAAGCAGAGATATCATATGTGATGTAAGGAGATGGTGCTTGAAAACCGGGAAAGCGAGAGATGCTTGGGTTAAATTTAAACTTTTGATCAAATGTTTTCCATGCGTACTTTAGTTCTTTGTCTGTCAGTGGAATCCAGTTTTCCATAGTATCTCCCTTTCAAGCACTTCTCTCAAAAAACTATTTAAAAATCCTAAACCATCCTTTATGTTTAAACCACAAAAGCATCCCTGAGACAAGCAAACCCATGAAAATCAGTACACCAAAATAGCCATATTTCCAGTGTAATTCAGGCATGTTATCAAAGTTCATCCCATACACCCCAACAATAAAGGTCAGTGGAATAAAAATCGTCGAGACAATGGTCAGTGTCATCATGATGGCATTCATTCGGTTGGAATTTAGTGTTTGATAGCTGTCTCGTAAATCGGCTGTCATATCACGGTTTGACTCAACGATCTCTGTTAGTTTCAATAAATGATCATAAATATCATTAAAATATGCTTGCCGGTTTGCATCGCTTTTCATCATATTCGTGTTCACAATTCGATATAAGAGGTCCCTCATCGGGATAATGGTTCTGCGCAGTTTGAGCAAATCGGATCGAATACCGAATACTTCGTTCATTAATGTACCATACGTTTTATGCCCTTCTTCATCCTCGATTTCATTGAGCCTGTCCTCAATTTGATAAATAATAGGAAAATAATCATCGACGAGCTGGTCAATCAGCATATAAGCCATATGCTCTGGACCGCTCTCTCGTGCTTTATCAGACCCTTTGAGCTTTCGGATGACTCGATCAATGTAGGGTGCTTCCTTCAAATGAAAAGTAACGATATAGTTTTCTCCAACAAACAGGTCGACTTCTTCAGATCGAAGTGTTTTTTGATTGAGGGCATGAAGAACGAAAAATAAATACCCTTCATAAAAATCAAGCTTCGGCCGCTGTAAATAATGGAAGCAGTCTTCAATCGCAAGCGGATGGAACTGAAAAAATTCCTTTAACAGTGCTGCTTCCTTTTCCGTTGGCGCATAAAAATCAATCCAATACCAAGCAATATCGGGGCTTGAAAGCTGCTGCAATGTTGCATGTTCAATCAAGTCGCCGTTTTTTGTCACTGCAAGTTTTTTCAGCATGTGCACCCCTCCAGACTTGCATTATATCATGAAGTACCGGCGGTGAACTTATACGTTTTCACCATAAAAAAGCCGATCTCATCGCTGAGATCGGTCCAATGTGCGTGTATGATTGATGGATAAAGCGAGAATTAAGGACGACGGAAGTTGACGAAACCACCGTTACGGTCGAACCAACCTCTAAATGCCCAGTTGATGTAACCGCCATCACCTTTGTTTGTGAAAGATCCATTTTCAAATACCCAAACTCCGTACGTAATGCTTCCGTATTTAACAGTAGCAAACGTTTTAACACCGTTGAAACGAGTCTCATAGCCTTGGCTTAAGTTAAAGACCATGACATTGTATTTTGCGCCAGCAGCATAGAAAGCAGACTCCATTAATCCTTTGACAAAGCCTTCACGGTTCGTGTTAGCATTTGCAGCATTAATTAATGCATTGGCAATTCCAAGTACGTCAAAGTTAATGTTAACATTTGTCGCATTTGTTGAAGCTTTACCTTCAGCAGCTTTGTTTAACACAGTTTGCTGAATAGTTGTTGAAACTGGAGCAGTTTTTTGCTCAGCAGCGTCAGCGAATACTGGTAGTGTCGAAGAAACAGCAGTGGCAAGGGCAACAGAAAGAATTGTTTTTTTCATTGGTCGGATCTCCTTTGTTTTTAAATTTTGGGTCTTCTTTTAGTAAAACGTGAAACTAGGTGAAGCCGGTTATCAATGAGGTAAATATGTTCCTGCAAGATGAAACAAATGATTGCCTAATCCGCTAATTCCTTTGTTCACCTCCTTGATATGTCATAATTATACAAATATTTTTGAAATAGAAGATATCACCCATAGGTTCTATTTCTAATTTAAGGAAAATGATCCTAAAATGTTGAAGATTGCTGTCGAATTTTAGCTGAATTCGACTAAAAATTTTCATCTATCCAAAAGGAGAATGACCATAAATAAGGAAGATATAACTGATAAATTCTTGTACTCTTTATATTTAAAAGTATTCAATATAGAGAATCATTCATGCAAAGTGAAACAATCACATCTGCGTGTGTTGGCAGAAAGGAAGAGGAAAAACATGTGGGAAAAACACCTATTGGTTGAACCGCCCTATCACTTCGATCAAGTGCTGAGACGTTTGTCGAGCGATCCATTAAAGGCGGTCGATCTGGATAAAAGAGAAATCAAAGTACCGATGAGGCTGAATCATAAACCGTACGTTGCAGTCGTTCAAGCGACAGGAACAAAAGAAGCGCCTTCGTTCCGGATACAGGCTAACGGGCCGGAGGAAGCGATCCTTTCTGAGGTGAAGCGGATATTTGGCATGGAGCATCAATTACACGCCGTGCATGCCCATTTTGCTCAAACAAATCTTGCGCCCATTTTTGAACGTCATATCGGAACGCCGCTTATGCTGGATTTCCATCTATATCATTGCTTGATGAAATGCATCATTCATCAGCAGCTCAATCTTGCCTTTGCTTATGAGTTGACGAAACGGTTTGTTCATACGTATGGTGAGCAAATCGACGGCGTCTGGTTTGACCCTTTACCGAAAACCATTGCATCACTTGAAACCGACGATTTGAGAAAACTGCAATTCAGTCAGCGAAAAGCGGAATATGTGATTGGTGTCTCAAAGCGAATAGTGAGCGGCTCTCTAAATTTAGAAGAATTACACGACTTAACGGATATTGAAATTGAAGAACGTCTGCTTCCGATTAGAGGGATTGGACCTTGGACGGTTCAAAATGTCCTCATGAATGGACTTGGAAGACCAAATCTCTTTCCAATGGCAGATATCGGGGTTCAAAATGCGATCAAACGTCACTTTGACCTGCCAGAAAAGCCAACAAAAGAAGAGATGGCAGTTTTAAGCAAGGAGTGGGCACCGTATTTAAGTTACGCCTCCCTTTATTTATGGAGAAGTATAGAGACAGATAAATAATTGAAAGGCATTTTCGCTCTTCGTCCAAGTCGTGATATACTATTCAGATGGAATAAAATGAGGACAACCGATAAAGGTTTAAATAGAACGGAGAGAATAAACGTGAAAGAAAAACAGCAAGGAGCCCTTCTGCAAAAGGGGCAGCAGTTCCCGCTTACCATTAAACGCCTTGGCATTAATGGGGAAGGGGTCGGTTATTTTAAAAAGCAAGTAGTCTTTGTCCCAGGTGCACTTCCAGGTGAGGAAGTAGTAGTTGAAGCAACGAATGTCCAAGCGAAATATGCAGAAGGTACGGTGAGGAAAGTCCGCAAGCGCTCAGAACATCGAGTGAAACCGCCGTGCCCAGTATACGAAGAGTGCGGAGGCTGTCAGCTTCAGCATTTGGCATACGAGCAGCAATTAAAGGAAAAACGCGATATTGTCATTCAATCAATGGAGCGTCATACAAAGCTGTCGGTTGAAAAGATCGATATTAGACCAACAATCGGTATGGAAGATCCGTGGCACTACCGGAATAAAAGTCAGTTCCAAGTCGGAAGATCACATAGCGGCGACATCATCGCAGGGCTTTATGGGCTGAATTCTCATAAACTTGTTCCGATCAAGGAATGTATCGTCCAGCATCCGAAAACGAACAAAACAACAGGCGTCGTCCGCAAAATTTTAGAGAAATTCGGCGTATCTGTCTACAACGAGCGGACAAGAAAAGGCGACGTGCGCTCGATTGTTGTGCGTGTCGGCTTTGAAACAGGTGAAGTACAAGTCGTCCTTGTCACATCAAAGCCTGAGTTTCCAAAGAAAAAAGAAATCGCCGAAGCCATTCAAAAACGTCTGCCAGAAGTGACGTCTATTATGCACAATATTAATGGCGAAAAAACGTCAGTCATCTTTGGGCATAAAACATCGCACCTAGCTGGCAACATGGTCATCCAAGAATTTTTAGGAGACGTCTCCTTTGAATTGAGTGCACGGGCTTTCTTCCAATTGAATCCGAAGCAGACATTAAAGCTTTACGACGAAGCGAAAAAAGCGGCCAAACTGACTGGCAAAGAAAAGGTAGTCGATGCGTATTGCGGCGTTGGAACCATTGGAATGTGGCTCTCAGATGGAGCAAAAGAAGTAAGAGGTATGGATGTCATCAAAGAATCAATTGATGACGCGAAGAAAAATGCCAAAAAACACGGCATGAAAAACGCAACTTATGTGACAGGCACAGCCGAACACTGGCTGCCAAAATGGGTCAAAGAAGGCTTCCGTCCCGATGTTATCGTCGTCGACCCGCCAAGAACAGGCTGCGAACGCACTTTCCTAGACACCGTCAAACAAGTCAAACCAAAACGTTTTGTCTACGTCTCTTGCAACCCATCTACACTAGCAAAAGACCTCGAATACATGTCAAAAGACTATAAGATCGAATACATGCAGCCAGTGGATATGTTTCCGCATACGGCGCATGTGGAGTGTGTGGTGTCTTTAGTCCTTAAATAATAGTGGGCAAAGAACCGCGAAAGGCCATTATGATCATTTAACCTTCTAATATGAAGTAATCACCAAATTTTTTTTAAGTGAGCATAAATATCACCAGTCATGTTTTATCAATGGAAGTTTTATATGAATATATGCATGGTGTTATCGCAGATGGTATATATGGTCCAAAACCAAAGAAAAAGGCGCAGCTCGAAGCCTTCTTGAAGTAAACAAATAGTCCCCTTGAAATTCCAAGGGGACGTTTTTGTTTATTCGATGATTTATCCTCTTTTTAATACTCGCATACTTTATCTTCGCACTCGGGTTTTTCTTTAGCATCTACAGTGAAAGATATGACTTCGTCATTGCCCTTATCATAGATTCCCCATATTTCTTTTTTCTTATTTTCATTGAGATAACCATTAATTTCAATACCGCCCATTGGGTTTATCTCATAATCATCAGTATAATCAATTCGTTTAATATCATTATAGTTTGTTTTAATAAAGTCAGTCATTCTTTTCTTAGCCAAGGAATACAATTCTTCTTTTTTAGCTTCTTGGGCAGCTGTTTTTTTGTCGTGTTGTTCCTTCATAAATATCCCTCCAAGTGTTATAATAACCAAAGTTATAAGGATAATTATGTATTTTTTCATAAAACCATCCTTTCTATCTTAGATTTTACATGAGAGAAGGGGCATTGTACATGAATACAAAGACGGACATACCTAATTTAACAGATAAAGATTATTTTTCTCTGAGCCAAAATACATATAGTGAAAAGAAAATGAGAAAAGCCTATGAGAATAAGACACCACTTGTAAATGATTCAAAAAAAGCTTTTTATGTAGACAAAATCAAAAAAGACCCAGACACAGGCCTAGATGTTTACGTATTTGTCCAAGCCAAGAAAAAAGAAGGTAAATGGGTTAAACCAAAAGAACCTGAGAATGTTGTCGTAGGTTTTCAAGGAACAAATCAAGAACAAATCAAAGCTGACGTGATAAGTGCAGATGGCGGCAACGTGGTAATGGGTCAAGACCCGAAAAAGAAAGTCAAATACATCATGAAAAAAGAGGCACCTGAAAACTCTAAAGCGATTACCAAGTATAACGGTAGTATGGAACAAGCCATGTTGTTGAAAAGTGGAGAATACAAAATTGTCACTAAGACATCTCAATTTGATCAAGGTGATAAGCTCGTCGCCAATGAAGTGAAAAAGTATGCTGGCACTAATACAGTGATTTCAACAACGGGTCACTCACTTGGAGGGGCAGATGCAGAATACGCTGGTGTAAACAATCATGTTTACAGTGTAGCCTTTAACAACCCTTCCATTGTTAAACTGCATGATGAAGAAACTCAGAAGAAAATCAGAAACGGCGAATTTGATTTGTATCATAAAGCCATCATTAATCCTGATGATATGGTGGGGGCAGGTTGGTTGTTGGAATATGACAGGCACAATGGAACGACAATTTATACGAAAGATCCTAGTCAATCACGAAGAGAGCGTATAGATCGGTTTGTGTCTCCGTTTGGTGTTCCTGGGGTTTTAGGAAATTTGATTACTTCCTTCTATGGCCAAGCATTCGCAAAAGATCCGGATACTCATAGTTTAAATGAGTCGAACTTTACTTTTGATAAGAATGGTCATATCAAAAGTGTGGATGGAAGCAAAGGTGTTTATAACCAGAATATCGAATCGTTCTCATCTTATTCAGGTATGAATGGACAAACCATCAAAGTGGATGCCAAATATGCAAAAGAATTAGCTCGTCGATTACAGGCAGCTATCGAAGACTTAAAAACAAAAAAACAAGCAATTGAACAATTCCCTCACGATCACAGCAAAATGATTTATGACGTGAAATCTATTTGCGGAAAGAGGTTAGGAGAATTCAATGATTTAGATCCAAGTGACGTTGAAAAAGCTATATTGTTTCACGCCCCTTTTGTGAAAGATGGAGCAGCATTTTATGACTCAGAAGAACAGTATCAAACTGAGGCTTCTCTACATTATTTGATTAGAGATTTAGAGGATATTAGTGAGTTTATTGTGAAAATGGCGGAGGATTTAAAAGATAAGGATAATGAATTAGCAAGATGGTTACGGTTGTAAGGAGGATTTCAATTGCCATATGGAGTTAATATGGATGCAGATGAGTTTTACAGACGATTACAACAGAATGAGGAATTAAAAAAAATTGTAGGTTCAAGTTTAAAAACGCATTGTCAGAATCTAAAAGAAGACACAAAACATGCGTCAGACTTTTCTTCAGCACAACAGGTTGTAGCTGAAGTGTATGTTGCTTTACTCTCTTCATTTGAAGGAAAAGCTAAGGATGCATTGATACAAAGACTCAATGAAAATGCGAAGATGCTGACAAATGCCACAGAGAACAGAAGTGCCTTTCTAAGAAGTATAAAGACAAAATAGTGAACATAACCTCTTCGCAACGATGTGACAGAGGTGTTTTTTTATTTGGGAATCGTCTTATAAATTCCTTGACGCTTTATTCACAGCTGGTATCAGCTTATTATTTAATATGACACATAAACGTTGACGAGCAAGATGATTAATACCGTGCATGTGGAGACAGTTGTATCGATGGTACGAGTGTAAAAAGTGAAATGAATAAAAATGGTTCGTGACTTGAATACTGGCTTCTAGTTTGTACGATCATCACGGACTTTTTTATTAACTTATTGAGAGAGATCGATCAAAGAATTTTTAATTCATGGAAAGGTGGAGGATGAGATTGAGTCAATTTAACATCTTAACAAACTATATCCCAATGCTTCAAGGCGATGATATTGGTGAATGGGTCATAGATAAAGAAAATGATGGAACAGCAGAACACCCGATTCAGATGCCCTTTGTGAATTATTCCGAAACGGTCCGTCGTTTTATCGAGGATGTCTATACCTTTGCAGAACAACATCAAGAAATGGAGCTTACCCGCTACAGTGAGATCCTCAAAGAAAATGGCATTGAGGGTGGAACGAACGATATGGAGAATGTGGACATCTCAAATGTAAATGCGCAGTGTGTACTGGCTCTCATCATGGGGGTTCTGAGAGCTGAACGATTTTGCGATGGTGTCATACTCGATGTCTTTACAAAAGGAACTATTGTCAAGTGGCTTGAAAGATTGGAACGTTTGGAGTAAGAGAGACTAGTTTTCGGGGTGATCAAATGAAAAACAAAACAGATGTAGCCCACATGTTTCCTCCTATGAAAATAGAAGAAATTGATCATATTTTATTATATGATTTTGATGCAATAAAAATGGAAAAAGAAGATGAACGTATAAAATTCATTTTACAAGATCCCTATTGTCCTGATAAACATCATATTCACAGTGTGTATGTCATCTATAAAAGGTCTATACTCAATTTACTTGAAGGTAGGATTCGTTCTATTCATAGTCATGAGTTCATGACTGCTAAGAAAAAGGATCGAACGATTTCTATAGAAGATATAGAATATGTATTAGAGATCGCTACAGTTGTGGTTGTTGCAAGTGAAAATAATGGAATATTGACGAATTATTTTTATAGTGGAGTCGGACAAAGGTTAGATTGTATCTTTAATCTATGCATAGGTTATTCAACAGATTTACAAAAGAAAGAGCATAAAGTAAGTTTGCAACGATTTATGGATGATATAAAGATTGTTGAAGAGATGGGATTGTTAGAAAAAATAGTAGGATAATGAGCAAAACCTAGATTTTAGAGAAATCTAGGTTTTTTCGTGCTTTTGAAAAATTTAATCAACTTCTTGTTGACCTTCCCCTTAACTGAAAGGTTTATACTGTGATCAGATCAACAAATCGGAGGAGATGCAGGGTGTTCAAGATCGGCGATTTTTCTATGTTAAGTAAAGTGCCTGTCAAAACCTTAAGATATTATGACCAAATTGATTTATTAAAGCCTCAGCAGATCGATCAAGATTCGGGATACCGTTATTACTCAGCGGAGCAGTTACTTGAGGTCAATCGAATTTTTCTCTATAAGGAATTAGGCTTTACGTTAAAGCAAATGGGGCAGCTTCTTCGTGAAGATATCTCAGTAGAGCAAATTCAGGGCATGTTTCTCTTGAAAGAGAGTGAGATTCAGCAATTGATCGAGAGAGAACAACAGAAATTAGCCCGTATTAAGGAGCGGATGCATCTCATCAAACGAGAGGGGTGTGTTGAAAAAGAACAGGAGGTCATCATTAAATCTGTTGAAAGTAAACGCATCATGTCTTTTCAATCCAACGGAACTGTTGAAGAAATCCCTTCATTCTTTCAAATGTTTCATCATTTATTACATAAACATCAACAAGAATCGATCTCGGGACCACAAGTAGTGTTATGGAGAGAATCACTGGATAAAGAAAGTGAGTTCGAATTTGAGGTGGGGTATTCCGTCAAATCGTTAAGGTGCTCGCTTCCTCAGGGAATGACAATTCGCACGTTACCTGCAGAAGACACCATGGCAACACTCTTATTTCATTCACATTCTCCATCCGCACAAACTGCTTGTGTTGACCTGGCGACATGGATTGAACATAACGGATACCGCGTGAAAGATGATCAGCCGGGCCGAGAAATCTATTACCCATTGTCAGAAAATGAAGAAGGCAGACTCATTGAAATTCAAATTCCTATTAAGAATGAAATCAAATCGTAAACATGGCCCAAAGGAGAAACGTCACGATGCAAAATAAAACCGTTGTCTATTTACTTGCTTTAGCAGCTTTTTTAATCGGAACGATCGAATACATCATTACTGGCATTATTCAAATGGTCGCACATGATTTACATGTCACAACGTCTACTGCTGGCTTATTGGTCACATCTTTAGCACTTTCGGCCGCAATCGGTGCACCGATTGTCATCGCACTGACCATCAATATGGACCGCAGAAAAATATTAACATGGACGCTGATCACTTTTATTTTAAGTAACTTCATCACAAGTATCAGCCATTCGTTTGAAATGGTCATGATCACAAGAATTTTACAAGGAATCAGTGGGGGAACGGCGATTGTAGTGGCGATGGCGGTTGCAACTCGTCTTGTAGAACGGGAAAAAAGAGGAACAGCGATTGGCATCATTTTAATGGGATTAAGCAGCTCCTTGGTTTTAGGCGTTCCAATTGGGACATTTCTAAGCAGTATGATCGGATGGAAAGCATTATTCGCAGCCATTGGAGTGATCACGCTTATTCCGCTGATTGTGGTGTATAGGCGAATCCCCTCTATGAAAGAACAAGAGCCGGTGACGCTTCGTATGCAATTATCGATTTTAAAAGATAAGCGGATATTACTTGCGGTGGCAGTGACGCTATTTTATGTAGGTGGATATTCCACGTTATTTACCTATTTAACGCCCTTCCTGCAAGCATCAGCAAACCTTAACATCACAGAAATCAGTGGCATTTTGTTACTAGCGGGAATATGTAGCTTTTTAGGGTCAAGCCTTGGAGGGATGGCAGCAGATAAAAAAGGACCCATCTTCACGATTTTTTCTGGCATCATCTTGCAAATCATGATGCTCATGCTACTAGCATTTGTCACAGGGAATCTCGTGATCATGGTGGCTGTTATCATGATATGGATGATCGCAACATGGAGTACATCACCAGCTCAGCAGCTATATCTAGTAACCCTTGTTCCGAAATCTCCTGATATCGCATTAAGTGTTAATACATCATTTATTCAATTCGGATTTGCTTTAGGCTCGGGGTTAGGGGGGATTGTATTGAGCAGGACATCTATAATGCACCTGAGCTGGATCAGTGCTGGAACGGTTCTTCTCGCTTTACTCATGACCATCTTGATGGTGGCGTTTGACAGAATCTCTCAGCAGAAGAGTTTGAAGGTGATCGAGCAAGGAAGGTAACTTAAATTCAATTTTGTATGGAAGGGACTACTTATTTCGGGTAGTTCCTTTTTGGTTTGAAGAATGCACCAGTAAAGTTGTTTATTTGATACAATAGGGGGCAATATCCAAAGATTGAAGGCATTCATATATTTCTTTTAAAAACGATGAATATCAAACAAAAGCACCACTAGACGAGGAGAGAAAATAAATGCAAATAAGCGAAGAGATCATCAATCGAAAAGGTGCTCGAAAGGGGACTGATATCCCTCATGACGTCTTGTTCCTTTTGAATCAGGGAAAAATAGAGAGTGTGAATTTAACTGAATGGCTGGCTGTCAATCATATGACGTTATTACGTCAAGTTTTGCCATCCGTTGGTTTAGACCATCATTTAGACGGCTTAACATCTAAGATCACTCAACAAAAGGCTGAGTCTGGAATGAAAGCAATTCGTCTTATCGGTCAATTGTTAGATGAATGGCTACAGAAAGAGAATGGGGAAAAACAAGCGGAAGTGCTACAGGCATTTACTCACCATGTATCTGATAGCGTCCGCTGTTGGGCTGCTTATATGAACAAACACCGTTTATCAACTTTGGAAGAGAAATTGGCGTACATTCAGCCATTTGCAGCTGATCATCATTTTGGAGTTAGAGAAATTGCGTGGATGTCAGTGAGAGAAAGCCTAACGGATCAGCTCGATCAAAGTATAGAACATTTAACAGCATGGGCTAAAAGTAAAGATGAAAATATTCGCCGATTCTCAGTAGAAGCTATTCGCCCAAGAGGTGTTTGGACAAAGCATATTGAGTCATTAAAACAAGAGCCAATGAGGGCACAGCCTATTCTAGACTTGCTCAAATCTGATCCATCAACATATGTTCAAGATTCTGTTGGAAACTGGCTCAATGACGCTAGTAAAACACAACCAAATTGGGTCATAAACCTGTGTGAACAGTGGTTAAAAGATTCTGATACAAAAGCAACCAGCAGAATTGTCAAGAAAGCCAAAAGAACGATTGTGAAGGGGAACTTGTGAAGAAATACATAAACTGAATTTCCCTTTTTGGAGGGTATTTCTATCAATAGATCATTAGAAAGAAAGTCTCAAAGTTAGCTCAGTAAACTGACTGCCCCATTTCGTGGGGTTCTTCATTTTTTATAAAAAATCTAGTCTCCCCAATTCTGCATTCTTTATATAGGTCTTATCCTCTCATCGTCGTACTTTTGAATGAAATTGACTCAATAGAATTGACGTAAGAACCATGAATAGGCGAAGATGATATAAAATGTAAGATAAAGGGAGACGAATAATGATACATATCGTATTTGGGGCAGCAACTGCTGGTAGTTTAAAGCAAGCATTACGTGAAATGAAGCAAAAACCAGTGGAAGACATCATCACCTTTGATGATATCTACTCCATTGGCCCACTTACACACTTACATGAACGTCAAGGACAAGAGACTCGTATGGAGTGGCTTCGTCATGTCATGTCCAATGAGTTTGGTAGATTTGATGATATGGTAATCGATCAGCAAATAATGATTCAACAAGTGAAGGATATAAAAGATGGCTCACATATGATGATATGGATAGGCAACAATGCACACGAACAAATAGGTCTACGATTTGCCATCTATTTATTAAAAGGAAAAAACGTGGACGTGTCTGTCATTAATACAGCGATTGCATATGATCACCATTTTAATACAAAGACGATTCGCATGGACCTTCGACATACTGGGGAAATCCCATCTGAAAAATTTAAAATCATTTATGAAAGTAAAAATCACTTTCACACCATTTCCAAGGAAGAAAGAGAACGATTACAAGAAGAGTGGCTTCACATTGCCGAAACAGATCATACACTTAGGATATGGCGAAATGAACAAACGCTCAACGTATCAGAGGATGAATTTGATGCTTATTTAGTAAAAATGGCTAAGCGGCTTCATCTGTCCGAGCCAGAAGAGGAATACATCGTAACTCCACGCTTAATTGGAGAAGTCCTTGGTCATTTAGAACAATATATCGGAGATGATTTTATTGAGTATCGGCTAAAGAAGCTGATTGATCAAGGTGTTTTTGCTATGAAAGGAAAACGAACGTCCATGCGTTATTACTCGATAAAACTGACAACATTTGGTCAGGACTTCAAAAAATGGGTATGCTGTCGTGATTTTGAGCACCAACCTTATGTGAAAATTGAAGGAACCTATGGTGGCGAACCTTTTCAATGCGGACATTGTCAATGTCATTTAGAAAGAGATGATGTACCTATAAGCGATGTACTATTCTCTAAAATATGGAATTGGGCCATACAGTATGGTTGTTGGTTTGATGAAGAAACAGATGACTTGTTGCCAGAAGGGGTAGAAATGGAAAAGAAGTTTAATCAAGCAGGGGAGTGTATAACGGAAGAAGTGAAGAATGCGTTATCTCCTAAGTATCAAGTCGAATATAGCCCCAGTGAAATGACAAGACATTTCATTTAAAGAATAAAATTCAATAGCACTGTACAAAATAAATCTTTACATCATTCCCCATCATCATGTAATATATGGAGAAATCAAAAGCGAAGAAAAGGACATGAGCAGCTTTTATCGGTTCACAGAGAGGGAAGTCACGGTGAAATCTTCCTAACGCAGAAAAGTTGTCTTACCACCTTTGAGCTGTATTGGGGAAATTACAGTATCCAATACCGTCTACGCCACGTTACGGCACCAGAGCCATAAAGCGAATACGCATTATGGGAATTTGGGTGGAACCACGGATCACACATTCGTCCCTTTATGAGGGATGGGTGTGTTTTTTTGTTTACTTTTATAGCATGATTGCTTTGAAAAGGACATGAGCAGCTTTTATCGGTTCACAGAGAGGGAAGTCACGGTGAAATCTTCCTAACGCAGAAAAGCTATCTTACCACCTTTGAGCTGTATTGGGGAACATTGCAGTATCCAATACCGTCTACGCCACGTTACGGCGCCAGAGCCATAAAGCGAATACGCGCGTTATGGGAATTTGGGTGGAACCACGGATTACACATTCGTCCCTCTATGAGGGATGGGTGTGTTTTTTTATTTCAAAAAAGAGAAAGGTGTGTCAGTGATGAGAGAAAAAATGGTAAAAATTCAATTTCCAGATGGAAAGATCAAGGAGTTCTCCGCAGGTACGACAGTCGCAGAGGTTGCCTCCCATATTAGCCCAAGTTTAAGAAAAAAAGCAGTAGCGGGAAAGATCAATGATCAGACAGTGGACTTAAGTTATCCGTTAAACAACGATGCGGGGGTTTCGATTCTAACACTTGATTCAAAAGAAGGGCTGGAAGTGTTACGTCATACAGCTGCACATGTATTAGCCCAAGCTGTGAAAAGGTTATATGACAATGTGACACTGGGGATCGGACCTGTCATTGAGAATGGATTTTACTATGATATGAAGCTGAATCAAACGTTAAGCGTAGAGGATTTGGCAATGATTGAAAAAGAGATGAAAAACATCATAAACGAGAATCACCTTATTCAAAGAATGGAGGTCTCTTACAAAGAAGCTGAAGTGATGTTTGCACATGATCCATATAAACTGGATATTTTAAAAAGTCTCCCTCGACAAGAAGCCATCACGATTTATCAGCAAGGAGAATTTATAGATTTGTGCCGTGGACCTCATTTGCCTTCTACAGGGTATTTAAAGGCATTTAAACTAATGCGTGTGGCAGGGGCATATTGGTGGGGAGATAGCAATCAGGATGTCTTGCAGCGAGTGTATGGTGTAGCATTTCAGCATCCAAATCATCTAGTTGATTATCTTCATTTCATGGAAGAAGCAAATAAACGTGATCACCGGAAATTAGGGAAACAGTTATCCCTCTTTATGTTTTCAGAAGAAGCGCCAGGCATGCCGTTTTATTTACCAAAAGGTCAGATTGTCAGAAATGAATTAATGGCCTTTTCTAGAGAAGTGAGAGGTCAAGCGCAATATGAAGAAGTAAGTACTCCATTTATGATGAACCAAGAACTTTGGGAAAAGTCAGGCCATTGGGATCATTATCATGAGAATATGTATTTCTCAGAAGTAGACGATACAAGTTTTGCTTTAAAACCGATGAACTGTCCAGGGCATATGCTCATGTTCAAAAATAACTTATATTCCTATAGAGACCTTCCAATTAGAATGTCTGAATTTGGTCAAGTGCATCGTCATGAATTTAGCGGAGCATTAAATGGATTGTTCAGGGTCAGAACATTTTGCCAAGATGATGCCCATATTTTTTTAAGAGAAGATCAAATCGAAGCTGAAATCAAACGGATTTTTCAATTAGTTGATCATGTGTATCGGACATTTGGTTTTGAGTATTCAGTCGAACTATCCACTCGCCCAGAAAAAGCATTAGGGGATGACGCTATTTGGGATATATCCGAAATAGCGCTAAAAAATGTGCTTGATCAGTTAAAGATTAACTACTACTTAAATGAAGGAGATGGGGCATTTTATGGTCCGAAGATCGACTTTCATATTCAAGATGCACTAAAGCGGAGCCACCAGTGTGCCACAATTCAGCTGGATTTTCAAATGCCAGAGAAATTTGATTTAACATATATCAACGAGAAAAATGAAAAGGTGCGGCCAGTTGTCATTCATAGTGCCATTTTTGGTTCACTTGACCGGTTCCTTGGTATTCTCATTGAACATTTTGCCGGCGTCTTCCCGTTATGGCTCGCACCAATCCAAGTACAAATCATACCTGTCTCAAGCGTTCACCTTGATTACTGCATAGAGGTGCAGCAGCAATTAAGAAATATCGGAATTAGAGTCACAATCGATGAACGGAATGAAAAACTCGGCTATAAAATGAGAGAAGCACAAATGCAAAAAATTCCTTATATCGCTGTCATTGGAGATACAGAAATGCAAGAAAAAACACTGAACATCAGACAACATGGAGAAAAAATGTCAAAGCTGCTGTCTATTGATGACTTTAAACACTTGGCGGCCCAGCAAATAAAAGACAGAACAGCTCAAATATGATGTGCTGATTTCATGAAGAAGGATAAGACGTCCATTGAATGTGGGCGTCTTTTCATTTGTGAAAAAGCCGAATTGACAATTGAAAGGGAAAATATTGAAACATTTTTTCGTTAAAATCGTAATAAGGATAGAGCGTTTATCAGAAAAATTTGAAACGAGGAGGAGTTTATCACATGGAACAAGCTGCACTAAAAAAGATGAGGACAAAACAAATCGCTATCTCTAATTTATTTGTCGGACTTATGATCATCATTTTTTTTATGTTGATTCAAATTGTTAAAATCAAACTGACACATTTCCTTTTTTGTTTAGGAATTCTAATGCTTATTCAAGGCATTTTAGGCTTTATTAGAAAAGGAACAACAAAGTCTTTCATACCTATTTTAGAGCAGGTAGCTATTTATGAAAAAGAGAAATTAGGGAAAGAGTGGGAAAAGGAAAAACGGTTAGATCATGTGTGGAAAATCATATTGAGTGTCATTATGTTTATTCAATCATTCACTTTACAAAATGTGGATAATGCATTCAGTGACGTCGATCCTGCATTGATCATTTTCTTGTTTTTGATGGTTCTAGCCATTTTAAATATAAGCATGCTTTTTCGTTTTAGAAAAATCGACCGATCGACTGTAGGTGAATTAACAGGCTACACAAAAGAGTCAAATATAATGGCAATCGCTTTAGGATTTTTTATGGCAATCGTTATTTTTATCTTTATCGTTATTTTTGTTCTTCCATAAAATATCATCATTTAGAGGTGAAACAAATGAATGCAAACATTCAAAAACTGATCGATCAGACAAAGGCGAAATTTGGCTTAGATCTTTACTATCTAAAAAGACACAGTTTTCATCGCTACGTCAATATGTTCAATGAAACGGTGTATACATTGAATATGGAATGGTTTCCCTCTCATGAAACGGAACCCGAGGACGATGATCTAAACCCAGACGGCACAGCTGTCATTGAAGTGAACTTGAATACAGGACAGACCGAGTCGGTTATTTTTGTTATGGACAAAACCTATGCGCAGCATGGTGTCACGTTTAAGAGACCTTATCCAGCTCATGTCATTCAATGGATCGAACAAGAAACAGGATTGATCTATGGAGAGCATTTTCATATGCATCAGAAGGAGAAAGGGGAACTTTCTTTCGAAGAAGCAATAGATGGTGTGAAAGTAGCACCTTCAGGCAGAATCGAAGTGAAATGGAATGAACATGGACAGCTCATGTACTTTACACACCACGGTCCATTTTTAGCCAAAACATTACTGAAAGATGAGAAATATGTGCTTTCCCTTGATCAGGTGAAGAACTTAGCCAAGCAGCAAGTACAGATGTTTCAATGGCCTTCCTTCGAGCACAATCAAATCCGTTCTATTTATGCTTTAGAAGAAATCTATGTGAAGAACGATGGAACGGGAACTCTTCCGTTTGAGGTTGGGCGTGAAGAAACGCATTGTATACACATGAATGAAGTCATTGAGTGGAATGAACCGATAAACAATGCCTTTGAAAAAAAGGAAATGGACATTCATGAGAACATTTCAGCTGAACAAGCTTTCTCATTGGAACCGTCACCAGATTCCCTCCCGATATCAAAAGAAGACCAGGATGAGTGTATCAAAGCGGTTCGAACCTTTTTGGCGCAAAAATATTCAAACGATACAGGGAAGTGGGTTCTAAAAACACTCCAACGTGATCATGGATACATCCATGCGATATTAAAAACGAATGAGCAAGAAGGCTGTGGATTTATGGATAAAATCAAGGTCTTCATTGATGCCAACACTTTTGAAGCCATTCATTACATAGATAAAAAAGAGATGTTTCAAGTATGTGGGATACTCAATCCATCTCAAACAGCTAGTGAAATCACCATAACTCAGAAAGAAGCCTTTGAAACATTGAGAGAACGCCTCGAACTTACACCCATCTATGTCTATGACGATGTGCAAAAACAATATGTTTTATGCGGCAAGCTCGATTGTCATGATGGCGTTGATGCAGTGAGCGGCGAAGTGTTCTCTTTGACAGACCTTTCATAATTTCCAAAAGAACAGTGAGGAGCTGTTCTTTTTTTGTCCCAACTCCCTCTTTTTTGCAGAAAAATGGAATATTGTAGCAGGAAGTTGTCGTTTCATCACGAAAGAAAACAGGTAAGAATATGATCATAGGTCCATTGTTTGAATTCGTGGTGGAGTCAATGAGATGACATAGGAAACGTTATACATATTGAACATTCGTTACAGTACAGTTGATCTACAGTTCATGTCTAAAAAGTGAGTGATCATGTCTCAAGCCGTATGCGAAAATACGTGTACCGAGATCATATGATGAGTTGGTTCCGTTTGTTTTTAGGTGAGTTTGAAGCCAAGTTAGAAGAAAGTGAGGATATCTACCTTGAGTACATTGGAAGTGTTTCGTCAGTTTTTGGTTGACCATTATCCTGCGTTACAAGATGAGCTTTGGCTGAAAGATGTTGATACCCTTCGAATCTCTCCTATTCTTCATCCTTTTCTGAAAAGCAAGCTGCCAGAAGGGATTGAAAAATTCACTTGTGTCCTATTCACGCAGCAAACAGATCAAACCACTGCCCCGCTCAAAGTATACCTTCTATTAGATGAATATGGGCAATCGCTTTACGCCATTGATTTAATGAATGAACAAATCGTGCTTCATTAATACAGAACCAAAAAGCTGCTTGAGAATGTCTCAGCAGCTTTTTTTTATGATGAACATTAGTTTGTCATATCAATCAATCTTCGGTGTAAGTTGTCCAATTCTTTTTTTGTTGGAAAAGAGCTGATCAGCAGCGTAGATCGACCGAATTGAAGAGGAAGCTCAGTATCGGTCACAATCATATCAACCCCAAGTTGATCCATCGTGACATCATTTAACGAATTTTCTGGACTTGTGAAAATGTGAATGAGAGGAGGCACGCTTAATTTAATTAAATCAGCAATAAACAAACTATGATAATAACCTAATGTTGAAATAACAAAAATGTTCAGCACGTTTCTCCGTTCCATCTCCAAATGAACAAGCCCTCTCCAAGAAGATGTAATGATACGAATCAATTCCCGTTCATTTTTCACAAAAGAAGCAAGGATATCGTCTGTTTTTAACTCTTGGATGATATGACTAATCCTCGAATAGAAGTAGGGAAACTGTTTTTTCACCTCTGATAAATAGCTCGATTTCTTTTTGAAAAGGAATCCATCTCTCACGGTAATTTCATTGGAATACACATAATATTGGAGAAGAACGAGTGTCATCACCTTACGATTCGCTATTTCTTGATGAAAAATCGACTCCAACTGGGTGATAAATGAATAAATGGCATCATAGAGGCGTGGTGTATGCGACTGAAAGAACGTCAATTTTTCTTCGACAGTTTCAATTGATTTAAAGTGTCCAATAGCTGGTTCGATCAATAGCAAAAAGACAAATTCATGATGATCCAGCGTCACATCAAATACGTCTTTGGCCATTCGGCAGATGTGCTCTTCCCATCTTCTAATTTGATCATAGATTCCTTTAGCCGTAGAGGTTTGTTTTTCTTCAGTCATTGAGTATGTATATTTACGGCTGATTGTAAAACCTTTTCGCATTCGGTGAATGGAAACGCCGAGCCACAGGCAGTATTTATCTATCGCGACATCTGGTACATTGACTTCGAGCACCTGAAATAGTTCTTGTAATAAATGAACTGCGTCTTGTTTTTGAATATCATCAAATGGCCAAAGCCGGCTTCCATACACTTCAAATAAAAATTCAACAAAGAATTGACGAATTTCCTTCTCATTCCCATGAAACTGCATACTATCTGGACGTAACTCAATGTCATAGGATGTAAGGATCGAGTTGATTTTATGAATCGTGTTATACAGTGTGGATCTACTGATATTAAGCGTATCCATCCATTCATAGAAAGACCTGTTTTGTTCGAAAAAAATGCCGTCAATCAATCGGATTTCAATCGTATCCTTTAGAATTTCTTTGATATAGTAATCCACTCGTATCGTCTGCGTATTACAAATGGATATGCCTTGTCTTGGCTTTATGTGGATTAACGGTTCTCTATTCTCGGTTTGGAACGATTTCATTTGTTCTATATCGCTTTGAATGGCTCGAACAGAACCGATATGTTCATTCGATATCTCTTGAAGGCTCCACCACTTATTTTTGGATACAAGCAATTTTAAAATGTTTATCCATCTCTTTGATTTATTATCAATGAGCTCCATCAAACAACTAACTCCTTTCTTTGGCTTACCTCTATATATTATGAAGTTCAGATGAAGAACATTTGAGCTCAAAATAGGCATGAAATGATTGTAATGTTTTGCCTAAATCGTTTTGTCTACACTTTTGACGATAAAAGAGAAAAAAATTAGACGAAAACAAATGTTATTCGCTGATTCTCCATATTTTTCTTTTAAAAGGTGATAAGTATGCCATGAATCCTATAAAAATGGATCATTTTGTTTATTTTTTTGCTGCTTAAACGGTAAATGTAAGAATAAAAAGCATCGGCTTTTTGATTACCATATGAAAGGGAGTAGAAGGAATGCGATCTATATGATGCTGAACTATCTCACCATACATACCATATGAGTCATGCTTGTTTTATATGAACGTTCTATATGTGAATACATGCTTATATATGCATGTACTAATCATTTGGTGTTCATTCCAGTATAAATAGAAAAATTCACATGTCTTCTTTTCATGTTCCCTCTCACTATTCCCCATTGCTATAGACCCCTATCCAGCTACTATATCTACTACTCATGATGACCTTTCAAACTCATGATTCATCAACTCATTTTATTCATTGGGTCTTAAGGTGCAATTTTTAGAAAAATTTGATCAGAAGCGGAGTGATTGATCAGACAGTATACAAATGATTTTTTAATCGTTGTTGAAAAATAATTGTAGAAAAGGGTGGATGTATTGAAAAGAATATTGTCGGTGGCACTGATGACCATGTTAGTCATACAGTCTATTATATTAGGAATCTTGCCTTTAGCAGGGGCACAAGCTAAAGTCATTCAAGAGAATATTTATGGGAATATTGAGTTTGCTGATAGCGAAGGAAACAAGTTATCAAGCATAGAAGATCAGCAAGTTAGAAAGGCCATTGTGCATTGGTCTATTAAAGGAATTGATCTCAAAAAGCAATATCCTTATATTCTCTCTCTTCCTTCAGTCATTCAGGTAGAGAAGGAGCAGAAAGAACTCATTACTGTCGATGACATACCTGTTGGTGAGTATACCGTTTCGAAACAAAATGAAGTGACGGTCACATTCAATGAGGATATTGAGCTTGATCCGAATTTAGAAGGATCTATAGATATTGACGTCACCAGTATAGCTGAGAAAAAAGAGAAAACAAAGCAAAACGAGCGTGAAGGAAATCTTTCAAAAGATGATTCAACCTCATCGGAGAAAGACAAAGCTGCTAACAATCAAGAAACTGCTCAAAAGACACAAAGCGATGAAGATGAGTTACTAAAAAACAAAGTGAACGTGTCTAATCGTGTAGGATTGCAAAGTGTCTCAAAACAAATGACGATCCAAGAAAATCTTCTCACTGATGCGCAATTGATATTTGAAGATCAAGAAGGAAATTCAGTAGAAAGGCCTGATATCAACTCACTGATTTCCATTAACTATAAGTGGGCCATCCCGAATGGTCATAACTATAATGGCGGCGATGAATTCCATTTCAAGGTTCCAGAGGAATTAGTCATTTATGAAAAAATCGATCGTCTCGAGATGAAATTTAATCAATCGACCATCGGTTATTTTTCTGTAGATGAAAGCGGAAATGCCTCCATCGAGTTCACAGATTTTATTAAACAATATTCAAATATCCAAGGAACACTTCAAGTATGGACACAATTAGATAAAAAAACAGTGATCACTGAAGAAAAAGAAGTGGTGATTACCCCGATTGAAGGCAAAGATACGATATCGATCCCGATTCAATACATTCCAAATGGTCCAAATGTCTCGAAAAAGGGAGAACCCAATCGATCTTACAATGCTGAAACCATTCAATGGACAGTCGATTTTAATATGGACTTAGATGATGTGAAACAAGCGAAACTGTTAGATCCGATTCAAGAAGGTCAAGCGTTAAAAAAAGATTCAATCAAGCTTTATCGTGTAGATACAAAGCTAAATGGTGAAACATCGCTTGGACAGCTGCTTGACGAAAACCACTACACAATCGGCCAAACAGCAGATGGTCAAGATTTCACGATTGAATTTAAAGATGACGTGCATCTCGCTTACCGTTTAATGTATGAAACGGACATTACGAATCAAGATCAGTCTGCGTTTCGTAATAAAGCGTCCCTTGTTTCTGCTGATAAAGTGATTAGTTCAGCAGAAGGAACAGTGAATGTGACAAGAGGCAGTCCTTTAAATAAAAAAGCCGCCCACTACGATCCAGTCACACAAACGATTACTTGGGAAATTCGGTATAACTATAACGAAAAAAAGCTGGCTCAAAAGGATGCTTTGATAGAAGACTTCTTTAACGGTACACAGGCGCTAATATCTGACTCAATTCAAGTCAAAGAAGTCACAATTGATCAGAACGGCAACGAAGCAGGAACAAAAGCATTTGAAAATTACGTGGTTCAACCTCAAAAAAAGGATGAACAAAACGGGTTTACCTTGCAATTCAATCAAGAAATTCAATCGGCTTATCTCATCACATATCAAACAAAAGCAACTGATCGAATTTTCGAAGCTGAAGAGATTATCAATACTGTGACAGCTGGCAAAGAGAGCAAACAAGCGAAGCAAAGAATTGATCAGCAAATCCTAACGAAAAACCACGGAACACCGAATTACAAGAACAAGACCATTCCATGGCATATCACCTTTAACAAAGATCAACAAACCATGAACAACGTGATATTAAAAGATACGTTCACAAACGAAGGATTGACGCTGCAAAAAGATAGTTTAAAAGTGACGACAGGTAATACAGTGCTTGAAGAAGGCACAGATTATCAAATCGTTGAACATGCAAATGGATTTGATATTCAATTTACGAAAGAAATCAAGACAGAACATACCATCACATATACAACGTCTTTTGATTATGAGAAAAGAGCAGATAAAGATCAAAAGAACCTGCGTAACCATGTAAAACTTGAATGGATAAATGAAGATGGCAAGGATTTGACGAAGGAAAATCAATCTGTCTTTACGCCTGACACATACACGCAGTCAAATGGATTCAAGAACGGAACATATGATGCAAAGAAAAAAGAGATCACATGGAATATTGGTGTGAACTATAATTTGAAACATCTAGAAGAGGCAAAAATCGAGGATTTCATTCAAGGAAATCAGCGTTTGCTTAAAGATTCAATTATCGTCTACTCGCTTGATTTACAAGGCGGGGAAAATGGTGCGGAAGAAAAAGAAGTATTAGCGAAAGAACATTATGACATCAAATTCCTTGAAAACGAAAAGGGAGAATCAGGCTTCGAAGTCATTTTCAAACATGCCATTGACTCCCCATACAAAATCACGTATCAAACAAGTGTTGAAGGAATGGATTTAGTACAGAAAACCTACGAAAATAAAGCGACCCTTTATGATGGAAAGACGAAAGAATCAGATGTGAATGCTGTGGTGTCCATTCCAAATGGAGGGAAATACACGAGCAAATCAGGAAATCAACAAGGGAAAGTCATTGATTGGAAACTGAATATCAACTTTGGTCAATCAACAGTCCAAGATGCGACGATTATAGACCATCCGAGCAGTAACCAAGCCATAATAGAAAACTCATTTCATCTGTATTCGACAACAATAGATGAAAAGGGGCAAGTGACCAAAAAGGAAGAACTGGAAAAAGGGAAGGATTATGAACTAGACCTTGAATTCGATCCAGATTCTTTTCAAATCAAATTTAAAGAAGAAATCACGAGACCCTATATTTTAGAATACCAATCTCTCATTTTAGATAAGGTGGGAAGTACACTTCAAAACGAAGTAACGTTTAGAGGTGAAAATGTAAAAGAAATCAAAAAGGAATCCGAAGCCTCAATTGTGGTCAAACGTACCGCTGGCATGGGAGATGGCACAGGAGCGATTGGCGCTTTAACCATTCATAAGGTAGATGCGAGTAGTGGAAAAGCGCTAAAAGGAGCAAGCTTTTCTCTGACAGATGCTGCGAGCGGTATCGTCATTGGAACAAAGACAACAGATGAAGAAGGAGCTCTTCGATTTGATCGTCTTCTGTATGGTGACTATATCGTGACAGAAGAGAAAGCACCTGATGGTTATTTGAAAACGAAGGAACCGATCAATGTCACGATTGATCAGCCTTACGAATCAGGAGATCAAACGAAAACAGGAAATAGCATGACGGTGCAAAACCAAGAAATCCGTCAGCATGTCAAGCTCACGAAAAAAGATAAAGAAACGGGTGCGGCATTAGAAAATGCAGAATTTGAACTGAAAAATGAATCTGGAGATACCGTCCAAACCGATTTGAAAACGGATGAAAAAGGAGAAATCCTTTTCAAACATCTTGAGCCAGGTTCCTATTATTTTGTTGAGACAAACGCACCAAAAGGCTATCAATTAAATCAGCAAAAATGGCCGTTCATCATTAAAGAAAATCAAACAGAAACAACGGTTGTCACCGCAGTAAATGACATCATCAAAGGCTCTGCAGAATTGAGCAAAATAGGTGAAGGCGGAGAGAGACTAGAAGGTGCACAGTTCAAGCTCTTAGATCAAGATGGGCATGAGCTAAATGATGCGCTTGTCACAGGAGAAGATGGCAAGATCACGATCAACGAACTAAGACCGGGTACGTATCAGCTCATCGAAAGAAAGCACCCGATGGTTATGTATTAGATGAAACACCGATCACATTTGAAGTACCACTCGATCCAAAAGAACCAGTCATCATTTCACAAAAGAACCTCTATGAAACAAGTGCATTAGAAGTGTTGAAAGAAGGAGAAGATGGCAAGAAGCTTCAAGGTGTTCGCTTTGAAATCACGGATCAAAATGACAAAGTGGTACGTAAAGATTTGACAACAGATGAAGATGGAAAGCTTTTGGTCGACAACCTCAAGCCGGGCAAATATCAGCTTGTGGAGACAGAGAGTATTGATGGTTACCAAAAGAAAAATAAACCTTATCCGTTTACCATCGAAATCGCACAAAAAAAACCGGCAGAGATCAAAGTGATCAATGATCTCAAAACTGGAGCTGTCCAGCTCACGAAGCTTGGTGAAAAGAATGAAGCGCTTGAAGGAGCAGAATTTAAGCTTGTAGATGCAAATGGAAAAGAGATAAAAACAGGTCTCGTCACAGATGAGAACGGGAAGATCATCGTCAACGATCTGAAACCTGGAACCTATCAGTTTGTTGAAACGAAGGCGCCATTCGGTCATGAGCTTGACGAAATACCTGTCACTTTTGCTATGCCATTTAACCCTGAGAAGCTGGTCAGTGTGACAAAAGAAAATAGCCGCACAACTGGCGGAGTGCTGTTACACAAAAAAGGTGAAGATGGGAAATCATTAGAAGGGGTTGTCTTTGATCTATCTGATGCCAAAGGAAAGATAGTGGCAGGAGGAGAAGGGATTACAACCAATCAGGATGGAAAGGTTACCTTCACAGGTCTAAAACCTGGAACCTATCAATTTGTTGAAAGAAAGAGTCTTGAAGGCTATGAATTGAGTACGAAACCACTTGTCTTTGAAGTTGAATTAGGTCAAAAAGAATTGATTCAAGTGGAGGCCATCAATCAGCTCAAGAAAGGTTCTGTAGAACTCACAAAAATAGGGGAAGAACAAGAAAGATTGAAAGGCGCAGAATTTACCCTGTTCAATGACGATGGTAAAGAATTGATGTCAGGTTTAACAACAAATGAAAAAGGCATCATCACTGTCAACGATTTGAAACCAGGCGCTTACCAATTGGTTGAAACGAAGGCTCCTTTTGGACATCAACTTGATGCAGAACCAGTAGACTTCAAGATTGATTTCAATCCAAATCAACTGGTGAAAGTGACAAAAGAAAATATCCGGACGACAAGTGCTGTGAAGCTTGAGAAAAAAGGGGAGGATGGTCAATTGCTCGCTGGCGTGACCTTTGACCTGATTGATGCGCACGGTCAGCGTGTGAAGAAAGACTTAAAGACAGACAAAAACGGTCAACTGACAGTCGATCAACTGAAGCCAGGAACCTACCAATTTGTCGAAACAGCAAGCATTGCCGGCTATGAATTGGATCAGAAACCTGTCTCATTTACGATTCGATTAGGGCAAGACAAACCAGCAAAAGTAGAAATGATCAACAAACTGACGCCGGGAGCAGTGGAACTGACCAAAGTAGATGCTGAAGGACACACGCTGAAAAACGCAGAGTTTGCTCTTCAGAGTAAAGACGGGAAAACGTTGAAGAAATCACTTGTAACGGATCAAAAAGGAAAGCTTCACATCAACGATCTAAAACCGGGAGAATATCAATTCGTTGAAACGAAAGCGCCTCACGGCTATGAATTAGATGATCAGCCGATCCGGTTTACGATTGAGAAAAATCAGCAGAAGCCTCTTCAATTAACAGCGAAGAATCACTTGATTTTAGGAAGTCTGCGTATCATAAAGGTAGACCAGCAGACAGATAGAACCTTAAAAGGTGCAGCCTTTGACATTCGTACAAAAGCTGGGAAAACGATAAAATCTGTGACAACAGGAAAAGACGGAGAAGCCATTGTTAAAGGGCTTAAACCTGGTGATTATACACTCACAGAGACGAAAGCTCCAAATGGTTATGTAGCGTTAAAAAAACCACTCGCTTTTACAATTCAAATGGGCGAAGTGGAGATCAAGACATTGATTGTAAAAAATGCTCCAATGAAGAATGAAGGGGACCACACGAATCCTCCAGCCTCAGATCAAGGGGATCAACATCCGCCTCATGACTCAAACGGTGAATTGCCAAAGACTGGAGAAGAATGGCTACGTTATTTGATGTATGCAGGGATTTTACTAGTAGTGTCTGGAACTGTTCTTCTTGTAGTCAGAAGAAGAACCATTCAGTAAAAGGAAGGAACGAGTGTATTGATGAAAAAAAGAACCTTATTAGGCAGCTTTTTGGTGGTCGCGGGACTAATGCTCATCTCCGTTCCTTTTCTATATGAGTGGCGAACTTCTCAGGAGACAGCAGCCATGGAACAGGCATTGAAAATGATTGAAGAAAATGACAGTGATGCCCTTTCTTCTATTCCACATTTAACAGTGTCAGAAGAAGACCTGCGAGATACGATGGAGCTTGAGATCCCGTCAATTGATTTAAACGAAAAAGTGCTTCCTGTTACAACAAAAGAAAATTTAGGGATTGCACTGACTCAAATCAAATCTCATCAAATGCCAGGTGAAGGAAATTTCACGATTGCAGGCCATAGAGGGTATAGAGGCGACCGGCTTTTCCGGCAGCTGCCAGAGGTGCCTAAAGGAGAAAAAGTCGTCTTACATCATCAAGCTGAAACATACGAATACAAAATTGTCAGCTCAGCTACGATTGAACCGACGGATGTTGATGTACTAAAGGATCGCGGGAAAAATGAACTGACATTGATCACTTGTACTCTTGATGGCCAGAAACGATTTGTCTTAAAAGGAATACGAATCAATGCTTCAAAGGATAAGCAACCGTCGGATGTATAACACCAACATAATAGATGATGGGTATGCTGGAAAAGCAGCGTTCACGACCGACATGTTACACCAACTGTTAGTAGAGCATTATCCCACTTTAAAAAACGAACGTTGGGATGTGGATATAGATACAATTCGGACTTCGCCTATTCTTCATCCTTTATTAAGAAGAAAGATTCCGATAGGTATTGAAAAATTCACCTGTGTTTTGTTCACGCAGCAGACAGAGTCCTTTGGAGAGCCTTTGATTGTGTACTTTTTATTGGATGAAAAAGGCGAATCGATTTACGCAATGGATCTCTTGCTAGAGCAGCATGATCCACATTAAATAAGAAATAAAAAAGGAAGGTCTTTAATTAACGGGTACGGTTTTAACGTGGGAAAATTGTATTAGTCATATAATGAGGACTCTAATTCGTATATGAATTGGAGTTCTTTTATTTGTTTATATGAAAGAGTACGAGCTATCGTCAAGACCTGTGCAGAATATATGGAGTATAGTGAAAATCGTTGATATGTTGTTGCTCCATATTTTAGATGATAAAGATTTTATAAATCGGAAAGAATAATATTTTGACTCCAAACTTCTGATAAAATTCATTTAGATATCCATCATTCGTAGGTGTGGAGGTAAAAGAATGCTCAAAGAAGACCCTGATTATATTTTTCGTCATGATGCCCAACCAGAAGTTGTTCATGATTTAGCCGATGTAGATGAAAATGCCACCGAGTTGTTAATCACAGGAAAAACAAAAAATATTGAAAGGTTGAACTCTTTTTCTAACCTCACGACATTGTGGATTTACAAAGTGAGCCAAAAGGAATTCAATACGATCTTGAGCTTAGTTAATCCCAAAATGCTCTATATGCGTGAACTGAGAGTAGAAGATTTATCAATCATCAGTTCTCTTCAAGATGTTGAGGTATTGGCACTTGAATGGAATACAAAGGCACAAAGTTTATGGGATCTATCAAAAAACACTTTTTTAAAATCTTTATACTTAACAGATTTTTCAAAGTTGAATGACATAGCCCCTTTGCAAAAAAACACTGGTTTAGAATGGTTGCAATTGTCAGGCGGGATTTGGAATACATTAAATTTAAATACTCTACAACCTTTAAGATACCTTAAGAATTTAAAATATCTGTGCTTATCAAATATAAAAGTGAAGGACGAGTCTTTAGAACCAATATCGGCATTAGAGGGACTCAAGGAACTTGACATTTCAAACCAATTCCCGGCAGAAGAATACGCTAGATTATCCGTAACCCTTCCAAATACGAAGTGTGATCGTTTTGCACCATACATCTTTTTATCAAGTCCTATTGTAGATAAAGATGTAATGGTAATTGGAAAGCGGAAACCGAAATTAAATTCAAAAGTAGATGGGAAAAAATTACAAAAATACGAAAAACAATTTAAAGCGTACCAAGAAAAGTATAAAAATTAACTTAAAAAGCAATGGATAATCTATTCCATTGCTTTTTCTATTACGCAAACAACTTCAGCCCAACGACGCCAATCACAATCAGCAGCAAGCTGAGGATACGAATCATGTTTTTCGGCTCTTTAAATAGAATCATATTAAACAAGACAGAACCCGCTGTTCCAAGTCCAATCCAAACCGTATAGGCAACGGACACTTGAACGGAAGAGAACGAGGCGTACAAAAACAAAAAGGATAAGGCAAATCCGCCGACAAATAAAATGCCTGTCGTGAGTTGCTTTTTCTTACTGAACATATTGAGACCAATGGTTCCGCCAATTTCGCAGGCAGAGGCCAACAGTACAAAAAACCAGCCCATTTATACCGCTTCTCCTTTCTGCTCATGTGCATCTCCATCAGACACTTTCAATCCAATAATTCCGAGAATTAAAATGCCCATAAATAAAAGCTTTTCTAATGAAAACGAACCGCCGAACAGCGCATAATCCATCAAAGACGTACCAATCGTTCCAACTCCGGCAAACACGGCGTACACAGTCCCAGTCGGCAGCTTCTCGCAAGCTTTCATTAAAAAATAAAAATCAACCGGGATCAGGCAGATAATGATCCCCCACTCCCACACAGCATCAGCTCTATTTAAACCAAACACCCAAAGTAATTCAAATAAACATGTGAGTGCAACATACATCCAGCTTTTTTTCATCGTATTTCCTCCTAAAACTGAAAACTGACGATTCGTCATTTTGAAGCCAAAAAAGAGCGTACAGCAAGTGCTGTACTAAGTTAAGGTGTCTCTATGCCGAGTGCGTAAAGAAGGAATTGCTTGACCTCTCGCTTTTGAATCAGAACCTCTTCTGTATCTGTTTCTGTAAATAAGTACATTTGCTCAGCTGATGATTCAAGTAAACCGATAATGAATTTCGCAGCATATTGACAGTTCAAGTTCGCACGGACTCTTTTGTCCTGCTTTGCCTTTTCTAAAAAAGAAGCGACCCATTTGTAAATCGGCTCATAAATATCTTCCCATTCCTTTAGATGCTCGGTGGCAGCTAAACCTGAGTAGGTCAGGGCAAGGACATCACGGTATTGTCTTGTAAAAGCGAAAATGAATTCAACAAGCGCATCTGCTTGATCGAGGACATCTGCATGCTGAGTGAGTTCCTTTTCAATGGCAGGTACCATCTGTGCGATCAGATGTTCAGCGATGGCAGGCATGACGGAAAGCTTTGAAGGAAAATATAAATAAAACGTTCCTTGCGCTACTCCTGCTGCTTTCACAATATCCGAAATGGTCGTCTTTTCGATTCCTTTTTCTTTAAACGCGTCAATGGCAGCAAGCATAATCTTATCTCGTTTCGACACATCATCACCGACCTTAAATGACTGAATGTCAGTCAGTTTAGCGGAAAACTGACGATTTGTCAATATGGGTTTCTCGTCATTGAATAGGAGAATAAGTGATGAATAGATGCGGGCAGGCCTGAATAAGCTGTAAATATGGTCAAGCATGATGTGAGAAAGGGGCAGCTCTCCGTATGACATTCAGTGCGATGTTTTCCATGACTTATTTTCTCTTGCTCGTCCCGCTCTATTTACATATGAGATACAGACAGGCGAAAAAACAAAAACGATTTATCTATTTACGAACTGAAATCGTTCTTGCCTGTCTGTTTATGTATACAAATGTTTTATTATATTTGACGGTCTTTCCTAATCGGTTTTCCGCTCCAAGGGATCAGGTTAGTGTCAACCTCATGCCTTTGCAGTCCATTTATCAAAATCTCCATGCCTATCATCATGGCTATCCCAATCTTGTTTTTTTAAATTTGGCAGGGAACATTTTGTTATTTGTGCCACTTGGTTTTTTTCTTTATCAAGCATTCCGAACCTTGCGCTTGCAAAAGGCAATTCTTGCTGGCTTTTTCTTGTCAACAATAATTGAAGTGCTTCAATGGATATTCTCGCAATCTGGTATGATTACAAGAAGCAGCGATATTGATGATATTCTCTTAAATACACTTGGCACAGCGCTAGGTTGTATGTTGTATCGGATGTATCAACGAAGGAAGGAGAAAATCAAGTGAAGCGAGTTTGTATCATTCCATGTGGGGCGAAGAAAATATGGGACGTCCATCCAGAGGCAGGGAGCCAGCCGGCGAACCTCGTTTATTTAAGCCCGCTGCATCAGCGTACGAAAAGCTATGCCCGAACGTTCTTTTCAGACTACCTAATCATTTCAGCGAAGCATGGATTCTTAAAGGCAGATGATATTATTCATGAAAATTATGATGTGGCTTTTGGTACACCGCATACTGATCAGATAACAAGAGAAGCACTAAGTCAGCAATTTCATGAAAAACATCTCACTGCATATGATGAATTAGTGATACTAGGTGGAAAGAAATATCGAAAGGTGATCGATCCGTTATTACTTCCTCATCAGACAGCGATTTATCCGCTGGCTCCATATAAAGGAATTGGCTATATGCTTCAGGCGTTAAAGCAAGCCGTTGAGACAAAAGTAGAACTTCCGCCGCATATTTAACGTATTCACATCTACCGGTAAGCAGGGTTTTGATCATTAAAAAGAGAATGAATGAAGTAGCGATGCTGATTGTTTCATATCTTTTCAGCAGCCACTTGGATGTCCGCATCGCTTATTAGAGTGGCTATATGAAAAAGGGGGCGTATGAACATGACAACCATCTATTTAGCTGGTGATTCAACCGTTTCATCTTACCCAGATCGTCCTGTTCAAGGAGGATGGGGAGAGTTTTTACATCGCTACACAGCGCAGGGTGTGAGCGTCGACAACCGCGCAATCGGTGGAAGAAGCTCAAAAACATTCATTGAAGAAGGACGGCTTGATAAAATATTGGCTGACATTCAGCCTGGGGACTGGCTGTTTACACAAATGGGGCACAATGATGCTTCAACGGAGAAGCCCGAACGGCATACAGATCCTTTCACAACGTATAAAAGCTATTTGTCTCAATATATTCACGGAGCAAGAGCGAAAGGAGCTACACCGCTTTTATTAACGCCAGTCGGCCGCTTTCATGAAAAAGACGGAGAATATATCAATGATTTCCCTGATTACTGTGCCGCTATGAAAGAACTAGCTGATGAAGAAGAAGTCCTTCTTGTAGATTTAAATACGGCAAGCCTTCAGTTTTATCAAATTTCCGGCATAGAGAAAACGACTTCTTACTTTATGCTGTCAACAGGCATAGAGGATCGCACGCACTTTACAAAAGAAGGAGCAGATGCGATTGCAAGGCTTGTTTCGCTGGAATTAAAGGACCTTGGATTAACGATTGTGTGATGGATGACAGGACGAGAAAGCGCTCGTCCTGTTCTTTTTTTGCAGAAAGCTATTGATTCCCTTCACCAGAGTAGACTACAATAGGTACATATGATAATGAGAATCAATATCACTTATAAATAGATCAATCGATGAAAAAACGGAGGGACTCAAATGACAGATCAGCTTGAATTGTTTGACGTCACCATTATTGGCGGCGGTCCAGCAGGAATGTACACCGCCTTTTATAGCGGGATGCGGGATTTAAAGACGAAGGTACTGGAGTATAACGAAAGCCTTGGCGGAAAAATCCTCCTCTATCCTGAAAAAGTCATATGGGATGTGGGTGGTTTGCCACCAACAAGAGGTGAACAACTGATTCAGCAGCTAGAAACGCAGGCGAAAACATTTGAACCAGAGATTGCGTTGAATCAAAAAATCACGCAATTCGAGCGGGATGAGAATGGTCATATCCTGCTGACGGCTGAAAATGGCGATCGTCATTTGACAAAGACCCTCATCTTAGCCATGGGTCACGGAATACCAGTTCAGCGAAAACTTGAAATCGAGCATGCAGACCGTTATGAAGTAACAAATCTTTATTACACCGTACAGGAGCTAAAGACGTTTGCAGGGAAGCGGGTGGTCATCTCTGGAGGCGGAGATTCAGCTGTTGATTGGGCAAATGCCCTCGTTCCAATTGCTGAAAGTGTGACCGTTGTGCATCGTCGTGATATGTTTGGCGGACATGAAAAAAACGTCGCCAACATGAAAGCATCTAGTGCTCGCATTCTCACACCGCATGAACTCACAGAGCTTCATGGTCAAGGTGACAAAATTGAAGCCGTCACCATTCAGCACTTAGAAACAGGCGACATCGAACGAATCGAAACCGATGCTGTCATCGTCAACCATGGCATGAAAGGTGATTTAAGTGTTCTATCAGAATGGGGACTCAAGCAAGGTGAGTGGGGACTCATCGAGGTCAATGAAAAGATGGAAACCAATTTACCTGGTGTCTATGCAGTTGGCGACTTATGCACACATAAAAGTAAAGTGCGTTTAATTGCCGGTACGTTTGTTGATGGAGTCAATGCACTCAATAGCGCAAAGCTATACATCGAACCAGAAGCAGAAAAAGTAGCGTACGTGTCTTCACATAATGAACGCTTTAAAGAGAAAAACAAAGAATTACAAACGGCTGGAGCGCGATAATCACCATTCAGTCAGACATTGAAGTGCTAAAATGGTTTATTTTAGCACTTTTTTATATGGAAGGAGAAAGAGGAAATGACCGCCTATACTCATACAATTCTTCGCATGAAAGAAAGCAGTAAACGATCTCTTTCTGTGAAACAAACGGACTCATGGCAAACATCTTCACTGATGTTCTTGACTACGGACGGTGCGGTAAGACTTGACATGGAAGGAATTCGATATGAGCTAAACGCCAAAGACAGTGTGTTGATCCGCTCAGGAATAGATGTCATGGTTCAATCTTTATCCAGCGAGCAAGTGGTAATCTATACTGTCACATTTGACCAATTCACTCTGGCACAAGATGCACAAAATGAATTGGTCTATAAGGTGAATCACGATAATCTCCCTGATAACGGGGAAGTGGTGAAAGGCTCTGCCGTCCTTTTTTCTTACATCAAACAAATACAGACGAGCCAAATCATACAAGAACAGGCGAAATGGCTGGAAGAAATCATGTTCATTTTCCGCAAACAATCCAAGCCATACAACGAAAAAGTGCATTATTCGATTAACATGATCTTGCAGTATATGGCTGAGCATTATGATCAAAAACTAACAAGAAAAGACTTAGCTCATAAGATGGGGTTTCATGAGAGTTACTTTTCTACCTTTTTCAAACAAAGTATGGGGATGAGTGTGACAGAATACATTGCACAAATTCGAATAGACGAAGCCAAAAAACGTCTTCTGCAAACAGACGATCAAATTCAAATCATAGCACGGCAAGTCGGGTATGCAGACAGTTTATATTTCAGCAGGAAGTTCCGTCAAAAAACAGGGAGAACGCCCAGTCAGTTTCGAATGAACCGAAGACCAGAGCGTATTGCTGCTTTTCAATTTGTCGGGTCATTGGTTGCAATAGGCATTGAGCCTGTTTGTATTGACGAAGAAACCTATCTCCATTCAGATATATTGAAAGAACAACTGGCCGGTTCGCTCGTCATAAATGAACATACGCCTGATGACGTCTTTAAATCACTTCAATTAGATGTCATCATCGTCCCTAACTATTATTATTCAAAACCTGCATTGATCAAGCGGTTGGAGCAAATCGCACCAGTTCTTGTTCTGCCATACGTCGGTCATCATGCTGTACCAGAGGTACTGTCTATAGGACGCCTTTTAGGAAGAGAAAATGAGGCAAACGATTGGGTGAAGCGATTTGAACAGCATAGTCAACAGGCAAGAAACACCCTGTCTTCCTTTAGAGAAAAAGGCGAGACCGTTGCAATCTATGAAATGAGAGGACATGACAAAGTGTATATGTGGTCCTATGAGGCAAGAGGGGCCTTCTATCTTTACGAAACGCTTGGCTTAAAACCTCCAAAAGCCATTTTAGAAGAAGTTCTTCTTCCTAATCAACATACAGTCATTCCTTTAGAGAGACTTGGAGAATACGAGGCGGATCATATGTTTTTTATTGTCTCTGACCAATATGGGTGGTATAAGCAAATGGACAAGCGAATGGAAGAAAGTGATGTTCTTCGTCAATTATCGGCTGTGAAAAATGGTACCTTTTATCCAGTAAAACTGGAGGAGTTTCGATTTGATGAAGGAGAGCGTGCACTTCTTTTGATGGACCGGTTTGTCTCTCAATTGACACACCCAGCCTATCCAACAATTGTCCATATGTAAGTTGCGAGAATCCTCCATAGACCACTACGGGTGAGGTTGATAGAATACATGAGACTAGTAATTGATAACTATTCTCATTTGTAGTGGCGAAAATGAAGGAGGAATATGGAGATGAAAAAGACGTATTGGATATGTGCTGTCATTCTTCTAATGATATTGACGGCTTGTGGCAATAAAGAACAAGCCAAAACAGCAGAATCAAAGCAAGAAACGAAAACGGTTGAAACAGTGAAAGGAAAGATAGAGATTCCAGCTGAACCTAAACGAATTCTCGTAGATGGATATTTAGGGAGTGTGATTGCACTTGACGTTCAGCCTGTTGGATCGACCACGCAGGATTTAAAGAACGTACACTTAAAGGACAAGATAAAAGGAATAGAGGACATCAGTGACGAGCGTTCAGCTGAAAAAGCACTTAGCTTAAAGCCTGATCTGATTATCACAGCAGTACAGGATGAAAAAGTCTATGATGTGTACAAAAAAATAGCGCCTACCATCGTGTATCCTTACGGTTCTTTCAAAGATGCACATGAAGAATTGACGACGCTGGCAAAAATTTTAAATAAAGAAGAGGAAGGAAAAGCATTCCTCACCGCCTTCGATCAACGAATCGAGGCTGCTAGGAAAAAAGTGAAGTCTGCTTTAAAAGAGAATGAAACGGTCTCGATCATGGGCGCTTTTAAAAATGATGTCTATGTATATGGTAACGGAATTTATCGAGGCGGGCAGGCATTATATCAGCAATTACAGGTAAACCCGCCAAAACAGGTCAGAGATACGATTTTAAAAAGTAAGACAGGGTATGAAGTCATTTCTTATGAAACCCTTCCTGAATATGCAGGAGATTACATTTTCATTGATGAAAGCAACGGCGGAACATTTGATAAAAACAATTCTATTTGGAAGAGTCTAGAATCTGTCAAAAAAGAGCAGACCTATCAAATGGATACAGAGTTCTTCTGGCCTTACGATCCGATTGCAGTAGCAAATCAAGCGGAAGAGTTTGCTGACATATTGACAGAAATGTCTGATCGGTAGGAGGTCTGTCAATTGTTAAAGCGTTTCTTCTCATACTACAAACCATATATGGGGCTGTTTATATTAGATTTTTCCTGTGCGGTACTGGCAGCCTTACTCGAATTATCCTTTCCCCTTGCCATCAGTAAAGTGATGGACGATTTGCTGCCAAATGGTGATTGGGATGCCATTTGGTTTTGGGGCATTCTGCTCCTCGTTTTATACGTGATCAGTTCTACGATGCATTATGTCGTGACCTATTTTGGGCACAAATTAGGCATTAATATAGAAACGGATATGAGGAATCAGCTATTTTCTCATGTGCAAAGAATGTCCTTTCGCTTCTTTGACAAAAAGAAAACGGGAAAACTCGTGTCCCGTATGACAAATGATTTAATGGATATTGGTGAAATTGCGCATCATGGCCCGGAGGATTTATTTATCGCGATCATGACACTCACGGGTGCCTTTGGCTTGATGCTGTCGATTAATTGGCAGCTGGCAGTTCTCACATTTATTGTCGTTCCATTCTTGATCGGATTATCCGTCTACTTTACGAAAAAAATGTCTGCTGCTTTTGATAAAATGTTCTCGAGTATTGGTCAATTCCATTCACGTGTGGAAAACAATATTAGTGGCATACGGGTTGTGAAAGCATTCGGAAATGAATCACATGAAATGGACCGATTTATTGAACATAACGAGCAATTTAGAAAGACAAAGCTAACCACATATCAAATGATGGCTGTGCATACCGCTGTCAGTCATTTTCTTATTAAGAGTGTGACAGTGTTTGGCCTTGTATGCGGCGCATGGTTTGTGCTGCAAAAAAATATGACGTATGGGGAATTTGTGTCATTTGTACTTTTAACAGGCATCTTCTTAGGACCCATCCAACAAATCAATGCAGTCATTGAAATGTATCCAAAAGGTGCAGCGGGCTTTAAACGATTTGCATCACTCATCGATCAATCACCAGATGAAAAGGATGCGGATGATGCCATTGAAGTTGATCAGTTAAATGGGGATATCGTTTTTGAGCATGTGTCTTTTCAATATGAATCAGACAAACCGGTTCTTCATGACATCAATCTTGAGGTAAAACAAGGAGAGACCATTGCGGTCGTAGGTCCCTCTGGTGCTGGGAAATCGACGCTTTGCAGTTTGCTGCCACGTTTTTACGAATGGCAGGAGGGTACCATTACAATTGATGGCATAGAGACAAGAAAGATGACACTGCCTTCGCTGCGGAGACAAATTGGTGTCGTCCAGCAAGATATTTATTTATTCCATGGGACCATTCGAGAAAACATTTTATACGGAAAACTCGATGCATCTGATGAAGAAGTGTGGCAGGCAGTGGAGAAAGCCCAACTGAAGGATCTTGTAAATAGCTTGCCAAATGGGCTTGATACGATCATCGGTGAACGCGGAATGATGTTATCTGGCGGACAAAAACAGCGTATCTCTATTGCACGTATTTTCCTTAAAAATCCGCCAATTTTTATTTTAGATGAAGCCACATCTTCTCTGGATACGGAGACAGAATCCTTTATTCAGGGCTCACTTGAAGAACTATCTGAAGGACGAACCACGTTTATTATTGCGCATCGCCTAGCGACCATCCAGCATGCTGATCGGATTGTGGTTTTAACAAAAGAGGGCATCAAGGAGCAAGGCAGGCATGAAGACCTGCTGGAAATGGACGGGATGTACCGGCGTTTGTATGAAACACAATTTAGAATGTAAAAGAGGAAAAGCCGGTATATTGCCGGCTTTTTAGCGTGTGATCATCATCCGACCATTAACTGCGGGGGGCAAATAACATCACACTGACACCAGCTAAACAGATCAAAGCACCCATCCAGTCATAGAAATCAGGGGTTTTGCGATCGACCCACCAGCCCCAAAACACAGCGAGAACGACAAAAACACCGCCATAGGCCGCATAAACCCGCCCAAAGGTCGGGAACTGCTGGAATGTAGGGATGACGCCGTAAGCGACCAAGATGAGGCTACCTGCGATTCCGTAGCTGACGGGTTTTGCTTCACGCAGCCACAGCCAGACAAGATAACCGCCACCTATTTCAGCCAGACCAGCTAATAAAAAAAGAACAATCGTTACAATCATTTTCGGACACTCCAGTTCTCCAGTTTCGTTCTATTATGACATGATGAAAGGATGCGTTCTACCTGATATAAATTGAGAGCCTGACGAGAGTTTGCTAAAATCAACTGAACAGTGAATGAAACACATGGATTCTTGACTTTCCTTGAGGCGAGTGATCCAAATGGTCAATCCATCCGTTGAGTAAGTACATTCTCATGAGGAACACATTTCCTTTTTCAGCGCTCTTTTTTTCTCCTTGAAAAAAGAGTAAAGTACAAAGGAGGCTTATCTCAGCAATTTGAGTGATGAGCCATACGTGAAGATTTCATGATGAATGCATAATGCTCTTTCTCATGAAAAAGGAAGGAGATGACCATGGACACACTGAAGGATTTTGAGCTGTATCACAAGATCAAACATGATCGACATAAGCCCTCGCTTGAATTATTGTACGATCGCTATGAACGTGTGTTATATTCGTTTATTTATAAAATGACTGGAAACCGTGAGCTGGCGGAGGAAGTGCTTCAAGAAGTCTTTATCAAGCTTTGGCGCGGCATAGGAGAATACAATACAGATAAAGGGAAATTTTCCTCATGGTTATTTATGATGTCACGAAACACGGCAATCGATCTATTAAGGAAACACCGAAATGAAACAGCTCTTGAAGATGAGCATATTGAATACTTGGCAGACCATCAAGAAGATGTGTCAAAAGAAGTAGAATGGAACGAAGAAAAACAAATCATACGTGAAGCAGTATCAACATTGTCGAAAGAACAGCAAACCATCATCGAAGATGTCTATTTTAAAGGAATGACACAAAAGAGCATTGCGGAAAAACTAGGCATCCCTATTGGAACGGTGAAGGGAAGAGTTCGATTGTCATTGAAGCATTTACGAACGAAACTGTCTCGCGGAGGAAAGGAGGAAGAGGCATGACTCAGTGTAAACATCAAGTCATTGATTACTTTAACGGGCATTTACAAGGAGAAGAAAAGACGCAATTTGAAGAACACATCAAACATTGCTCGGATTGCAAAGAAGAGCTTGAAGAACTGACATCGCTCATGTCTGATATTCCGTTTCTAGCAGAGGACGAAACGCCTCCGGCAGGGATGAAAGACCGCATTTTATCAAGAGTATTTGAAGAAGAGATACGAGAGAAAACAATCGCTGCAAAATCGAACCCGCCTCAAGATCTCAAAATAGTTCGTGATGCAAATGAGATGAAACTGCCAATGAAGAAGAAAAATCAATGGCTTTTGCCTCTCGTTGCCGCACTACTTCTCATTTCTGCAGCTGGGAACGTGTATTTCTTAACAAATGGAACAGATCAAGCAGAACAACCTGTCAAAGTTGTTGCGACAAAATCACTGGCATCTGCCGAATCGGCAAAAACAACGGGTGCTTTTTCAGTGATTGAGCATCACGGCAAAAAAGAGCTTGTAGTGAGTGCCGACGGATTAAAAGGCCAGCTTGATTCATCAGCTGTTTATCAAGTATGGCTCATTAAAGGAGATCAGCCCGTTCCGGCCGGTGCCTTTAAAACAGATAGCAAAGGGGAGGGCACCGTCACCTATGCGTTATCTGAAAAAGAAGCAAACGAATCATGGGATACTGTGGCTGTCACCCTTGAACCAAAAAAGGATAACAAGCTTCCGCAAGGCCCTGTCGTACTGAGTGCTGCATTTTAAGCTTGATTCATGAAGGATGCCTTTTTCAGGGCATCCTTTTTTGATAGGCAGAAGGAACCTTATGACAAATGAGACGTACTACATATAGAGGTGAGACACATGCAGCGATACATAGAAAAACAACTATTTCTCTTATCAGGTAGACACGCATTTACCGCATTTTATTTTTTGGTGATCCCATTCATTATAAAAGATCTTTTTAAATCAACTCCTTTACTTATGGTCATGATCGCTCTTTTTATCATTCATCATTTAGTGACAAGTATCGTATGGTTTTATAAATCAAGAAACATTCGAAAGCGTCAATCAGGTGACCTAACCAAACGGGGACATCTCGTTGTCCAGATCATGCAGAGGCTCGAACAGCTCATGATGCTCGGTTTTGTGATGTTATTGATCAGTGGATGGATGCAGGGAGACATTGTGACGTTATTATTCACAATTTTTCTGTTCATCGTCGTTTTCTTGCAGCACATTCAGTTTTATTATGTTCAGTACTTTTTTAAATCGAGCGGCTGGTTCACCTATGTCCTCTCTTTACAAAAGGCTCGTCCTTCTTACATCGTGAGGGAACGAAGGGCTTTGAAGAACTCCTAAATGTGCAATCGCTTGCTGACTGATCCATCAGCATCAGAAATGTATGATAAAATGTGGAAAAGAAGCATGGAGAAAGGGAGTGCGAGCGAGTGAAAGCAGTTGGATTATTTGAGTATTTGCCAATTGAGCATGAACAAAGCTTGATCGATCAGGAGGTGGCAAAGCCCAAAGCAGCTGGCAGGGATGTTTTGGTGAAGGTAGAGGCTGTGTCGGTGAATCCAGTGGATACAAAGGTGAGGTCACCGAAGAATCAGAAGGAAGAAGAACTGAAAATTCTTGGCTACGATGCAAGCGGTACGGTGGTGGAAGTAGGCGAAGCGTGTACGTTGTTTCAGCCGGGTGACCACGTCTATTACGCAGGAGATATCACGCGACAAGGCTCAAATAGTGAATACCAGCTTGTGGATGAGAGAATTGTGGCGAAAAAGCCTGCAAATCTCTCTTTTGCCGAAGCAGCTGCCATGCCTCTTACAACAATTACGGCATATGAAGCGCTATTTGACCGAATGCATATGAAGCGGAATGCAGAAGGCTCGACCTTGCTGATCATCGGTGGTGCAGGCGGAGTGGGCTCCATCGCCATTCAACTCGCCAAATTAGCAAAGGCGACTGTGATCGCCACTGCATCAAGACCTGAAACAAATGAATGGTGTCTCTCATTAGGGGCTGATCATATCATTGACCATCACCAGCCGCTCTTAGCGCAGCTTCAGGAAAAAGGGATTGGCGAAGTGGATTACATTTTATGCTTAAATGATACAGATGGCCATTTCAAAGGGATGGCAGAAGCGATTAAACCTCAAGGGACGATCTGTACCATTGTTGAAAATCAGCACCATTTAGACATTCAATTACTCAAAAATAAAAGTGCTGCATTTGTATGGGAATTCATGTTCACACGGCCGATGTACAAAACCTCGGATATGATGAAGCAGCACGAGCTTTTAAAAGAAGCGAGTACATTATTTGAAGAGAAGAAGTTAAAACATACATTAACAAAGGTGCTCAGCCCCATCAATGCCGCCAATTTGAAGCAGGCACATCAAACACTTGAGCAAGGGAAGATGATAGGTAAATTTGTTCTAGAAGGATTTTAAGGAGGGGCAGCAGATGACATCATTACAATATCCGATTGGCTTATATGAACCGGTGGACCAACAAACGAAAAAGCAGCTGGAGGCATGGATTGATGAGCTGGCACTCATTCCTCAAAAGTATGAAGAGGCAGTTGTCCCATTGACAAATGATCAGCTGGATACCCCATATCGGCCAGGAGGATGGACCGTTCGTCAGCTCATTCACCACGTAGCGGACAGCCATCTGAACGCCTACTTGCGATTTAAACTTGCGCTGACAGAAGAAACACCGCACATACGTCCATATGATCAAGAAGCATTTGCTTCACTTCCTGACAGCAAGGCGCCTATCAGTCTATCACTGCCGTTAATCAGCAGTCTGCATCGCAGGTGGGGCACATTACTTCGCGAGATGACAGAGGAAGATTTCAACGCTGCATATTACCATCCAGCCGATCAACAAACGGTGTCCTTATATGATGCAACAGGAATGTACGTCTGGCATTCACAGCATCATCTCACCCATATCACGGAATTAATCAAAAGAAATCAGTGGAAGTAAAGGAGTCAACACATGTCTAGTAGAAGAATTGTCGGCGCTATGTTTATCTGCACGGCGGCATTGTTTTATATAGCGAAATACGTTTTGTTTGAGATTCGCTATGGTGGAAATGTAAGCACAGTAAGAACGATCGAGGAGCTGGAAGATATACTCCCAGGCGGTACGTGGATCAGCATCATTTTTCTCATTATCGGTTTAGGTTATCTCTTGTGGGATGACCGGGAAGTCATTCGTCAATATCTTTTCACCCCAGATAAACAAGGAAAAGAAGAATTAAAAAAGACGGACCTCAAGTGACCGTCTTTTTTTCTTTTTTATCCACGTTCGGGACGAAGTGCTTTTTCTAAAATAGCTAGACCTTCATTGACTTTTTCTTTTTCTTCGTCATTGAGCCGTTGCAGGGAATTTTTAATTTTTTCATGCCCTTTTTGATAAATACTTCTGAAAATATTTTTCGCTTCCTCTGTTAATTCTACGACAATGATTCGACGGTCACGCTCAGAATGCTTTCGTTCCACAAAGTTCGATTGTTCTAACCGATCAAGCAGCCCTGTCATATTGGACAAAGAAGCCCCCATTTTTTCAGCAATTTCGGACACCTTAAGAGAGCCATGGTTATTGAGCAGCATGAGCACCTTCATTTGAGGCATACTCATATCCAGCTTCATCCATTCAGAAACATCTCCAAGTCCTGCAGCAGTGAGTACTTTCATATACAGCACCCATGTCTTTTTTTCCTCAGGAGATAGGATTTCCTCTTTTAGTACGGTGGTGTCATGAATATTATATTCCACGCTTGTTCACTTCCTTTAAGCGGCTCTTTTCTTTATATTACTGATTTTTACTTCTAATTGAAAGTATCATGAAGCTTTTGAATGTTAAACTGCATGAATTAAGTGGTATTTGTTGTATAATAATGGTCAGTTGAAATTAATGAAGCAACTTAGAAAGTTGGGAAAAACATGTGGAACAAAAAAACGGGTATGACGATCTTAAAAATGCTCTTTCCGATCGTGATCATCCTTGTCTTAATTTTTGTCGCCAAGCAGGAGCTGAGCGGCCTTTCCATTAAAAAGACGTTTTATATTATTGACAGCTTGAATCGAATGGACTTGTTTATTCTTGTCTTTCTTGGACTTGTCGCTGTTTTATCCATGTCCTTATATGATTTTATTTTAAGAAAAAGCCTTAATATGCCTATCAGCGGCTGGAAAACGATCCGAATTTCTTGGATCGCCAACTCCTTTAATAGTGTGCTTGGTTTCGGTGGTTTATCAGGAGCAGGGCTTAGAACGCTTCTATACAAGGAATACATAACAGATACGAAAAAACTGTTGAAAGGCATTGCCCTTTTAACATCCTCTGTTCTGCTGGGCTTATCTATTTTCAGTGATTTGATTTTAGTTAGGGTCCTGCCTGTTGAAAGTATTATTAGTCAGGAGCCGTGGTTATGGGCATTTGTCATTATTTTTGCTTGTATTGTGCCCATTTACATCATCATGGCGTCCATTCGAAAAAGCTCGATTGAGAGCGGTGAAAACGGACTGAAGCACCCGATCTATGCTTATATTGGTGCATCGTTTTTAGAGTGGCTGGCAGCTGGTCTTGTCATGTACATGGCTGTTGTCTCTATGGGGATGAACGTTGATGTCCGTATTGTATTAGGCGTCTTTGCGATTGCGTCAATCGGCGGTTTAATCAGTATGGTTCCGGGCGGATTTGGTTCGTTTGATCTGATCTTTTTACTCAGTATGCAATACATTGGGTTTGATAAAGAGATGGTGCTGACAGCGCTTGTATTGTACCGCTTCGTTTACTCCATTTTCCCGTTTATTCTTGGACTTTGTCTAGCGGCATACGATTTAACTGGAACAACACTCAGGCGTCTTGAAGGCAATCCGAGAATGGCGCCTGCTATTGAAACAACAAACGTCTTAATTGTTTTGCACCGAGCTTTGCTCATCCGTTTATTGTACGGATCTTTGTCCATTTTAACGTTTGGAAGCGGTTTGCTCATTATGGCTTCCGTTGTGCTTCCTGTTGATCGTTTAGGTGTGATTACAACCATTCCACGCTTTTTGTTATCAGGATTTAATGGTCTTTCTTTAATGTTCGGGATCATTTTAATGATTTTGTCCATTGAAGTGTATAAAAGAACGAAACGGTCTTATCTATTGACAATGATTGCCCTAGCAGGCGGCTTTGTGTTTACTTTACTAAAAGGGTTTAACCTGAGTTTGATCTTTATATTGCCGGTCATCATGGTGGTATTTTTCTCGCTTCGAAATCAATTTGTGAAGCAGCAGGCCCCTTATTCTTTGAATCAGTTTGTGGCGGCCGCCGCCGGATATTTACTCGTGTTGTTTAACTATAATGTCATTGGGAACTTCATTTGGATGAAAATTGGTCATTTCCTAAGCAAGGACTATTTGGTTCATAATGAACGGCATATCACGATGACCAGTATGATTGCTTTAATTGGTGTTCCTCTTTTCTTTTTCATTAGCAAATTGATTTTTAATAAAAAAGCAGTTCCAATCGGTGAAGAAGCCGATGAAGAAAAATTAAAAACTTTTCTCGAAGAAAAGGGAGGAAATGCTCTTAGTCATCTAGGTTTTTTGGGAGACAAAAAATTGTTTTTCTCAAGTGATGGGGAGGCGATGCTTCAGTTTGGCCGGATTGGCCGTTGCGTTATTGTGCTTGGAGATCCTTCTGGGCGTAAAGCCTCTTATCCGCTTGTACTGGAAGAATTTTTGGAGCAGACAGAAAAAGCAGGCTATCGTGTCGCTTTTTATCAAGTAGAACGTGAAGGAATGGCGCTTTATCATGACCTAGGTTTTCACTTCTTTAAGCTTGGGGAAGAAGCGATGGTCAATTTAGAAACGTTCTCTTTGTCAGGAAAGAAAAAATCAAACTTACGGGCTGTCGCAAATAAATTTGAACGAGAAGGCTATACGTTTGAAATGCTGGAGCCGCCCTTTTCAGAGGAATTGATCTCAACCTTAAAACAAATCTCTGACAGCTGGCTGGGCAAGAAAAAAGAAAAAGGATTTTCATTAGGCTATTTCAATGAAGACTACCTTCAAAAAGCACCGATTGCGATTTTAAAGGATGAACAAGGGCAGATCATATCTTTTGTGTCCTTAATGCCGATGTATCAAAAAGGAGAGATATCCATCGACCTCATGCGTCATATGCATGATGCACCGAACGGGATGATGGATGCACTCTTTATCCACCTGTTTCAATGGGCGAAAGAAAAAGGCTACACATCCTTTAACATGGGAATGGCGCCATTATCGAATGTTGGCACGTTCCATCAGTCCTTTCTGACAGAACGTTTGGCGAGTGTCATCTTCAATAACGTCAGATATATGTATAGTTTCAGCGGCTTACGGTCGTTTAAACAGAAATATAAACCAGAATGGCGCGGAAAATATTTAGCGTATAAAAAGAATACATCACTGCCTGTCACAATGGTGCTCGTCACTAAGCTGATAGGAATGGACCCAAATCGAAAACGGCGTCCATAAGTCCAAAGAACCTTTACCTTTCACTAGGTGAAGGTTTTTTTAGACAAAAGAATAGCAAAAGTGGTAAAGTTGAAGGGTAAGGGGGATGTTCACATGACACTAAATGAATGGTTTACAAAGGGATTAGCTGAACGTACATATGTACACAACATGGAGAAAAACCGTGAAAACTTACTCACGGTGTATAACCAGTACGCAATTCATCAAAAGGAAAAAGAGCTGCTTCAAAAACTTCAAAAGAAAAAGCTCAGAGCGCTTGTGATCACGGCAGATTGGTGCGGTGATGCGATGGTTAATGTACCTATTTTCATGCGTATTGCAAATGAAGCACTGATTGATGTGCGCTATTTCATTCGGGACGAGCACCTAGACCTGATGGATCAGTATTTAACGAACGGGACCGCAAGATCGATTCCGATTATCGTCATCATTGATCAGGACGGGAAAGAAGTGGGGAAATGGGGACCTCGCTCAGCAGAAGCTCAGCGCTTTGTCGACGAGAAAAAGCCGGATAAAGATGCACCCGATTTTGAGGAAGCATTTAAAGTGTTTGCGAAAGAAGCCGCACATCACTATACGACAGATCGTTACTTATGGAAAGATATTGAGAAAGAAATAGTAGAAGTTTTGGCAAAAATATAAACCAAAAGACTACTTCGCCGCAATGGGAAGTAGTCTTTTTTTATCTTGTTTTTGCGTTTTACCTACAAAACACCGCATAAAGATGTAGAAAAACCGCAGAATTCTATCAAATACCGCAGAAAACCGCAAAGCATCACGATTTTCCCAACCACTTTTAGTTGAAAAACCTCATATATGCCATGAAATCAGCTGTTTTGCCCTTATCTAAAGGCTCATATAACGCACGTCGGATGGCTTTTTCCCAATACAAGAGGCCCAGCAACTATAGTAATCTAGTTGTAATCTCCTTTGAACGAACTAAAAAAATAAATGAAGGAAAAGGGCTGGCGATCAATTTATGAAAAAAATCATCTATCTCGATCAAGAAAAAAAGAAGCTCGCTGAATCAAAGAAAAGAGAACAGCGTTCCATCAAATCACTCAGACTGCTTGTGTTTTATGACGGACAAAGTCCTTCATGTGCAAAAGCAATTGACCTGTTGAAATCACTCGATTGGAAAAACCGAATTCACTTTGAATCATTTAGAAACTCACAGCTGCTGAGACTGAATAAAATTAGTGAAGAGAAGGCAGAGAAACGAATCGTGTCTATTTCCTTAGCGAAAAATCAAAAAAACTCAGGGATTTATACGTGGCTGAGAATGGCTTGTCACATCCCTGCATTATGGGGAACGGTCCCATTCATTGTACTCAGCATTTGGCTTGGCTTTGGGCAGCATGCTTACGATTATTTTGCGAGAAAACGGTACATTCATTCTGTCGAACAAGTCACCCGTCCCGATACAGATCAACAAAAGACCATCTAATCATAGAAAAAGCATGACCTTCGATCGGCAGAAGGTCATGCTTTTTTATAATACGGGATATATGATGCTAAGTGATCAAGCAGCTTCGTTGTGTAAGACATATATGCACGCTTATCAAGCTCAGAAGCCGCATAGGAAAGCAAGGTTCTAAGAGCAAACAAGTACTCATTGTGGAGCTGATTGTGTTCAAAGTAAGGAATCGCTGCTTCTACTAAATAAGTTTTCAAATCATGAGGATTCTCTTCAATCATCAATTTATAGATTTTAATCATATATAAACAGTTTGGTTGAATACGAGGCTGTTTGAGCAGCTCGTGTATATATGGAAGCGCCTTTTTGCGATCATATTCCGCATACAATGTCGCGATTTCATAAAGCGTTTCACAGTAACGATCTTCTATCTGTTCTTGATTAAAATAATTGAGTGAATCTAGTAAATAAGGCACAGCGGATGAGAAATCGCCTTGGCGTTTTAAGAGAACCCCGTAATAAAAATAAGCTGTCATCTTAATATAAGCATCAGGGTGAAGCGATGTGTGTAAAATCACTTCTTTTAAATATCTTTTAGCTGTTTGAAAGGCCTTTAATTCCAGTGAGATGACCCCATGAATGAGTGTACAATGAATGACCCGCTTGAAATTATTTTTTTGTCTATACAAATCCATTGCTTGATGTGTGGCCTCAAGCGCATCACCGAGATGCCCCATGGCTCCAAGTGCTTTTGCATAGTGATAATACAGGTCGCTCTGTTCAACAGAAGCGTAAGAAAAGCAGCTTTCAAGTCTTTTCAATCCTTCTTCGAGCTGACCGATTTTAATCTGGTGGATGCCATCTAGATATTCAAACGTTTCTTTTTCTGTGTCAATAAAGGTTTTTTCAAACTTCTTAAGCACGCGGTGCGTTTTTAAGGCAAGCTGCTGTTTTTCTGTTAATAAATAAAATTGAAATAAGGACAAATGATACTGAATCCCTAAATCTAGCGAAAAGAACTGTTCCTCGTGATGAATGATCATTTCTGCATTTTGCTCTGCTTGATCGAGCGCATAGAAATACATGTTCATCTGAAACTCATCGAGCAATGACAACAGATGACGCGCCTTTTGCGACAGCGTTTCTTGACTAATTCCAAGCCGTTCAAGCAAAAGATTGATCGTATCTTGATTGGCCTCTTTTGAGCCATTTTCAATTTTACTTAAATGAGAGACAGAACAAATTCCTTCTGCCAACTCCGATTGGGTCATATTTTGTTTATAACGATAGAGCTTGATGATTTGCCCAATATTGATTTTCATTCCATTCAGAAGCCTCCCTTCCAATCATGGGTTGAAAGCTTTTTGAAAAAATAGCCGCATTTAACAAAGTGGAAATACCTGAAACCATTTCATCATCTTGGCTTTTTTCTCAAAATTTGTTTAAAACGTAATATGATTGTAACATTACTTGAAAAAGTCAAACAACTTTTTAGCAGAGAGGTGAGGTCTTATTTGCAAACAGCACATGATCATGTTTATAATGTGAATGAGAATCAATTTCAATTAAGGTTGATTGAAAGGATGACATATATGCCAGAAACAAAACAACAAACAGAAGCGTTAACGGTTCGAGACGCTGTCAGATATAGACGATCGATTCGAAAATTCAAAGAAACGCCGGTGAGCATTGAACAGCTTCAGCCATTATTAGAGGACGCAGTCTATGCACCCAATCATAAAATCACGGAACCTTGGCGTTTTTTATATGCAGTGACGGATGAAGCAAAAGAGGTATTTGTTGAGCGGTTTATTGCTTTCTTTAAACGCAACAATCCAGACGCAAAAGAAGAAAAGATCAATCAGTACAGAGATTATTTTTCTAAAGTACCAGCACTTTTACTTGTTGTTCTAAAAGAAGACGAAAATCCAGTTGTGAGAAATGATGATTTTGCCGCTGTGAGTGCGCTCATTCAAAACTTCCAGCTGCTGGCTTGGGATCAAGGAATCGGTATGGTATGGAAGAGCGGCCGTATCTTATACGACAAAGGGTTTCAACAGGATATGGGATTAAAGGAAAACGAACGCTTTGCCGCGATTCTTCACATCGGTTATCCAGAAGAGGTACCTGAGGAAAAGTCACGTCAGAAGGCATCAAGTCTGCTAACTGAAATCAAATAAAAACAGACCTTTTGATAGGGTCTGTTTTTTTTACTTATTGTTTTTTGGCACGCTGATCGGCTGCTTTCATACGTGCCATCGCTTTTACGTCATTCGGATCTGCAAGTTCTTTGGAAAATTCAACATATTCGCCATCCGTCTCTTGTGCCGCAAGCTGGTGGTTGGATTTTTTGTGTTGGTCTTTTTTCAAAGCTTTTCCCTCCTTTACAAGATCACTTTAGTTATGTGCTTGTAAAAGAGGAATATCCGTTTTATTTGTTTCTTTTTTCTGCTGCTCTTTCCGCTTTTTTGAATTCCTGCTGATACAGAACTTCCTGGGTTTTCTTCAGTTTTGAAGTCGGCTGGTGTTCTTTTTTCTTCATCAAAATCGCCCCCTCATCTCATTTTTAATAGGATGGGTGTTTTTGACAAAATTTATTCCTCTGAATGCAAAATCGCTTCTTTTAGCTCAGGGTGTAAAAATTCATAAGAAGACAGCAGTGCCTTTTTCGGCAGAGCACGTTGGCCTTCTAATACAAGCAATGACATGTCGCCAAGTGCGGTTTTGATGACAAAGGACGGCACCTTCAGCCAGTGAGGGCGATGAAGGGTAGATGCAATAGTTTGCCCCAGCTGCTTCATTTGAACAGGATTTGGAGATGTGACATTGAGTGGACCTGATATGTGTTCATGTTGAATGGCATACGCAATGAGGTGTGCTACATCCTCCACGTGAACCCAAGATACCCATTGCGAGCCAGAGCCAATCGTTCCACCGGCAAACAGCTTGTATGGCAAGGTCATAAGAGGAAGTGTGCCTTTTTCTCCTAGCACTACCCCAAAGCGTGTATAAACCGTGCGAATACCGAGCGCCTCAATTTTTTGCCCTTCAGCTTCCCAAAGTTTAGATGTATGACTTAAAAAGTCTGTATCGGCTGGAGGGGCCTCCTCCGTAAAGTCTTCTGTCTTGGAAGTGCCGTAGATACCGACAGCACTTGCTTGAATGAGCACAGATGGTTTCGATTCCTGCGCTTCTATAATGCGTCTCACTTCTTGTGTGGATTGAAGACGGCTGGAGAGAATGCCTTTTTTTGCTTTGTCCGTCCAGCGTGTGAAAATGGATTTTCCAGCAAGGTTAATCCATACATCAATCGCAGGCAATTCATGTTCAGGCTTAGCACCTTCTGTCAGCCACTGCACGTAATGTAAATGATTTTGTTCGGATTCCTTTGGATTTCTTGTTAAAATATATAGATGATGTCCTTCAGCTGCGAGCACCTTTGTGACATGCTGGCCGATAAACCCGGTTCCTCCGGTAATGGCGATATTCAATTGACATCTTCTCCTCTCATATACATACCTATATCTTTCACGATTTTGAATCAGAAGAAACATCCTGACTGTTTGAAAAAAGGAGTGATCACAGGATGCCCTATATTACGAAAATCTCTGCTCAGAAAAACAATACAGAACGCGTGAACATCTTTCTTGATGAAAAGTACGCTTTTAGCGTTGATCTAGATGTGCTCGTCCAGCATGATTTGAAAAAGGGAAAAGAGCTGGACGAAGCCGATATCATAGAGATTCAATTCGGTGATGCAGTAAAAAAAGGATTTCAGCAGGCCGTCGATTATTTATCGTATCGGATGAGATCAGTGAAAGAAGTCACCGATTATTTGACGAAAAAAGATATACCAGCACCTGCTATTAGTGAAATTATACACAAATTAAAACATTATAAGTATGTAAATGATCTTGAATTTGCAGAAGCGTATGTAAGCACCCACCGAAAAACGAATAGCAAAGGCCCGTCAGTGCTAAAAAAAGAATTAAAGCTGAAAGGCATAGACGATGACACCATCGAACAAGCACTATCGCAATATCCGAATGATTTGCAGCTAGAGGAAGCAGTGAAACAAGTGCTAAAGCTGGTTAAGAAAGAGAAAAACCGGTCCGCAAAAGAAATTGAACAGCGTATCAAATTGCAGCTTCAGCGAAAAGGATTTTCATTTGATATCATTGATAAAGCCCTTCAAGAAGCCTATGATGGACAAGAAGAGGAAAAGGAAGAAGAAGCCCTTCACTATATGCTTGAGAAGGCAAAACGCAAGGTAGGTTATGACGGATCATTTGAGAAAAAAATGAAAGTGAAGCAATTCCTTTACCGAAAAGGATTTGATCTTGATACAATTGATCACGTTTTAGACAAAGGGGAATGACAGATGGAAAAACGCTATAGTGAAATGACAGAATACGAATTAAAGCAGGAGATTGCCGCTCTTTCTGAAAAAGCAAGAAAGGCTGAGCAGCTAGGCATTGTGAATGAATATGCCGTGTTGGAGCGGAAAATTGACATGGCGAAAGCCTATTTATTAGATCCAGCTGCTATTCAAACCAAAACGACTTATCACATCAAAGATACAGACGAGCAGTTTTATGTGGAGTATTTAAATGGTGTTTTTGCTTGGGGCTACAGAGTATCAGCGCCAAATAAAGAAGATGCTCTGCCGATTTCAATGCTTACGCAAAAGGACTGATCCCTAGAGATCAGTCCTTCAGCGTGTAGACAAACCCTCGCATTCTTTGTCAGTCCTGCGTGCTGGTGCTCACGAATGTGAAATTCGCTCCGCGCCAGTACTCGTCCTTCCTAGACTGCAAAGGTTTTCTATCACGCTGAAAAGAAGACAAAGGGCTAAAATCAAGTTCATTTTAGCCCTTTGTCAACAATCTGAAGGACTGATCGTTAGAGATCAGTCCTTTTCTTTACTTCGAACGTTGTTTACGGACGTTGTTCTGAAGTACGATGTCGTGCTGCGTTTGCTGCGTTTCTCCGTTGACCTGAGAGGCAGAATGTTTAGCATTCGCCCATGGTTGAGGGTAAGCGGTTGTTCTTAATTGAACAAAGTCTTCCATATACGATTTCCCATTTGAACTCATATCTCAAGCACTCCCTTTGGAAAAATTAGCGTTTCCCTGACGCCCTCATACGTTCCTGTGGACGTGTATTCGTCTCACCGTTCGGCCTTTTAGACGCATAAGCATCTGTGGCCCCTGGTTCGCCTTCAAACTTGTGATTCACTTGATTTGGAAAGCCCTTTGCTTTATTACGCATACTGATTCCCTCCAAACAATACAAATCATTTGCGTCTTTTGAAGACGTAAGGGTAGTATATGAAAAAAGAGATTTTTTTAAAAAGGCACTTTCTGCTAGATGAAGGAGGAACCAGTATGGAACAATATTTTGAGCGATTAACCGAACAACTAATGGAAAAAAACAATATGCTCACATATGAAGAAGCACGTACATGGGTAGAGCTCCTTTGGAGTGATTTTGAAACAACCTATGCAAAGGCTGGCCGCAAGTATAAAGGACAAGAAACGACTGAACGGATTGTCCGAGAATGGATCGAAAGCTACGGCGCTCAGCTGCATTTATTTCAAAATAAACAATCGAAGGCAAATGAGCATCTGCAACAAAACGACAAAGGGCTGCTGCATTAAAAGGGTTGCCCTTTTCACTTCCACTCATCTTTTTCAATAAACAGGAAAATATATAATTGACCAAACAATTTTATGAAACAATACCCAGTCTGTGATCAAAATTACAGGCTTTTTACAATGGATAAACTTAAAATTACATTAAATTCATGTTGGTGAAAATCACTGGAAATAAAACTCTGATATAATGTAACGATTAAGGATACATGAAATTTATGGATAATAAAAAAGGGTTTCGTTTTCTGACAAAAAAGGAATAATGAACATAACAGACTATGTGAAAAAAGTGAAGAGAAGGTGCGATATGGAACGGGAACTGCTCTCTGTTATAATTCCTTCTTACAATGAAGGTGAAAACATCAGACGAATCTTTGAGGCACTCGAGGAAGAGTTTCGCGATTTTCATTATGACTTTGAAATCATCTTTGTGAATGATGGAAGCAAAGACAATACGCTTCAATACATGAGAGAGCTCTCTCACAAAAGTGCAAAAGTCAAATACATTTCCTTTTCTCGTAACTTTGGGAAAGAAGCTGCAATTTTAGCAGGTCTTGAGCATGCAAAAGGGGAAGCTGCGATCATTATGGACGCCGACCTGCAGCACCCAACGTATTTGATTCAGGATTTTGTTAGAGGCTACGAAGAAGGTTATCATCAAGTCATTGCCAAACGAAACCGTAAAGGGGACAGCAAGCTTCGTTCTTACCTATCATCGATGTATTATAAAGTGATGAACAAGGTGGTCGAAGTGGACTTGCGTGATGGTGTAGGAGATTTCCGCTTAATTTCCCGTCAAGCGATCGACGCATTGCTTCAGCTAAAAGAGGGAAATCGTTTTTCAAAAGGCCTTTTTTGCTGGATTGGCTTTGAAGAAAAGGTCATCTATTATGAAAATGTGGAAAGACAGCACGGTGATACAAAATGGTCACTAAAGAAATTATTTAACTACGGGATTGATGGTGTCATTTCCTTTAACAACCGCCCGCTGCGTATTTGTTTTTATACGGGTATTTTGATCTTATTTCTCTCTTTGATTTACATCGTGGCGACCTTTATTCAAATCGTCAGAACGGGCATCATGGTACCGGGTTATTTCACTTTAATCTCAGCTGTGCTTTTCCTCGGTGGTGTCCAGCTCTTGAGTCTAGGTGTGATCGGAGAATACATTGGCCGGATTTACTATGAAACGAAAAAGAGGCCGCATTACTTAATTCAAGAATCAAATGTCATGGAACAAGAGACAAGCTCAAAAGAACAAGACCGAGTGTTAACACAGTTATTTAAATAACGTGGAGTCAAATAACCGGCAAGCACGAATCGCTTGCTGGGTTGTTTTGTTTCAATGAACAGTGGATCTTTTGGAGAAAGGATTTAGATGATGAAACGTAGATGGATACTCATTGGAATGTGCCTCATTCTTGCTTTATTAGGACACTCCTTTTTCTTATATGAATATACGCAAGGCCGATATATGACGGGAGATGGAGATGGCATTTCGCAAATGCTCCCGTTTAAAAAGCTGCTGTATGACGAATACGTCAAAGGAAACTTCTTTTATTCCTATCAATTTGGTCTAGGCGGCGGTACATATACGCAATTAGGTTATTATTTTACAACGTCGATGGTCTTTATGGTCACAGTCGCTGTTGTCTGGCTGTTAAATGTGCTTCACCTTGTACAGTCAACAGACATTCACTTTTGGGCAAATGCTGTTATTTGGCTGAGTGTGATCAAGCTGACAGTCATTCTGTTCATCGCATATCGTGTGCTTCTTTCGATTGTGCAACATAGGCTGGGGGCGCTGACAGGTGCCGGTATTTACGGACTGTCTATTGTGTACTTTCGGCATCAAACGTTTTGGGAGTTTTTCACCGACAGCATGATGTGGCTTCCGCTGCTTGTGCTCGGGGTTGAACGGATTTTTAAAACAGGCAAGCCGGCATGGTTTATTGCGGCTTGCAGTCTCATGCTGATCAACAATTTTTACTTTGCTTACATTCACTTTATCTTTTTAGCCATTTATCTCGTCTTCAGATATATGATGAAGCTTCAAAGCGAGGAGCGAGGCTGGAAGGTGTTCTGGACACTTGCGATCTCTACGTTGTTATCGTTTGGGATCAGTGCTGCCTTTTTTATCCCGTCTGTTTACGGCTTTCTCAATAATGTAAGACCGCCGTATGAACAGGCAATTCCTTGGTTTACGCTGCATGATCATCTGCTGTTTACAAGCAGGGTGTACTTATTGCCGGTCATCTTTCTGATTTGTCTGTTTCTCGTTCCGCTATACCGGAACAGATGGTTTTTCATGTTCACATCGATCAGTGTTCTGCTGATCATTTTTCACTACAGTCCAAAGATGGCGAGTGTGTTTAATGGTTTTTCTGCACCGCAGTACAGATTTGAATATATTCTTGCTTTTACAGTTGGAGCAGTCATAGCCATCACCATCAAGCATTTCTCGCAAATGGAGTGGAAGTGGAAAACACGTGCGGTTTTAGGCGCTTGGATTGTATTCCTTCTCGCAGTCGCCCTTTCAGAACGAGCAAAGGGAAATATGGATGTTGTTGTATTTACCGGAATAGGACTGCTTGTGATCAGTTTGTTCTTCCTCTCGATACATGCGGGAAAACGTCTGCACCTTCGTCTCTTGTCAGCTGTGCTCATCGTTGTGAGCTTACTGACAGCAGGCGTGTATCAGCAGGGCTACTTATTTGAAAGAAGCAATATTAAGAGCGTATCAGATACGTATCTGAATAGTGAGGCGTATGCTGGACATGAGCAAATGAAGCTCATTCAGCAGATTGAAAGCCGCTCAAAAGAAGATCCGCTTGCCCGGATTGATTGGATGAACGGCGTGCGCAACAACACCCCGTTATTTGAAGGCTTTCAAGGCATGAGTGCGTATTCAAGTATATTGAATCAGCATCTGCTCCATTTCTACTGGAATGACCTGCAAATTGATATGGGACGGGAAAGTGTCAGCCGGTATGCAACAATGGGGGACAGGGCGAATTTATACAGTCTGACCTACGGGAAGTATTATATGAGAGACAAATCGATGTCTTTCTCACCGCCGGTTTATTTTAAGCCCATATTGGAAAGCGAACATTATGAAGTGTATGAAAATACACGCCCGCTCCCATTTGCAAGAACAACGAGTACCGTCTATTCAGAAAAGTCACTAGAGCATGCGTCAGCACTTGATAAAGAACATGCGATGTTGCAAGGTGTGATCTTAAACAAAAAAGGAAATGCTGAAATCGACCAATCGCCTGATCGAATAAAGGATACAAACATTCATACTGAACAAGCGGTATACGAAAATGGCGTGCTTGATGTATACGGGAAAACGGGCGGGCTGAATATCACCCTTCCAGATGATATCGCTCGCGTGGGGGATGTGTATGTGAGCTTTTATGTGAAGCGGACCGACCGTAACGAAGGGTTTCAGTTATCTGTGGATGACTACGTCACATCACGCAAAAGCAATACGTCTATCTACAAAACAGGCGTTAATGACGTGACGATTCGCGTCCCTGCGGAAAAAATCCTTTCCATACAAGTTCCAAAAGGGACGTATGAGCTGAGTCAATTAAAGCTGTATCATGAGCCTTACCGCACCCTTGCGCGGGCATATGAAAAAGAAAAACAGGATGATGGCAGCCAGCAGGTGAAGCTTAAAAATAACCGCTTTACGATTTCTTATGAGAACAAGCGCGGCGATGATTATATGATTCTGCCTGTTCCATATGAAAAAGGCTGGGAGCTCACGGTGAACGGCCATCAAACCGAGATTGAACAAGCCAATTATGCGTTTATCGGTTTTCCAATAGAAAAAGGAAAAAACGAGATCGTGCTAACCTACTATCCGCCTTATATCAGAATTCTCGCATTGATTTCACTCGTCAGTTTGGTCGTTGCGATTTTATATGCACGGAGAAAACACAAGAAACACCACTTTACATCATAAGTGGTGTTTTTTCTCATCATTGATACAATCTACATAAAAGCATGTGAATGGGGGAGACCATTTGACGTTAAACAAAGAGTCCACTATTGCTCATTTTGAACACTCCATTGAATGGGTACAGTCACTAACGGAATTAACAGACAAAGAATGGCGCAGAGCGATCGCTGATGGAAAATGGAGCACCGCTGAAATCATCGCCCATTTCGTTCCATGGGATGAATTTATTTTAAAGGCTCGACTAAAGGAATTTTGGAACGATCGGCCATTACCTCAAGCTCCTGATGTGCACAAAATGAATCAGCAGTCAGCTGAAAGAGCGAGAAAGGAAAAGAAAAGCGAGACGATCGTTCGATTTATTGCTGTCAGAACAGAATTACTTCAAGAAATGAAGAAAATTGAACCATCTCGCTGGAATGAACCTTTTTTTATTGGTCAAACCAAGCTGACGTTATTAAGTTATTTCCAAGGACTGATCGAACACGATACCCATCATATGAAGCAAATCAAAGAAGCACTCTCGTCAGAAAGAGAGTAGAGTCATGAAGCTTCTTTCTCAAATGGAAACGTCGCATAATCAAACAAAAAATGAAATAGCCAAAGACTTAGCGCAAAGAGAATTTCTTCAGAAGTAGTCAGCAAAATGCCGTCAACCAATTCGTCTGATACATAGACAGCACCCCAAATAAACAAAAGGTGAAATAAAACGGCATAGAAAACGATGGATCGTTTTTTGGACCGACACTTACGAACAAACCGCATGAGCACGTGTTCCAGATGTTCAAAAGAGATTCCAAGTACAACATAGATGCCCATAAACAGAATCAACGATAAAATCGATTGATAAAAAGCACCGGTCAAATGAAAGAACAGCACACAAAACAACAAAAATATGTAACAGACAGCTGATAGCGCCATGAGCCATTTCAGCCCTTGCCATAAAGCGTGAACAGATTGTTGCATGGGTAAACAACACTCCTTTACATGAAGATACCTGCAAAAAGGACAGCCTTTTTGCAGGAAGGTGGAATTAATCCTCTTTTTTAGGTGCAGCGATGACAGGGTGTTTTTCTGTATCAAGCAATTTCAAGAATTCTTCGCCTTGATCTAAATGATCCAAAACAAGCTGTTTCGGTGTGACCGCAAGCCACTGATTGAGCGAGATATCTGCATAATGATCGCTCTTAAAGATTTCTAAGAAATAGAGCGGTTCGTCGCCTGTATTTTCTACATAATGCCCCATCGCAAATGGCACATAGCCAACGTCTCCCGCCTGATAGTTGAAGGTTCTCGCATGTCCATCAGAAGCAAATACCGTCATTCGAGCTTTTCCAGAAATGAAATATTGCCATTCATCCGTATTTGGGTGCCAGTGCAGCTCACGGATGGCACCTGGATCAACTTTCACAAGAGCAGAGGCAATCGTTTTAGAAGCTTTGAAATTGGTAGAATCCGCAATCCACACTTGTCCGCCGCTTGACGTAATCGGCTCTTGCTTTAACAGCTCATATTTAAAGGAGTTCGGGACTTCTCCTTGCTCTGTTTGCACCTTGTCACATTCAAGGGAACCAGGAATTCCTTTTTGGAAAATATACTTCTCTTTCTCTGGCAGCTTCTCAAATTGCTCCTTTGTCATTCCAAAGTTTTGGAGAACGACTTCCTCTGGGGTATGAGCAAGCCAATCAGTCACTTGGAACGTACTATTTTCAGAGAAGGAACCATCATCAAACACAAGCAAGAATTCAGCTCCTGGTTCAAGTGCTTGAATAGAGTGCGGCAAGCCAGAAGGGAAGTACCATAAATCTCCCTCAGTCACATCCTCTGTAAAATTCCGCCCCTCTGCATCAACCGATGTAATTCGGGCTTCCCCATAAATCATGTACGCCCACTCCGCTTCCTTATGCCAGTGAAGCTCACGAATCGCACCAGGCTTTAGCCGCATGTTCACAGAGGCAAGACTTTTAGAGATTGGCAGTTCACGTACCGTGACTTCTCTTGCGTAACCGCCTTTTTCTAAACGGTTGTGCGTATCAGAAAAAGAATATTTCATGTTGGAAACCGTTCCATGATCGGTTTCTGGTGGCGTGAGCATATCTGGGTTTTGTCTGTCTCGCTCGAGATTACGTGGAATTTTGACCGTTGCTCCTTTTTCTCCTCGAATCGGCTGCGGTACACCATTTTGCTTTTCACTCATGATAAAATCCCCTTTCAACATCGTATTGTGTGAGGTGACAAAAGGCCTTTCATTTCGCCCTCGTTTTCATAAGGTGAAACGAATCAAGAAGATGTCAATCTGATTCATCATTTTTTTGAACAGCGACCAATCGTTGGATGAGTTTGCTTAATTCATCAAACTTTCGTTCAAAACGTGTCAGCAAATAAATCGTCAAAATGGCAGGAAAGCCAGCCTGACCGAGCTGCTTCAGCCATTCCTCCGAAAAAAAGGTCTCCATTTGTCTCACCTCCCAGCGGATGCTCGTCTTCTCTATAGGTGGTATGAAAGAAGAAATAGGAAATCAAAAGGGGAGAAAATGAACCATTAGACCCGTTTCACAAAGTTTACTTTTTTTAACTTTTGTCCACTTAATGCAAGTAGAGAGAACAAAGGGGAGGATGCACATGGATTATCGGCTGTTATTGAAAGCAAAATGGAAGGAAATCGTTGATCACCCGCTCATTCAGCAGTTTTTAAGCAATCCTAAAAACCAGCAGCTGCTCCGGCAAGTCATGGAAGAGCCAAACGAGGAAAATGCGAAAAAACTAGATTCCGAGTTCAAGCAGTTTTATCAAAAAATCCGCATCATCAAGTATATTTCCACAATGATCCGCATCTTTTCAGTCGACTTTGACAAACGAGTGAAAAAAAAGCAGCAACGTTTTCCGCTCATACTCGATCATCCTGATACGCAAGAAGTGAAAGACCCTGTTCAAACAGATACGTATGAAGCTGTGCTCTTTAACCAGCAAGACTTAGGGGAGCACCTGCAAGACCCAAGATTGTACAAGGCCTATCAGCAGCTCACAGACAAACAAAAAATGGTTTTAACCCATATTTATGTTGAAGGTCAAACAATGAAAGAAATAGCCGACCGGCTAGGCGAAACGAGACAAAACATCTCAAACATCCACAAAAAAGCACTCAACAAACTAAAAGAAGAAACAGGGGGAGATGTCCGTGCAAGAAGACAAAATGACCAATGGAGAAATGGAAGAACTCATTGAAACCTTCACACCCATGATCAAAAAGAAACTACAAAACACGGCATATCAAGAAAGAGAAGACCTCGAACAAGAACTCTACATCAAACTCATCGAAAAAATAGACCGGCTGATTTACCAAGAAGGACCTGGCTTTTGGGAGTTTATTGTGGAGTATATGACGAAGATGTAAGAGGAACTGATGGTGCGAATGTCAGGTGAACATAAAATCCCCGGGACATTCGCACCTTTTCATTCGACAAAATTGAGGAAAAATGTATATTTTATAAAGGAGAAAACAAAATTCTTTATTGAAAGTTGAGGATTTTACCTATCATTTCCTAAAAAATGTTACAATTAGGGCAGAAATCGCAGTCGCACTCTACATGAGTGCGTGGATTGAAATCACAGCCATTTCATGGGGTTTTGATTGCGTGGATTGAAATTGTTTATCCGTGTATGCTTGTTGTTGCTTTTTAGTCGCACTCTACATGAGTGCGTGGATTGAAATAACGCTGAGGATGCACCAGAAGGAAAGAAAGACGCGTCGCACTCTACATGAGTGTGTGGATTGAAATACAGTAGCCGTATTAATTACAGGTCTTATATTTGTCGCACTCTATATGAATGTGAGGAATAAAATTCTTGTCAGTAGGTAGCTTGAAAGATTTATTGACATTGCGCTTGAAATAGGTGTGAAAAACATAACTCTGTCTCAGCCATTTTATTAATGAATTCAAAGATGTTGATGAAGCAGCGAAATAAGTATGATTATCATCAGTAATAGTTTTTAATTAAATAGGATTAAGAGAGATTCGGTGCGAATGTGAGGTGAACATAAAATTCCTGAGGCATTCGCACCTTTTTATTCGACAAAAATGAGAAAAAATGTATATTATTTAGAGGTGAAAACAAAATTCCAAATAGAAATTGAGGGTTTTGGCTATCATTTCCTAAAAAATGTTATAATTAGGGCAGAAATCGCAGTCGCACTCTACATGAGTGCGTGAATTGAAATTAACCCATTATCCGTAATCATCCTATAAACACCATGTCGCACTCTACATGAGTGCGTGGATTGAAATTCTCAGGCAGACTTTTCTGTAGCGGAGAAAGTAGTCGCACTCTACATGAGTGCGTGGATTGAAATCGCTCTCCAATCGACCGTTTTTGCACCTGCATAGGTCGCACTCTACATGAGTGCGTGGATTGAAATGATTTCTTCGTCTGTTAAATCTTCATAGTATTTGTCGCACCCATATATGAGGTGCGCATGGTTTTCAATGATTGTGTCTTAAACGGTTATGACTACCTTAAAGATCATCTTCTTACAACATCCTCTTTCAAATAGCCATCAAATATACTGTTCATTTGTACAGTGAAAACATGACTCCTTGCAGTCATGTTTTTTTCTTCTTCTTTTTCCTAAATAAACCTTAAAAAATCTCAAAATAAGTCGAAATGAAAAGTAGTCATTTAGATTCAAATTTTATCCATTCGTAATGTGGTGAAGGAGGAATTGGTTTGGGTGAAACGGAGCGAACCGGTAAAGTTGAGCAGCTGATCTTAGAGAATTATCAAAGATTAAACAGCATGATATCCGAAGAAGTCGACTTTGCTTCTAATCATGGCGGGCTGACAGGAGATTCTAGAGAAGTGATGTGGTTGGAGTTTTTTCGGAAAATCATTCCTAAAAAATATTCATTAGCACAAGGTGTCATCATTATTGACTCAGAAGGAAATCATTCTAACGAAGTCGATATTGCCGTTTTTGATGAGCAGTATACGCCGTATGTGTTCCAACACAATTCGTTGAAGTTTATACCGATTGAGGCGGTTGCGGTTGCTATAGAATGTAAAAGTTCAAATTTCGATGTTGATAATTTAAAAGTTTGGTCTGACAATATAAAAAAATTAGTACCGAAAACAAAAGGAATAGCTAGGATGGCCGCTCAAGGGGTTGTCATGGTTGAAAATGATACACAGAAACGAACACGTCCTATTTTAATTTTAGCAAGTAATTTAAAAAGGCAAACAGCAAATTCATCTTCAAAGATGTTTGAAATATTAGACAAAGCATTTGACTTTATACTTATGAAACAAAAGAGTGTATTTCATTTAAGAGCTCCTAATGAAGATAAACACCTAGGATGGTGGGCTAATGAATTAAATTGTTATGATCCAGAAAGGTCTAGGGAACAAGAGGATGAAGAAAAGAAAGAAAATAATGAAGATGATAGTGAAGACAAAGTGATTTTGAACAAACTCAGTGAATTACGTATTGATCACAATGAGCTGTTAACGCTAAACTTCCAATTAAATCAATTGCTGATGCTCATCAATAATCCCATGTTTTTCCCTCACTATGCATATGCCGAGCTATTTCAGAAACAGATAACAAAGTGAAGAAAGGAGAGCGACATGACAAGGGAATCTAGAAAACCCAAAACGAATTGGCATGATGTGAAACATGCGATCGACACAAACATTCATGAAGACCAAAAACTTTTTAAAGAGCCGCTTACTATTCATTTGGTTACGCCAATGTTTGGGGGAGGGCCCCAATCAAACTCAATTGATCAAGACAGACCGATTCGAGAAAGTGCAATTCGTGGTCATCTTCGTTTCTGGTGGCGTGCAACTCGAGGAGCTGCCTGCAAAAATGCGAATGAATTATCTAAAAGAGAAGCAGAGATATTTGGTCATACAGAACAAGCGAGCCAGATTCAAGTGGTAACCCATTATGAAACAGACGAAGTGAAAAGAAATTCAAAAGTATTTTTAAAAAAGAAAAATCATCCTTTTCCACGGTATGTTCTTTCAAATATGAAAGATGAAACACCATACCTCATGAAGGCGCAATTTTCTTTAAATATCCGGTTATCTAAAAAAACAACCGATTTTGAGTTAATCAAAAAAGAAGTTGAAGCAGCATTATGGGCTTGGATCAACTTCGGTGGGCTTGGGTCAAGAACGAGACGTGGGTGTGGCAGTTTATATTGCAAGCAATTTTCACCACACAACAAGAGGACAAAAAGCCAATTGGAAAAATGGTTTGAGCAAAAGCTTTTAGAATATGACATTCAATTGCCAGCATCAAGTCGAGCATGGCCGACGCTTAGTCGTGAATTCAAAGTACAGGGATTTCCATCATCTATGATCTCATGCTGGCAATCCGTCATTCAGACATATGAAACATTTCGAAGAAGATCAAACCCGTACAAAAAAAGGGGAAGAAGTTGCTGGCCGGAAGCAGATACTATTCGTCTGTTAACAGGTAAGGCTAAATCAGGTCATCACATCCCTTATCCAAAAGAGAAACCATTTAAATATCAAGCATTTCCTAGAGCTCAATTTGGTTTGCCTATTCAGTTCCGATTTGCTCCTAAAGATAGTGGGAAAGATCCAGATCCTGTAACGCTCCCACCTAAAGGAAAGGATCGTTTGGCTTCACCACTCATCTTAAAACCGTTAGCTATTAATCAAAAGGAATCAGTGGGCATGGTGATGGTGTTGCAGCAACCAAAGATCGAAGCTTTATCGCTTTTAGGGGACAGAAAGCCTTTGCCCGATGTGACAGATGAACAAAGTATCTATCCAACAGCCACCTACTCAAACAACCCATTACAAGACGAGAGTGGCCGTACGCACTCATCGGCGATTCAAGCTTTTTTACATAGCAAGGAGGTGCAAACATTTTGTCAGTAGAATCACAAAAACAAACATTAATGCTATTTTCGATAGGGCCTGTTCAAGAATTTATTGCGCAAGCAAGGCGGACGCGTGATTTATGGTTTGGCTCTTTTCTTCTATCTGAATTAAGTAAAGCAGGTGCGAAGAAATTTCAAGAACTGGGTGGAACGCTTATTTTCCCTGTGTTCAACGAATCCTCTGCAAAAACAAACAACGCACCAAACAAAATATTGGGAGGAATTTCACACGAACAACCTTCATCCGTTGCAAGACAAGTAAAAAAAGCAATATATAACAAATGGAAGGAATACGCAGACTTCGTAAGAGGGATTGTGGATCCTTATATTCAAATAGGCACATGGAATCGACAAGTAGATGATTTAATAGAATTTTATGCTGTGTGGACTGAGATGCAAACTCAAGAGGAAGCGGCAAATGCGTCCGCAAGTCCATATCATATGGCTCTTCAAGAAGTCGAAGGTTTAATGGCTGCAAGGAAGACTTTAAGAGATTTTAAACAAAATGAGCCAGGGGCGTTATTCGGTGAACCAAAATCATCACTTGATGGTGGCCGGGAATCAGTTTTCCAAAAGCAAAAAACACCACAGCAAGTGGCGCAATTAGCAAAATGGGGAATTGGTGAACATGAATCATTAGATGCGATTTCAGTGATCAAACGATTGTCCTTACATAAGCACCCGAGTATGACATTTCCATCAGTCTGCGATAAAGCATTTGCTCCCTATCAAAACATGTTGGAAGAAAATGAACAGATGAAGAAAGCTGCCACTCAATATGTGAAAGATGTAGAAATGTATCTTGAGAATATGAATCTAACAGTAGCTCCTATTGTTTTGAGTGAGGCATCGCTTTTTTATGAAAGAAGAATAGAAGATTATCTTGAACAATGTGGACTTGTCGGGACCACACGAACAGAAGCGAAAAATGATATCACACAGCTGCTTGAAAAATATTTCAAAGGTGAATACAGCAAGCATCATGGCCAGCCGGTTAAACCACCAGCACCTTCACCTTACTATGCCTTTCTCATGGCGGATGGAGATAAGATGGGCAGCCAACTACGAAATATACAGCATGTAGAAAGCCATATTGCATTTTCTAAAACGCTCTCAACTTTTGCTTCAAAGGCTCGTGGGATTATTTCCAAATGTGAAGGTACATTGATCTATGGCGGTGGAGATGATGTCATGGCTTATGTACCGGTTCACAAATGCTTAGAAGCAGCTGGGAAATTACAAAGAGAATTTGTTTCAACGATGAAGGCTCATCAACATAGTGAGACACCTCCTTCGATTTCAATTGGCATCGCCATTGTTCATATGCTTGAGCCTCTTGAAGAAGTAAGAAGTATGGCACGTCAGGCTGAACAATATGCAAAACAAGAGCGAAATTCATTAGCGATTCATTTCCAAAAGCGAGGCGGAGGAGACACAATGAATATCTCAGTCTCATTTCAAATAGATCCAGTGGACTCTATCCAAGAGATGACGACGTGGTTAAAACAGTCTTATTTCACGACTGGCTTTGCATATGGCTTACGAGAGTTGTATCAAACATACGAACAGTCTCCATTTAAAAAACAGCCAGCAATTTTAGATGAACTCATTCCACTAGAGATAAGACGTCTTGCATTCAAAAAGAAAACGGAAGCAAAAACAGAGCAAGAAACGAAAGAGTGGATCGATCAATTGATTGCGAAGTATATACCGAAGAAGAATACATTAGAAGAATTACATACAATCGCTGAATGTATGATCATTGCTCTTCAACTAGAGGAGGTAAGTGGACATGCCTGAAAGATGGTTTCACATTCAACCGCTTGATCCGCTGCTTATTCGTGATGCACGCCCATTTCAAAGTGTACCGGGTATAAGGGCGCGTTCATTAAACGATGTTCCGCCGAGTGTGGTCGCAGGAACACTTCGTACAGCTCTAGCGAAGAAACGACAATCAATAAAACACACGACGCCACTTTCTTATTATGCGAAATCTCTTGTGCGAGGTCCTTTATATCGCTGGCATGATCATTTATATGTTCCAATGCCTCATGACCTTGAGTTATTCGATGATGAGTATGGCATGTATCAAGTGAGACCGAAGCCAATGATGTCGAAAGGCCAGGGCTTTTTTGGTACAGGAAAAACAGGCCGTTTTAGTGAGGCATTATGGCCGCCAATTGGAGCTGGTGCTCGTAAAAAAATGAAATCGCCGCCTGCTTTTGTATCACTAAAGTGGATGGTGAACTGGCTGACAGACGCAGTGGATGAGAGTCAGGTGAAGGAAGCCTTGACTGAATACCAACACTTGCAGAAGGAAAATCATTCGTTCAAAAATGATGCACCACCTGCATTTATTCCAGCATTACAGCGTCAGGAACGAACACAAATTGAGGTGGAAACTGGCAGTAAAAGAGCAAAAGATCAGCATCTATTTTCAACTGAATCGCTCTTATTCCCAGATGACTTTAAATTGGAGGCAGGAATAGATTTATCTACTGAAGAGTCAGAAGAATTAAAGCCTTTCTCAGGCATTCACCCAATCGGTGGTGAACGGCGGCTGGCTCATATAGAAGACCGGCCACATGTATACCAACAAGATTGGACATGTCCGGATCCTATTAAAGAATCGCTCAAAAACAAGCCGTATGTTCGCATGATATTGGCGACACCTGCTTATTTCAGTAAAGGATGGCAGCCCGGATGGCTGGATGAACAGCTCATGTCAAAACCACTATTTGATACAAATGTACGACTGAAATTGGTTTGGGCCTCTGTTCCACATTGGCAGCCAATTTCTGGATGGAGTTTAGCGAATAAAGACAAAGGGCGTGAAAAAGCAATACGACGCTTAGTCCCCGCAGGTAGTGTTTACTTCTTTACAGTAGAAGAAGGAGATCCAGCAGAACTGGCCGAAAAAATGTGGCTTCAATCAGTATCTGATCGTAACCGGCGTAAAGAAGCGTTTGATCGTGAAGATGGCTGCGGGTTAGCACTTTGGGGAACATGGAAGCCGAATGAATAAGAGGAGTGAGATGATGGAAGCAAGCCGTTGGTTTTGGATACATTGTTTATCCCCCCTCCATATTGGAGCGGGTGAAGGAATTGGCGTGATTGATATGCCTATTCAACGAGAAAAAGTAACAGAATGGCCGATTATACCTGGAAGCAGTATCAAAGGCGTGCAGCGTGAGCATTATCGCGCGAAAGGACAAGACACATTCGTACAAAAAGTATTTGGTACACAAGGAGATCAAGATGGAAGCGCAGGAGCAGTCGTCATGACAGATGGCCGGTTATTTTCATTCCCGGTGGCGAGTAGATACGGTACATTTGGATATGTGGCAAGTCCACTCATATTGAAAAGATTAGCCCGTGATGCAAAAGCATTAGGTGTATCGCTGGATATCCCTGATCTCATAGAAGAATCAAGCACGCTAGTCACCATGAATTCTAAATTAGTAGAGAATGACGAATTATATCTAGGTGAATTTCAAGGGGCTGCAAAAAAATCTCAACAACTAACCGATTTTGCTGAACAGATGGCCAAACTTTTATTCGACGATAAACAATCACAAACTCTTTGGATAGAACGATTTGTGATTGTAAGTGATGACGTTTTTCAATACATTGTCACTATGAATTCTGAAGTGACACCTCGTATTAGAATTGATCATGAAACCCAAACAGTTAGTAAAGGAGCTCTCTGGTATGAAGAGTATGTACCAGCAGAAGCCATATTTTATGGGCTCATGTGGTGTGATCGTGTCGATGGAAGAAATGATTTATCTGTTAGACACCAACTTTTAAATCAACTAGAAAAACAGATGTATCTTCAATTAGGTGGAAACACAAACGTAGGTAAAGGAAGAGTATCCTGGCGTATGACAGGAGGGGAGAGATCATGAAACTCATTCAACATCATTATGCTGAGAAAGCGTATCAACATGTGATGAATGCCAAAACGAATGAGGAGAATTTCTCAAATCAATATGGACAACTCTGTCACAGATTCGCCTCAATGATCTTAACAAATGGATTAAGGCTCACCATTACATTTTTTGAAGCAAAATCAAAAAAAGGAAATGCTTATCAACAATTCGTTCAGGATATAAAAGAAACACTAGATATACAAGGAGATTGGTCAGCTTCTAATCGAAATTACTTAATCAAATCAAGACAAGCTTTAAGTGCATCTGTTTGGTTAAAAAGATATGCGGAATCTATTTTAAAGGTGGAACAAGGGGCGGAAAATGTGGAGGACATCCAATGAATCTGTCATTAACCTTAAACAAAAGCAAATGGGAGATTGATGGTTCTGCATTGTCGAACATCATAAAGGACAGTTCGAAAAAGCAGTCATTTTATGAAAATGTGATTAGTCTACATCGAAAACAATGGGGAAAAAATCGCTTATTGTATGAAAAATTTTTGGAGCGATATTATACCGATACGAACCCCACATGCTTAGTCAAATCCATATCGCCGTTAGTCATTGGACATGGAGGAGAGGGTGTGCTTGAAACGGGATTGTTATTACACCCGATATACGGCGTTCCTTATTTACCAGGAACAGCTTTAAAAGGCGTAGCCTCTCATTATGCCCACTCTGTATTAGGTGAAAACTTTCCAGAACTAAAACAAGGTGGTAGTGATTACAACACATTGTTTGGAACAAACGAACGTGCTGGCATCATCGAATTTCATGATGCGCTCATGATGCCTGAGACGGTAGGAGAAGCATTCAAAGTAGATGTGATGACACCACATCATTCAGACTACAACAGCGTCAAGCTAGATAAGATAAACAAAGGGGGAAGTGTTCCAGCCCCTCGAGACGATGACTCACCAACACCTATTCATTTCTTAACGGTGGTCAACGGCCGCTTTCAACTTCTATTGAAAACAAAAAAGAATCTACCAGAAGAATCGGAATGGCTCGAACTCGCCAAAACCATCTTACTAGGCGCTTTAGAACACGAAGGAATCGGTGCTAAAACAAATGCGGGTTATGGAAGACTTAAAATGGACGACGTCATTTCTTAAGCCATGGTGCGAATGTGAGGTGAACATAAAATCCCTGGAACATTCGCACCGTTTCATTCGACAAAAATGGTAAATAATGTATATTTTTAGGGAGGAAAACAAAATTCTATATAGAAACTTGAGGATTTTGATGATCATTTCCTAAAAAATGTTATAATTAGGGCGGAAATCGCAGTCGCACTCTATATGAGTGCGTGGATTGAAATTAGAAAACTGTTGACATATTGGTATTACCTGAGTGTCGCACTCTATATGAGTGCGTGGATTGAAATGGATCGGTAGCATATCCCGCCGCCTTGATTTGTTGTCGCACTCTATATGAGTGCGTGGATTGAAATTCTTCAAAGAATTTTGAGGCTTCAAGTCGATCTTGTCGCACTCTATATGAGTGCGTGGATTGAAATCTGTAGCTCATGACAAGCATAAAGACTCGGTTAGTCGCACTCTACATGAGTGCGTGGATTGAAATTCTATCTTCTTAAAGGTTTTCCAGTCATGACTATCGTCGCACTCTACATTAGTGGATGGATTAATAATTGCGAAAACTAACTCTGCCTCCTGCCTCAGTAGTCATGAATCTAATTGAATTCAATTGTTGCTGAAATATAAAGAAGTATGATGAACAAGTTTCAATAGATTTCATACTAAGAAAAAGTCGGTGCGAATGTGAGGTGAACATAAAATCCCTGAAATATTCGTACCGTTTCATTCAATAAAATGAGAAAAAATGTATATTATTTAGAGGGGAAAACAAAATTCTATATAGAAACTTGGGTTTTGACGATCATTCCCTAAAAAATGTTATAATTAGGGCGAAAATCGCAGTCGCACTCTATATGAGTGCGTGGATTGAAATAATGGAATTGCGTAGTAAACGATATCTAAATTCGAGTCGCACTCTATATGAGTGCGTGGATTGAAATTTGCATTTTCTTGGAGTCTCTCTGTCTCTTCGCGTCGCACTCTACATGAGTGCGTGGATTGAAATAGTCATGCTAATCATCCTCCTCCAAATTTAATGCCGTCGCACTCTACATGAGTGCTTGGATTGAAATGGTGAATGGTGGGAAAAGACAGGAAAGCCTGGTGTCGCACTCAACATAAGTGCATAGTTCACAGTTTCTGCGAATTACATACATTCAAATATCTATCCCCCTAAATCCAAGCTCTACACAACAAAAAAAGACTCGCTCACACAGAGCCGAGTCTTAATTTTTTTTGCAGTTTTTCTTCACTGAAAATCCAGCCGGTATAGGAATTTTTGATTTGGTGGTCCATGTCGATATGGCAGATCGCGACAAAAGGATAGTGACCTTTGCTGCGGTAGCGCAAATCAATGAACCGTACCTCATAATGATCCTTGTATTTATCCACTTCCCACCGGTAGACAGGGGAGAAGGAGAGAAAGGCTGAAATGTTTTCATCCTGTTTGGCAATTTTCATAATCTCAGTATCAGGGACCGGCACACGGTTAAAGGTGTCTAAAATGATGATCTCACCATTCATACTGCGTCCAACATGGAAAGAGGATTTACATTTCACGGCAATGCGCCATTGTCTGAACTTCATTGTAGGCGAAATAATAATGTCTTCAATCTCATCGAATCGTGCACGCAGCTGGCGTTTAATCTGAAGCTGCATGATGACCCTGACGATATAGTAACAGAAAATCACGGCATACAGCGTAATGAACGTATAGCCGGGATGCCCGCCAATCCCCCATACGACAATGGCGACAAGATGTGTAAAAAAGATAAACGGATCAAACGTGTTAATGATCCCAAGCGCTACCCATTTCTTTGAAAATGGACGAATGGCCTGCGTGCCGTAAGCATTGAAAATATCGACAAACACATGAAGCACGACGGCTAATAGTGTCCATAACCAAAGGTGAAGTAAATTTGCCCCCGGCACAAATGGGAAAATCACAGCCGGAATTAGCAATGACCAAAACAGTACAGCCGGAATGGAATGAGTAAATCCCCGGTGATTTCTTATATAAACTGCATTATTTTTTAGTTTTAGCACAGTATCAATGTCTGGTGCTTGGGAGCCGGCGATGGTCGCGATCATCACGGCGTGTGCCATGTGTGGATCTGCGCTGACGGCTGGATCTAAAAGCGCAAGTCCCCCAAGAGAAATGCCCATTACTACATGAGTACCAGTATCCAATTGATTACCTCCTAGTTGTCATGCTTAGGAACAATCATACAAAGTATACGTCTCTCATCAAGACTATGTGCAAAATCACTTTTGCTTTATCCCGATTTAATGTAACATGTTAACGTATCTACAAACAGTATACAACAAATAAGGTTCTTTTCAGAACGTTAGCCCTCGGTCCAATGAGAAGGAGTATAGATATGAAAGACATTCAAGAAAAGCTGGACCGCAAAGATATTGCGGGCTTTCAGCATGATTTAATCGATTGGTATGAAAAAGAACAACGTACACTTCCATGGCGTGAAAATCAAGATCCATACCGCGTCTGGGTATCAGAAGTGATGCTCCAGCAAACGAGAGTGGATACGGTCATTCCGTACTTCAATCGGTTTATGGAGCAATTCCCGACGGTGAAGGATCTTGCTTTAGCTGATGAAGAAAAGGTCATGAAAGCATGGGAAGGTCTTGGCTACTACTCACGAGTGCGTAATTTACAGGCAGCTGTGAAAGAAGTCTATGAATCCTACGGGGGCGTTGTTCCTGATACGAAAGAACAATTTTCAAAGCTGAAAGGTGTAGGCCCATATACGAGCGGCGCAGTGCTGAGTATCGCCTATAACAAGCCATACCCTGCGGTAGACGGCAACGTGATGAGGGTCATTTCCCGTATCTTGTCCATATGGGATGATATTGCAAAACCAAAAACGAGAAACATTTTCGAATTTGCGGTTGATCAGCTCATTTCCCGGGAAAAGCCGTCAGAATTCAATCAAGGGCTAATGGAGCTAGGTGCGCTTATTTGCACCCCAACCTCTCCTGCATGCCTCATTTGTCCTGTAAACATGCATTGCTCGGCACTTGAGGAAGGCGTTCAGCATGAGCTGCCGGTGAAAAGTAAAAAGAAAAAGCCGACTGCGAAATCAATGGCAGCGGTGGTGTTATTTGATGATGCAGGCCACCTCTATATTCATAAGCGTCCAAGTACAGGTCTGCTTGCGAATTTATGGGAGTTCCCAAACATGGAAACAATGAAGGGAAGAAAAACGGAAAAAGAGCAGCTGATTGATTTCTTAAAAGAGGAAGCGGGTGTACAAGCAGAACTTGGTGATTTAGAAGGCACCATTCAACATGTATTTACCCACCTCATCTGGAATATTTCTGTTTTCTTTGGACGTGTGACCTCTGTATCTGATGACACGATGCTGAAAAAAGTCACAACAGAAGAATTTGAGGCATATGCTTTGCCAGTCTCACATCAAAAAATATGGAAGATGGCACTTGAACAGCCTAGTCATATTTAACCGTTGTACCATGGGTATAATCGGCTTCATTTCGGTGCAGACCCCCGCGGTTTTCAATTTCAGAAATGATTTCTCGATACTTAGATTGCCCTTCTTCGTTTAAATAAGGTAAAATTTGTTGGAAAGCATGATGAAAAAAAGCAAGCTCAGTATCTTTCCATTGATCCTTTGACATCATGCCAAGCTGGCTTAAATCGCGTCCGACATACATGAATGTAACCTCCTAATAGGAACTTTCCTATTAGTGTGAAGCGAATGGACGAAAACTATTCAAATCAGGAGATGAACCATAATGAACAAGCGTAAATGTGCACTAATTACAGGCAGCAGTAGAGGTGTCGGGAAAGAAGTAGCCCTTCGCCTGGCTGAAAAAGGATATGACATTGTCATTAACTATGCAAGAAGCAAAAAAGCAGCACTTGAAACAGCTGAAGAAATTGAAGCGATGGGTGTTAAAACATTAGTTGTCAAAGCCAACGTTGGTCAGCCAGAGAAAATCAAAGACATGTTCCAGCAAATTGACGAAACGTTTGGCCGTTTAGACGTATTTGTGAACAATGCGGCATCTGGCGTTCAGCGCCCAATCATGGATCTTGAAGAAAATCATTGGGACTGGACCATGAATATCAATGCGAAAGCCTTGTTATTCTGCGGACAAGAAGCAGCCAAATTAATGGAGAAAAACGGCGGCGGACATATCGTCAGCATTAGCTCACTAGGCTCTATCCGCTACCTTGAAAACTACACGGTGGTTGGTGTATCTAAAGCAGCACTAGAAGCTTTGACACGCTACCTATCCGTTGAGCTGTCACAAAAAAATATCGTCGTGAATGCCGTATCAGGCGGCGCCATCGATACAGATGCACTCAAGCACTTCCCAAATCGTGAAGAGCTATTAGAAGATGCTAAGAAAAATACACCAGCAGGCCGTATGGTGGAAATTAAAGACATGGTCGACAGTGTAGAATTCCTTGTATCAGGCAAAGCAGATATGATTAGAGGACAGACGATTATCGTCGATGGCGGACGTTCTTTGCTTGTTTAAAAAAATCATGAATAAGATGTACACCTTCTGCACAAATTAATGTGCGTGGAGGTGATAATGATGGATAAACAACAAAACAAAACAAACGCACAACAAGTGAAAAAACAAAACCAAGCTGCTGCACAAGGTGGTCAATATGGCACTGAATTTGCTAGCGAGACTGACGCACAGCACGTAAAAAAATACAACCAAAAAGCTGAGCAAAACAAACAACAAAACAGCTAATCACTGAAACAAAAGGAAGCACTTCATCTACGAATGAAGTGCTTTTCTTTTTGCCTCTCCCCACCATCCGACAAAACCTGTAAAACCTCTACATAAACAGTCAAAGGACTTCTTCCTTCTTTCAAGAAATGGTATAGATACAAAAAGTCGATACGAATGAAAGGGAGGAGTTAGATGTCTGATTTCGATCAGCTTGTCAGAGAACAAATGCAGCTTATGGATCAGCTGCTCGATGTACAAGGAGAACTCGATCTGTACCTAGAGACAGAAAAACGATTGCTGCAAGGTGAAAAAAAGGAAGAGCGGCATAAGCTTCATGATCAAATCAAACAGAAACGAGAGGAACTGCAAAAAGTCCAAACACTATTTACAAAACAGACTAAACAAGTCATCAATTCGTATAAACAAATGGAGAAGAGCTCAACCGTGATGTAAAAGAGTGTGCCGTTCAATTGGGTTGAATGGCTTTTTCATTTCATTTTTTAATGATGTAACGGTATAATATAATAGAGACATGTTTAGTTGGGAAATTAGGTCTTTGGACTGTTAGGTTTGTTTGTTATAGAAAGTAGGGGAGAAAATATGGGCTATCCCAAGGAAGGAGAAACCATCCAAATTCAAAGCTATAAACATAATGGCTTGATCCACAGGATTTGGAATGAAACCACCATTCTGAAAGCAACGGAATTGTGTATCATTGGTGCAAACGATCGAACAATGGTGACTGAATCCGATGGCCGAACATGGATGACAAGAGAACCGGCTATTTGCTATTTTCATGCAAAACAATGGTTTAATGTCATTGGGATGCTTCGAGATGATGGGGTGTATTATTACTGCAACATCAGCTCTCCTTTTGCGACAGATGAAGAGGCGATTAAGTATATTGATTACGACTTAGATGTCAAAGTCTTTCCGGACATGACGTATAATATTTTGGATGAGGATGAATATGCAGATCATAAGAGGCAGATGAATTATCCAAAAGAAATCGATAGTATCTTACGAGAGCATCTAAATACATTACTGCATTGGATTCACCAGCGGAAGGGACCGTTTGCTCCAGAATTTGTGGATATGTGGTATGAACGTTTTTTGCGTTATACAAAATAAGTAACAGCAGCTAAAACCTGTTTGGCTTTTCAAAGCCAACAGGTTTTTGATTGCGTACGGATAAGAGGCACTGATAGATTGGGAAGGAGATTTACATGGGGGTCATAAAACGTTACATGGCTTTTGTAACACCGTATAAAAAACAGATTGCATTGACAATGGTGATCGGAATGATTAAGTTCTCGATTCCCTTAACATTGCCTCTGCTTTTAAAGTATGTCATTGATGATGTGATTCAAGGCTCTGGATCGGCTGAAGAAAAAACATCCACTCTCTTTATTATTATGGGAATCATGCTTGTATTATTTTTAGTGATGAGACCGCCTGTTGAGTACTACAGACAATACTATGCGCAGTGGACAGGCAGTAAAGTATTATTTGATATTCGGGAAAAACTGTTCTCGCACATTCAAAAGCTAAGCCTTCGTTATTACGCCAACACGAGAACAGGGGAAATTATTTCAAGGGTCATCAACGATGTGGAGCAAACGAAGGAATTTGTCATCACAGGGCTTATGAACATTTGGCTTGATTTGATGACCGTCCTGATTGTGATAGCCATTATGTGTACACTGGATCTTAAACTCACCATTGTGTCTGTCATTATTTTTCCGCTGTATGCGTTAGCAGTGAAGTATTTTTACGGACGGCTTCGCAAGCTGACAAAAGAGCGGTCGCAGGCACTGGCTGAGGTACAAGGGCACCTGCATGAGCGAGTACAAGGAATGCCTGTCATTCGCAGCTTTGCGATTGAAGAATACGAACAAGAGAATTTTCACGATGAAAATAAAAATTTCTTAAACAAAGCGATCAATCATACGAATTGGAATGCCAAAACATTCGCCGTCGTCAATACGATCACAGACATTGCGCCGCTGCTCATTATTGCTTTTGCTGGCTATACCGTCATTAACGGGTCGCTTTCAATTGGGACAATGATTGCCTTCGTCGGCTACATTGACCGGATGTACAACCCGATTCGTCGTCTCATTAACTCATCGACGACTTTAACTCAGTCAGTAGCATCAATGGATCGTATTTTTGAGTTTATTGATGAACCGTATGAAGTAACAGACAAGCCGAATGCAAAAGAAGCCAATCACTTAAAAGGAGAGGTAGAATTTAAAGATGTGTCGTTCCGTTACGAACATACACAGGAAGAGATTTTACACAATATCTCCTTGAAAGTAGAAAAAGGTCAAACCGTTGCGCTTGTAGGAATGAGCGGCGGAGGGAAGTCGACACTCGTCAGTTTAATTCCAAGATTTTATGATGTCACAAGCGGATCACTTGAAATTGACGGCATTGATATTAAAGAGTACAAGGCAAGAAGCCTCCGGAATCAAGTCGGGATGGTGCTCCAAGATACGTTCTTATTCAGTGACACCATTAAAGAAAATATCGCTGTGGGAGACCCGGAAGCATCCTTTGAGAAAATTGTGTCGGCGGCCAAAGCGGCTAATGCCCATGAGTTCATCATGTCTCTTCCTGAAGGATATGACACAAAGGTAGGAGAACGTGGCGTAAAGCTATCAGGCGGTCAAAAACAACGAATTTCAATTGCGAGGGTATTTCTTAAAAATCCACCGCTGCTTATTTTAGACGAAGCGACGTCTGCACTTGATTTAGAAAGTGAACATTACATTCAAGAAGCGATGCAAAAGCTGGCAAAAGATCGCACAACTTTTATTGTTGCGCACCGTTTATCAACGATTACACATGCGGACCTCATTGTGGTCATGGAACAAGGCGAGATTGTGGAAAAAGGAACACATGAAGAATTAATGAACCGAGACAGCCACTATCGTCATCTATTTACCATTCAAACATTAAATTAGTAGAAGCCTATCCGATTCTAGCGGATAGGCTTTTTTATGCTTGTCAAAAACATGACATATTTCCCAGCTTGTCTCAATACAATTTTAAAAAGTATGACGGGATGGTGAAGATGTGAAAGAACAAGAAGTATTGCTAGATGTCAAACAGCTGTCTATTGCCTTTCAGCAAAAAAAGCAGAGAGTGCCGATCGTCCATGACATCTCATTCTCTATTCAAAAAGGAGAAACCTTAGGTATTGTGGGCGAATCTGGCTGCGGGAAAAGCATCACATCGATGTCTTTAATGGGGCTGAATCACCAAACAGAAACAACAGGTCACATACAATTTGAAGGTCAAAACCTGCTGTCACTGTCGGAGAAACAATGGCGAGAGGTCAGAGGGAATGACATCTCAATGATTTTCCAGGAACCCATGACTTCTCTCAATCCACTCATGACCATCGGCAAGCAAATGACAGAAGCCCTTTTCACACATCAGACTATCAGCCAAAAAGAAGCAAAAGTGAAGGCGGTAGATTTGCTTCAAACGGTTGGCCTGAAACAAGCAGCGTCATTACTCAAAAAATATCCACATGAACTTTCGGGCGGCATGCGTCAGCGTGTGATGATTGCGATGGCGATGCTGTGTCACCCAAAGCTCATGATTGCAGATGAACCAACGACTGCACTTGATGTCACCATCCAAGCACAAATTCTTCGTTTGCTCAAAAAGTTAAATGAAGAGATGGACACCGCTATATTATTTATTACTCATGATTTAGGCGTCGTGCGGCAAATATGCCAGCGTGTCATGATTATGTATGCCGGTCGAATCGTAGAAGAAGGAACCGTTGACCGTATTTTCCAAAAACCTCTCCATCCCTACACGAAAGGTCTTTTCGCCTCTGTTCCATCATTTAAAGAGAAAAAAGAAAAACTCATGTCTATTGCGGGTCATGTACCTAAGCCAGGAGCTATTCGGTCCGGCTGTCAATTTGCACCACGCTGTCCATATCAAATGACGCAATGTCTTGAAAAAGACCCATCTTTACAATCCATTTCACACAATCACCGCGTCGCATGTTTTCTAATGGAAGGAGGAGAAGACACTGAATCACCCACTGTTGCAAGTGAATCAACTGACGAAGCGTTATGACACATCGGCATTTTTTTCTAAACACAAACAGACGACTTTGGCTTTAAATCAAGTGTCCTTTCACGTGAAAGAAGGGGAGACGCTCGGCATTGTGGGCGAATCTGGCTGCGGGAAATCAACCCTTGGCAAAAGCTTAATGAGATTAATCGAACCGACTTCTGGCTCAATCCAAATGAAAGGAAAAGAAGTGACGCTTCTGAAAGAACGAGACATGCGTTCCTTCAGAAAAGACATTCAAATGATTTTCCAAGATCCATACGCTTCCTTAAATCCACGAATGAAAATCAAAGACATTTTAGAAGAACCGCTCATTGTTCATAAACATGGAACAAAAGCAGAAAGACAAAAGCGGGTAAAAGAGATGCTGCACATTGTTGGGTTTGACCCATCCTATGGAGACCGTTATGCGCACCAATTCAGCGGCGGTCAGAGGCAGCGTATTGGAATTGCTAGGGCGCTGATTACTCATCCAAGTCTTGTGATTGCCGATGAGCCAGTTTCCGCTTTAGATGTATCGGTTCAAGCGCAAATATTGAATTTAATGCTCGAATTGCAAAAGACGCTTTCTCTGACGTACTTGTTTGTTTCTCACGATCTAGGCGTTGTCAAGTATATGAGCGACCGAATTGCAGTGATGTACGCTGGCCGTATTGTAGAAATGGGTCCTGCGGAGGACGTATTTCACAAGCCGCTTCATCCTTATACATCGCTTCTTCTGAAATCCATTCCACATATGGATCACGTGCTGGAAACGCAGGATGTGTCAGCGGAAGAATCCAACCTGGTGTCAGAAGATGGCTGTCCTTTCTATAAAAGATGTCCAAAAAGGTGGGCGCAATGCTTGCAAGATGTTCCGCCTTTGTATGAGGAGGAAACAGGCCATGCAGCTGCGTGCTATTTATATCAAAAGGAGGAACACAATGAAGAAGACATGGTTATTCAGTAGTTTCATTCTTGTGCTAGCACTTGCGTTATTTTTAGGGGGCTGTTCATCTTCATCAACATCAGAAGAAAAAGCCACCAAAGACACTCTCGTATTCGGCAGAGGAGGGGACTCTACGTCACTTGATCCGATTACAACAACAGAAGGCGAAACCTTCAAGGTTACAGAGAATATGTTTGAAAAGCTTTTGAATTACGGTGAAAAAGACACGACCATCCATCCGGGCCTCGCAACAGAATGGGATGTTGCAAAGGACGGAAAATCGTACACGTTCTACTTAAGAGAAGGTGTGAAATTTCACGATGGCACAGATTTTAATGCAGAAGCAGTGAAATTCAACTTTGACCGCTGGATGAATGGAGATGCCGAAAAATTTCCTTACTACGGCATGTTTGGCGGCTATAAAAAAGATAAAGGGCATGTCATTAAAGACATCATCGTTAAAGGAGAGCATGAAATTGAATTTCAACTCAAACGCCCGCAAGCAACATTTCTGAAAAACATCGCCATGTCACCATTTGGTATCGCTAGTCCTGCAGCAGTTGAAAAAAGCGGTGATTCATTTAGAGAAAACCCAGTGGGCACAGGACCATTTAAGTTTAAAGAATGGAAGCAGAACGACCGTATTGTCTTAGAAAAGAACGAAGATTACTGGCAAAAAGATAAACCAAAACTGAAACAAATCATCTTCCGCTCTATTCCTGAAAACTCTGCTCGTTTAAATGCGCTTAAAACAGGCGAAATCGACTTAATGGATGGCGTCAATCCGTCCGATTTAGATGGCATTAAAACAGACAAAGCGCTCCAGCTGATTGAAAGACCATCCATGAACGTAGGTTATATCGGGCTGACAGTGACTAGAAAGCCGCTTGATAACAAGTTGGTTCGTCAGGCACTCAATTATGCAGTTGATAAAGAATCAATCATCGAGTCGTTTTATGGAGGACTTGCTGAACCAGCAAAAAATCCACTTCCTCCGTCATTAGAAGGCTACAATGACGAGATTGAGCCATATCCATATGATCCGGAAAAAGCAAAAGAACTATTGAAAGAGGCAGGCTTCCCTGACGGTTTTCGTATCAAGCTTTGGGCAATGCCTGTGCCGCGTCCATATATGTCAGACGGGATGAAGGTAGCTGAAGTCATTCAGTCAAACTTTGAAAAAGTTGGTGTCAAAGCCGAAATCGTCACATATGATTGGGCGACTTATTTAGATAAAGCAAGTAAAGGCGAAGCAGATGTGTTCTTATTAGGATGGACAGGGGACAATGGCGATCCTGATAATTTCATCTATACATTATTAGATAAAGACAGTATTGGCGGTAACAACTATACATTCTTCCAAAACGATAAAATGCATGACATCCTCATTGAAGCGCAGACCGATACGGATCAAAAGAAGCGAAATGAATTATATCAAGAAGCTCAAGAAATCATTCATGATGAAGCGCCTTGGATCCCATTAGTCCATTCAATTCCAATGCTTGCCGCATCTAAAGATTTAAAAGGCTACCAGCCGCATCCGACTGGTTCCGAAGCATTGACTGACGTATATTTCGAATAAGCAAATAAGGGAGATCGTTCGATCTCCCTTATCCAAACAATGAAAAGGCGGTGAAAGCTGTTTGTTTGCTTATTGTATGAAGCGAGCAGGAATGCTCATTCCAGTACTGATCGGAATGACCTTAGTTGTATTTTCTATTATTCGGTTTATCCCTGGAAATCCGGCGCAGGTCATCTTAGGACAGCGGGCAACGAAAGAAGCAGTAGAGCAATTGACGATTCAGCTTGGTTTAGACCAGCCGTGGTACGTACAATATGGTCACTACATGCTGGGGCTTTTAAAAGGTGATCTAGGGACTTCCATACGAACAGGAGCGGCTATTGCCCAGGAAATGAAGCCTTACTTATTCGCTACATTAGAATTGACTTTCTTCGCTATGTTGCTGGCGATTATTGTCGGTGTGAATGCCGGAATCATTAGTGCATGGTTTAAACATTCTTTCTTTGATTATGTGGCCATGTTTATTGCGCTCATTGGGGTGTCCATGCCAATTTTCTGGTTAGGCTTAATGGGACAGTGGCTATTCTCGATTGAATTAGGTATTTTGCCGACAACAGGACGAGAAAACGTCAGAAATCCGGTAGAGTCGATCACCTATATTCATACGCTGGACACGCTTTTGCAAGGGCGATTTGATCAATTCTTTGACAGCATCAAGCATTTAATTTTACCAAGTACCGCTCTCGCAACGATTCCTGCTGCGATTATTGCAAGGATTACGAGGGCAAGTATGCTAGAAGTTCTTCATTCAGATTTTATTCGAACAGCAAAAGCAAAAGGGGTACGTTCATTTTTCATCATTTATCAGCATGGGCTGAAAAATGCGCTTATTCCGATTTTAACGATTATTGGTCTTCAAACAGGTCTCTTGCTAGGCGGAGCCATTTTAACAGAAACGATCTTTGCTTGGCCGGGAATTGGGCGGTATATTTACGATGCAATTAGCTATCGTGATTATCCTGTTATTCAAACTGGCATTCTTGTTGTTGCGCTCATATTTGTGCTGATCAATTTCATTGTGGATATCTTGTATGCAGTCATTGATCCGAGGATTAAATACTAGAGAAGGGAGAGTGACGACATGGAAGCGCAAAAAGAGCTTCAAGCACCTAAACAAAAGGAAGAACGCTCTCAAGCACTGATTCTTGAATCGATGAAACTGTTCTTTCAGCACAAGCTGGCGGTCATTGGCACTGTGATTGTCTTTTTATTTCTTATCCTAGCAATCTTTGCACCGCTCATTGCTCCTTATGGAATCAACGAGCAGTCACTAGGCGAACGATTTAGTGCCCCTTCAGCTGCGCATTGGTTTGGTACGGATGATTTCGGGAGAGACATATTTTCTAGAGTCGTGCATGGAGCTCGGATTTCATTATGGGTGGGTTTCTTCTCTGTTCTCGGGTCGGTTATTTTAGGGACATTGCTTGGATTGATGGCAGGTTACGGCGGTAGATTACTGGATGCTGTCATCTCAAGACTATTTGATATTTTACTCGCTTTTCCTAGCATTCTATTAGCGATTGCGATTGTTTCCATCTTAGGACCTTCCTTACAAAATGCCCTAATTGCCATAGCGATTATTAACGTCCCCACATTTGGCCGGCTGGTTCGTTCAAAGGTGCTGAGCATTAAGCAAGAAGAATATGTTTTAGCAGCAAAGGCAGTCGGGATGTCACACCGCCGCATCGTTCTTCGTCACATTCTGCCAAATAGTATGGTGCCGGTCATCGTTCAAGCGACGCTTGCGATTGGTACTGCCATTATTGAAGCGGCCGCTTTAGGATTTTTAGGATTAGGTGCACAAGCGCCAAGCCCAGAGTGGGGGAAAATGCTTGCAGATGCGAGACCTTATCTCGTACAAGCGCCATGGACTTTATTTTTCCCGGGGATTGCGATCATGCTGACGGTTCTTGGCTTTAACTTGATGGGAGATGGATTAAGAGACACCCTTGATCCTAAAATGAAGAAAATAAAATAAGATCGATTCTAAGAATTGGTCACAGTGTGTAGACAAACCCTCGCATTCTTTGTCAGTCCTGCGTGCTGGTGCTCACGAATATGGCATTCGCTCCGCTCCAGTACTCGTCCTTCCTTGATTTCAAGGGTTTTCAACTACGCTGAAAAGAAGACAAAGGGCTAAATAAAGATCATTTTAGCCCTTTGTCAAAAATGTAAGCCCGATTCTTAGAATCGGGCTTTTGTATTTAAGCTTCTTTTTCTTCTGTCTCAATCTCACTATCTTTTGGGTGATACGTTTGGAAGCTTGTAATTAAAGTATCTAGATGCTCCAATTCATCACGGTATTCAATAATACTCGACATCACATTCAGCATATTGTAATCCAGCAAGTCGTTTTCTTGATTTTGCTGATGCTGAATAAATGATTTCGTTAATGTTTCAAGACGAAGAGAGCATTCATTTTGGAAGTCATCGTCCTGCGGTTTCATTTTTCCAACAAATTTCATTAAGGTACGTTCATGCCAATAAAGTAAATAATCAATCTCATCTGTTAAGCTCTCTCTGAAATGCTCTGGCATCAAATGAATTTCATTTTCTAACTTATGAAGCTTTTTCAGCAAGTACAGTGCTCGATTAGACGTCATGATTGCCTGTCTGAATAAAACAAGCTTTCTAGATTTGACATAAGTTGTTTTCTTTAAATAGCTTCGTTCTTCTTTGTATAACAAGTAAATGTGATCTAATTTGATCATACGTTCTTTTATTTGATCGATGTCATCCTTTAAAGTGGAATGATCAGTAGACTGTCTGGAGCTCAGACGGATCCATTTTAAAATCTCCTCCGTATTTTCCATAATGTGATGAACAAGCTTTGTTTCATACTTTGGCGGCAGGAAAATCAAATTCACTAAAAATGAAGAAAGTACGCCTAACACCACAGTTGCTGTTCGAATTAAGGCAAAGGAAAGGAAATGATCCCCTGCACTTTCTAAAATCGCGATGACGGTTACGAGTGCAATCGGAATCGTGTGTTCAATCTTCAGCTTTAAATTAATCGCAATGACCATGACGGCAGTTAAGCCGATGATGACTGGTCCTGTGCCAAAAAGCAGACCGAACGTAATGGCAAGTGCTGCTCCAATAATATTGGCTTGCACTTGATCAACAATCGTTAAAAATGATCGATAAATAGATGGCTGGATAGCAAATACAGCTGCAATTCCCGCGAAGACGGGTGTCGGCAACCCAAGCCATGTTGCCAGGTAAAGCGCGAGTACAATGGCAATACCAGTTTTTAAAATACGGGCTCCAAGTTTCATTGGTTTTGTCCCTGCATTCCTTTCTTTTCGATAATAGATGACCACTTGTCATATATCATAAATATTTTGATGAAACAACTAAGTAATATACAGCGGTCTTCCGAAATATTCAAGTGATTTTTGAAAGTTCATGAAAACATCAAAAGAAGGTATTGAGAAAAAATGTAACAGATTCACTTGCTTTTGACAATCAAGAGCTGGTAAATAAAAAAACAGACGCATGAATTTACGTCTGTTTTTCTCTTCATTATGATTGTTTCAGCTGTTCAAACGCATGATCTACTGCTTTGAGCGTTTCAGAAATATCATTTTCAGTATGTGCAATGGTTAAGAACCAAGCTTCATATTTAGAAGGGGCGAGGTTAATACCTTGTGCGAGCATGAATTTAAAGAAACGGGCGAACATTTCACCATCCGTATTTTCAGCCTGCTCGTAGTTCACAATCGTTTCCTTTGTAAAATAAATGGTGAGAGCACCTTTTAAGCGATTCACTGTAATATCTACTTGATGTTTTTTTGCGTGGGCTAAAATTCCCTCTTCTAGCATGGCCCCGAGCTGATCAAGACGTTCGTAGACCCCGTCTTCTTTTAACACTTCCAAGCATGCAATACCAGAAAGGATAGAGGCGGGATTACCTGCCATCGTACCAGCTTGGTAGGCTGGTCCAAGCGGGGCGACTTGCTCCATAATTTCTTTTTTGCCGCCGTAAGCGCCGATTGGAAGACCGCCGCCGATAATTTTACCTAATGCAGTGAGGTCAGGTTTTACTTGAAGCAAGTCCTGTGCACCACCATACATAAAGCGGAAAGCTGTAATGACTTCATCATAGATGACTAGAGCCCCTTTTTCATGAGTCAGGTCATTAACCTGCTGCAGAAAACCGTCTTTAGGCTCTACGATGCCAAAGTTCCCGACAATTGGCTCGACAAGAACAGCTGCTACTTCATCACCCCAGCGGTCTAATGCTTCTTTGTAGCTGTCTATATCGTTGAATGGAACGGTAATGACTTCATTGGCAATACTTTTAGGCACGCCCGCTGAATCTGGTGTTCCTAAAGTGGAAGGTCCAGAGCCGGCCGCAACTAGCACAAGATCAGAATGGCCGTGGTAACATCCGGCAAACTTAATGATCTTTGTTCTGCCTGTATAAGCGCGAGCGACACGGATTGTCGTCATCACAGCTTCTGTACCTGAATTGACAAAACGAACTTTGTCCAAAGCAGGCATCGCTTCCTTCAGCATCTTAGCAAAAGTGACTTCATGCTTCGTTGGTGTTCCGTAAAGGACACCCGTCTCGGCTGCTTTCGTGATGGCTTTTGTAATATGAGGATGAGCATGTCCCGTAATAATTGGACCGTATGCTGCTAAATAGTCGATATAACGGTTTCCGTCAACATCCCAAAAATAAGCGCCTTCTCCTCTTTCCATTGCAACAGGTGACCCGCCGCCCACTGCTTTATATGAACGAGATGGGCTGTTAACCCCTCCAACAATATGCTCCAGCGCCTCTTGATGTAATTTTTCTGATTCGGTGAATTTCATAAATAGCCTCCTATCTCAACGTATCACGTCGTCTATCATTATTTTAACATGCCGATGCAAGCGTCCTTAGTTGAATATCTTCTCGAAATTGGATAGGCTAATGAAAAAATAGGTTGGAGGGATTGTATCATGACAATCGAAGTGGGGCAGCAAGTACCTGATATTGAATTACTTGGTGATAATGGAGAGAAAGTGAAGCTCTCTGATTTTAAAGGGAAACACATTGTCCTTTATTTTTATCCAAAAGATATGACGCCAGGGTGTACAACGGAAGCCTGTGATTTCCGTGACCGCCATCAAAGCTTTGCCGAATTAGATGCTGTCATCATCGGCGTAAGCCCAGACGGTCAAGACAAGCACCAAAAGTTTAAAGAAAAACATGACTTACCTTTCCTGCTTCTTGTAGATGACGAACAAAAATTGTCTGAAGCTTTCGGTGTATGGAAGCTGAAAAAGAACTTTGGTAAGGAATACATGGGAATTGAACGCTCAACGTTTCTTATTAATAAAGAAGGAAAGCTTGTGAAAGAGTGGCGTAAAGTAAAGGTGAAAGATCATGTGGAAGAAGCGCTTGAGGAACTGAAAACTCACGCTTAATATGTTGACGAGATGAGATCGGCAGTCGTGCCGGTCTTTTTTGTATAGAAGAATAGGTAAAAAAGAGGATTGTAATTGACAAAGTTTCGGCTCTGGGGGTACACTATTTATAAAGATTATAATATAAGAATATTTTTGAAAAGAGAGGTGCATGATGAAATGGCTGCTCACGAACTAAAAGACGCTTTAGATGCTCTAAAAGAAACCGGTGTTCGAATTACTCCGCAGCGCCATGCCATCTTGGAGTTTCTCGTAAATTCTATGACACACCCAACCGCGGACGATATATATAAGGCACTTGAAGGAAAATTTCCTAATATGAGTGTAGCAACGGTTTACAACAATTTACGAGTCTTCCGGGAATCTGGATTAGTAAAAGAATTAACGTATGGGGATTCCTCAAGCCGATTTGATTTTGCGACATCTGACCATTACCATGCGATTTGTGAAAACTGCGGAAAGATCGTTGACTTTCACTATCCTGGCCTTGATGAAGTAGAACAGCTTGCATCCCATGTAACAGGTTTTACAGTAAGTCATCATCGCTTGGAGATCTATGGCACTTGTCAAGAATGTGCAAAAAAAGAAAATCATTAATGAAAAAGCTGACCAGTTGAATGGTCAGCTTATTTTTATGACTTTTTTCGATTGTAGGATTCATCAAACTCTTTGCCTTCTAATGCTGGATCGAGTGTAAGTGGCTCTCTGCAATGCATGCACATGTCCACCCGCCCAAGCACTTTTGTTTCCTTCTCACAGCCTGGACATACGACCCGGACTGCCTTCGTAGAAAGCATACCGATCCAAAAGTAAACGGCTGTACTCAATCCAATCGATAACACGCCGAGTAGCATAAAGAAGGTCGACAGCCAGACCGATTCCTTGAAGAACACACCGATATACATGATCAAAAAACCAACAAAAACCAAACTAAGTGCAAATGTTCTGATTTTATTAATCTTACTGGAGTATTTCGCCATCCCTAGACCCCCTCATCTCCAATATAGCACATTTTACCTTTCTGTTTGAATTAGTTATAGAGTTTTGTGAATAAATTGCTTATAATGATTCAACGATCTTTTTTCATGTATTGAAGGAATTTTGATTCTATGAGGAGAAATACATAGCATTAGAGAAGAACCTTACACCCGAGTATTGGAGGAATCACTATGGAAAATCTTCTCCGTCCTATTTATCAAGAGAGAGCAAGTCATCCAGATACATTAGCTGTGATTATAGTAGAAAGAAGGCATAAAGTATCTTCTGAGACGGATAACTTTGATGCAGCGCTTCTAGTCATCGTAAAGGATGCGGAAGAACCTTTATTTATTAAGCACTATGAATCCGATCACCAGACAGCTTCTTTAAATGTTGTCACAGATGATCAGCTGAAGGAATGGATTACCTTAGGTACCAACAGGCGTATTATTGATTGGATTTTAAACGGAAAAGTCCTGTTTGATCGAAATGAATATATTTTCAACTTGATTGATGAACTGAGTACATTCCCGTTTTCTAACCGTAAGCTCAAAATTGGTTTAGAATATGGCAAGCTCATTCGCAGATATATAGAAGGAAAAGCATTTTTTGAATCAAATCAATTCCTCGATGCATATAATTCCATTGTGCATGCCCTGCATCATCTGGCGCGTATTGAAGTGATTGATAAAGGCTTCCACCCAGAAGTGACCGTTTGGAACCAAGTACGTCATATGGAGCCGGAAGTATATAAACTTTATTCAGAGTTGATTGAAAGCCACGAAAGTCTTCATAAACGGTTAGAACTTTTATTCCTAGCGAATGATTTCTTGATTCATTCAAAAGCAGAAATTGGTGCGGCTCATTTGCGTCATGTCATGGAACAGCAGGATATTTGGCTGTTTGGCGAGCTTCTTGCACATCCTGATCTCAAACATTTCACACCTGATCTTAGTGTGATGATTGATTTCTTTGTGGAAAAAGGAATTGTGCTAGTAGAGCCAATTGAGACGAAGGGGCAAAAAATCTATCATCGAGGATATTTTGTTAAAAAAGATATTGACGTATGAATATTATGATGGTATATTATTAAACGTCGCTAATGAGCAACTGAGTTGCTTTGAAAGAAAAGCGGACAAAAAGAAATTCAGAAAAACACTTGACGCACACGATGCTCAAATGTTATATTAAGAAAGTCGCCTCTGAGCGATAATGAAGATGATCTTTGAAAACTAAACAAGACAAAACGTACCTGTTAATTCGAGTTTTTATAAAAAAATCCTATGATACATCATAGGTAGTCAGTCAAACGCTGACGAAAAACAAAACTTCGGTTTTGTACTTTTTCGGAGAGTTTGATCCTGGCTCAGGACGAACGCTGGCGGCGTGCCTAATACATGCAAGTCGAGCGGACAGAAGGGAGCTTGCTCCCGGATGTTAGCGGCGGACGGGTGAGTAACACGTGGGTAACCTGCCTGTAAGACTGGGATAACTCCGGGAAACCGGAGCTAATACCGGATAGTTCCTTGAACCGCATGGTTCAAGGATGAAAGACGGTTTCGGCTGTCACTTACAGATGGACCCGCGGCGCATTAGCTAGTTGGTGAGGTAACGGCTCACCAAGGCGACGATGCGTAGCCGACCTGAGAGGGTGATCGGCCACACTGGGACTGAGACACGGCCCAGACTCCTACGGGAGGCAGCAGTAGGGAATCTTCCGCAATGGACGAAAGTCTGACGGAGCAACGCCGCGTGAGTGATGAAGGTTTTCGGATCGTAAAGCTCTGTTGTTAGGGAAGAACAAGTGCAAGAGTAACTGCTTGCACCTTGACGGTACCTAACCAGAAAGCCACGGCTAACTACGTGCCAGCAGCCGCGGTAATACGTAGGTGGCAAGCGTTGTCCGGAATTATTGGGCGTAAAGGGCTCGCAGGCGGTTTCTTAAGTCTGATGTGAAAGCCCCCGGCTCAACCGGGGAGGGTCATTGGAAACTGGGAAACTTGAGTGCAGAAGAGGAGAGTGGAATTCCACGTGTAGCGGTGAAATGCGTAGAGATGTGGAGGAACACCAGTGGCGAAGGCGACTCTCTGGTCTGTAACTGACGCTGAGGAGCGAAAGCGTGGGGAGCGAACAGGATTAGATACCCTGGTAGTCCACGCCGTAAACGATGAGTGCTAAGTGTTAGGGGGTTTCCGCCCCTTAGTGCTGCAGCTAACGCATTAAGCACTCCGCCTGGGGAGTACGGTCGCAAGACTGAAACTCAAAGGAATTGACGGGGGCCCGCACAAGCGGTGGAGCATGTGGTTTAATTCGAAGCAACGCGAAGAACCTTACCAGGTCTTGACATCCTCTGACAACCCTAGAGATAGGGCTTTCCCTTCGGGGACAGAGTGACAGGTGGTGCATGGTTGTCGTCAGCTCGTGTCGTGAGATGTTGGGTTAAGTCCCGCAACGAGCGCAACCCTTGATCTTAGTTGCCAGCATTCAGTTGGGCACTCTAAGGTGACTGCCGGTGACAAACCGGAGGAAGGTGGGGATGACGTCAAATCATCATGCCCCTTATGACCTGGGCTACACACGTGCTACAATGGACAGAACAAAGGGCTGCGAGACCGCAAGGTTTAGCCAATCCCACAAATCTGTTCTCAGTTCGGATCGCAGTCTGCAACTCGACTGCGTGAAGCTGGAATCGCTAGTAATCGCGGATCAGCATGCCGCGGTGAATACGTTCCCGGGCCTTGTACACACCGCCCGTCACACCACGAGAGTTTGCAACACCCGAAGTCGGTGAGGTAACCTTTATGGAGCCAGCCGCCGAAGGTGGGGCAGATGATTGGGGTGAAGTCGTAACAAGGTAGCCGTATCGGAAGGTGCGGCTGGATCACCTCCTTTCTAAGGATATATGGAGCAGCGTACGTTTTTCGTCTTGTTTAGTTTTGAAGGATCATTCCTTCAAAACATGTCTCTAGCGAGACAGGATTGTTCTTTGAAAACTAGATAACAATAAGTAATACATTCACATTGAATGCAATGCAAAGTTCATCACACATAGTGATTCTTTCTAAAGTAAGAAATGGTTAAGTTAGAAAGGGCGCACGGTGGATGCCTTGGCACTAGGAGCCGATGAAGGACGGGACGAACACCGATATGCTTCGGGGAGCTGTAAGCAAGCTTTGATCCGGAGATTTCCGAATGGGGAAACCCACTGCTCGTAATGGAGTAGTATCCATACTTGAATACATAGAGTATGAGAAGGCATACCCGGGGAACTGAAACATCTAAGTACCCGGAGGAAGAGAAAGCAAATGCGATTCCCTGAGTAGCGGCGAGCGAAACGGGAACAGCCCAAACCAAGAGGCTTGCCTCTTGGGGTTGTAGGACACTCTATACGGAGTTACAAAGGAACGATATAAGCGAAGAGGTCTGGAAAGGCCCGCCAAAGAAGGTAACAGCCCTGTAACTGAAATGTTGTTCTCTCCAGAGTGGATCCTGAGTACGGCGGAACACGTGAAATTCCGTCGGAATCCGGGAGGACCATCTCCCAAGGCTAAATACTCCCTAGTGACCGATAGTGAACCAGTACCGTGAGGGAAAGGTGAAAAGCACCCCGGAAGGGGAGTGAAATAGATCCTGAAACCGTGTGCCTACAAGTAGTCAGAGCCCGTTAACGGGTGATGGCGTGCCTTTTGTAGAATGAACCGGCGAGTTACGATCCCGTGCAAGGTTAAGCAGAAGATGCGGAGCCGCAGCGAAAGCGAGTCTGAATAGGGCGCATGAGTACGTGGTCGTAGACCCGAAACCAGGTGATCTACCCATGTCCAGGGTGAAGTTCAGGTAACACTGAATGGAGGCCCGAACCCACGCACGTTGAAAAGTGCGGGGATGAGGTGTGGGTAGGGGTGAAATGCCAATCGAACCTGGAGATAGCTGGTTCTCTCCGAAATAGCTTTAGGGCTAGCCTCAAGGTAAGAGTCTCGGAGGTAGAGCACTGATTGGACTAGGGGCCCCTACCGGGTTACCGAATTCAGTCAAACTCCGAATGCCGATGACTTATCCTTGGGAGTCAGACT